>JBNKKC010000017.1:0-71323 GCA_050291625.1 Desulfobacteraceae bacterium
GTTAGGGTGAGGGTGGACCTTGCCAAAGACCACCCCCTCACCTGACCTCTCCCCCTGAGGGGGAGAGGAATGTCGTGACTCAAGCTTTATAGAGAACCGCATACAGTTATTGTCGGTTGGGTTGAGGAGCGAAACCCAACAATCGGTTTTGATCATTATTTTTATTCGGCAGCTATCTGTGATCCTGAAGTTTGAGGACGGCTATTGGCCTTAAAGCCCTCACGCAAGGAAATGCTTTGCGAAAAGAGAAGAAGATGAAGAGCACTGAAGCGGTTGTGGGTAGAAAAATATAGTCTCACACAAAGACGCAAAGCGCGCCAGGAAACGAAATTATCATGAACTTCTTTGCGACTTATCGTTTTGGCGTGAGGCCCTTATTTTATACGGCGTAAGTTTGGTGTTGCCTCTGTGCCGGTTAATGGGCCGGGACGAAGCCCGGCCCTGCGAAGAGCCTTTTCCCAACCAACGATATCACCTGGAACGAAGGGCCGTTTCTGCGCCGGCCCGGCATTGGGTCTTAATACGTTTCCAATTTAAAACCGGCTTTTGCGTAGCCGACCAATCCGCCCTTCAACCAGCTGACGTTGCTGAAACCGTTTGTCTTTAGCCATTGGGCGGCCGTCTTGCACTGCTTACCTTTATGATCGACGACTACGAGATTGCCATCTTTGGGCAGCTCCGCGGACAACGTAGAGAGATACGCCAGGGGCATGGCCCTGCTTTGGGGCAAATACCCATTTTTATATGCACTTCTGGGTCTGATATCAACGACCAGATAGTCATCAAAGGACTTGTTCAGCTGACCAGGTTCGATCGTGGACACGCTGCATTGCTTTATCGGCTTGGGCGAGTTGACCGGATACCCTGCTTTTATCCAGGCCGGAAGGCCGTCTCTGAAAACCATGATGTTGGTGTATCCCCTATTTGCCACCAGACCGGCGGCATCCACAGAGACAACTCACTTGCGACCCAGGCAGTATGTGACAATCAATTGATCTTTGTCCTCGGGTAGATTTTCGGCGATCGTTATTTCCTGCAACGGGATATTGATCGAACCGGGAATGTGCTTGTCCTGGAACTCGATATCACTCAACGCGTTGAGCAGCATTAATTTTTCACCGGCATCTATTTTGGTCTTCAACTGTTCGGCGGTTATTTCAGGAAAATCATTTGATGACGCCGGAGCGGCCGCCAAACAAACCAAGAAAGCCAACGCAGGTATCGCCAACCATTTATGCCTGAAGTGGTTCATGATTCACCTTCTTTCTGGATGAACATGTAAGGATCGCATCCAACGGCCTATCGCGCCAATTGGTCAAAGGCCATTTTAATGGAAATATTCATTCGTTTGAACGCCCTGGCCAACATTGCGATTTCATCGCCGCCGGATGTGTTGATCCGTGTATCCAGCTTGCCGAGGCTGATTTCATTGGCATTTTCCGCAAGGCTTTTAATGGGTCTGACGACCATGCGCGAGAAAAAGATGTTAACGATCAAGGTCAACAGCACAAAAAAGATAGCGACCATACCGATGAAAATCATGGTGTTCTCCCGAGCCTTCTCCATGACGACGCTGGCCGGCACGGATACGGTCAACGTCCCGATGACTTCCCCTACGGACCGGCCGAACCCGTTTTTGTTGCCGTATCGGTCCAGCAGTTCCTGCGGAGCCTTGGCAGGATCGCTGTGGCAGCGCATGCAGCGTTCATGAGCTACGATCGGTTTCATGATGCTGTACTCTTTCGCATCTCCTTTGGTTCGGTACCCCTGCCACTCCTTCATTCCTGGATCGCTGCTGAATTGCTGGATAATGCCCATTTCAAAATCATCGGCCTGATTGATCAGATTGCGCGGGTGGGGCGCGGCATGTTTAAAATAGTATTGGGGGTAGTTCTTGCGAATCCTTTCAAAGATATTTCGTGCACCAAAGGAAGACGACATGGCCTCCGTGATAAAGCGGTCCGGCAACGCTTTGTAAAGCGCCGGTTTGATCACCTTGCTGGTGAAGCTACGGGACGACTCCATGGTCGTCAGCAGCAGGCGTGCCTTATCCGCAACTTGCGTTTCGGCATCCTTTTGCAGACGGGATCCGGACAGGAAATAAATCAACACAATGGCACACAGAAAGACAACGCCGATGGCCAGGTTGAATTTGGTTCTCAGGCCAAGCGCTTTCTTGGCAGCGGCCTCGTGGAGAGCGCTGTCGTCATGAGCCCTAAATTCTCCTGTTTCCCGCCCCACCTTCAGCCGCATGGTCTTATTTGAAGACGGCACTGCTTCCGGAGGGCGGGTCTGCGGCATTTCCTTTGCGGAGTCATGGTTGACCACGACAATGAGATGACCGCAGGATTTGCATTTGTACTTAGCCGTTTGTTTGTTGTTGCTGCCGTTTACTTTGTAGCGTTTTCCACACTTTTCACACTGGATGATTCTCATTTTTTATCTCCTGATTAAATATCTTTTAGAATGGTTTTCTGGAATTCAGCGCTGGTTCTTTCATCCGGGATCTGTTCAGCCAATTGATATACGAACTCGCGCGCCATTTCGACCGGGATATGAGGAAACGAGATATCCATTTGTTCAGAAACCCTTTTTAGCAGGATGTTGCTGATCGGGCCGACGGCTTTTGTGAGTTCCTCCTGCAGGGTATCCGCGAAGTTCTTGATCATGAACCCGATGTCATCGTCTGCATCTTCGATCAACCCCAGACGCGTCAGTTTAGCAATGGCCTTCCACACGACAGCCGCGCTGACGTCCGCCAGTTGCGCCACCCTTGACACCTGGATGTTCTCGTCAATCACGGCAAATACTTTTGCGGTGTCTGGATCCAGATCTACTCTCCCACGCAGGCCCTGGGATGATTTACGGTAAAACTTGGTATCGATAGTGTTTGCGGCAGGACTCATCGGTACTACTCCTTTCAAGCGACTTCTTGCAGTACGTCAAGATCGTCGTCATCTTCTTCCGAAATCTCCTCCAGTAACTTGAACGCCTCAACCGATTCGCGCAGTTGTTCCGAGGTCTTTGCCAGTTTGGCAATGGAAAGCGCTGTCTGTCGCCCTTGCTGCGATGACTGGCTGCTGATCAGACCAACCTGTTTCATGGTGTCGGATATGTTCTCAGAGGAGACAGCCTGCTCTTTGGCCGCCATGGAGATGGCCTGGACCAGTTCGGCCAGTTGCGTGGATACGGCCTCGATATCCTCTAACTTGCCATGGGCGCCGTCGGCCAACTGGGTACCGTGGACCACTCGCTGAATACTGTCTTCCATTCGTGTACCGGCCTCATTGATTTCACCTTGAATGGTTTTAACCAGGGTTTCGATCTGTTTGGTCGAATTGGTGGACTGTTCGGCCAGGCGCTGGACCTCTTCGGCGACCACGGCAAAACCACGACCTGCGTCACCGGCCATGGCGGCCTGGATTGAGGCATTCAGGGCCAGAATAGACGTCCTGTCGGCAATATCATTAATGATCTGGACGATGTTGCCGATTTCCTGAGAACTCTCACCCAGACGCTTGATCGCCCTTGCCGCCTCCTGCACGCGTTCACGGATGGCATTCATGGCCTTATTTGTCTGCCGCACGGCCTCAGCACCGCTGAGCGCGTTTTGCTTGGCTTGCTCGGATACTTCGGCCGACTGGGATGCGTGCTCGGACACCAGCTGAATCGATAGGGACATCTGTTCAATAGCCTTGACCATCTCGGTGATCCGTTTGGCGTGTTCGTCGTTGGTGCGTGACAGTTTGATGGTGCTTTTACTGACCGTGCGGGAGGTGGAGCTAACTTCCATGGTAGACTTTTTAACATTGCTGACGAGCAGGCTGAGCTGCTCGGCCATCGTATTAAAGGAATCGGCGATAGCTCCGGTCATATCTTCGGTAACTTCAGCTCGGATGGTCAGGTCACCTTCAGTCAGGGCGCTGATGTCTGTCAGAAGTTTCATGATCGACGATTGCATCTGGTCGCGCTCATCACTGCTTTGAATGAAGTCCAGCGTGTTGTCCAGCATGGCATTAAGGGATTCGGCCAGCAGGCCCAATTCGTCCCTGCTGATGACCCGGCAGCGTGCATTGAAGTCGCCCATGCCGATATCATTGAACACCCCCATGATATGTCGGATCTGACGTGTCAGTCCGCCGGAAAGGGCAAACGATCCGCCGATGACCAGAAGGATTGCAATGCCCATTGCACCACCCATGGCGTAAGCGAATGTTTTGATCGGCTCACGTATTTCATCGGCTTCTATCTCTGCGATCAAAGCCCAGCGGATGCCCTCGGGATTCACTGCATTGGGATCGACGATGGACAGTGGCTGCCAGGAACACAGTGTCGTCGCACCAGTGTAATTTATCATTACCTTTGTACCGCTGGTTCCGTTGAAGGCGCTATGCGTGGCTTCGGTATCGATGGTATACTCCGGACTTAGAATGGACGTCATAATCTTTTGCGTTTTTAAACGATGGGAGTTATTGCGCAGCATTTTATCGGGACCGACAAAGTAGGATTCCCCAGTCCGTCCCAAACCGGTCCGATCCTCGGCCACCGAATTGATCTGGCCGATGGAAAATTGGGCGGCGACGATGAATGTCACCTGCCCGCTGGAAATCACCGGCTGAGCCATGAAAGCCGCGGGTGCGTGTTGTGCGGGCATGTAATTTTCAAAGTCGGACATACCGAAGCTTTTGTTTTTCAGAACCTTGTTCACCAGATGGGCGAGGTTGGTATCCTTGAAGGGACCGGTCAACAGATTTGTGTATCGGTCCGGACCGTGATTGGCCGAATGAAACACATACCCCCGCTTGGTAATCAGAAAGATATTTTCAAAACCTGACTGCTCGCGATAATGTCTGATCATGTCGATCTTCCGGTCCTTGAGAAGCGGTGAGACGACCTCTTTGAGTGTTCGGATAAGTTCCCGATCCGTGGCCTTCAGGTCTCCAGGCTTTTTGGCGGACATGTTGCTTTCGCCCGCCTCGTACAAACGGGCCAACGTATCCGCCAGCTGTTCCAGGTCTTTGCGCCGCTCGGAGAAAAATGCCTGAACGGAGCTGCTTTTCAATATACGGACAGCTTCCAGTTGCTTGGCGGCTTTTTTCATCAAAACATGGGTTGCGATGCTGTAGGACGCAGCACCTAGCCCCAACAGGGGTATCAGGGCAATAACCAGCAAGGCAACCAGCTGTTTGCGGTGAATACGGCTGGTGACAAACCTGTGCGGTAACCAGTTTATGGCTTTTCCAAGCCATGTGTTGAAACGTTTCATTGGTAATAACCTCCTCAACTCCTTTACGGGTTGAACTGCCGGCATTGGTCCGGAGCTTTGTGATAACCTTCCGGCCCTAATGCAGCAGTTCATCGACCTTTTTGAGAAGATCGCTGGCTTCAAAGGGTTTCGTCATGTAATCGTCCGCCCCCTGCTTAAGTCCCCAAAAACGGTCGCTTTCCTGGGTTTTGCTGGTTAACATTAAAATCTTGATATCCTGCGTTTGAGTCGTTGTTTTGAGTTGCCGGCAGACCTGAAACCCGTTTTTCTTCGGCAGAATAATATCGAGGACAATCAGATGCGGCAGCTTATCGACAGCTTTCTTCAATGCCTCTTCACCATCCACGGCATGGAGGAGTTCGTAGCCTTTGCTTTGCAAAATAGTCGTGATCTGCAACATGGCGGTCGGACTGTCTTCAACAATCAGAATTCTTTCACTAGTCATTCTATGATTCCTCGTTTGTCATTAGATCTTATTATTAGATGGTTTTCTTTTGTAGCAGTACGTATTCCGTCTTAATCGTACAGAAAACCGTTAGCCAAAATCAGCCGCTATTTGCGCAAAAACTGATCGATCCCCTCTTCTCTCCATACTCTGAGCGTTTTTTCATCCTTCGGATCGATTTTCACGCCAATGGCATTTACCGGCACATTGTGGTTCTTCTGTATTGCTATCCAATTTTTTTTAACTGACGGATCGAGTTCCATATGCCTTCTCCTTTTCAAGCATGTTGTTACGATGCAGTATCACACCCATCGTCAGTGGTATAGATTCGCCTGCAGCGTCTCCTGGGCCAGATCTTCGTACCGCCATGACCTTTTGGGCCCCACAACGGCAACAGTAACTTTTTCCAGATTCTGTAAAAGGCTCTTTTGCGTGATATCTTTCAAGTACTGCATATCACTATTTTCGATTTGCTCCACAATATCTTCCATTGAAATATGTCTGCCGAAATAAAGTTCCTGGGTCGCCAGCCGGCTCATGCGGGTATTGGTATCTTCCGAGGCGATAAGGTGCTGGCCTTTGATTTGGTTCTTTGCGCGAATAAGCTCTTCGCTTTGCACCGGGTCATGACCATTGATGAGTTGTGAGAGGGTCTCAAGAGTCTGCGCCAACACTTTCTGGAAGCATTCAGGCCTGGTGCTGCCGTCAATGACGATCAGTCCGCCGTCGCGATAAGCATGGTAGTGCGAGCCGATCTCATAAACCAGGCCCTGGTCCTCACGGATGCGGCGAAAAAGCCTGGAACTGATGCCGTCGCCCAGAATCTTATTGAATATGTGCAATCCGTATCGGTCCGGGTGCGCATACGGACACGCCTTGAGTCCAATGGAAAAATAAACTTGAGACACAGGCATATGGGCCACGGCAACACCGGAATGGTATTCCAGCGGTTGGCTCCATGCGGGTTTGGGGTGTCCCAGCATTCGCCAGAAACCATCCTGGACCTGAGCCACAAAATCCTCGTGCTCGATATTGCCTGCCGCTGCTATGATCAGCCGTTGAGGCAAATAGTAGGTGTCAAAGAAATTCAGCACATCATCACGGGTCAGGGTGCTGATGGTTTCCGGTATTCCGGTAACGGGCATTCCCAGGGGGTGCCCGTTCCAGGTATGCGCTTTCAGGAGTGTATCGACCCTCTTATCGGGCATATCGAATTGTGCGTCTATTTCTCTCAGGATGGTCTCTTTTTCCTTTTCAATGTCCCCGGTCAGAAACCTGGAGTTCAAAAAGATGTCGCCGAGAAGTTCCAGGGCGAAAGTGCCGTAGTCATCCAGGACTGTTGCAGCATAGCAAGTGTAATCCCTGGTTGTGAAACCGCCGATGCAGCCGCCGGCCTCGTCCATCAATCGTGCGATCTGCAAAGAATCCCGGTTGGTGGTTCCCTGAAACATCAGATGCTCAACCATATGCGCCTGACCGTTTTTACCCGGCTCTTCATCACGCAGACCTGTGTCCACGACAATCCCCATTGCAACGGACCGGACAGAGGGCATCGATTCAGTGACGACCCGGATCCCGTTCTCCAGTATGGATTTCTGGTACATGCCGCTCCTTTATCCTCGGACGAGTATGTTGTCAGCTTCGGCCTGCACTGCACTCCAGAGAAGTGAGGGTCGGGCAAAGACACCTGACCCCTTGGCCGCCTCCTGCGAGAGAGGTTGTTTTTTCCGCTGATAGGCGTTGATGATCTTCTCCAGATTGACAACCATTAAGATCGACGCCTGCATGTCATATACCGCCGTCAGGCACGATCCATCGGTGACCCCGTCCGGCACTGTTCCAGGCTCGCAGTCCAGCGGGAGCTCCATGTGGCGGATGGCGGCGCCAACGCGGCAGATAGCATAGTGCTCCTCCAGTTGCCCGCCGTCTTCAAGCACGACACTGCGTACCACCACATCACGCGGTGGCATCCGGTCTGCGAGCAGCTCCAGCCCCAGGCAGCGTTCCAGGCATAGAACCGGCAACACGCGCCCGCACCACCCGGTCACGCCTTGAACATACGGTGGTGCGAACGGCACTCGCTGAATCATGGTGTTGAGCAACACTTCCGCCACCTGTCGCACGCTGAAAAGGTAGTAGACCGTCTTGCCGTTGATATCAGGCGTGCGTGCCGGCAAAAGCAGCACCTGGGCGTCTGAATTCATCCCTGCACCTCACACGGTTCAACCACTTTCGGATCAGCGGGCAGAAGCTCCGGTAGTGTCGCGGCATCAATGACCAGGCCGAGGTGATCGCCCAACCTCACGATTCTGGGAAAGTAGGCCCGGGCTTTTCCCGCGAAAACCGGGGGCAGCACATCCATCTGCTGTGGATCAACGTCCAATGCACCGGAAATTTTCTCCGCCAGCAGACCGAGGGATGGTGCCGATTTAAGCATGATGATCTTCAGTCCGGGCGGATAAGACTGCTGCGAATCCTTGTTCACCGTTGCGGTAAGATCGATCAAATCCATCGCTCCCCCGTTGTGCATCACGGTCTGGCATTGGACGCGGCGAAGGCCTATTGCAAAGCCGTCCTTGGGCGATTCGATATGACTGATCTCGTCCCTTTCAATCGCAAAATGTATATTTCCGGTATGAAACAAAACCAATTGCGGCATCTGTTCTAACCTTTCAACGGCATTGTCGGGCCTCACGAGCCCGATCAATTGACATGGCTCAACCGCCTGACCAGGGCGACAAATTCTTCATCTGAATATGGTTTGGTCATGAACCCGTTGACACCGAGCGCCTCTGCTTTTTCGCGGTGCTTTTTAGAAGCCCGCGATGTCAGCATGATCACCGGAGTGTCCTTGAAAGCGTCCTGGGATCGCAGGGAACTCATGAATTCATATCCGTTCATACGGGGCATTTCGACATCCAGGATAATCAGATCCGGTTTGTGGATGTGCAATCGTTCGATGGCCTCGACACCATCCTTGGCGGTCCGGACCTGCCATCCCTGCCGTTGCATCAGGCGCGCAACCACCGTCCGTATGCTTACAGAATCGTCCACAACCAAAATCTCGAGGGGCTTCTGCTTCGCGTGCACCGCGCGTGTGCTGCGGCTGAAGTGCGGTTGCTCGACAGAGCCTGGTTTCAGCAAATCCTCCATATTGAGGATGGGCACGACCTTGCCGTCGCCCATCACCGTTGCACCGTCCACCCCTTTGACATAGCGCAGGTGCGTTCCCAGGCTTTTTATGACGATCTCCCTTTGACCAAACATGCGATCAATGGCCACAGCTCCTTGCCAGGACTCCGTTTCCACAATCAATACCAGGGGCTGCTGCTCTCTGCTCCCGGGTGATTGATCGGGAACAACCTCGGCCAGGTATTCTGCCAGATGATAATAGGGCAGTCTGCGGCCGCCGATATCGACGGTCTTGTCCTTATCGCCGGAGATCTTTTCTCGATTCAGGCGCAGAATTTCTTTGATGTCATAAAGCGCCATGGCATAACGCCGCCCGCCGACATCAAAGAGCAGAGCCTTCATAACCGCCATCGTCAGCGGCAGGGTGATGCGGAATGTAGTGCCGATGCCCTTTTCCGATGTTTCAACACAAACAGTGCCGTTCAGTCCAAGGATGTTTTCCTTGACCACATCCAGTCCGACACCGCGGCCGGATACTTCGCTGATTTTTTGGCACGTGCTGAAGCCGGGTTGGAAAATCAGGTTGGCCAGTGTTTCCTTATCCGGCGCATCCGACTTGTCTCCGGGACGGACCATCGCAAAAGCTTCGCGAATCACGTCATAATCCAAACCTGAGCCATCGTCGGCCACACGGATCACGACCTGATTCCCCTGGTACGCGGCCTCGACACGGACCGTGGCGATTTCCGGCTTGCCCTCGGCATTGCGGACATCCGGCGACTCGATGCCGTGATCCACTGCATTGCGGAGCAGATGCATAAAGGGATCGGCCAATTTTTCCCAAACCCTTTTATCCAGTTCGATGTGATCACCTTGGGTGGTCAATCGCACCTTTTTGTTCAATTTTACGGCGGTTTCGCGAACCGTTCGACGCAGGCGATTGATCATCGTCGACATCGGCGTCATGCGCATTCGCATGGCCTTTTCATTCAATTCACTGAGCAGTAGGCGCAACCGATTCAGGTAAGCGTCGAACCCGCCGTAGATATTGGAAAGCTGATGGCTGATGGTACTGACATCAACGGCTGTTTCACTCAGCGAACGAATGATAAGGTTCAGCTCCGAATAGCGGTCCAGCTCCAGCAAATCAAAGTCAGAGAAGGCGGAGGCCTCGCCACCTGCAGCCGCCAAAGCCGGTGCCGCCCCCAATTGCTGTATGGCTTTAACCTCGTAGCCCAATTCCAGATCGCGGGCTGTCCGTTTAAGACGTGATCGCGCCCGGTCAATTTCTCCGATAAGATTTCCCAATCCGTCCATGTCCTGATCAAAGGCGCTGAGGGCGATGGTCAACTCACTGGCCAGGTTCACCATGGATTCAATCTTGGTCATGTCCACTCGCAGGGTTTTGACATGACCCAGCTCCGACGGCTGGAGGTGGCGACTGATGCCCGAAGCGGCACGCCCGTCGGCCGGCCTCAGGGGGCCTTCAGACAATGGCATGTCGTCCAAATCGTCAGGGTTCACAGCAACATCGGCTTGCGGAACGGGGTCCAATACCGAGGGATCATCCTGCTCATGACCGATCATCTGCTTGAAGGCGTACCTTAACTGCTCTATCTGTTTTTGATCAATCTTTTGCGGGGTGGTCACATGCTGTTCGAGCACATCCGTAGCATTGGCCAGTACTTCCACATTTTCCGGCGTAACCGTTTCTGCATCTTCATATAGCCAATCCAGGACGTCTTCGACTTCATGCCCCCAGGCTGCAATGGTGTCCAACTTGATTACCGCGGCAGCCCCTTTGATGGTATGCACCGATCTCCGGATCAGGCGGATCAGTTCCTTGGTTTCCGGTGTCATGGTGGTGGGGTAACTGATTTGCTTCTCTAACGTTCCAAGAGCCTTGCCAAGGTCCTGAAAGTGGTCTTCAGCCTCCTGTAAAAAACCTTCCATCAGCGCCTGCTCGGTCAAATCGACAGGATCCTGATCATCATCCTCGATCCGGGCTTCGCTGCTCGTCGTATCCTCGGCGAAAAGCACATTCCGCCCTGCGTTTTGAGCAGATGATTCACGAGCTGTAAAAAGGGCGGCGACAATTGTCTCACAGCGGGCTTCGTTTACGGCATCACCGCGAAGCGTTGCGTCTGCGATGGTATCGAAATATTCGATGGCATTGACGATGGCTTTGCACACCGCTGTGTCAACATCCAGACGTCGGGCTAAAATGATCTCGAGAAGCTCTTCCAGCTCTGCAGCGACCTTGGCAAGCGTATCGAGTTTCACCAGGGTAGACGCGCCCCGTATCGTGTGAACCAGCCGGTGAAATTCAGTGAGATCCGCCGGCTGCCGGTCGGTCCCGGTGTTCATGAGCCTCTGCGCATTTTCCCTTAACGCGGGTATGTAATCCTTCAGCTCATTGATAAAGTCATGCGTAATGTCAAATGAGTCAATCATCATGCTACCTAAACAGCCAACGCCGACATCAATTCATCGACGTCGAGAAGATGAATCGTTCGCGCTCCTGAAACAACAACACTGCGGACGAACCGTGCGCATGACGGATGCAGCGACATTGTCGTCTCTGTTTTATGCCGGTGTACATCGACATTGAGAGTTCCGGATATTTTGTCGACCATGACGGCCGTCTGAGTATCCTTGCTTTTCATCAGGATCAGTTTCCTGGCCGGCTCTTCGTTTACCGGCGCCAGGCGAAGCACCTGTTTGAGATCCACCACCGAATAAATATTTCCGCGCAAATTGCATATCCCCCGAACCCAATGCGGCAGGTTGGGAAGGGGCGTAATTTCTGGAAGATAATCTATTTCCAGCGCATTTTGCAGCGGAAATGCAAAGGTCGTTTCCTCCAAATAAAATCGAAGATACTGCCGTCTTTGTTTCTTTTGTTCCTCGTCTTTCCCGCCATCAGAAACCGCAAACCCTTCAGTGGCAAAAGGATGCGGCATCCGGTCCACCTGCCGGTCGATGACATCGATCAGTGCTTCCAGCGACGATATTTGAAGCGCATCATTGACAGTTTTTCGAACATCGGAACCCATGAGTCTCTACCCTATATATTTGCTGACCGTTTGAATAAGATCACTTGGTTCAAAAGGTTTCGTCAAATACGCCGTGGAACCGGCCAACCGCCCTTTGACTTTGTCAACCAAGCCGTCTTTGCTGGTTAACAGGATGACCGGGGTATCCTTTAGTTCAGGCGTCTTTTTAATAATGGAAAGAATACGGTAACCGTCCATTTTTGGAAGAATAATATCAAGCAAGACCAGATCAGGACGTTCATCGTTTATTTTACTTAACGCTTCCAGCCCGTCCTTGGCCTCAACAAGGAGATAACCTTTTTGCTTAAGGGTGAGAACAACGACTTTGCGTGTGGTCGGACTGTCCTCAACCACGAGAATTTTCTTTTTGTTTGTATCCTCGGCGGCGCTGGATGACTTGACGATTTCAGCCTGTACCCCCTGGGAGTGTTCATATTTATTCAGCCTGGTAGCAACATGGTTGATCACCAAATTAAGCTGATCGGAAAGAAACTTGTTGTCTGGATTGGTACGAGATACTTCGTTTAGAAGATCCATTGCTTCATCCACTTTATCCAAATTGCAATTCGCCAGACTCAGGTAGTAGACAGCCTTCAAATTATCTTCGCGCGCGACAACATCGGTATAGCGCGTTACAGCGTCAATCAGGTACGTGGAATTTACCTTTTCCAGTGTATTATCTTTCAAGGCTCCGGCAATTGACAGCTTGGACGAGCAGTAATAGCATTGTCGGGACTTCCGATCCAGCGGAGTCCAGCAAAAAGGGCAGCGTCCGACCTGCACATCTTTGACGTATCGTCGAGCCTTTTTGAGCTTGAGAAGCTCTTCACCAACCTGTAGGCTTTTGGGAGTCAGTTTAGTACAGTTGTCGAGCGCCGCAGAAATGGCATTAATGCTACCCAAACAGCGCGAAAACCATAACCATGCCTTGCTGCTTCTTGGGTTGGTTTTCAAGTAGCCTGCGAGCATCTCGCGCCCCTTTTTAAAATGGCTTCCTTCTATCAGTTGAATGGCGTGTACAAGCTCATTTGCAGAGCGGTTGGCATTATTTTGTTCATCTTTTCTTCTGAATGCATCCAGAATGAGACGTGTCAGGGAGGATCGGATATCTTTTTTCTTCTTTGTACAATCGTCGATCATCTTGATCTGCGTGTTTTCCCAACCCAATATCAGAATGGCTGCCTCTTCACCGCTCAACGTTCCTGTTTCCGCATTAAGAACAACGCCGTTGTCGAGATAGAGGCAGCCATTCATGCCATCTGCACTCACCTGCAAAGTGCATGTTTTTTTTTCAAGTTCCAGAACCTGAATAAAACTGCTTACTGGGATTCCGTTGATGTAGCCGGCTGGATTTTTATCCGATACAACCTGGCTTCTGCCGAAGTTCGTTCCGCTCATAGTCTTTCCATTCGTATTTCCGCAAACCGTTCAGATTCATCTATTGAAAACGTATCGCATACAATCCGGTACGACGTCAGTTCAAAGGATCGGATCGTATTAGAACTGTGAACCAGTCCTAAAACCATTGGACCGGGGTGAAACAAATGGATGGAACTAACTACTTCTGAATTGTCTAACGCTTGTTTTTATATGGATCAAAGATAAACGTGAGCCGGTTTATCTTGTTTATTGGTCTAGCAAAGACCATACCATTTTTCAAAGCAACCTTCTTAAAAGTCTTGTATCCAGTCAAACGTTGCAGCACACCAGCCTTTTTATGATTATTAACCATTTATAAATATTGATTATTTAAATAATTCTGTTGAAAGAAATGAATTTAGTCGAAAGGGAGAAAAATGCCTAAAAGTCAAAATAAAAATATTTTTAGTAGAGTTCTGACGCTAATTGGAAAGGTGTTTGACAATAATTGTCAGTAAAGAGCAAATGGTTGAATTCCACCGCCATTGCCGCTATGAATATCCAGGCGTACACCCACTGAAACATATCCAAGTCTGATTCATTCAGAGGAGAAACCCTATGCAAACCATGCGTTACTTAACCGTCGCAAGTGTGCTGTTCGTTCTGATCGCTCCCGGCGCTATGAGCGCACCGGCCCCGATCAGCAGCGCCACGGAGGAGTGTCTGGAGTGCCATGCTACCATCCACCCGGGAATCGTTGCCGACTGGCGCCGCAGCAGGCATGCGACCGTGACACCTGCAGCGGCCATGACGGTCAAGGGGCTCGCTGCCAAATTATCGGCCAAAAACGTTCCGGAAAACTTGAAACCAACCGTGGTCGGATGCGCCGAGTGTCATACTCTGCGGGGTGACGCACACGCGGACACGTTTGAGCATAACGGATACGATATTCATGTGGCTGTCAGTCCGGACGACTGCGCCACGTGCCATAGCACCGAACGGGAGCAGTTCAAGTACAATATCATGGCCATGGCCGAGAAGAATTTGTCCGAAAATAAGCTCTATGCCGACTTGCAGCGCACCATTTTAGGGACATCCGATCTGAAGAAAAACGGCGCACTTCATTTCAATCCGGCCAACGATTTGACCAAAGCCGATGCCTGCTACTATTGCCACGGCACCAGGCTCAGCCTCAAGGGGACGCAAATTCGTGACACCGATGCCGGTGAACTGGAGTTTCCCATTATTGAAGGATGGCCAAACCAGGGTGTAGGCCGAGTGAATCTGGACGGCAGCAGGGGGGCCTGTTCGGCGTGCCACACCCGCCATCAATTCTCTATTGAAGTGGCCCGGAAGCCGTATACCTGCAAAGAGTGCCATGTCGGACCGGATGTGCCGGCATTTAAAGTCTACTCAGCCAGTAAGCATGGCAATATCTTTTCCAGTATGAATCAGAACTGGAACTTCACAAATGTGCCCTGGACCATTGGACGGGACCTGAACGCGCCCACCTGCGCGACCTGCCATATCAGTCTGACGGTCAACCTCGATGGTGATGTCATCAATCAGCGTACGCACAAAATGAACGATCGCCTGGGCTGGCGAATTTTCGGGCTTGTCTATGCACACCCCCAGCCCAGATCACCGGACACAAGCATCATCCGCAACAAATCAGGACTGCCGCTGCCGACGGACCTGGACGGAACGCCTGCATCGAATTATCTGATCGACGCTCATGCAATCGAACAGCGTCGAGACACCATGCAAGGTACCTGTCGGGCCTGCCACGACACATCCTGGGTGAACGGTTACTTCAAACGATTGGACAATACGATCACCGCCTCCAACGCAGCCATCGAAACGGCGACCCGCTTGATGATGTCGATCTGGGAAAAAGGATATGCCCAGGGTGTGCAGAACAGGGCAAACATGTTCGATGAATATATCGAGCGACGCTGGAGTGATGCATGGTTGCTGTATGCCAACAACATTCGCTTTGTGTCCGCCATGGCCGGTGGAGGCGATTACGGCGTCTTTGAAGACGGGCGCTATCACCTGTCCAAGACCCTGATGGATCTGCAGCAGTGGCTTGATACGAAGGACCGGATTTCTAAATCTGATGCGACACATCGGCAACCGTTGCATTGAGGGCGCGGATGATATCGACAGGGGCCAGTTTCACCATGGTGCCGCGCTGACCGGCGTTGATCATGACCTCCCGATAATGCTGTAAAGCGGACTCCATGATAACCGGCAGGCGCTTTTTGGTGCCGAAGGGGCTGATGCCGCCCACCAAGTATCCGGTCACGCGCGTTGCGGAAGCCTGATCCGCCATGGCCGCGCGCTTTGCGCCGCAGGTTTTGGCGATCTTTTTCATCGACAACTCGCTGTCTCCGGGCATCAGCACCAATGTATACTGATTTGCATCCAGGCTTACAACCAGAGTCTTGATCGTTTGCGACAACGGGAATCCTGCCGCCTGAGCGGCAAAGCGGGCACCTTTTTCCTGATGATCATATTTGATCACTTCATGTGCAATACGTTTTTGTTTGAGAAATTGTATGCCTCGAGTCGTCATAATCGATCAGTTTATGTCGGGCTTGGATGAACACCAGATAAACCATCGCCAGGATTTTAAAAACGAAGGGAGATTGACGTTTGATTACTTGTCTTTCTTTTCTTTTGTGTAATAAACTCCGGGAATCCAGCTCTTGTGCAACTTGGTTGTCTTGTCTTCCTGAGCCACTGTTTCATCAACGAATTTGAAAAAATGTTTACCGATACGAATATTGTCTTCATGGGATAGAAACGCTTTTGTTATCTTCTCACCGTTGACATGGGTACCGTTCGTGCTTTCCAGATCTTCGATATAGTATTCGGTTCCGCCCTGTTTTTCCGGCTTATCGACTTTGACAATTCTGGCATGCTCGTGACTGACCATCTTGTCATCCAAAAAAATGTCGGCTTCGACTTTTCGACCGATCAGGATTTGATTTTCCTGTATCGGGATTCTTTTAAGTGTCAATCCTTCGTGTAAAAGAATCAGCATCGCCATAACGTATCTCCTTCAAGCCTATCATGAATGGCTTTTATACCACGAATCGGCAATTATAGCATTTAAATTTTAAAGCACTCTTCGATCGCCTTCAAAACCTGAGCGGCGGACTGGTAGCGTTTGGTTACGCCTTTGGTCAGCAGACGGTTCACTATCCGTTCAATGCAGGGATCGATATCGGGCACGATTTCGGACAACGGGGTGGGCTGCTTGTGCGTTATGGCATACAGGATGGCCGTCAGGGAATCGCCGCCAAAGGGTTTCGCACCGCCCAGCAATTGATAAAAGACCGTTCCCAAAGCAAACAGATCGGATCGCCCATCCACATCTTTTCCGGCCACCTGCTCGGGAGACATGTAGCTCGGCGTACCGAGAATGATCCCGGTCTTGGTCTGAGACGCATCCACCACGCGTGCGATACCGAAATCGGTTACTTTGATCCGACCGTCTTTTAACATCATGATGTTGGCCGGTTTGATGTCCCGGTGGATCACGCCCTGCTGATGAGCATAATCGAGGGCAGATGTCACCTCCACAACGATATCGATGGCGCGTGACTGAGGCAGCAGGTTCTCAGGTCTGCAGTAGCGCGTCAAATCTTCACCAACAAGCAGTTCCATGGCGATGTATGCCATATCGTGCTCTTCTCCGGCATCGTAGATCGCAACGATGTTGGGATGGGAAAGCTTGCCGGCGGCTTCCGCTTCGCGGAAAAAGCGAGCCTTGACATCGGCAAGCTCATCCCCGGCCACCTGCCCGTATTCCAATGTCTTTATGGCCACTTCCCGGTTGATTTTCGGATCCCGTCCGAGATAAACCGTCCCCATGGCGCCACGCCCCAGTTCCCGCAGAATTTCGTATCGGCCGAAGGTCGGATGTGTGTTGGTGTCGTCCATTACCATCGTCTTTTCGCCCACCGATTTGCCGACACTCAATGCAAGCGGGTCTTCCATCACCCTCAATCTATCGATCCGTTTTTTGATGTCTTTAAAGGTGCCTCCGGTTCGAATGTGCTTATAAATGGCCAAAGCCTTATTGAACATTCGTTTGCGTTCGAAATCCAATCCCAGGTTGTACAGCAGATTTTTAACGGATGAATCACCCACCGGGCACTGCATATAATTTTCATAGGCCATGTCGAGCATCCCTTGCCCCTGATACGACAACCCAAGGTTCTTATAGATTTCAACCTTTTCCCGTTCTCTAATTAATGAAAATCGTGTCGACTGGATTGCCAGAAATCCTGCACAAGTCAGAAGCACCGGTCCGAATAGTTTGATCCAATATCCGTATCCTATCAACAAACCGACGCAAACACTGCACCATGTGACCAGAAAAATAAACAAGATTGCTGCACCGATTTTAAGATTGACCCTCGGAATGACGAAAAAAAGAAATATGGCAAAGTAGAGCAAAACGACAATTTCGAGCACCCGGGTCCATGAAGGTCTCGACAGGTGCACGGGAGACAAAAGATTTGCCAGGGTGTTTGCCATGATTTCAACGGAAGCCACCTGATTGAAATCGCCCAAATGAAAGTTCTGAGACAACACCTCATCCGTGACGCCGATCAGAACAATTTTATTCTTCAAAGTAGATGGGTCACGAATGCCGTTCATCAAATCCACAAAGGAATAAGTATTGGACCGGGTCCATGGCTGATCGTAGCGAATCAACATTCGGTAGGCGCTGTCGGTGGAGATGACGCGTCCGTCCAACTGCAACAGTGGTTGTCCGAAAATATCCTTTCCCAGTGACTTTCCGGAAAGCTTGATGCCAAAGTGTTTGGCGGCGAGTTGAAGCGGCAGGGCGGGAAACAATCGTTCTTTGTAGCGGATCAGCAAGGGAAGCCTTCGGATTTTACCATCCGGATCCACCGTAACATTCACATGCCCCAGCGCTCCGGCCTTGCCGGCCAGTTCGTCAAAGGTTTTGCGAACCCCGGTTGCAGAAACCGGTGCATATCCTTCGATGCCGTTGCTTACGACATCCATCAAAGTTTGCGTTTCGCCTGTCTCGATTCCTGATGCATTGATCGAATTGATGATCATCAAACCCGACGGCGGGGATGAGTTCAGAGGGCTGTTGCCATGGGTGACAAACCTCAGCGGCAGAACGGTATTTCTGGCACGGCGCACGGCCGCAATGAGTTGGGCATCATGGTTCAACCGCGCCACGGATTCTCGCATCAATTTCGAGATCAAGCGGGTGGTCTGCTTGCCGCCCTTGAACTCCTGATCTGCCAGCCGCTCTTCAAGTTGCTTCATTTCATCCAGTCCGGGCTGCAGTTCGGAATGCTCGTACATCAGGCACAGCCCCAACGCCTCGGCGCCTCCTTTGGACAGGACATTGACCATGTCGGCGATATAGGCACGAGGCCAAGGCCAATCGCCGACCTGGTCGATGCTCTTTTCATCGATTGCGATAATGGCAATGGGCTGTTTATCTATGCTTCGGAAATACTTTGCACAAACATCATAGGCCTGATTCTCCAGATATTCCAAGGGACCGAACGGCCAGAGCATGGCGGCTAACATCACCATGGTCAAGACGGCTGTCTGGGTCAACGGCATTGTCAGTATCTTTTTCAACATGGCCTGTGATCTCGAGTCTGCATAAACATGCCTCGAACGCCTTATTTGATGAAGCTGTGCGACAGCCCCCTCGGACGCACAGCAGCACCGGTGCGGCAGGCACTTCAACTTGGCGGTCATAGGGTCAGGGCAAAATTGTGACGGTAATTATAATAGAAACATTGCCCTCAAAAATCAATACCTTCCAACATGAATATGCGCCTGTTGATGCCTGGAGCCTCAGGAACCACATGCCATGCCCCATCAGTGCTGTGTCCCGGGGTCTTCACCCTTGGTTTTGGTTCCAATAACACGGCGCATTACTGTAAGGAAGCATAATATTCAGCATACTCGGCACGAACGATATCATGGTGACGGTAGGCTTCGAGAAAAAACTTGAATGAGGCCATCTTCAAGTAAGAATAGACAGGTGTGGCTGACACGGTGGCGACCGCCATTCGCAGCCAGAAGTTGTCGATCATCAGGATAGCCCCGGCAGGGATTGCTGCAACAAAGACAAATTCAACGGCCATGCGACAGGCAAAGAAGATCCAGGATCGCCAGAGAAGCGGCCAGTCGGTGAACAAACAAAGAAAAAGACGAAATCTCGACCCAAACCGGCCATGTCTGATAACTGCCAGTTTCGAAGAGAAACTGAAGCCGGCCATTCCCAATGGCAGGAGCATGCCCGCCAGACCGGCGCAAAGCCAGAGGCCGGCAAATTTTGCGCCGCTGCGCCACAACACGAAGCCCATCACATATGCCGTCGCCGACCACGCAAAAAACAATCCGCATACCGTCGCCACCGCCATCGCATCCCATGCGACCTGATGCCAGCGCAAAGCGGTCAATGCCTCGAGCACGCCAAAGCGTCCGCGCTCTTGACGATGCATGCGCCGCATGTCCGATGAAGGCCAAAGCGAGATCACCTGCTTGAAAAAAAATAGTCCTGCAATCACGACGGCGACCTGTGGCGAAAGCAGCCAGCCGTAGAGTTTCAACGGCAATTGTGTAAACAGGAAATCCGCTGCTTGAATCCCGTCGGTCAGACTGACCGGCAACATCATGTCCTCGGTTGATGGACGGATGAATTTATGGATCAACCGGTCGGCGGCCAGCAGAAGAAAAATCAGCAGGAAAAAAGACTTATAGCGAATCAAGGCGCTAAATGAGTGCACCGTCAAAATCCGGGATAGACCCCTCATCACCGATGCCCCTTTGGTTCTATAGGCGGCACCGGCCACAGATAGCCTCCGGCTGATGACGTCACCGATCCGGATGCCGGTTTGACTGCTGAATTCGTGGAAACCACTATGGCATCGCGGAATCGGACCGTGATGCGATCTTTTAAATTGAGCGGCAGAAGTAATGTCAGCGTGTAATCAAGTTCGGCGAAATAGCTTCGGGGATCCGAATGCAATACCAGTCTCAGCGTATTTTCCCTGGCAACCGCTTTGAAGCTCATATCGAACTTGAATTTTACCCATCCGTATCCGTGGACTTCCACGCGCAACCTAGGCGATGAAACGGCTCCATAGCTCAGATGGACCCGTTCCGGCTCGGCATTGATCTCCAATTCGATCCGTTTGATCTGGTTGGTCAGGTCAAACCGGTAATCCTTGCTTTTATAGAATGGCCTGCGGGTCAAAAATCCGGTCGCGACCAGACCGAGAATCGCAACCACGATCAGCGTCATCCATAGCCTGCGGCCAACCAATCCGCCGCGGACATGCGCTGTGCGATGTCCTGCTCCGGGCCTGGATGGCACCATGCAAAGGGCCGTAGCGGTCATGGTAATAAAGCCGAGCGACCACACGGTGTCACTCAAAAAGTGTGCGCCCTGCACGACGCGGGCCGCTGAAAGCAGGGTCCCTAACGCGATACCGGTGCCGATGCCGAAACAGGCCAGGAGTTTATTGCGTCGATAGAAAACTGCCATGGACAGAAAGACGAACCCCATGGTGCAATGTCCGCACGGAAACGAGGCGCCTTTGCCGGGTGTGCCGGGAGGCAGGACATGCCGGTATTGCCACTGTCCGCCAAATTCGATGGTCTGATCCGGACGGGGCCGCCCCCAATACTGTTTGAACACGGCATTGACCAGCAGTCCGGCGGCAATGATGCTGGTGAGTGCAACCACCATGCAGGGGCGTCGCAGGGGCGCAAGCGCCGAAACGAAGCGGCCCGCCCCCCATCCGATCAGCGACGCTATGGTGAGCACCAGACCGGGAATCGTTCCATAGTGGTGAAGCCATGCCCACAGCGGCTCGCGGGCCAAAAACCACCCCTTATCGGCCGAGTAAAAGCGTCCGGCGATGGTTCGATCTAAATCCAATACAGCGATGACGACGGAAACGGCCGCCAGGAGGGCAATCTGTAAACCCAGCAACATCCAACCGCGTCGCGCCGTCAAATGATCTGCGGATTGCGGATCGGGCAAGGTCGGTTCATGGGCATATGTCTCGGCAATAGCGGGCATCGCATCCGGTCAGTCAATTTGCCATGTGGCGATTTAGGTTCGCGGGCACTGTTTAGCATAGAGATTGGAAAAAGGGAACAATGGTATAAAAAATTTGAAAATCAACGCTATACTATAGTGCACATTCCATATCAACGACAGAGGATTCTCATCGCGCCATCGCCATGACAACCCCACCAGGCTGAATTTGAGCGACCAGACACAAAAAGCCGGCACTTTTTTCCAATGGCATCTCTCTTGCATCAACCCACCCATGGCCCGGACAGCGAATCTCATCGTCTCGCTGTCCGAATCTTGGCATGGAGGTATCGCATGACATCCGATCAAAATCGTGTCTCAGACGAAGAGACAAGCCCCAACATTTTTGCCCGTCCGTTATCAATCTTTGGCGTTCCGGTGGAGCGAGAGACTATCTTCACCAATCATAAAGGAATGTATAAAAGCCGGATCGAAAAGCGCCAGCGCAAATTGATCGTGAAAACCACACACTTAAATATCAATTTTTTTCTTCACAACAATGAGCGCATCTGTTGTCTGTCCACCGGCTATTCACCTGTTGGAATATTTGAGCAATTGCTGACGGGCTTGGCATTTCTTCTGTTTAAGCGGGCCCTGTTTATCTTTACGGATCAACGCTTGTTGCATATCCCAACCCGCATCGGTGGAAGTCCCGCCGGTTCAATTTCTCAAATTTTGTACGAAGATTGCGCAAACATTTGGCTCAAAGGCCGTCAATTGATGATTCGTTATAAAACGGGCGGCACAGAACGTTTTCCTTACATCGGACGCAAAGAGAAAAAAAAGATCAAGGCGATGCTTGAACAGTTGCCCCTGCACCCCAAAGAAGCCGGCAAATTAAAAGGCCGCGTCTATGTTTGCCCCCGCTGCGCCGGCAACCTAGAATCGGGCGCGTCAAGCTGCCCATCATGCCAATTACATTTTAAGCGGTCGTTGATGGCCGGTCTGTGGGCTGCACTGCTGCCGGGAGGCGGTTATTTTTACAACCGCTACGTGACGCCGGGTATATTGATTGGTTTGGCCGAGTTTGCGGCAGTCGCTGCTTTATTTTATTATTGGATGCTCTATTTCAAAGCGGAACCGGTCAATTTGATACTGCTGGTCTGCATGACCGGTGTGTTTGTTGTCGAAAAATATATCATGGCCTTTCATGCAGCCCTTCTGACGACGGACTTCATTCCGGCCACGAAAAATTTTTCCCTGAATAAATCGGGGTGATGCGCTAACCATAAAACCCTCCGCTCCGCTATTGCGGAACGGAGGGTTTTATCACATGATCTGCCCAACCGATCCCATTACCTTCTGGCCCCGGACAAATTCAGGTCCGCCATTATTCCTGCTCCACGACCTCGCCGGTATCCAGGTGAATCGTCCAGATCGTTCCGTCATCCAGCAGGATTTCAGCCGTATTATCGCCAACGTAAGTGCAGATAAAGTGGAAATCGAACTCTTTAACTTCGCTCCAGCCAACGCCGATCTTTTCGAGCAGACCGGAAAATGTCCCTTCCAGCGTTCCCGATTCCGGGAAATTATCGCCGGCATCCAGATCGACAGTCACGGCAGTCAACACCAGTTCACTGTCCATTTCAAATTTCACTTCAGCCGGCGGGAGCTGCTGGTTGCGTGTATAAGAAGAAAAGTTGGTGTGCGTGCCGTCGACCATGGCAATTCGCGACAGAATATTGGTCACCGAAAAATCGGACCGGTTGTCTACCGTCAAATCCTTGAAATAGCCGTCAGAGTCTCGGATTTCGCCTGAGATCAGGCTCTCATAATCTATCCGGTCCGTTGTATCTGGATCGTAACCCGACTGCAGATTGTCTTCCGCATCGTAAAAATCCAATTCGACGGAAATATTCAATGAGGCGCTCATATTCTGCAGATTGTCACGCCTCTCTACATCGCCGTTGGCAGCCTGGGAGACTGAATCGAGATCATCCCCGATGCCGCCGGAACCGGACGTTAGAGAGGAAGCAATCAGTTGTACCTGATCCTGCCGCTCAAGATTAACGCTTCCAGGATTCGATTCGTTGTTGCTTTCCTCACTATTGCAGCCAAAGAAAAATGCAGTCAAAAAAATCAAAATGAAAAGAATGCTCAGTCGTTTCATTTGTTCCCCCTTTGTTTAAGTTAACCTCATGTTAAAATTATTTCCTTTTCGCCGCTTTGGTGTGTTCAGCCTACCGCCCCACATGCCATATGTGAAGTTAAGTGATGCAAAGTAAGGTAAAGGCGGCAAAGCTTTCTTAACAAATCTTTACACAAAATCGTACGGACACATATAACGCATTAATAATACATATAAATACAAAAAATGTGACGGCATGCAAACAGGCGAAACAGCCTTGATTTCGCGGTCAATGCCCAGTATGCCGCTGGAATATCGCGCCCCCTTCTTGACCTCAAACCCGTGAGAATGGTTTAATACCATTCCAGGCCCCATCGGTGGACGGCAGCGATCGCTGAATGGTGAAACACCAGTCAGTCAGCGAGACTTAAAACAGCAGGAAAAGCAGATGGTAGATGAGAAGATATTGATCGTAGACGACGACATGGAGCTTTGCGCCCTTTTGGAAGAGTATTTGACGGGCGAAGGGTTCCAGCTTGACACATGTCATGACGGAAACCTGGGATACGAACAGGCGACAGCACACACGTATTCACTGGTGGTCCTGGATGTCATGCTCCCGGGTTGCAACGGTTTTGACGTCTTGAAAAAGATAAGAAAAACCAGTGAAGTTCCTGTTCTGATGTTGACGGCCCGCAGTGATGAGGTGGACAGGATCGTGGGACTCGAAATCGGAGCGGATGACTATCTGGCCAAACCGTTCAATCCACGGGAACTGCTGGCCAGAATCAGAGCCATTTTTCGTCGCACGAAGACGGCATACGAAGATAAGCCGGCGGTTGACGGACAATCAAGAATCCGTGTCGGTGATGTCGTCCTCGAGCTGACGACGCGCCGGGTACGTCTGCGAGAAAAGGAGATCCCTTTGACCACGGTCGAATTTAATTTGCTGCGTGAATTGATGGAGTCCGCAGGCAAGATCGTCAGCCGCGAGCAGCTCAATACGGCGGTTCTGGGCCGCGAGTACTCTCCATTGGACCGGAGCATCGATGTTCACATCAGCAATCTGAGGAAAAAGCTGGGGCCCCTCGAAGGCAATGCCGACCGGATCAAGGCCATCCGGGGCGAAGGATATCTCTATGCTTTTACGCAGGAGTACGAACGGAAATAATGACAAGGATAAAAAGGTGCGAAGTCTATTTTTGAAAATATTTTTCTGGTTCTGCCTGGCTATGACGGTCAGCGGCATCGCATTTATCCTGGTGGCTCTGTTTTTTCCTTCACGGACCATCATTGTACAGGCCAAAAACTTCTTCACCTATAAGATTACCAATGCCGGTCAAGTCGCTGTGAAAGTGTATGAAGAAAACGGCCCTGAGGAGTTGGCTACGTTTTTGACACGCCTGCGCGACATCACTTCCTTCGATCTTTATCTGCTGAACTCGAAGGGAGACGGACTCAACACACCCAATCTTCCCATCAGCGCCAATATCCTGATGCAAAAAGCCCTGTCGACCGATACGGTGCAAATTGCGAATCTGACGACACACCCGTTGGTCGCAAAAAAGCTGATGGGCAAAAATAATCGAGCTTATGTTGTCATGCTGCAGATGCCCCAGGGCATGAATCACTTTGCCGCCGAAATGTCCAACACATTCGTTTTGCGGATCCTGGCCGCATTGCTGGCCTCGGCAGTGGTTTGCCTGTTGATGGCACGCTATTTGACCGCCCCTATTCGCAAACTGAAAACGGCTGTCCGCCGGATGGCACAAGGCGATCTGCACGTTCGGGTCGCTCAAGACCTTGGTCGCCGAAAGGATGAAATTGCTGCATTGGGCCAGGATTTTGATGCCATGGCCAGCCGGATCGAGTCGTTGATGCAGGCGCAAGAGCGGCTTTTTCGCGAGATCGCCCATGAGCTTCGGTCACCCTTGACGCGCTTGAATGTAGCGCTTGAAATCTGCCGCAAACACTCCGATGAAAACGCCAAGCGGTTTTTAGACCGAATCGCTCAGGAAACCGACAATTTGAGCCTGCTGATCACCCAATTGCTGACGCTTTCGCGCCTCGACAATGCCAATCTGACGCTGCAGCGACATCCAGTCGTTCTGGAGAATTTAATCGGCCGTATTGCCCAGGATGCCAGTTTTGAAGGGGAGACGCGCGATTGCGCCGTCGTCTTTGAATGCCGCGACAGGTGCACGCTGCCGGCAGACGGCAACCTGCTTCGCAGTGCCATTGAAAACGTCATTCGTAATGCGTTGCGCTTCACACCGAACGGAACGCAGGTCGAGGTGACCCAATCCATTCAGCATGACAAGACCGGAGCCAAAACGGTCATTCGGGTCCGCGATTTCGGCCCGGGCGTTCCTCCGGGTAACCTGAAAAACCTGTTTAAACCCTTTTTCAGAGCCGATGACGTTAAGGTCCGTACCAGTGAAAGCGCCGGACTCGGCCTGGCCATCGCCATGCGGGCTGTCCATATGCACAACGGCCTGATCATGGCCCGGAACGCTGATGACGGCGGCTTGATCGTCGAAATCCGCCTGCCGGTGAATTAAACCAATGGTGTTAAGTATTAAGTTTTAAGTGTTAAGCAATAGTATTCTACCGATTTTTAAATCAAATTAGTCCCGATCCACCGCATAAAAATAGTGTTAAGTTTTCTTTGAATCGGCCGATATAGTGTATGACCAAGGAGCATCGTTGCACCCTCAGGCCAACGTTTGCGTATGATTGAGGATGGTTCATGGAAGACGCCTTTGCCATTATGAGCGACAATTTATTCAGCAGCACCGGCAACCATGCGGCGCAAATGGATACGCTGGCCGGGCAGGCGTTGTCCAGCGGAATCGACCGGTACATGGCCGAGGACTTTGAAGGCGCGGCCAGGGATTTCAAACGGGCATTCGGACTATCACCTTACTCCACTTTTGCCTTTGATGCCGTCAAGTATCTTTCGATGTCCTACCAGCGTCTTGATCAGCCGCAAAAGGCCATCGCCGCCATCCAGCAAGCCATCGATGTCAGCCCTACCGATGATCGACTTCAGCTGGAACTTGGCAATCTTTTGTTTGGCGAAGAGCGTTACGGGGAAGCCATCGAGGCCTATGAGGCGGCGGTGCGGCTATACGACGACAGCAACAACCGCTTTTCCCTGGGGCAGGCTTACCTGAAGACCAAACGCTATCGCGATGCGCAGAACCAGTTCGAGAAAGTGATCCAATACGGCGGCGATTTCAGCCGCAACGGCAATTATGGCCTGGCCCAAACGTTCAAAGGCCAGAAACGGTATGACGAAGCCATCGATCAATTGGAAATCGCTGTCAGCAAGGACAGAGAATTTTACAGCGCCTACGAGGAAATGGGCTATACATACGCCGATGCCGGCGAGATGGACAAGGCGAAGGAAATAAGGAATTTTCTGGACCGCAAGGCCCCTGAAAGCGCCCTGCTGCTGGATAAATACATCAGCAAGGTGACTCAGCCCAAGATCATGTTTGCCTATGCCAACAGTACCTTCAAATATTTCAGCAAACCCAAGTCGAGCCTGCTGATTCTGGACGACTACCTGGTCAATGCCGGAGCCAGCAAAACCTTTACCATGGAGTTCCAGTTCAATAAAGAGATGGACCGCGAATCCATTGAAAACATCTTCAACTGGACCATTGAGCGCTCAAATGAAACCGGACCGGGCATGCAGTACAATTGGGGATTCTCCGTACCGGATACCGAGGTGGCGATCACCACTCACCCCACCGATGTGTACTATGATGCAGAAAAACAGACCGCTCTGTTGCGCTTCAACATCACCCAAAATGACGATGTCAGCGGCACCATCGATCCCTCGCACATCGTCTTCTCATTTACCGGCCTGGATACGGACGGCAATGAGATGCACGAAGCATACGACCAGTATATGGGATTTTCAGGATCCTTTTGATCACCGGCTATTTCGACGCTTCCAGGCGCTGAATCACGGATTCGCTGAGGGCATCATCATCCTCCTTGAAAAAAGGAATCAATTCTGCGGCAACCTCTTGTAATGATTTTATCTTTTTATCTCTCATCACTCCTTGAATCTTGACAACGCCCTCTTCGATGAGCCGCAGCCCTTCTGCAATATTAATGATATCCTGTTTGTCCATACCGCTCTCCTTATTGACCTCGTTGGCAAAAACAATAGCGATAAAGTATACAACAATCGGTAATTTGTCATTAACTTATTTCAATTCAAATGGTCACCCAGATTATATAAGGCTTTAAGATAATTAATTTGGCAAGGCTAGAGGGAGGAAGCTGTATTGTAATACTGCAACGACCGATAACGCAGTCCAAATTAATTATCTTAAAGCCTTATAATTTGCCACATAGTAGTCGTCGATGAGCCCCTGGCTCTTTAAATCCCTGCCAAACTGCATGGCCTGATCTTTAGTGGCAAAGTGCGATACCTTCACCTGATACCATTTGCGATTGGCGCTCGTGGCTTCGGTCCAATACGCATCCAGGCCGTTTTGTTTGAGCCGCTCGACAAAATGTTGCGCATCATCGCTTTTCAAATAAGCGGCCACCTGAATCGTAAATGGATCCTGGACGGACGGGGTCGCTTCTATTTGCCCAGCCGGTTCGGGAGGCGTAGCCGGCACCTTGATCATCTGGCGACCGACAACCACCGTGACCACGACCGCCGCCCCAACGGCAATGCCGATTACGGCACGTCGGGTCACCATGATTGCCCTGATGCCGTGTGCGGACTTGGCGGCCAAAGCTCCCCAGGATTTCAGGGCCCGGCTGATTTTTTCGGCAATCAAGGCGTCCTGCTCTCCGATGTGGCGTCCTGCCGCACGGCTGTCCGCCGGTCGCGACCGCGCGACGGTCCCGTCAGGCTGTACAGGCTTGAAACGACGAGCCAGCGAGGTGACCTGTTCCGCGTCATACTCTGCCAGCGCCATTTCTGCGGCCTGCAAGTTCGGCCGATTTTCGGCCGTCGGGTGCATCCAGGATGCACATCCTGCAAGTCCTTCCAGAGCCTCTTGATGTCCTTGTTTCAGTGCTTCCAGATAGACTTGCAAGGTCCAGTGTGTCAGCCAACCCTCTTGCAGCAGCAGACCAAGAAGCGGTTTGAGCATGCTTTCCGGCAGCGGATGCCGTTGTCGCCATACCCGTTGGTAGGTTTTTACGGCATGAAAATCGACACGGCCATTGGTCAGATAAAATTCCATCAGCAGTTGCTGAATCCGGAGATCGTCCGTGAGGGCCTCGCCGATGCCCTCCGCTGCTTCATGGTCGAACCGGGTGTGGTGCTCGCGGTTGAGCAGCTGTTCCAGCCAGGCCGAAGCGACGTCGACATCATCCGGGTGTTTGATCAAATAGCCGCGTACCATGGCATCCGCATAGCTGCTGTGAAGAATCTGCCCGATATAAAACCGTGCCAGGTGCGCTGTGAACCAGGGTGTTCGACGACGGCGCTGCAGGGGGGAAAACCAAAAACTGTCGAATAGCCCCACCGCCCGTTGATAAGCATCCTCGGCTTCGGCGGTCATGCCTGCCTGTTCCCAGACAGCCGCTTCATTGACCAGGCGCCGCAAGAAAACCAGACCGACTTTTCCCAGGGCCCACCCGGCGGCCGTAAAACAGGCGACAAATAGCAGCGTCACCGGAATGAGAATTCCGTCAAGTTTGAATAGACGCTGCCACCAAGGCAGCACGATCACGCTGGTCAAGCCTCCGGCAAAGGCCGTCATCCAAAGCCGCAGGGAGAGATGTTTGAAAGCTGCGTTCATTGGCTCTCCGTATGATCAAATGCGTCACCAACGGCCGACAGCGGTCTGCGAAGGGCCACCTTCACTGCCGAATCACTCATGGCATCCACCGGTTCGCCCGTGGTGGCATCGCAATATTGAAAAATGATTCCCATTGGCTGAATAAACGGTCTCGCCGGATCCCCCTCGGTAGCTTTTTTCATAAACTTCGCCCAGATAGGGGCGGCTCCTCTGCCACCGGTGATTCCGACCCGATGGGCATCCTTGAGGCCGGTTTCGCGATCGAATCCCACCCACACCGCTGTGCTGAGAGTCGTGGTGAAGCCCGTAAACCAGGCGTCCTTATAACCATTGGTTGTTCCTGTTTTTCCGGCGGCCGGTTTCTGGAACCCCAGCTTTCGAATCATCTGCCCTGTCCCCTGGTCCAGCACCCCCTGCATCATGTCCACCACCTGGTAAGCAATCAAGGGGTCGAGCACCATGGAGCCGCTGATGATGTGCTCTTCCAGTACTTGTCCGTAAGCATCCTCCACCCGCCAGATAGCGAACGGCGGATAGAAGACTCCCCCTGAGGCGAATGTCGCAAAGGACGATGCCATCTCCAGAGGACTGACGCCCGAGGTACCCAATGCAACACTGTAAACCGGCTTGAGCGGACTTCGAATACCACATTGTCGGGCTATTTCAATGACCGGATCCGGCCCGATTTGGGCCACCAGTTGGGCGGCCACCGTGTTGATGGATTTGGTGAAAGCCTGTTTAAGAATCACCGGTCCCTGATAGTCGCGTTCAAAATTCTTGGGCGCCCAATCCGGTGCTCCGGCGACCGGGATGTGCACCGGCTGGTCGATAACCACTGATGCCGGGGACAGCCCCATTTGCTCAAAGGCTTTGTAATAAACAAAGGGCTTGAACGCGGAACCTGGCAAGCGATTGCTTTCGACTGCACGGTTAAACTCGGTCTCGGCATAGCTGCGTCCACCCACAAGGGCCTTTACGGCTCCCGAGTTCACCTGAACGGCCACCAGAGCACCTTGGGGCCGCAGACCGGCATCGGCCGAATCTTCAGCCGGTGTCATGCCCATCAGGCCATCCAGATCGGCAAGGCCGTTTTGCAGGCTCTGTTCGGCAAGCAACTGGAGTTCGAAATCCAGGGAGGTGGTGACTTTAAGCCCTCCGTGATAGACAACCTGCGGGCCATAGCGCTCTTCAAGCGTCTTGAGCACCCAGTCCACAAAGTAGCTGGCTGGACGTCCTTCGCGGTTGCGCTTTTGAAATACCAGTGTTTCGGCATCGGCCTCTGAAGCCATGTCAGGGGTAATAAAACCCGCCTCCGCCATGCGTCTCAACACGAAACGCTGGCGCTTCTTGGCGCGCTCGAAATAGCGCAGAGGATTGTATCGAGTGGGTGATTTGGGCAAACCAGCCAGCAGTGCGGACTCAGCCAGACTCAATTGCGAGGCGGGTTTGCCGAAAAACAGACGCGCTGCCGCTCCGACACCTTGTGCATTGGGGCTGATGTTGATCTGGTTCAGATAGGCCTCTATAATCTCCTGTTTGCTGTACTGGGATTCGATTTGCAGCGCCACCATCAATTCTCGAAACTTGCGGGTATAGGTCTGCTCAAATGAGAAGAACAAGTTCTTGGCCAGCTGCTGAGTGATGGTAGAGGCCCCCTGGACGCGCCCCTTTTCAAACAACGTGATCCACAATGCTTTAAGGGTCCTGAGCTTGTTGATTCCCCGGTGCTGCCAGAAACGATGGTCTTCCGTGGCCAGGATGGCATTGACCAGGCTCTGGGATATCTGGTTGAGCGGAACGTATTCGCGTCCGCCGATTTGCAGGACGCGTTGACCGTTTGCGGCAAATATTTCAGTTGGAGGTGTTTCGATGATTCGACGCAACGGCTCGGGCAGACGGGGCAACTCACCCACGGTGCTGAATATGAGTACGGTGCCTGCCACCGCTAAAACACCGGTCAAGGCCAAGGCTGCCGCTACGGCACCGCCTGCCCAGCGCATGACCCGCACCCCGGGCGTCATGGCATCTCCTCCTCGTTATCGTTCCAGTAGCCGGTCGGGCCTCCTTCGAGCACCGCGATTAACTGCCGGACATCATCGGTTTGCCCCTGAACCAGAATGACTTTGGCATTATCGAGATCCTCGACTTCAAATCCCAAATCCACGGTTTCACCTGAAGCTCGGTCGGAAATACCGACACGAACAATTCGCCCGGTAATGCGCAGCAACTCTTCAGGTTCGGCAATGACACCTTTGCGGATCGATTCGGGCAGTGAATTCAAGGCCGTGAAAAATTCCGCCGCCGGGTAGATATGTGCTGCAAAATCCGCCAGATGGTACAAACTGGTTTGAATGGCCACTTCGCCTCGCTGAATGTGCCCGAGCATGGCCAGTCCGATCGCCAGGCGGCGTAACACCTGGTTATGATCATCCAGAAAATAAACGGCCAGTTGCTGGTCTTGCTGCTCGAAAAACACCCGCCGCCATTTGCCGCTGCTGACCTGGGTCAACAACGTGAATGGAGAAATAATTTCATGGGAGAGTACCGGTGGAAGTTTCAAATAAAGTTCGATAAAGTGATCGGCCGATATCATGGCTCCCTGATTGGCGTCAATGCCGGCGACGACCTGCCCGAGTGATGCGGCGCGGCGGGCTTCGCGCTGAGCCGTCTGGACCTGGGACATGTACTGGGTTAACACCTGTCTGGCCGAATCGGTTTGATGGCCTTGATCCCAAATCGCACCCGACTCGGGACGGCTGATATTGGTGCTCAACAAATAATGACCCACAAGGCGTTCAATCCAATCAAATCGAAACTCGGTCACGGTCAATGCCGTCATCGCTGTCAGCAGAACGATCGATCGAACCGCAACGAATCGTCGCAACCAGGCTTTTAGGCTAACCGGATCATACCATTGCATCTGTGTTCCAATCGGTTGGTTGACAAACTGCAAATCTATTTAGTGTTAATTTGTATTTTGCGCAAGGGGGGTTGGAATATTGGAATAAGGAGAGAGATGATCAGGATGGATGACCCGGCTGGATCAGTCGGTCTCTTCCAAGAGCTTGGCCACTTGGCCGGATTCGTATAATTTTCGAAAAACATCGACCATATCGGGGTCGAATTGCGTTCCGGCACCGGAGTACATGATACCGAGGATTTTTTCCTCTTTCATGCGTCGGCGATAGGCGCGATCGGACGCCAAGGCATCATAGACATCGGCAATACTCAAAATACGGGCCAGAACGGGTATGTCGTCACCCTTCAGCCGGTCAGGATAACCGGTACCGTCAAAGCGCTCGTGATGGCCCCGTACAATCTGTTTTTCGCGGTGCCACAACCCCAGATTGTCCATGATCTCGGCGCCGATGATGGGATGTTGCTGAATGATGCGGTACTCGTTTTGATCGAGGCGACCGGGTTTGAGCAAAATATCGTCTCGAATGCCGATTTTGCCGATATCGTGCAGCAGACCGGCCACATTCAGGATCTCGCAATCTTCATTTGTCCGTCCCATGGCTTTCGCCATGGCAACCGCCAATCGGGTTACTCTGCTGGAATGCTGCTTGGTATACGGATCCCGAGCTTCGATGGCCTTTACAAAGGCATACAGCGTGGCCAGGAGATTGCTGTAAATATTTTCGTAAAGCGCCAGGTTTTCAATGGCCACAGCGGCTTTATTAGTCATGAATGTCAGGTGGTACAGATCTTTCTCGTTGAAGCGCTCTTTTCCATTCATTACCGAGGCGCTCAGCACACCAAGGATCTTAGAGCGAATTTTAAGCGGCGCAACCATGAAAGATTTCATTTTCGCGTGGATACTGCCGCCCCCATTGTTATTCGATACCAGAAGGGGTTGATCATCATGAGCCACATCCATGATCAGATTCTGAATTCGAGAATCGTTCAAAGGAGCAAAGTGATCCTCTGCACCGGAGCCGTCACCGCTCAGATTCTGTGCCGCAGCCATGGCAATGGCCATGGATTGATCACCCGACTCTTTGATCAAGTGAAAACACGCTGTATCCGCACGAACGATGTTAATGGTCATGTCGACAAGCTGCCTGAAAACATCTGAACTTTCCCTCAACGATGAAAAATCGGTCATGATGCGGTTTAAGACCTTCAGATCATTGTTTTTATTCGTCAATTCACGATTCAGCCGTTCAAGTTTGGCTTTGCCCTCAACCTGCTTGCTGAGAATGACATTCTCAATGAACAGCCGGCGCTCGCGCAGCACGCGGCGCACGCTCAATTCCATCTGGTTCAGATTGACCGGTTTGATCAGAAAATCGACGACGCCGTTTTTCAGAGTGTGGATCGTGTTGTCCAGGGAGGGAAATCCGGTCATCACCACAACGGGAACGGTATTGTCATACTTTCTTATATATTCAGCAAGTTCAAGGCCATCCATCTCCGGCATATTGATATCCGTAAAACAGCAATCAATTCGGTTGCCGCCCAAAACATCGATCGCTTCCCGACCGTTGGAGGCGGTCAAAACGGTATAGCCGCGACTGCTGAAATAGGTGTTGGCGATATCCAGAATGCTCTCTTCGTCATCGACAAAGAGCAGGGTTTCTTTTGCTTCAGTGTCCATTTGATTTCCAGGCGCACGCCAGGCGGGACCGATGGCCATATAACAAATCGAAATTCAAGCGTTTCAGGACCGGCAATTCATGACCTCACATCATCTGGTGCTGGTCACCTGCGACCGACAAACCGCTCCTTTGAGCAGCTTACATAATCATCGGCGATTGGACGCAAAACTTAACCCTGTTTTTATGCGTCCAGCGCATTCCTGACCGCTTTTGCAATGGATTCGATGGCATAGGGTTTTTTGATGTAGCAGTGCGCCCCAAGTTTGAGGGTGCTCTGAATCGGTTCGGAATCTGAAAACCCGCTGGCGATGACCGCCCGCTGGTCTGGTTTGAATTCGAGAATCCGGCTGTAAGTCTCCAGGCCGTTCAAACCCGGCTCCATGGACATGTCCAGCAACAGGAGATCGACATCCGCCTCCTTAAGATAGGCGATAGCGTTCTCACCACTGTCAATCGTCGTGACGTCATAGCCCAGGTCCGTGAGAATCGCCTGGGCGATCTCCCGCTGTTCGGCAACGTCGTCCACGACCAGCACCGACTCATGGTGAGCCCGGGGCAGTTCGGCCTCTGTAGGGTCCAACTGCTGCTGATCAGCCTCGATTGCCGGGAACCAGAGTTCGAATGCCGTTCCGGATTCCGGCGAGCTTTGAACCTTGATATGCCCCTGATGATCCTCCACCGTACCCCAGACGACGGCCATACCCAGCCCGGACCCGCTGCGCCCCATTTTTTTTGTCGTAAAAAAGGGCTCATAGATCCGATCGATCACATGCGGATCAATCCCATTCCCCGAATCCGAAACAATCAATTTGACGTACCGACCGGGCGCAAGGCCGTTTGATATCCGGTGTCCTGGTTCCAATTGCGTTCCGTAGAGCTCGATGCCGATGCATCCCCCATGGGGCATGGCCTCGGCTGCGTTAGTGACCAGGTTCATGATGGTTTTGCTCAAATGAACCGTCGATCCGGATATGGCAAACGGAGGGGCGTCAAAAAGGGTCTTGACCGTCACTCCAGGATGAAACGACAACATTTTTTTCAACTCCGGGCTGTGCAGGTAATCCGTAACGACGATGCGCAGGTCGACGGGATGGAAGGCCGCCGCACCTCTACGGGACAGTGTCAATAGATCCTGGACAATGGCCGCCGCTTTCTCCCCGGAATTTTGAATCGTTTTCAAAGGGGCTCTGAGAGGGCTCTCCTCGGGCAGTTTCATCAACATCAACTCGGGGTAGCTGGTGATGCCCGAAAGGATGTTGTTCAGATCGTGGGCCACGCCACCGGCCAAGGTACCGATGGCTTCCATCTTTTGCGCTTGCAGCAACTGATTTTCGAGCCTTTGCTGGCGCTTCTGCGAGCGCTTGCGCTCTTCGATTTCAATGGTCAATTCCTCATTGGTCCGCCTCAGCGCATTGGTGCGCTCCGTCACCTGGGCTTCAAGGCTGTCATGCGCCTTCTTCAGCTCACTTTCTTTTTGTCGAAGCTCCCCGATGGTATCCACCAGCTGGTCCTGCTTCTCTTTCAGTTTGCGAAAAGCTATTGACCGGGTTTTTTCGAAAATGAAAGAGAAGATAAACACACAGAACAGCGACGGAATGAAGCGAACGATAAAATCCTGAGAATACAACGGGTCTGTATCATGCCACATGCTGACCAGGTAGATGAACGACGGCACCATCAGGATCAGATTGGCGATGACGCCGCCCCGTTTACCCATAATGTAAAGTGTAAAAAGCGGATAGGTGTAATACCAGATATATCCATTGCCGTTTCCGCCTCCGGTGAAGAATAGAAAGCCGTACAATCCGGTCATGGCCCCCATCCCGACAATGGTCGGCAGCTTGTATCGTCCGAACCAGCGCACATATACAATACAGCCAATCAGCAGCACCGCTGTGGTGATATCCACCACTCCGAGCACTGAAAGTCCGCGCACAAGGTTGATGGTGCCGATAATTAAAAGTACGACAATGGCGTATAAGGTAATGCTGTTGACGATGATCAGTTTGCGGGCTTTTTCATAATCCTTCAGGTACTGGTAGATCCCGATCAGAAAAATTTTTCCGAAGAATCGGACGATGGGATGTTTGGAGTCCAGGGTACGCATAATCCTCTACAAGAAGCACCGATCAACTGCAGATCAAATATCGCCAGATCGATAGGCAACTCAATTACACACCGGCGATCGACAGTACAAAGAAACGCTGGAGCCCAATTCCTGCGGTTCAGTTCGATAACTGAAACCGCCTTTATTAAATAATAGTCTCTGCCGATTGATTCGTCAAAGGTTATTGCTTGGCGAACGGTTTTCTTCATTTCTCTGCAGAAGGTCGCTCCGGCAAAAGCCAGAGTCCAAAAGCGGCTGATAGTACCGGGACCCGGGCTTCGATACTGTGTCAGAACAAACGGGACGTTCAGTATTGACATATGCTGAAAGACATTCAAACCGGATGTCATGAAGGACATGGTGAAGCTGACCGGCGCCTTCGTAGTCGCCGTGCGAGACAAGAATGCAGACGTTTTTCACCGAGCAATAATTCTGACAGCATCATGGCAAATGATGCCCCCGAAGCGGCTATCGTGCACTGATCTTTACGGCGTCGGCAATCACATAGCCTGCCGGCGCGCTATTGAGGATGACCTCTACGGAACCGGCGTCAAACCAATAGGTGCCAAGCGTGTTGAACATGCCTCCATCGCGGGTCTGGTCGACCGCAACCGGTGGAGATAGCTGGGTACCGTTGTTCAATACCGAATATGGAGCCGCCGTCGATCGATTGGCGTGGGCGGTCCATTGCGCGAACACTTCGAAGTTACCCGCGCTGCTCAGGTCAAACATCCAGCGGGCCCATCGACTCCCGTCACCTGGAGGAGCATATTGATAATGGGTGTTATATCCGCCGGGTGAAAAGGAGGACCACGCCCATGAGGCCGGGCCCGAATCAAACCCTGAATCCGCGTTATCGATGATGATGTCGTCCGAAGGCGGTGCAGCCCCGGACACGATCTTTACCGCATCAGCAATCACATAGCCTTCCGGCGTGCCGTTGAGGATAATCTCTACGGAACCGGCGTCAAACCAATAAGTGCCAAGCGTGTTGAACACGCCGCCGTCGCGGGTCTGGTCGACCGCAACCGGTGGAGACAGCCGGGCACCGTTGTTCAATATCGAATATGGAGCCGCCGTCGATCGATTGGCGTGGGCGGTCCATCGGGCGAATACTTCGAAATTTCCAGAGCTTTCAATATCGATTGTCCACTTGGCCCAGTGGCCGCTATTACCGGGAGACGTATACAGATATTGCCCTTGATAGGCGCCCGGAACAGACGACGAAACGGTCCAGGCCGTCGGCCCCGAGCTGAATCCAGGGTCGGCATTGTCGATAATGGTTTCGGTTAGATCAGGCGGGATGTCCGTATCCCGGATCGTCACATCAATCGTGCGATGTTTCGTTTCCCCGTCTTCAGTATACGCGGTCTCAACCTGACAGTGCTCATCTTCGTCTGATTCAAACGTTGATAGATAGCCGTTGCTGTCGACATCGCCATAATCACATGTATCGGTCCAACTGTCCGCCGTCACCGTTTGCTGGCTGCCATCGGTGTACATGGCGCGGCATGTGTATCGTACCGACGAATTTTCGACTACTTCAGCAGGTCCGTCGATCTCGATACGGTCCAGCAGAACAAGTTGGTCATCGAGTGTAGCCATCCATCCAGCGTCGATAAACACGGCTTTTACAGCATCAGCGATCACACAGCCGGAGGGATTGTCCCTCAGCACCACTACTGTAGGTCCTCCTTGCATGTAGTAGACACCGAGCGAGTTGAACTGGCCGCCATCTCGGGTCTGATCAACCTTGACCTGGGCGCGTTCACCATTGAGGTCATAAATAGTATAGACGGCCTCGGTGGCCCGGTTTTCAGCCGCGCTCCACTGGGCAAAAATCTCCCAGTAACCAGTAAGCGGCTGTCCTTCGAACGTCCATGCTGTAGATTGATCGCCGCTTCCGGGCGACGCCCACCGGTAATTACCATTGTAAGCGCCCGGAATAGCTGACGACCAGCCCCACCCGCCGGTGCCTGCGGCAAAACCGGAGTCCAGATTGTCGATCACTTCCGCCGAGTGATCGTTGCCGCCTCGGCCGACAATCACGCGACCGTTATCGGAAATATCGGTGACCGACTCGAAAACCCAGTGTTCGGATTCGACATCCACGCCCTTTGAAAGCAGGTACGCCTGGATGGATTGCAGGCCGTGCCGGGTGTCCCAGATCACGTCCTCGCCAACGATCACCGAACCGTCGGCGTTGGTGGCCTTGGGTATGAAGCTGCCCAATGTTTCTTTGCCGTTGGAATCGCTATACCGAAATGCCTGGGCGCCATCGGAATATCCTATGATGACAGATCCGTCTGCGGAAATGCCCGTGGAACGGCCGGCGCCCAACTCTTCGTATCCGCCTGCTTCGGTCCATCGGAAGACAGATTCAAGATAAGTTGTTTCGGAAACGGCATATCCTGAAATGATCTGGCCGTCTGCGGACACTGCGGCGCCCACAGCGCCATCTGTGCCCGCCGGTACGCCATGATCGATCATGCCAATGCCCTCTTGCCAACTAAACAATCCATCGTGCTGGGGGGCTCTGCCTCCCAGGCCGCCAACCACCATCGTTCCATCGGCCGACATGCCGTAAGGGGCATGGTAATAACCATAGGGTTCAATGACATCCGTGCTTCCCTCCAATATTCCCATCCCCTCCGTTTCCGTCCAGCGAAATCCGTATTGGAAATAATTACCTATGCTCCCTATCTCATAGTCATAACCAATAATAGCGGAACCATCGTAGTTGATACCGGTTATAGTATAATAAGTTAGAATATCGCTAAAATCTTCTTCAAGAATAACCGACAGGCCATCGTTAATGGTCCATCGATATAGACCTAATTTAAGTACTCCACCGTCGTCATCAACGCCGCCCCCAGCAACCACAGATCCGTTACCGGAAACGTGAAGATCCGCATTTATCGGAATCGCATATATCTCTGCCGCCTGACCGCTGTTCGAAGATACGCAAAGGATCAGCCATATCAATGCCAATTTTGAATAAACAAGGTACCTCATATGAACTCCTCCCATATTAGAGCGATTGCGTCGAAAAAGGGGTTACGCTCAGCCTTCCGCTACAGGGTATGTGATCTGTCGCGTCGGGCGGACTTGTCATCGTGTGGAAAATATGTCTGCAACGATTGGCCGAGTGAACCGGTTGTATTCACGGCGTCCCCTGTTCGGTAATTCTAAACCGATGCGCAATACCGGCTGAATGCCGGCATCCCGGGACAGAATCTATGTGTTGGTGCTGTCTGATGGTGCTATTGGAACACTTGTGCGTTTCGCAATTACAGATAAAAAGAATGTGAAGAACAAGAATGCACTGGTTGCAAATATATACAATTTGATCGGGAAAGCAATATTTGTGCCGCCTATTAATAATAAAATTTATATTATAATTCAAATGGTTATTTAATAAGAGGATTGAAATATTCGGAAGATGTGAAATGGAATTCCTATGAAATGAAATGCGTTGTGTAATCTGCTTCCCAATTCCAACCGGCCGCTGTCAGATGTTCCGCATCGGATATCTGATCAACTATTTGCAATTGTCCGGCAATCTTTACCAAATCTTTACTGAAATCATCAAAACGATTCTTATTTTGTGCTCATGCAGCCACAATCCAACAAGGTTGCCGCAGACAGGCTTGTGTAACTGATGAGGATGAGGATAAAAATGGAAAAAAATCTCAAATACCCGGGCGTTTTGGCCTGCACTGTTATCGCATGTATTCTGATATGGGGCTGCCCCGCAATCGAGTCACCTGCAGACGGTAAGACCGCTGCGGCAAAGGAGCAACCGCCAAACCACGCTTCAACAGCAGAGCAATGGCAGCCGGCCGTGCCGTTTATCGATACTCAAATCCCCGCACAATTCGACACGGCTACATTCGGATTAGGTTGATTCTGGGGAGCAGAGGCCCAGTTCGGGCTCATCGACGGTGTGATCCGGACCCGCGTGGGGTATGCCGGCGGTCAGACAACCAATCCGAATTACAGCCGTATCGGGGATCATACCGAAGTCGTTCAGGTCGATTACGATCCACGGCGAACAACCTACGCCGACCTGCTGGATATCTTCTGGTCGAGCCACCGGCCGACCCGCCGCAGCCTGGATCGACAGTACATGAACGCCGTATTTTATCACGACGAACAACAGGAACAACAAGCACTCAAAACCAAAGCAGCGATGGAAGCGAAACTGGACCGAAGCGTCCATAGCGCCGTGCTGCCGTTGCGCACCTTTACACAGGCGGAAGACTATCATCAAAAATATCTCCTGAAGCGTCGCATGGAGCTGGTCCGCGAGTTCCAACGCATCTACCCCGATAAAAAAGATTTTGTGGATTCAACCGCCGTGGCTCGGCTCAATGGCTACGCGGGCGGGTATGGAACCAGGCAGCAGCTCGCCAAAGAGATTGGGCAGCTTGGCCTGAGTCCGGAGGGCCAAAAGACTCTGACCCATTTGGTTCGATAACGACATCAGTAGGTTTTTCGTCTCGAAAATCCCTTGCCGATGACGTTCAGCGTGTTTTCAACGATCACGAATGCCTGCGAATCGATGGTGAACACAAGCTCCTCCAACCGCTTGACCTGTAAATTGTTGATCACCGTGAGCACCACCTCTTTTTTATTGCCGGTATAGGCTCCGCGGCCCTCCAGCAAGGTCGCACCCCGGCCGAGTCGGGACAATATTTCAGGGGCGATCCGGCTCGAATGCTCGGAAACGATCAAGGCCATTTTTCGCTGGTTGGAAAAGTTCAGCACATACTCGATGACCTGGCTGGTCACAAAGCTCATCGCCAGGGAAAACAGCACCAGATCAATCGGCAGACGTGCAAAGCTGAACGCAAACAGAATGATATTAAAAAGGAAAAAGAATGAACCGATCCGAATATTGAAGCGCTGGTTCAACAATACGGCAATGACGTCATTGCCCCCTGCCGATCCCAACGAATGGAAGATGATGCCGCTGCCGCACCCCATCAGGCACCCCCCGGCCAATGCGGCCAGCATAGGGTCCTGTACGGCGATTTGCAGATCGATCAGATCGATGGACAGGGTCAGGACCGCCATGCCATAGAGACTGTAACCAAAAAACCTGCGGCTCACATACCGCCAACCAAACAGGAAGATCGGTACGTTCAGTATAAAATAGAGCACTCCCGGCGACAGCAAACCGGTCCAATAGTAAATCAGCAGACATAAACCGGAAAAACCCCCACTGATAAATCCGTGGGGCAAAGCGATCCCTTTTATCCCGATGCCGAAAATCACGCTGCCGACAGTCAGCAAAAAGATATTGTAGGGTATACCGTAAGCGTACTTGCGTATCGAAATTCCCATGATCAGCCCCTCTTGTCTTCAAGTGCCGTGCTCTTTCTCACAAAGCCAAACCTTCGTTTCGCGGGGTCTCTTCTGTTGGGACCATGCCCTGAAGATACCGGCTTATAAGCTTGCGACAAGCGCTTAATCACCTTTGGAGTCAAATATCAAGCGTCAATCCGTCCTGCTTGATTTTTAGGAAAAATTAGAGATAATAGTTGCGGTTATCCTGAGAGGGGGCGACAGCATGGTGAACAAAAAGATTCAGTATGGGCCATTACTTCTTGTTTTAGTGGCATCTATTTTGCTGGTTAGCACCGACGACCTTTCGGCTGCCTCGGAAACCGCGGCGGAGGTCCGATCCTTTCCGCGCAGCCTGGAAAGCTATGATGACGGCCAATTGGACAGCATACGTTCCATTCTGGCAAACCGTATCAGACAGGAACCGTTTAATCTGCTTGCCGGAATTATTTTTTTCGCGGCCATCGTGCATACCTTTTTTACCGGCAGGTTCATGGCTATCGCCCACCGATGGGAGCGAAAGCACAAGGACAAAATCAAAAACGGCAAAGCGGATCGGGAATCGGTCAGCCACGGAGCCGAACTCTTCCACTTTCTCGGCGAAGTGGAAGCCGTTTTCGGCATCTGGGCAGGATTCCTGGTGCTGGCCATTATCCTTTTCTACGATTGGACCACCGCAGTCCACTATATCAGCTACGGAGTCAATTTTACAGAAGCGCTTTTTGTCGTGGTCATCATGACCCTGGCGGCAACCAGACCGATTCTTCAACTCGCCGATACCATCATTCGCAGAATCGCCAACCTGCTGGGCGGAACACTGACCGCCCGATGGCTGACAACGCTGACGGTGGGGCCGCTTTTGGGGTCGTTCATCACTGAACCGGCGGCCATGACCCTATCGGCGTTGGTGCTGGCGCAAAATCTCTATGAGCTGGAGCCCAGTCAAAAATTCAAGTACGCGACGCTGGGCCTGCTGTTCGTCAACATTTCAGTGGGAGGCACGCTGACCCATTTTGCCGCCCCGCCGGTCCTGATGGTGGCGACTCCGTGGAAATGGACCACCATGCATATGATGGCCCATTTCGGATGGAAGGCCGCTATCGGCATTTTACTGTCCAACGGCCTCTATTTTTTTATTTTCCGTAAAGAGATCCAACGGCTCGAAGAAAAATTCACGCTGGTCAATTTAAAAGAAGAGATCCAGGAGAACTATATGCGCCGGAGCGATATGGATGCCATGTTCGACAGTTTCGTTCAGGAAGCGGGTGAAAAGACCGGGACCCGGAAGATCATTGAAGCCGAAATCATGAAAATCGAACAGGCCGTCCGGCACAGGCTGGAACAGCACTACTTCCCCACACTCATTGAAAAGGGTGTCCATCTTGATTTGATTCAGCAGGCCTTCAAGGAACGTTTTGAAGAGATCAGGCTGCGCCAAATGCGGCGATCCTTTCCCGCCCTGCTCGAACCGGGACATCGCGGCCCTTTTGTCGATCCGGACTGGGACAAGCGGGACGACAACGTACCGGCCTGGGTCACCCTGGTGCATTTGCTGTTTATGGCCTGGACCATCATCAATGCGCACCATCCGGAACTGTTTGTCCCCGGCCTCCTGTTTTTCATCGGATTTTCAATCGTCACCCAGCCCTTTCAGAATCGAATCGACCTGAAGGCGCCGATTCTGGTCGGCTTTTTTCTGGGTGGACTGGTCATCCACGGCGGCCTGCAAGGCTGGTGGATTGCACCGATTCTCGGCAAGCTGGCGGAAATACCACTCATGTTGGGGGCGACGGCGTTAACGGCCTTCAACGACAATGCCGCCATCACATTTTTAAGCACCCTGGTTCCGGGGTTTACAGACCCGCTGAAATACGCCGTCGTTGCCGGAGCCGTAGCCGGCGGCGGTTTGACCATCATTGCCAACGCACCCAATCCTGCCGGTGTTTCGATCCTGAAAAAGTTTTTTAACGACGAAGTATCACCGCTGGGCATCCTGGCCGGGGCATTGGCTCCGACGGCTGTTATGCTGGTTTTGTTTATCGTGTTGCGATGATGTTATCGTCAATCATCCGCACAAACCGGCGATCAAAAGGCCGGATGCAATGGCGGCCGCCAGCCAGAAAAACGCTTTGGCAGCGCCCATCCATTCCGGGATGCCCCCTTCCGGCGTATAGGAACCGTCATCGGTAGGATGCGGAGACACCATCCAGCGAGCCCGGCGTATAACCCTGCTCCGCCGGGGCAGCGGAAACGGCAGAATAACCGCCGGACCCTTGGCAGGAGCCGGTATCTTTTCAAATGTCGTGCAACAAAGTTCCATTGTTCCACCCTCCTTTTCCAATGCCTGCCGGTGATGCGGCCATCGCCAACATCACGTTTAATATTGTTTTCTCTGCCATTGGACTATAAGTGTCCTGTATCGTTAAATCCAATCGCAATTTCGGATCGCAGGGTTCAGAAATCATGATTGTTCCCGAACCGCCTTTGCGTGATAGGATGACCATACTGGTATCGCTTTGCACATCGATAATCGGCAGGAATTAAAACCCATGGAACTTTACCAGCTGAAGACATTCGCAACCGTTGCAGAGGAGAGCCATCTGACAAGAGCGGCCGAACGGCTCAACACCAGCCAACCTGCCGTCAGCGCCCATATCAAGGCATTGGAAGCGGAATTGGGGATTAAGCTGTTTGAGCGGACACCCAAGGGAATGAAACTGACGCCGCATGGCGTTCTGCTCAAGCAAAGAGCCGATCAGGTATTGGCTGCCGCAGAGACCCTGCGTCTTGCGGCGGATCAACTCAAAGATGAACTTACCGGAGAGGCGCGTTTGGGATTGCACACGGACCCCCAATATTTACGCGCCACCCGGATTTTGACTGAGATGATGCACCGCCATCCCAAATTATCCGTTCGTTACATCCAGAAAATGTCGTGGGAAGTCCCTGCAGAGCTCCGCTCGGCAAATCTCGATGCCGCGTTTGCCTATGCACGACCGGATGACGATGCCATCGCCAGCCACACCCTGGATCGTGTCGATCTGGTCATCGTGGGGCCCATCGCCTGGGAAAACCGCTTGTCCAAATCTTCACTGTCGGAAATGGCCGATCTTCCCTGGGTCTGGACCAGCCGCCAGTGTCCGTTCTACAAGATTTCCAATAAGCTGTTCAGTGATCTCGGTCGCCAACCGGTAAAAACGGTGATCACCGACCAGGAATCGACCATCCGGAAGCTGGTCGCCGCAGGAGTCGGCCTGTGCCTCATGACCCAAGTCGAAGCGTCCGAGGCAGTTGCCGCAGGCCAACTTTGTATCGCTGGCCCGCCGATTGCCAGCCTTGACCTTTCGCTGCTCTACCTGAAAAAGAGGGCCCATGACCCCTTTGTCCAAGCCATCCTGAGCGGTATCGCGGCGGCATGGCAGATCAAAGATCTGATCATGGTGGCGAAGGCAGATTCAAAAGAAACCGCTGTATCGTTTCACGGGCTTTAACCTCAGACAAACACATGCGACGAAACAAGCCCAAAGGCAAGTCTATCGTGAAATTAACGGACATCTAACATTTCGGTAACAATCGAGAAATATGGCCGACGACGCAAATTCATATTTGGGACGTGTTCGTCGGCCGCAGATGGCTGGGGAGGGCTCGGCATCATCGGCTGAAACGAATTGAACAATGACTGAAATGTGCTGAAAAATGGCAAAAGAAAACATACTTATCGTGGACGATGAAGAGGATATTCTGGAGTTAATCCGGTATAACCTGGCCAGAGAAGGATATCAGGTCACCGGTGCGGCGAGCGGCGAAGAGGCCCTGGAAAAAGCCCGTTCGAACGCCTTTGATCTGATCGTGCTTGATCTTATGCTGCCCGGCATTGACGGCCTTGAGGTTGCCAAAGCGCTGAAAACCGGGGAGAAAACCAAACAGATTCCAATCGTCATGCTGACCGCCAAAGGTGAGGAAGCAGACATTGTAACGGGTCTGGAACTCGGGGCCGATGATTATATCACCAAACCGTTCAGTCCAAGAATCCTTGTCGCCCGAATACGTGCCGCGCTGCGTCGCAAAAGCCTCGAAGCAAAGGAGGGAACCGGCGCTATCGCGATTCACGGTCTGGAAATCCACCCTCGCAGACGCAGTGTCACAGCCGGTGGGAAACAGATCGATCTGACCTATACTGAATTTCAGGTGCTCTGTGTTCTGGCACGTCGCCCCGGATGGGTTTACACGCGCTCGCAAATTGTCGACAAGGTCCGCGGCAGCGACTATCCGGTGACCGACCGCAGCGTCGATGTGCAGATCGTCGGTCTGCGCAAAAAGCTGGGCGAATACGGCAAACACATTGAAACCGTCAGAGGCGTCGGTTATCGATTCAAGGAGAACGCATGAAAAAGCGGAAAAAGCTTGTCTGGCGCCTTTTTCCGTCGTATCTGCTGATCACTTTGTTATCGCTGATTGCGGTCAGTTGGTATGCCACAAGTTCCTTGAAAACATTCTATATCGAGCAAACCGCTGCGGATCTCAAAGCCAGAGCGCATTTGCTGGAACAGCAGATCGGACAAAATCTGGCCCCGCTCAAATCTGAAACAGTGGATGCCTTCTGCAAAGAGGCGGGAAAGCTGGCATCCACCCGGATCACCGTCATATTGCCCTCGGGTGTTGTCATCGGCGACACCAGAGAAGAGCCGCGGCACATGGACAACCACGCCGCTCGCCCTGAAATCGTAACGGCCCTGAAGGGCGAAGAAGGAAAATCAATACGTCGCAGTGCCACGCTCCAGCAGCGGATGATGTACGTCGCCATACCGCTGCGGAAGAACAACAACATTATAGCGGTGGTGCGAACCTCCCTGCCGGTGACGGCGATTTTTCACGAGCTTACCGACATCCGTATCAAAATCGGCATCGGCGGTTTATTGATCGCCCTCATAGCGGCCGCCATCAGCCTCGTCATATCCCGACAATACAGCCGCCCCGTGGAAAAGCTGAAGCAGGGCGCAGACCGGTTTGCGCGTGGCGAACTCGATCATCGCCTGACGCCTCCGGACTCGGAAGAACTGGCCGCACTGGCCGATGCCATGAACCAGATGGCCGGGCAGTTGGATAACCGGATCAAAACCATTGATAATCAGCGTCATGAGTTGGAAACGGTGCTCTCCAGTATGGTCGAGAGCCTTATTGCCGTCGATGGCAGGGAACGGATCATCAGCCTGAATCTTGCCGCAGCCAGATGGCTCGGGATCGATATCAACAAAGTCATGGGACGGAGCATGCAGGAGGTCATTCGTGACCTGGCGCTGCAAAAATTCGTGGCAGAGACACTAAAAAACCAGGAGCGCATGGAAAGCGACATCACTGTATTCCAAAACGGTGAACGCGTATTGAATGTCAAGAGCTCTCCCCTGCTGGATACAAACCGCAAGCGCAAGGGCACCCTGATTATTTTTAATGACGTCACCCAGCTCAGACGCCTGGAGAATCTGCGCCGCGACTTTGTGGCCAACGTGTCCCATGAGATCAAAACCCCGTTGACCGCCATTAAAGGATTTGTAGAGACGCTGCATCAGGGAAGCGTGGACAATCCGGAAGAAACCGCCAGGTTTCTCGGAATCGTCCGCAAACATGTCGACCGTCTTGATTCGATCATAGAAGATCTGTTGTCGCTTTCGCGCATCGAACAGGAAGACGAGGCCCGGACGATCACGTTCGAAATGCGGTATATCAGAGAGGTGTTTACAACGGCAATGCAAATCTGCCGTCCCAAGGCCGAACAAAAGCAAATCGAGATCAATCAAACGTGCCAGGACGAACTCCAGGCAAAATTCGACCCGTCTCTTCTGGAACAGGCCGTGGTCAATTTGCTCGACAACGCCATCAAGTACAGCGACTCTGGAAGCACGATCTTCCTGGAAGCCGCCCCCTACGATGGCAATGTCCGAATCAGCATCAAGGATCAGGGAATCGGTATCGCAAAAAAACACCTGCACCGGCTGTTCGAACGCTTCTACAGAGTGGACAAGGCCAGAAGCCGAAAGCTCGGCGGCACCGGTCTCGGTCTGGCCATTGTCAAACACATCGCCCAGGCGCACGGTGGCCGCATTACCGTGGAAAGCACACTCGGAAAAGGCAGCACGTTCACGCTGGTGCTGCCGGGAAAATAGACGGCTCGGAAACAACGCCCGAATGGTCCGGGTTCAAACCAGCGGTGCAACGTTGGAAATTCAAATACTCTCCCCCGCCGATAGAGGATTGGAAAGGAATATCAATTTATTGGTTGCAAACGGATTTAACGACTAAACCAAGCATCATCGAGATGATGTGATTCCACTAAATAATTTCGATTTTTGAGTTGCCATTACAACGGCCCGGCGGTATACTAACCTTTATTCAGCAGTCAGTGACTATCCAATACTCTCCCTGCGATATTTCTGCTGTTTCTGCGGCACCCTGAGATAAATGTTTAAATCTAAACCTCTCCCTCCGGCCTATGCCCAAAAGCCGGAGCAACTCTTTTTTGAGGTGCGTCATGCAGGACAAAGATTATAACGAACGGCACAGCACCCATATGTTTCCATCCATGGACGATTTGGACAGAAGACTCAACGATCGTCGCAAACATACAAGCGAAGGATACACCTATATCAGCATGGTGGGATGGATCTGCCGTCGGGAACACCGACGGCGCAGTTGTGATTGCAAAAAAAACCGTGTCGACGAATCGAAATCGACGCATTGACCGAGGCAACCTGCCTATCGCCTGAGGCTGTGCACCGCTATGCCGTCGATCCGCTAGAAAGCCGACGCAGCACCCCAGGCCAAAAGGCCGGCGATCCCCGACGCCAAAATCATCAGTTCACACGCCCGACAGATGTGGCCTATCCGAACGGAACCATAATCGACACCGATGTAAGGCTTGTCGACCAACACCCCGCCGTACATGTTGGGGCCGTTCAGCCTGACGTGCAAAGCACCGGCAAAGGCTGCTTCAGGATAACCGGCGTTGGGGCTGCTATGGTTCGCCCCTTCGTTGATGGCCGTGTTCAGGGCGCTATGGCCCCTGCCCCTATTCAGAATCCGAGAAGCCAGAAAGATGATGAGGATGGACAGCCGCGCCGGAATAAAATTGGCCAGATCATCGATTCGAGCCGCAGCCCATCCGAATCGCCGGTAGCGCCAGTTTTTATAGCCCACCATGGAATCCAGGGTATTGACCATTTTATAGGCCATGGCCAGAGGGGCGCCGCCCATGGCGGCAAAAAAGAGTGGTGAGAGCACGCCATCCACGAAATTTTCAGCGACGGTCTCCACCGAGGCTCTTGCAATATCCGCGGTGGTATATCGGTCCACATCCCGTCCCACAATCAAAGAGAGCTCATCGCGGGCCTCGGCGATCCGACCCTTTTGCAACCGACGATAAATCCCCATGGCCGCATCATACAAAGAGCGGACCGAAAGCGAGTAAAAGATCAGCACCATTTCGAAAAAACAGCCGGCCAGCGGATGGAGGCTGTATGCAAGGCGGATCGACAGCATCACCAGTGACCAGCACCCGATAATCAAAGCCAGCGCAAACAGGATACCGGACATATATTCATTTTTTGCCAGCCGCCTGAACCGTGGTTCGAATATCTCGATACATCGGCCCATCCAGCGGATCGGATGCGGCAGGTTCCGTGGATCGCCCACCAGGTAATCCGCGGCCATTGCCGCCGGAATGATCAACGGCTGAATGGCATCAAAGGATAGGCCCATGGTCATTTTCCGATTCTATTAAACCGCCCGGACCGGGCACTATGTCGGCCAAACAATCAGCGGCCAGCCGATTTTGCATTGGATGCTTGATGCCCACCCTTACGAATCGATCCGATAAGCCGTGAAAATTGCTGCAATCGCGGATGAGGATTCGACGTTGAAGCATCTGCCGGCAGACGTCATCGGCATTTATGTCCGCTGGCAGTTCGAGAAGAACATAGGACGTGCTGCTTGGGTAGGAAGTCAGTCCGGATCGAAACGCCAGATCGTCACAAAACCGTTGACGCTCCTTTTTGAGAAATTTGCGCGTCGTTTCAATAAACGCCATCACCAAGGCCCGATTCGCGCCAAGATAATCCACGGCTGCCTGCGCCGGACTGTTTAAACTCCATGGCTGCATATACCGCTGAAAACGGGAAATGACGGAACCATTTGCAATGAGAAAGCCGGCCCGCAGCCCCGGCACTCCGAAGATTTTTGAAAGGGACCAGAGGACGCTGACATTCTGCAAATCACTGCCAACCAGACTCATGGACTGCCCCTCGGCTGCAAACGGCATATACGATTCATCGATCACAAACTGGATATTTGGATGGGAGCAGCACAATCGCGCCAGCCCGTCGAAAGGCATCAGGTACCCCGTAGGATTATTGGGATTGCATATAAAGACCGTATCGATGCCGCCCAGCGACGACGCTAACCGGTCGAGATCGACCGTGAACCGGGAATTCGCATTTGCCAGAAAATGGCGGGGCTCGACCTGGTGCATCAGGCATGCATCCGCATAGTCGGCATAGGTGGGACCGACAATCAGCACGCTACGGGAGCCCAGGGCCAGGCAGGCGGTGTGGATGAATTGGGTTGTGCCGTTTCCTGCCAACACACAATCCGCGTCGATGTTCAACAGATGCGCCATCTGTCGGATGGAACTGTCACCGTCCGCTTCGGGCAGCATGCCGATCCTGCCCAGTTGCGACTGAAGATGGTCCATCAATCCCGGCGGCATACCCAGCGGATTGATATTGCTGCTCATGTCCACGATCTTTTCCGGATGGCAGTCCAGATAACGAGACGCTTCATGGATATTCCCTCCGTGCCCCCGTATCACTTGTCGCCTCCACACGTTGCAGTACCGATAGACGCGCATATGGCATCGACGTCGATATGCCGCGACGCGTGCTCAGCCAGAAGTTCATAGGCCGCATCCCGGGTATCAGGGCCGTGCAGTTCATCGATCGGCAGCGCGCCCAGCCCGATCGTCTCGAACCAGCGTCTGGTGATCTGCGGCGTATCAAACAGGCCGTGCATATAGGTCCCTAAAATTCTGCCGCTTGGGTCGCTGCAGCCGTCGTAATCGTCGCAGGGGCGTCCATTGCGGCGTTCAACCGCAAACAAGCCGGCACCGTCATTTGATCGGGAACGTCCCATATGGATTTCATAGCCCCTGCCCCGGATTCCCTCCCACAAAAATTGGGTCACGGTGGTGGTCTTGGGAGCCTTCAGAATCGTTTCCACGGGCAACAGTCCCAGGCCTTGCGTCGATCCGGTTTTGCCGTCCACGCCGTCCGGATCGTGAACCACGCTGCCCAGCATCTGAAAGCCACCGCAAATTCCCAGAACATGACCGCCCGATTGAGCATAGTGCTGCAATGCCGTTGCCCACCCGGTGCGGTGAAGCCAATCAAGATCGCTGCAAGTGCTTTTGGTTCCGGGAAGGATCACGGCCTTGAAACCGTCCAGTGGCTGACGCTTTTCAAGATAGGCCAGATGAAGGGTATTCAGTTGGGCCAGCGGCTCGAAATCGGTAAAGTTTGAGATATGCGGCAGCTTGATGACGGCCAGCGCCGGCAAGCCGTTGCACGCGGGAATATAGGGCCGAGGTTTTTGGATGACCACGGCATCCTCGGCTTCGATGGAAAAATGGTCGAACCAGGGCAACACACCGAAAACCGGCTTACCCGTCTTTTGCTCGATCCATTTCACACCGTCCTTAAACAGGTCGATATCACCCCGGAAGCGATTGATCACCACGCCCATGATTTGCGACTGCTGCTCTGCCGACATACATGCCAGGGTTCCCACGACCTGCGCAAATACGCCGCCGCGGTCGATATCGGCCACGAGGATCACCGGGGCCGCAGCGTAGGCCGCCATGCGCAAATTGACGATGTCGGTTTGCATGAGATTGACTTCGGCACAGGAGCCGGCGCCTTCCATCACCACAACCTCATACGACTTTCGCAGACGATCCAAGGCATGGCAGCACTCTGTGAAAAGCTGTTTATTTCGGCGGTAGTAAGATTTGGCGGAGGCATCACACCACACCTCGCCGTTGAGCACGACTTGCGAGCCGACGTCGCTGACGGGTTTGAGCAGTACGGGATTCATATCCACATGGGGCGCAACTCGCGCCGCTTCGGCTTGAACGATCTGGGCGCGTCCCATTTCCAGTCCTTCGGGAGTCACTCCTGAGTTGTTGGACATGTTTTGCGCCTTGAAAGGGGCCACATGCAGGCCCCGGTTGGAGAAAATGCGGCACAGCGCGGTTGTGACAATGCTTTTCCCGACATCCGACCCCGTTCCTAAAACGGCGATGCATGACGCGTTACGACCCATGGTTCATAATCCGATCACCACCACGAAAAACACGAAGGTACAAACAATAATAGGATCGGCTCCGTGCTCTTCTCAGTTATTTTTTCGGCTCTTATCCAAAATTAGTTGGAAAAAGGAATCGTGTCATTTGCACAAGCCGCCGGCTGAGGGCATTGGCTGCGTACATTGAGCCGGAGGGATTCGTCATCTCAGTACCTTATCAATGGGGGAGACCGTGTCGCCGCCTAGCACGGACAGCGACAAACGGAAGCTTTAGGTATGGCTCCGCAATGTAAGCCAGTACAACCTTTCACATCGGCGAACACCGGAGGGGCAAGCATCCCCCGTTGATAAGGTACTGAGATGACCAGCCCGGAGGCGACGTCCGCAGACAATGCCCTCAGCCAGCGGCGTTGCGACTCATCCCTCATGGCCAGTACAGATACAGACCATGCTCCAACTAATTTTAATAAACAGCCAAATAAAAAACCCGGACCGATCATACGACCAATCCGGGATATCCCTTTTTTATCCTCAGAATGTTGCCGGCGCGTCGGTGGTCATAACACCGTCGCACCGCATGTCAGGCAGGTCTTCTGACTCTCGGCTCTACCTACTTTCCGCGCCTTCCCATCCCCAATTCCGGAACAGTGGTTATCGCGAATTTCGTCCCCGATCACAGCAGCGGGCCTGTCTCCGATTTTCACGGAGTTCCCTATTAAGCTACGACGAGCACCTGATCACGCCAAATGACCGCTCAACCTAAATTGTTTTCCCTCACCAGGTCAAGAGTAAATCGATAGAACTTTCAGTTATTGGATGATGACCCAAATCAGTGCCCGCCAACATGGGAAAAATTGATCGGTCGAGATGCACCGGTTGAATGCCGAAAGAAATCCAACCACTGTGATTTTCGTCACATCTTTTCAGATGTCATTCGAATACCTTGGCGACAGGTGGCATTGACAGCCGGTAAACACGGCGGTCGGGACATCGCTATCAGGAAAAAAACAGAAATAGTTTGACAAGGCATAAGGGTTTAAATATATAGAGTATATATCACCTTGTATCGTGCTTGTTTGCATATCATTTTGTACTGACCTTGATTTTCCAGTGAAACTGTTTGTCATTTCTTTCAACACAGCTCAAGCAGATCGAAACTGATATGCACCACAGACTTCCGTTCCTGGTCGTTTCCGAATTCGATCTTGTTGCAAGTTAGGCTCATTCGTTTTTTTTACAATTCAGTATCCGCACCAGTGCTCCATATTCCACCGGACGGGCATGGGTTGATTGCCTGCGAACGCTCTGTGCTGTGCTATCAGAACAGGCCTGACCGTTAAACCGAATCAATGCGGACACTCGGGTCAGCGCCATCAAACTCACGATACAACCGAATAGTCGATAAACCCTTTAGTCAGGTGGTGATCTAGATCACATCTCCGCTGCAGGCACAGACAGGCGAACCCGTCGCGTATGGTACTTACTATTAAAGCAATAAGTTATAAGGGACAGCCCCTGATGTCACCCATTGAAGCCGTGTTTGATGAACAGGGAGGCACATTGGGACGGTCCTCCGTCAACCACCTTGTGCTGACGGATAATGAAAAGGTCGTGTCGGGTGAGCATGCAACCATCACGTATGAAAACGGATGCTACTACTATATCGACACGAGTCTCAACGGTACCCGCGTCACCAACCGCAATAAACTGATTCACCACGACAAAATTCGCCTGCAGGATGATGATAAGCTGCAGGTCGGCGAATATCATCTGGTTCTATCGATTTCGGGAAATGCCAGCCACCACTTATCGCACCGGCCGAAATCTGACATGGATCCGTTGTCGCTGTCCATGTTCGACCGGGACGGCCCGGAAAGCCGCGAACCGCGAACCGGCGATATTCTTGGAAACGACGACCCGTCAAATCCCGACAAGGAAATCAGCGCCCTGGGAGGACCGGAATTTCATTCCGCTTTTTCCAGGGATCAAAGCGCATCCATTGACGAGAGCTTCGTCCCGCCTGAACCGATAGGGGGTGGGCAGCAGGGGGGCAATTCAATGCTTCCGGATGACTTGACACTGGATGATTTCTTCGGCAGCGACGCAGCAAGCAGATTGAGTGCGGCCGGCACCGAAGGCTACCAGGTGCCGATTCCCGACGATAACGGCCGTCAGGGAAGACCAAGAGCATGGAAAGAGGGTCGGAAGGACGACGGCGTACCCTCAAGTGCCTCCCCCCCCGCAGACGGCGAAACGGAGCATATGCTTCGCGTACCGTCCGCATCCGGGCAGCCGGACGTTGAAGTGAGACACTATCGCTCAAGCCCCGATGAGATCTCAACTGAACTGCTTCGTGAATTTTTCAAGGCCGCAGGGGTTGAGGAGCCCGGTGTTTATTCCAGGCAAGAGTGTTCGAAACTCATGCGCAGTGTCGGTTCGATTGTAAGAGAATTTGTCGACGGCCTGATGACCGTCCTGCGCGGGAGAAGCGAGTTGAAGTCCCAACTGCGTGTTTCGATGACAACGCTTAAGCCGGCCGAGAACAATCCCTTCAAGTTCTCCCCATCTGTGCAAGAGGCGCTCAAAACCTGTCTGTTAAACAAGCATCCGGGTTTTATCGATGCGGTCGACGCGGTCCATGAAGGGTATGAAGATATTAAAAATCATCAACTGGCGGTCACTGCCGGCATCCAGGCCTCCCTGGTCAGCATCCTGAAACGATTCGACCCCCAACGTTTCTCGGAAAAATATAAAGACGGATTGGTTCTGCAAAAAAAAGCGAAGTGTTGGGATGAATACAGACGGGAGTACCGGCAAATTGTCGAGGAAGCCCTGCAGGACTTTTTCGGTGAGGTTTTCGTTCGAGCGTACGAAGAGCAGATCAACAAATTGCGTACGAAACGAAAGTTAACGACAAAGGGTTAAGACACGAGAGAAGGCTATGTCCGGAAACAGCAAAGTCATTTGGTCAGAAGGAATGTTCCTGCGTCCCCAACATTTTCAGCAACATGACCGATACATCGAAAATCTTGTGAACAATCGATGCCACGGGCTGAGAGCCTTCAGCTGGGGGTTTTATGAGCTTCAGATCGACGCCGACCTCTTGAAAATCGGCAAGGTTGCCCTCAAGGCCTGCAAAGGTCTCTTCCCCGACGGCACGCCGTTCAGTTTACCGGAAGATGACGATTTGCCGCTGCCGTTGGATATACCCGACGACATTCACAATGAATTGGTTTTCCTAGCACTGCCGCTGCGACGGCCCGAGACCGCAGAGATCGACAGCGCATCGAATTCGGACGGCCTGGCCCGTTTTCGGCTGGATGAATGGGAAATCAAAGACAACAACAAAGGTGCAGAGCAAAAAGCGCCGGTACAGGTCGGCAAGTTGAAAACACGTTTAATGCGACAAAAAGATGAGCGCTCGGGATACACCTGTCTGGGTGTCGTAAGAGTCGTTGAGTCGCGCGCAGATAAAACCATCGCTATAGACGATCAATTCATTCCGGCAAACCTGAATTGCATCGCTGTTTTAAAACTCAACGGTTATCTCAAAGAATTGCATGGACTGTTAACCACTCGAAGCGAAGCCATTGCCGGCCGGGTGGCTTCCGCCGGGCAAGGGGGCGTAGCCGAAATAGCTGATTTTCTGCTGCTCCAGATCGTCAATCGTTATCAGCCGCTGTTTGGCCACTTTTCCAGGGTTGCGGGCTTTCATCCGGAGGAATTCTTCCGCTATGGGATTCAGCTGGCAGGGGAACTGGCCACTTTTTTTCGCACCGATAAGCGCCCCATCGAATTTCCGACCTATCAGCACGAGGATCTGCAGGCCACATTTATGCCATTGATGGAAGAACTGCGTCAGCTGCTTGGCAAAGTTTATGAGCCCCGGGCCGTCCAGATCCCGTTAAAGGGACCAAAATACGGCACCTATGCCGCCAAACGCCCAGATGTCAACCTGCTGAAAAGCGCGGTATTCGTCCTGGCGGCAAGCGCCGAAATGCCGACGGAATCACTGCGCCGTGACTTTCCGCGGCAAACCATCGTTGGACCGGTCGAAGAGATTCGTCAATACGTCAGCTCGCTGACACGGGGCATCACCATTCATCCCCTGGCGGTGGCCCCCAGACAAATACCCTACCATGCAGGGTTCACCTATTTTGAATTGGATAAACACGGCGATGTCTGGAAAAAAATGGAGAACTCCGGGGGTTTTGCCATTCATATTGGAGGAAATTATCCGGGACTCAGATTGGAGTTCTGGGCGATTAAGGAAGGTTAGCCGCGCATGAAACCCTCTGATCCATTTTCAGAACTCAAGGAAGGCGACAGCACCATTATCCGTCCTTCACCGGGCGGTCGGCGGATGCAAACGCCGGCCCCGTCCGCCGGGCGGGTCACCTCCCCTGCAGAGGCCCGGGATCATTTTGAGGCCGTCGATACTGCGGGAGACAATCCATTGATTGCCAGTGCGTTTTCACTGCTATCGCTGGTATCCAAGCTCCGTAACCTGCCATTTCATGATGCCGTCAATGAGCTGCAGGATCGGTTGATCACTGAAATAAAACATTTCGAGAATCGTGCGCTGACCAAAGGGGCGTCTCAAAGCCAGATGGATATCGCCAAATATCTCCTATGCGCATTGCTGGATGAGACGGTGTTGAATACACCCTGGGGCAGCCGAAGCGGTTGGGGGCATAACAGCCTCTCCAGCCAGTTCTACAAGAAACTGGCCGGTGGCGAAGAGTTTTTCCAGATCCTCGATCGATTGAAGCAGCAGCCATCGCAGAATCTGGATTTGCTGGAATTGGCCTATTTGTGCATGAGCCTGGGATTCGAGGGCAAATACCGCTATACAAACAACGGTCCGCTCACGTTGGAGAGGCAGTGCCAGGACCTTTATCTCCTGATTCAGCAAGTTAAGGGCGATCCACAACCGGAGCTGTCCACCCACTGGCGGGGCGTCGGAGAGAAACCGAATCCGCTGATCCGGCATGTGCCGCTGTGGGTATTGGCCGGAGTCGCCGGGGTCGCGCTCATGTTCATCTATATGGGATTCTCGTTTGCCATCCGAAACCGGTCGGACCAGCTCTACGACAAACTGTTTGACATAGCCCGGCAACTGGAAAAAACGTCGCCGACACAGATGGTGCGGCCCCTCGAAGTGGAAAGACCGACATTATTGATCGGAGCCCGCTTAAGAAGAGTGCTGGCCGATGAGATTGCCCAGCGCAAGGTTTCCGTCGTAGAAGACCGTGGATTGCGCGTTTTCAACATGTTTAAATCCGGCAGCGCCGATGTCAGGCGTGACTACCAGACGTTGCTCGGCAAAATAGCAGATGCGTTGCAGCAGGAACATATCAATATCCTGGTTGTCGGCCACACGGATAACCAGCGATTGACCTTTTCGGCGCGTTTCAAATCAAATTGGCACTTGTCGCAGGCACGTGCGGAAAATGCGCTCAAGGCACTGGCCGCCAACGGCTTGTCTCCTGAGCGGATGCGTCTGGAGGCAATGGCGGACAAAGACCCCATTGTACCAAACGACACAAAGGCGAATCGGGCGCTGAACCGTCGCATCGACATTTATTTCAGGTGAAGTGATGAAAGCCGTCATCGGTTTTTTTAAACATAAAGTCGTTATACAGCTCTTTGGAATTGCGGCGCTGTGTGTGTTGATCTGGTTTGTCGGCCCCAAGTTCGCCTTTGCCGGCAACGCGCTGCTGGCGTCGGAATTCAATCGCCTGTTGGCGATTCTGGTGGTGGTTGCCATTTGGGCCCTGTATAACCTGATCATGCTGACGCGCTCACACAACAAGGAGCGCCAGCTGATGGCCGATCTGACCGCTCCCGAGTCGGATCCCGCCAAGGCCGCTGTTGAGGAGGCACAAGTTAAAGAAGTCGATGATCTGCGTCTGAAATTCGATCATGCGCTGCAGTTGCTGAAAACATCTCGTTCAAAAGGCTGGCGGGATAAGCAGTATATTTATGAATTGCCGTGGTACGTCATTATCGGCGCACCGGGTTGCGGTAAAACAACCCTCCTGGCAAATTCCGGGCTGCACTTTCCTCTATCGGAAGAGATGGGTCAAAACGACATTCAAGGTGTCGGAGGGACACGCAATTGCGATTGGCTGTTTACCGATGAAGCCATCTTTTTGGATACCGCCGGCCGCTATACCACCCAGGACAGCCATCAAGCGGTTGATGCGGCGGCTTGGCAGGGATTTCTGAGCCTGATGAAAAAATATCGCCCGCGCCGTCCCATCAACGGCGTGCTGGTGGCGACCAGCGTATCCGACCTTCTCCAACAGACGGATGAACAAAACCGCCAGCAGGCGGGCCTTGTGCGACAGCGCATCACTGAACTGTCAGACGCTCTGGGCATCCGGTTTCCCGTCTATATGGTGTTCACCAAATGCGATCTGATCGCCGGGTTCTCAGATCTGTTTGCCAAATTCAACCAGGATGAGCGCGCCCAGGTCTGGGGCGAAACCTTCCAAAACGTCAGGCCAAACCGGTTGCAGGAATTTATCGATCAATATTTGTCAAATTTCGACGACTCACTGCGGCGGCTGAACCAGTGGACATATGGAAGAATCCAGGAAGAGCGGGACATCCGGCGACGCAGCCTCATTCTCGATTTTCCGCAGCAGATGGCGCTTTTGAAGCCAAAAATAGCGCGGTTCCTCCATCAAACGTTCAGCACAAGCCTGTATGAGAAAAGCCCGCCACTGCTTCGCGGAATATACCTGACAAGCGGGACCCAGGAAGGTACGCCTATCGACCGCGTCATGGGCCGACTGGCCTCGACCTACGGCCTCGATCGACAGCAGGCGCCGGTGTTCAGCGGAAGGGGAAAGAGTTATTTCATTACCCGGCTGTTGAAGGAGGTCATTTTCCCGGAAGCACAACTGGCCGGTGTCAATCCGGGAATAGAACGTCGAAGACGTTTGTTGCAATTGGCGGCCTATGTCTCGGTGTTCGTGCTGGCGGCAGGTCTGGTTGCGGCGTGGTCGGTAAGCTACGCCAAAAATAAAAGCGCCATCGGTAACATCGAACATCGGCTCGAACAGTTCGACACCGCCGTTGAGGACCATACGAACTGGCGGGATGCCGTAGAATCCCTGCTTTTGCGTCTGGACATCATCAGCACGGCCGGCGGCATTTATTCCGGAGACCGGCGCTGGATGGGATTCGGGCTTAATCAGGGAGACAAACTCCAGGCCGGAATCGACCGGGTCTACGAACACCTGCTCAAACAACGCCTGCTGCCCTTGATCAAAGCGCGATTGGAGCAACGTATCCATGCCTATCTCAACAGAAGCACAGGAGATGATTTTGCCGTGCTTTATGAGCTGCTGAGAACCTATTTGATGCTGGGCCAACCGCGAGACCGGCTGGATCCCCCCTTGGCTGTCAGACGAATCAACAGCGATTGGAGGCGGAACTTCGCCCGAGAACCGGAACTCCAGCAGCAGCTGTACCGGCACACCGACAACCTGATGCATTTGCCCCTTGATCCCATACAACTCAACGAGCCCCTGATAGGCCAAACGCGCCGGGTTCTCAACAGGCAGCCGCTTTATGCTCAAATTTACGCCCATATGCAGACCCAGGCCATGGCCGACCATCGCTACGATTTTCGGCTTCAGGACGTTCTGCCGCCTCACAGCGACAAGGTCTTCATGACAGCCGACGGTCAAGATCTGACGTCGCTGACAATTCCAGGATTGTATACCTATGACGGCTACCACGACTTCTTTGCAAAGAAAGGGTTGAGCTATGTCAAACAGTCCCTCAAAGAGAATTGGGTGCTGAACAATTATGCCGCCGATCAGGAAAAGGACCTGCCCCGCCTGCACGATGATCTTCAAAAACTCTATTTCGATCAATACGAAAAGCAATGGCGCAACCTGATTCAGAACCTGAAGATAAGAAAGGCGCGAGGCATTTCCCAGGAGATCCAAATCCTGGACATCCTGTCGGGGCCTGAAACACCGCTGCGGCCTTTGATGGAGGCCATTGAAAAAAACACCACCCTTTATCGTCCCGCCGAGCCGGAACAGGCGGGCGAAGAAGCCAATCAGCCGGAAAGCGCCATCGCCCCGGGATCTGATGCGGACCGGCTGTTTCAAAAAGAGACCGCTCCGGTTCGAGCGCTGGAACTGGAGAAGCGTTTCCAGGACATTCATTATCTTGTGCGCAGCAGCGGGGATGCCCAGCCGCCCCTGGATAACCTGCTGGCCAATTTGAACAGTGTCAGGGATTTCATGATGCAGATCGGCAGCGCAGCCGACAGTGACGAAAAAGCATTGAACAAAGCCCTGGAACGCATACGTGGCGGCGCAGCCAGCGAGCGCATCAAGGCAGCCCAAATGGACTTTGCCCGTCAGCCCGAACCATTCAAGAGCTGGCTGTCATCGTTGACCTCTTCCAGTCTCGAGTTCACACTGGCCAGCGCCAAATCAGAACTGAACGCCACATGGAAAACCGATGTGCTGGCATCTTATCAAGCGGCGCTGGAAGGGCGCTATCCGATTTATAAAAGCAGTGATTATGACATCACATTCGACGATTTTTCCCGGTTTTTCATGCCAAATGGGACCATCGACAGCTTTTTCAATAACCATTTGAAACCCTTTGTCGACACCACGCACAGTAAATGGCGGCCGCGGCGCATCGATAATCAAGTCATGCATCTCTCCTCCCGGTCCCTGCAACAGCTTCAAAACGCAGCGACGATCCGACAGGCTTTCTTCTCTTCCGGCGGCCCCTCCCCGTCATTTTATTTTGAAATGAAACCGATCGATCTGGACGACAACATTGTTTCGTTTCGAATCGACATCGAAGGTCAGGTTGCAGAATACCGACACGGTCCCGCCCGCACAAAGAAGTTCAAATGGCCGGGCCCCAATGCCGATATGGGGGTGCGGCTGACGTTTCGAACCATCGATGGCGAGCAGATCACCAGGATTGAAGAAGGCACCTGGGCCTGGCTGAGGACCTTGGACAAGGCCGCTGTGGAAGAGATGAGTCAGGCCGATCGTTTCATCATAACGTTTACGGCAGGGCACTATAAAGCGCGCTATGAACTGCGCGCAAGCAGCGTCCATCATCCGTTTCGATTAAAAGAGCTTCAAAACTTTCGCTGTCCGGAGTCGCTTTGAAAGAAATGGCAAACATACCAGGGCTTTATGGTAAAATTCCCGTCCGGGGAGATTTCGTCACCCGGCGTTTGACGCCACGCTTTGTTGAAACCTGGGACACATGGCTGCAAAGCGCTTTGTCAGCCAGCAGAGAACAACTGGGTGACCGGTGGCTGAAGATTTATCTCACAAGCCCGATTTGGCACTTCCTTTTAAGTCCGGGAATATGCGGCTCGTCGTCCTGGGCGGGCATCCTCATGCCCAGTGTCGACAAAGTCGGACGGTATTTTCCGCTGACACTGGCAGCTTCGCTGGACGCCACCCAGAGACAGCTTGATATTTTCCTGCACGCCGCTGATTGGTTTGGTCAGCTCGAACAATTGGCTCTGTCGGCATTGGAAGATAATATCGACCTGGCTGAACTCGATGGAGGACTCCAGGACAACCGATTTCCCCGGCAGCCGTCACCGGTTCGGTTGAGCACAATCGATCCGGCCGATTCTGGCGCAGGAGGCAAGTTTGGCTATCACCTGGCGCTCGATTCCCTTGAGCATATGGCCGATGCGTTTGCTCAACTCGGATTCCGCTATTTTACACGGGCTCACCCCGTGTACAGCCTGTGGCGTACGACCGGATCGGAGACGATGAAACCCTGCTTGCGGGTCTATGACAACCTGCCTCCCCTGGATTCATTTTCCGAACTTTTAATCGGCATGGAAGAACAGACTGTCGTCACAGACGACGTCGTCAAGCCGCCCGCCGTTGAAGAAGAAGAGAGCGGGACACAACCGCACACCTGGCAGGGCAACAACTTCGATGAGAAAGAACGCTTTCAATGGTTCTCGTACGCCGGCACAACCGTGGGCAAGCACCGGAAGATAAACGAGGATGCCTACCTGGAGAGACCTGAAATCGGTTTATGGGCGGTTGCCGACGGCATGGGGGGGCACAGTTGTGGAGATGCCGCCAGCAAGGCCGTGATCGAGGCGCTTACCACATTGTCGTCCACCGGAAATTTGGAGTCTTACACGGCATACACCGTGGAATGCCTGCGTACCGTCAACGCTAAACTTCTCGAAATGGCGGAAACGCTGGGCAAAGGCCGTATCATAGGATCCACGGTTGTTGTCATGCTCGCCGTTGGCATGCGCTGTGCGGCCATCTGGGCCGGAGACAGCCGTCTGTACCAGCATCGCGAAGGTGTGCTGACGCAGCTCACAAATGACCACTCGCTGATCACGGAAATGTCGCAACAGGGAATCACTGCGGAGCAAACGCCGGATGCGGAAAAGGCGGCGAACATCGTCACCCGTGCGCTGGGCGCCGATCCTGACCTTACTTTCGATGTGGTGACATTTGAAGCGCAGACAGGCGATCTTTACGTTCTGTGCAGCGATGGACTGGTCAAAGAGGTAAACGATCGGGAAATGGAAGAGATTCTGCGGCAGCAGTGCCAGGACAGCACATCGCATCTGATCGAGCTTGCGTTGCAGCGCGGGGCCAGAGACAACGTCACGGTTGTTGTCGCCCATGCCGGTAATTTGCAGCATCAGGGGCAACCCTGACGTCGCATAAAAATAATGGCGAAAGGTTTGAATCTACTGATGACCGGAATCGATATCGAATCTTTGTTGAAGGACGTTGCCCCGGACGCCCCGTCGGGTGAATCGGACCTGAGCAGCGAGCCAGCGTTTATCGATCTGGAGATAAAGATCGAAGGCACTCCCGAACGTGAATTCGGCGGCAAAATTGTACAGGAGGCTAAAGATCCCAATTGGCAGGACGTACAGAAGGCGGCTCTCGAGCTGTCGACCCGAACGCATGACCTGCGTGTGGCCGTTTACCTCACCCGGGCGCTGTTGCATACTGACGGTTTCGATGGACTGGCTTCGGGACTGGCGCTGCTGCACGGCCTGATCGGCCGCTATTGGGACAGCCTCTATCCGCAGCTGGACCCCGATGACAACAATGACCCCATCCAGCGGATCAATATCCTGGCGTCGCTGAGCGAAGGAGAGGATATTCTGGTGCCCCTCAAAAAAACCGAATTATGTGGTTCAAAACGCCTGGGGCGATTTTGTTTTCGAGATATGCTAATCGCCGTTGGAAAAATCAGCGCGACAAAGAACGATAAAACGCCACCACCCGGTATGGTGGAAATCGAAGCGGCATTCAAAGATACCGACTTTGAGACCATTGCGGCGAAACAAACGGCCATAAAAGCAGCACGAGAGAATCTGGACAAGCTGAAAGCCGAACTGGATAGAAAGGTTGGCGAGTCCCATTCCGGCAGCATGCCGGACTTCAAGAGTTTGTCAGAAGTATTGACGGAAATGGATGCAGTCATGGAAAAGCAATTGCAGGACCGCAAGCCGCGGCCATCATCAAATCCCGATTCTGCTGCGGCGATGGATGAAAAGGACAATGTGCTGTCCGCCGGCTCCCCGGCGACACCACAGGCCAGTCCGGTAAGCGGAATTAACAACAGACAGGATGTGATTCGCCTCCTGGACAACATCTGTAAATACTATGAACATTGTGAACCGGGAAGTCCGGTTCCGCTGCTGCTCAAGCGGGCGCGGCAACTGGTAGAGAAGAATTTTATCGAAATCATCCAGGATCTGGCGCCCGACAGCGCCGGCAAGATTAAAAGCCTTATCGCAGGAAACGATACCGAAGGCGCTTGAAATTATACACGCAGGAATAATTAACGGAAATAAAGGAGGTAATGCCATGCCGGATAGCAGTCAAAAATTTATAGGACGCAACCGCCCCCCACGCGTTCAAATTGAATACGATTTGGAGTTGTACGGCGCAGAAAAACAGGTCCAGATCCCCTTTGTGATGGGAGTGATGGCGGACCTGAAAGGAAACGTGCCGGACGAAACCCCCACACCGGTCGAAGAGCGCAAGTTTCTGGAAATTGATGCCGACAATTTTAATGACAGGCTTAAAGCGATGAAACCCCATGTTAAAGTCAACGTCCCAAACTTGCTGACCGGGGAGGGCAATATACCGGTTGATTTGACGTTTGAAAGTATGGATGACTTTTCGCCGGCGGTTATTGCCCGCAAAGTCAAGGGTGTCAGAGAGCTGCTCGAAGCGCGGACGCAATTGGACAATTTACTCACGTACATGGACGGCAAAAGCGGTGCCGAGGATCTGATCTCTTCGATGATCAATGATGAAGGTTTGATGCAGACCCTGGCTTCGGCCCCCAAAACAGGAGAGGATGCCGCGGATGAATCGCAGGCTGAAAAAACATCTGAAGGAGAGGAGTAAGCCATGGCTGTAGACGAAACCACCAAGGAAGAGCGGGCGGCAGCCGAAGTCGCAACGGAGGAACCCGATGATTTTTCGGCGTTGCTGAAGCAGCAATTCAAACCCCAGAACAGCCGCGCTCAGCAACAGATCGAGCTCGCCGTACACACCCTGGCCGAGCATGTACTCAAGGATGTCAGCATCGTTTCCCCCGATGTGGTCAGCACCATCGAGTCCATCAAAAGCCGGATCGATGAAATGTTGACCCGCCAGGTCAACCAGATTCTGCACAATGAAGAATTTCAAAAAGTGGAATCCGCCTGGCGGGGTCTGCACTACCTTGTCAACAACACAGAGACGGACGATATGCTGAAAATCCGCGTCATGAATATCAGCAAAACGGAACTTTTGAAAACCCTTCGAAAGTTCAAAGGCGCCCGCTGGGATACGAGCCCGATCTTTAAAAAAATCTATGGAGAAGAGTTCGATCGGATGGGTGGAGAACCATACGGTTGTCTCGTGGGTGATTACTATTTCGATCACAGCCCTCCGGATGTTGAGTTGCTCGGTGAAATCGCCAAAATCGCGGCGGCGGGCCATTCACCGTTCATAACCGGTTCCGCCCCCTCGGTGATGCGCATGAAATCCTGGTCGGAGCTGGCCGATCCCGCCGATCTGGGCAAACGATTCCGCGATGCCGATTATGCCGGTTGGCGCTCGTTGCGGGAGTCTGAAGATTCCCGCTATATCGGGCTTGCCATGCCTCGATTCCTGGCGCGGCTGCCTTACGGCGCTAAAACCGATCCGGTCGAAGCGTTTGATTTTGAAGAGGCCGCGGATGGAACCGATACGAGCAAATACACCTGGGCTAATTCCGCTTATGCCATGGCCGCCAACATCAACCGCGCCTTCAAATTATTCGGCTGGTGCTCGCGTATCCGTGGCGTGGAATCCGGAGGTGCTGTCGAAGGCCTGCCGGTGCACACCTTCCCCACCGACGACGGCGGCGTGGACATGAAATGCCCCACCGAAATCGGCATCGGTGACCGCAGGGAGGCTGAATTGGCCAAGCTGGGATTCATGCCGCTGATCCACCGCAAAAATTCCGATTTTGCCGCCTTCATCGGCGCTCAATCCCTGCAAAGCCCGGCGGAGTATGATGACCCGGATGCCACAGCCAATGCCAATCTGGCGGCACGCCTGCCCTATCTGTTTGCCTGTTGCCGCTTTGCCCATTACCTGAAGTGCATCGTTCGGGACAAAATCGGGTCGTTCAAGGAGCGGGACGACATGCAGCGCTGGCTTCAAAAATGGATTATGCAGTATGTGGACGGCGACCCGGCTCATTCAAGCGAAAACACCAAGGCGCGGAAGCCACTGGCCGCGGCAGAAGTGGTGGTCGAGGATGTGGAAGGCAATCCGGGGTACTACGCCTCGTGGTTCTATCTGCGTCCGCACTACCAGCTTGAGGGTCTGACCGTGTCGCTCCGGCTGGTGTCAAAGCTTCCGTCAGTAAAGGAATAGGATTCGTACCGCGCTTGCGACATAAGCAGCGCAGTTATTAACGAATAGATTGCGAAAACGACTATCGCAAAGGGAGGAAGGAAAAATGGCAGTAGACATTTTATTAAAGATTGAAGGTATGGATGGAGAATCGCTGATCAAAGATCACGAAGGGGAAATCGATGTGCTGGCCTGGAGTTGGGGAATGTCCCAATCCGGCACGATGCATGGCGGCGGAGGCGGAGGAGCCGGCCGGGTGAACATCCAGGATATTTCATTCACCAAGTATGTCGACAAAACCACCCCGAATCTGATGAGAGCATGCTGCAACGGCGAACATTTTTCCGAGGCGACGCTGGTCGTGCGGAAAGCGGGAAAGGATCCATTGGATTACATGAAAGTCACGATGTCGCCGGTTCTTGTCACATCCGTGTCAACGGGCGGATCGGGGGGCGAGGAACGCCTGACCGAGAATGTCACCTTGAATTTCGCCAAAATGCATATCGCCTATACGCCGCAAAAGGAAGACGGCACCGGTGATGCCGCAGTTGAACTGAAATGGAATATTGAACAAAATATTGAAGAGTAAAACAGATGCGCGCAGAAGAATATATCCGTATGGGGAACCTGCAGGCGGCGCTTGAAGACCTGCAGAACCAAATCCGCAAACAACCGGAAAACAGCCGTAACCGCATCTTTTTCTTTCAATTGCTATCGGTTCTCGGTCAGTGGGATCGCGCCATTAGCCAATTGAATGTCCTGGAATCCCTGGACCGGGACACTTGGCCCATGGTGCAAATGTACCGGTCCGCTATTCATTGCGAAGTGCTGCGCACCGACATCTTTGCCGGTCGTCAAACGCCGCTGATTTTCGGTGAGCCGCCTTCGTGGATGGCGTGGCTGCTTGAATCTCTCCGCCTGGTGACGGAATCCCGACATGACCAGGCCATGGAATTGCGCAACCAGGCCTTTGATCAGGCAGCCCCCAGTTCCGGAATGATCGATGATCAACCATTTGAGTGGATTGCGGACGCCGACTCCCGCCTGGGGCCGGTTCTCGAGCTCATCGTAAACGGCCGATACTATTGGGCGCCGTTCGAGCAGATTCGAATGATCAGAATTTCGAAACCCGAAGACCTTCGCGACCTGGTGTGGCTGCCGGCGCGCTTTGTGTGGTCCAACGGCGGTGAAGGGGTCGGGCTGATCCCGACCCGCTACCCCGGTTCCGAAAGCGCAGGGGACCCGGCCATCCAACTGGCGCGCACAACTCAATGGCGGAAAGTGATCGATGACGTCCACCACGGACTGGGTCAACGCATGCTGGCCACGGATCAGGACGACCATCCCTTACTGGAAATACGAATGGTGAGCATAAATCCAAATGGCTGAATTATTTCCAAAGGAGCGCTTGCAGCCGTCCCTGCTGGACCGGCTGTCAGATGATGAACCCTATAAAAAGGTCGAATCGCGGGACAAGCGGGTGCTTTCGTTTCAACGGCTCAAGCGTTCGGTGGTGCGGGATATTGAATGGCTGCTCAACGCCGGGTGCCTGGAGTCCACGCTGGATCTGACCGATTTTCCGGAAGTCCGACGATCGGTATTAAATTACGGGGTGCCGGACCTGACCGGCATGACCGCCAGCAATGTGGATGCCGCGACCCTGGAGCGCATGCTGCGCCAGCGTATCTTGAGTTTCGAACCCCGGCTGTTGTCCCGCTCGCTCAAGGTTCGTGTCACGAATAAAGAGGAACACAATACCGTCATTATTGAAATCGAAGGTGAGCTATGGTCCCAGCCCATGCCCGAACGCCTCTATTTGAAAACGATTCTGGATCTTGAACTGGGCGACTTCGAAGTTAAATCAGGAGGCTGATCACGGATGAATCCGTTGCTGCTTAAATACTACAATCGGGAGTTGCAGTACATTCGCGAGATGAGCGGCGAATTCGCCCGGGAGTATCCAAAGATCGCCGGACGGTTGGGCCTGGATGCATTTGAATGTGCAGATCCATACGTCGAGCGCCTGTTGGAGGGATTTGCCTTTCTTGCCGCGAGAGTGCAGCTGAAAGTCGATGCGGAGTTTCCAAGATTCACCCAGCATCTGCTGGAGATGGTCTATCCCCATTTCCTGTCGCCGCTTCCTTCCATGGCGGTGGTGCAGATGCAACCCGATCTCAACGATCCATCGCTGCAAAAGGGCAGTGTCATACCCAGGGATACCCTTCTGCGCAGTCAGATCGGCAAGGGAGAACAAACAGCCTGTGAGTACGCAACAGCCCATGAGGTGACCTTGTGGCCGCTGCAACTGACCCGGGCCGAATACCTGTCCGGCGCCAGCGCTGTTGCGAATTTTGGTATACCCAAGCGGATCGGTGTAAAGGCGGGCCTGCATCTGCGCTTACGCTGTACGGCCGGGCTGCAGTTCAACCATTTGGTTCTGGATCGTTTGGCGCTTTTTCTGCGGGGTGGTGAAACGGCGGCTCACCTTTATGAACAGCTTATGGCCAATGCCCTGGATGTGATCGTCCAGTCCGGCCGAAGGCCTGTGCCGTGGCAGCGCTCAATCGGATCGGATGCCATCAGGCGTATGGGTTTTAATGAAGACCAGGCATTGTTGCCCTACACCAAACGTTCCTTTCAGGGCTATCGCTATCTGCAGGAATATTTTGCGATACCCGAACGCTTCCTGTTTGTCGAACTGTCCGGTCTGCGCCGGGCCGTGGGCCGGTGCGAAGACGCCGATCTGGATATTATCTTTCTGTTTAACCGAAGCAATCCACTGCTTGCGGACTCGGTAGGACCGGAGCACTTCAATCTGTTTTGCACTCCAGTCATCAATCTTTTTCCCAAGCGCGCAGATCGTATCCATCTCTCACCGGTGTCGACCGAGTACCATATCGTTCCAGACCGTACGCGGCCGATGGACTTCGAAGTCTATCGCGTGGATGAGGTGCTGGGCTATGGCAGCCACGCAGAACCGGAAGTGGCGTTTCTGCCGTTTTACCAGGTCAGGGATCGGCACACCTACCAAAAACGCGAAGCCTATTACACTCTTTTCCGTGAACAGCGCCGACTTTCTGCGAAACAGCGACGCTACGGCCCCCGCTCCAGTTACATCGGAAGTGAGGCCTTCATTTCCCTGGTCGATGCCAATGAAGCACCGTATGGAAGCAACCTGAAACAGTTGGGTTTGAAGCTGATGTGCACCAATCGCGACTTGCCTCTGCATATGCCGATCGGTGTCGGCAGCACCGATTTCACGCTGCAGACCGGAGCACCCATCGAATCGATTCGCTGTCTGGCGGGTCCGACCAAACCACGACCGTCCAATTTTCGCAAAGAGACCGCCTGGGAGTTGATCAGTCATCTGGCCCTGAACTACCTGTCGCTCGCCGACAACGACACGGAACAGGGAGCCGCTGTCTTGCGCCAAATGTTGACGCTCTATGGAGACTACGCTGAACCGAACATCCGCAAACAGATCGAGGGGGTCCTTTCGATCGACTCCAGACCAGTGGTCAGACGCATGGAGCTGCCGGGTCCGATCACCTTTGGCCGGGGCCTGGAACTGAGGATCCACCTGGAAGAATCAGCCTTTGAAGGCAGCGGCGTAATCCTGCTGGGTGCCGTACTGGAACAATTTTTGGCGCGGCACGTCAGCATCAATGCGTTTACCGAGACCCTGATCAGTACGACGGATCGAGGAGAGATTATTCGATGGCCGACACGCATCGGAAGACGACGCACGATTTAAAGCCCTTGATCGAAGCGCTGGAGAAAAAGCCCTATGCATTTGGATTTAACTATGCATTGCGGTTGATCGAAAGTCTTTTCAGAGAAAGACCCAGACTCGGCACAGCCAGGCGTCCCGGCGATGAGCCCATCCGTCTGTCCCAGGTACCGGAGCTGACCTTCGAGTCAGCCAGTATGACCAAATTTAAACTCGGCACGGACGGCGATCCGCATCGACTAGGGGTGCGGTTGCTGGGATTGCTGGGACCCAACGGCCCCCTGCCTGTACACTTTACCGAATATATCAAGCACCGCCGCCGGGACTACGGCGATCGTACCCTTGCCCATTTTCTGGACATGTTTCACCATCGCATGCTGTTGCTCTTCTACAGGGCCTGGGCAAATAACGAACCGACAGTGAGCTATGATCGACCGGAGTCAGACCGGTTCGGCGACTATGTCGGCGCACTGGCCGGCCTGGGCATGCTCTCTCTGCACAAAAGAGATGCCATCCCGGATCAGACAAAATATTACTATTGCGGCCGTTTATCCGCCCAGACCCGGTGTTCGGAGGGCTTGCAGGCCATACTGTCCGATTATTTCAACATACCGGCCGATGTCGAGGAGTTCGTTGGGGAGTGGATCGATCTTCCAAGACAGCATATCTGCCGCCTCGGCACCGACAACGCCAATGGAGATCTCGGAAAATCGGTTGTATTGGGCGTCAAGGCGTGGAGTTGTCAGCATAAATTCCGCATCCACCTGGGCCCCTTGCCTATCGACGCGTATGAACGCTTTTTACCGGCAGGTGATCGCATCGGACGCCTGGTGCCGCTGGTGCGCAACTACACCGGCGACGAACTCGCCTGGGATGTGTGTCTGGTATTGAGGCGCAGGGATGTCCCGTCCGTTTGCCTGGACGGCTCATACCGCTTGGGATGGACCACCTGGCTCGGAGAGAGGGCCGGCGACACCGATGCGAGCGACCTGGTTCTGGATGCATTTGGTTGGTCCATAAAAAAGATGGCGAAAGGTTAAGAGCATTATGACGGGAATCAGTCGAACATCCCTGTTTGGGAAATTGAACCGCCTGGCCTACCAGGCCATCGAAAACGCGACAACCTTCTGTAAGATGCGGGGCAATCCGTTTGTGGAATTGGTCCACTGGCTGCACCAGATCCTCAACTTGCAGGATTCGGATCTGCACCGTATCATCAATCACTTCGAGCTGAACCACGCCGCTATCGCCAGGGATCTGACCGAAGCGCTGAACCGCCTGCCCCTTGGCTCCACCAGCGTTCAGGATTTTTCGGCACATGTGGAAGAGGCCATCGAACGGGGATGGATGTACGGCACCCTGCTGTTTGGTGATGCATGCGTCCGCACCGGTTATCTGGTGGTGGGCATTCTGGAGACCCATGGGTTGAAGCGCGTGCTCGAGGGAGTTTCACCTGAGTTTCGGAAGATCAGTTTGGACACCCTGACCGGCCGGTTCACCCAAATCGTCGGCGGATCTCCGGAAGAGAAGATGACGGCTTCCGACGGCACGCAACTGGGCGGCGATATCACGGATATGGAAGAGCGTCAAGCTGAAGCGGCGCCTGCCGGCAAACAGGATGCACTGCGCCGATTTTCCCAGGATCTGACGGAAAAAGCGCGCCAGGGCGAGCTCGATCCCATCGTGGGGCGGGATGACGAGATCCGCCAAATTGTGGATATCCTCATGCGCCGACGCCAAAACAACCCCATCCTCACCGGTGAAGCCGGTGTCGGCAAGACCGCCGTGGTCGAAGGATTCGCCCTGCACATCGCGGCCGGAGATGTGCCCCCTCCCCTGCTCAATGTCGAGCTGCGGGTTCTGGATGTAGGGCTGCTTCAGGCCGGGGCCAGCTATAAAGGCGAATTTGAAAAGCGGCTGCGACAGGTGATCGATGCCGTTCAAGCCTCGGAAAAGCCGATCATCCTGTTCATCGATGAAGCCCATACCCTGATCGGTGCCGGCGGCACCGCCGGGACGGGCGACGCCGCCAATTTGCTGAA
>JBNKKC010000018.1:0-35127 GCA_050291625.1 Desulfobacteraceae bacterium
GAGGCCCCACGACTCGCCGGCTTCCAATATTGTTATCGCCCGCTGCAGGTCCCCTGCCGGCGGACGGATAAGCGCCCCATCTTGTTTGAAAAATCCCATGCACTGCCTACCTTGAAACTCTGCGCCGCATCGATATCCTCGGCATTGGTCAACCGAAAAGCGGCCGCTTGGATTTTTTGCGGCAGGCGGGATGGATCGCAGCACGCTGTGGTCTTGCGATCGTCGCGGATCTCCCGGCCGGCGACCACCAGGGGAATGTCGATGGCCTCAGCCCCGGGGGAAACCATCCAACGCCGGCGAATCCGACCGGCCCACTCGCGATTGGCGGCCAGCGCCGAATCGGTATCGGGTTCGTTGTTGAACTCTCCCTCATGGTAGGTGCCCATACGCTCGGGGAACGTTTCGGTGTTCCGGTTCTGGGTCCGATGGGGGGTCTGGCCGGCGGATTCACGCATCCGGCACGATGCGGTAAATTGCGATTTCAAGAATTGCCACGGCTTCGAGCCCACCGTCAAATGCGGTGTGTAGCGCAGGAAATTCTCCTCTGCAGTGTTCTCGTCCAGGCGACGCACCAGATAAGGGAGTTGACCTGATCCGCCACCCGGCGATTGTCGTGGGATCGAAAACTCTGATCGATAAGTTTGGTCAACACCACTTTGTCCATGGGATGGGTCAACAGCCGAACCATCTGCTCCTGAATATCTTTTTCTTCGGCCGTGAGTAGCTCGTTGGCGCGATTCTGCCATTTTTCGGCCCTATCCAGCGCCAACCGGATGATATCTTTATCTGCTTGACCCTCCATCAGGCAGACTCCCTTGTATTGATGTTACGTTGTATTGATTTTGCGTTTTTTCTTCTCCATATAGCTGTTGAAACGGCGCACATGTTCACGTGCCATTCTCACAGCCCGCTTGGCATTTTTGTCAGCGACGGCTGCCACCAATTGACATAGATCATCATAGTTTTCGTTCAACTCTTTGGGGCCCCATGGCAAATAGCGGTCGTAATAGATGTGGATGTTGTCGTGAACGGTTCTAAGAATATATTCGTAGATCGGATTACCGGAGATGCGAGCCATGAACATATGCACCTTCTCATCCACCCGCATGAATTCAGTCCATTGCGCCCCACCCGATTCCCAGCTGATTTTGGCGAGTTCCAACAAATCCTGGAGATGGCGGATATCATCGTCGGTGGCGCGTTCAGCGGCCATCCCGGTCACAGTGCCTTCGACGTCTTCTCTGAATTCGGCCAGATGGCTCAAGGATATCTTTTGACTGCGGATCAGCAGGTCCAATGACTCTGTAATCTGTTCCCCACCCGGATCTTTGGCAATCGCACCACCGCCGACACCCAGACGAATCTCGATCAATCCCTTTTGTTCCAGCACCCGCAGGGCTTCGCGAAGCGTCCCGCGACTGGTTCCGAATATCTCCCCTAATTCCCGCTCAGCGGGGAGTTTATCACCCGGTTTGATGCGGCCGTCGAGAATAGCGCTTTGAATTTGCTCCACCACGTCCTGAAAAATCCGGCTCTGTTTGGCTTTGCGAAACAACGGGGACACGAAAACCTCCATGTTTGGGCATCGGGGCCGTGGCAGGCACTTGGCTTAGAATGGCTAAATCATTCAGTCGCGCAACCATCAATTGTTGTCCACGGGCAGATCCGGTACCCGCGTGGGCTACGCCTCGCCCAGATAGGCTTTGCGAATTTCGGGATTGTTCAGAAGTCTGTCCGCCCGGTCTTCCATGGTGATATTTCCGGTCTCGAGAACGTAGCCGCGATTGGCAGCCTGAAGGGCGATGTTGGCATTCTGCTCCACCAACAAGATGGTTGTTCCCTCCTGTTGGCTGATGTTGCGCACGATGTCGAATATCTTCTGGACAATCAGCGGGGCCAAGCCCAGAGAGGGCTCGTCCAGCAGCAGTACCTTGGGACGGCCCATCAAGGCCCGGGCGATGGCCAGCATCTGCTGCTCCCCGCCTGAAAGGGTGCCGCCCAGTTGTTTATGACGGTCTTTGAGGACCGGAAAAAGCTCGAACACGTGCTGACGGTCGGCCTCGATGCCGTCCTTGTCCTTGCGATAGAATGCGCCCAGGGTCAGGTTCTCGTCCACGGTCAGGCGCGGAAAGATGCGCCGGCCCTCCGGGACCTGGCATAGACCGGCCTCGGGCAGGTTTTCGGCTGCCGTTCCATGAATCGGCTGCCCGTTGTACCAGATCTCTCCCCGATCGATGGGAATCACGCAGCAGGTAGTCATCAAGGTGGTGGATTTGCCAGCGCCGTTGGCGCCGATGATGGCCACGATCTCCCCCGGAAAGACCTTGAGGGATACGCCTTTAAGGGCCTTGATGTTGCCGTAGCTGGAATAGACGTTCTTCAGTTCAAGAATCGGTTGATCGGCCATCTATCCCTCCATCTCTTCGGATCGCGTGCCCATTCGTTTGGCCGGGATAAGACCGGCCGGTCTGAACAGCATCATCACCACCATGGCCACACCGAAGGCCAGCATGCGGTATAATTCAAATTCACGAAAGACCTCCGGCAGCACGATCAGCGCTGCGGCGCCAAGAACAATGCCGGGAATGGATCCCATGCCGCCCAGTACCACCATGCACAGGACCATGGCGGATTCGAGAAAGGTGAAGCTTTCCGGGCTGACAAAGCGCATGCGTGCACAAAAGAAGGCGCCCGCCAATCCGGCGAACAGGGCGCCCATGACATAGGCCAGCAGTTTGAGGCTGAACGTGTTGACCCCCATGAGTTCGGCGGCGGTTTCATCCTCTCGGATCGATTCCCAGGCCCGCCCGATCCTGGAATAGTTCAAATGCCGGACCGCAATGATGGTAACGATGGCCAGGGCCAGCGCAATATAGTAGAGAAAGTGCAGCTTTTTGAGATAGAAAAGTTCCAGAGAGAACCCGCCTTCGAAACTGGGGATAAGAACGCTGGGGACCTTCACGCCAAGGATCCCGTTGGGCCCGTTGGTGAGCGACATCCAGTTGTTGAGAATCAGGCGCACGATCTCTCCGAACCCCAGGGTCACGATGGCCAGATAATCCCCGCGCATGCGCAGTGTCGGATAGCCGATCAGGCCACCGGCAATGGCGGCCAGCATGCCCGCAAACGGCAGGCAGATCCAAAACGACATGCCGAAGTGAATATTGAGCAGTGCGTAAGTATAAGCGCCGACACCGTAAAAGGCGATGTAGCCCAGATCGAGCATGCCGGCCAATCCCACCACCACGTTCAGTCCCAATCCCAGGCAGATATAGATGAGCACATTGATGGCCACATCCTGCTGGTAACGCGATGTCAGCAGAGGAAAGAGGCATGCCAGGACAAACAGCATCACGATCCAGGCCTTGATGGGCACCTTCTCGGTCAAACCGGCAGCCCCGGCGCGTGCCGCCGACAGGGGCGCGGTCACCGGCTTGAGGTTGCCGCTCTTGTTCAGGATGTAAATCAGCAGGCAGATGAAAGACCCCACGGCAATATAGAGCCATACGGTAAAGGCTTTGCCGAAGGAGAGGGTTCCGTCGGCATGGATGCCCAGCAGCGGCCAGATGATTCCCATCAGCCACAGCAGCCCGATGACGTAACTTTTCCAGACTTTCTTAAACTCTTGTATCATCGATGTTCTCGCCCATGATTCCAGTCGGTTTAAAGTACAGTACGGCGATCAGTATGACGAAGGCAAACACGTCCTTGTACTGACCGGAGATGTACCCGGCACCGAAGATTTCGACCATTCCGATGATCAAGCCGCCCAGCATGGCACCGGTGATGTTGCCGATGCCGCCAAGCACGGCGGCGGCAAATGCCTTGATGCCCGGTACGAATCCCATGTCGTAGCGCACCGAGCCATAGTAAAGGCCCACCATGATGCCGGCAGCCGCAGCAAGGCCGGCGCCGATGCCGAATGTCAATGAAATGATCCGGTTGCTGCTGATGGAAACCAGCGAACTCATGATCTTATCCTGGGCCGTAGCACGCATGGCCATGCCGATGCGGGTTTTGAAAACCAGCAGGTTGAGCCCCACCAGGAGCAGTATGGTCATTCCCACGATCATCATCTGCAGCACGCTGATATTGATGTTGCCGAATTCGAAGCCTCCGGAGAACTTCTCTCCGGGATAGGGTGCATCGAATACGCCCTGGGTCAACATCAAGGCATTGGAAAGAAAGATGGACATGCCCAGGGCCGAGAGCAGGGCTGCCAGGCGGGATTCCCGTCGCAGGGGCTTGTAGGCTATCTTTTCCACGGCCATGGCGAGAAAGGCGCAATAGGCCATGGTGAGCGCAAAAGAGCCCATGAGGCACAGCCAGGGATTGGACGCCATCAGCCCGCGTCCGGCAAAGTAGTTGAGCAGGATGACCCCTATGTAGCCGCCGGCCGCGAAAAATTCTCCGTGGGCAAAGTTGATCAGTTGGATGACGCCGTAGACCATGGTATATCCAAGGGCGATGAGTGCATAGAGTCCGCCCAGGGTCAGGCCGTTGATCAGCTGCTGAATGAAATATTCCATATCGTCTCGAATTTACAAGTTAGCGGGTCGTTCCAGTGTATGCGAAACAGGGCGGGGCCGTCGTGTCCGGCCCCGCCAATGCGATCCGAATTATTTTGCAAGGCCCTTCTCGGGTGTCCAGTACAACTTGTACTCGCCACCGTTGATTTTAAAAGCCACGTAAGAAGAGCCGCTGTCTCCGTTGGCCTTGAATTTCACATGTTTGGAAGCACCTTGATAGTCCAGTTTCAATAGCTCTGCCTTGACCTTTTTGGGATCGGCGGACCCGGCTTTTTTGATGGCGGTCAGCAGAGAGATTGCTGCATCGTAGGCATAGGTACCGTATGCGCCGATTTCACCGTAAGAGGCGGTGAAGCGCTTGGCATAGGCTTTGTACTCAGGAGTGGACTGATCGGTGTAGCCGTAGGTCACGAAGACGCCTTCGGCCGCATCCTTGGCAACTTTGATGAAGTTGGGATGGAACATGGCATCCTGGGATACAATCTTGGAGTTCAGCCCCATGCGTTTGGCCTGGATGGCCATCAAGGAACCGGAAGCATGGTTCTGCAGGCTCATATAGAGGATGTCGGCGTTGTATTTTTTAGCCATGGTCAGAATGGCGGAGAAATCCTTATCGCCCTGATTGACATGGTCGCGGCCCAGCACATTCATGCCCATCTTTTTGGCATTTTTCTCCACGCCGTCGGCCAGTCCCTGGGAGTAGGTGGTCTTGTCATCGATGATGAAAATGGTTTTGGCGCCCAGGGCGTCCATCATGAATTTGACGGCGGCCGGGGCCTGATCGTCGTCACGGCCGCACATGCGGAACATATAGGGCAACCCGCGATCGGTGACCTTCTCGTTGGTGGAAGCGGGCGTGATCATGATGATGTCTTCCTCGGCCAGGGTCTCGGAGGCCGGGATGGTGGAAGAGGAGCAATAGGCGCCGACAACACCGGCCACTTCCAGGTTGATCAGCTTGTTGGCGGCGGCCACGGCCTGTTTGGGATCGCAGGCCGTATCCTGGGGAAACAGTTCGATCTTGTCGTAGCCCGGAACGCCGCCCTGGTCGTTGATCACGTCGATGGCGCACTGCACGCCGTTTTTAATGTCGTTGCCGTCCGCCGCATAGGGGCCGGTCAGCGGGCTCATGGAACCGATTTTCAGGGTCTTCGCCGTTGCCGTTCCCATGACGAAAGGAATGACCATCAGCCCAACAATCAAAACGAATAATAGTTTTTTCCTCATTTAACGCACCTCCTCTTTTGAATATTACATTAACTGGTTTGGTCTGCCGGCTGACCCAGGTATGCCTCGATCACCTGGGGATTGGACTGAATCTGCTCAGGCGTCCCCTCGGCGATCTTCACACCGTGATCAACACACACAATGCGGTTGCACACACCCATGACGACCTTCATGTCGTGCTCCACCAGTAAAACATCGATCCCCAGCTCGGATATCCGCGAGATATCTTTCATCAACTCCGAACTTTCCGCAGGATTCATGCCGGCGGCAGGTTCGTCCAGGAGAATGACCTTGGGTTGCGAGGCCAGTGCTCTGGCGATCTCCAGGCGGCGCTGAATGCCGTAAGACAGGTTGGACGCCACCGTATCCGCAAATTGGTCTACCCCCATAATTGACAGGGCTTCCAAGGCCTTCTCGCGGATGTGACGCTCTTCCCGCCGCTGGGACACGGTACGGAATATCGCCCCCACAACACCTTTTTTGGATCGGCAATGCCGCGCCACCATTGCATTTTCCAGGGCCGTCATTTTTGAAAAGAGCCGAATATTCTGAAAGGTCCGGGCGATGCCCTTGGTGAGGATCTGGAAGGGGCGTTTTCCCCGCAGCGAGGCGCCGTCTAACGCAACGTCGCCCCTGGTTGCCTGGTAAACACCGGTGATGACATTAAAAATCGTGGTTTTGCCTGCTCCGTTGGGGCCGATCAAGCCGACAATTTCACCGGCTTCGAGGGAAAAGCTGATTTCGGAAAGGGCTTTCAGGCCGCCAAAATAGACGCTGATGTCGTTCAATTTGAGTTGAGCCATTGGTAACCTTCAGTCCGTTGCAGATCGATTGATGGCGAATTTTTCGCTGTGTTTGAATCCGCTCCTCTAAGGGCGGCCCGTAATGGTTTAACCATTACTATGTTTGTTTTTTTGACATGTCAAGTAAAAAATTCCCGGCCACCAACTGAATACAATTCATTCACAGGCAGGGTCATTTTTCCATTTCATCGAGGCCTTGGATTACAATCGTCGCTGAAAAAAATGATATAGACGGGCACCGGTTTCATAAAAAAGCCCTCTTAAATTACGCGTCAGGATGTATTTGGGTTTCGAAACCGGCAGCGGAATCGTATCCGGGGAAGCACCGAGAACCAGTTCGGCCAGCAGCTTTCCGAAGACGGTTCCCGGACCGATGCCACGGCCGTTGTAGCTGCTGACGGAAACCAGATTCTCGTCCAGCAGATGAAATCGCGGAATATGATCCACCGTCATAGCGATTCTGCCATTCCAGGCGTATTCCAGCGAAACCGGTCCGACCTGGGGGAAGATCTTCTCGATGGTTCTCCGGACCCAGCTTTTATGGAGCGAATAGCCCATCTTCTCCACCTGCCCGACGCTGCCCACGATCAGGCGTCCTGACCGGTCCAGGCGGAAAGAGGATAGAATCAGATTCGTGTCCCAGGCGCCCTCTCCCCCCGGAAGGATCGTCTTTCGGATATTTCCCGGTAAAGGTGTTGTTGCGAACTGAAAAAAGTTGAAAGGAATCAGTTCTTTTTTACGATTCTTGAAAGCAGACTCCGGATACCCGTGAGTCGCCAGGATGACGGCTTTGGCATGCACCTCGCCCGCAGGCGTCGTCAGACGCCAGTGATCGGACTCGCGCTGCAAGGCAGTGACCGGTGAATCCTGATAGAGACGGGCCCCGGCACGCATGGCGGCCGTTGCAAGTCCATAGGCATAGGCCAGGGGCTGGATCGTTCCTGCCCGTTGATCCAGAAGGGCGCCGAAGAAGCTGCCGCTGCCGATTCTGGGGGCGGCCTCCTCGCGACTGAGAAGCGTTACCGGTGCTCCGCGGCGTTTCCATTGGGCTTCCCGCTCCTGGAGGGCACGGAAACCGCCGGGGGAGCTGGCGCAGTGGAGGGTGCCCTTTCGCACGGCCTCACATTGGATACCGTGCTTTTCAATGAGTCCGAAGACAAGATCGGGCGAGGCCCCCAGCACCTCGATAAGATGCTCACCATATGGCCGCCCCATTATACGAACCACATCATCCGGCATGAGCCAGAGGCCGGCATTGACCAGCCCCACATTGCGTCCGGCACCGCCAAAGCCAATTTCTCTGGCTTCCAGCACGATGCTATCCCTGCCCGCCTCCGCCAGATGCAGTGCGGCGGACAGACCGGTATATCCGCCGCCGATGACGGCAACATCGACGTTATGTTCTCCTTCGATGGAAGGTAACTTCGGCGCCGGAGGCGCCGTTTCCGACCACAAACCATGGCTGAATGTTTTAGAATGCATCGGATTTCCCTTAATTGTCCGGGTTCGTCTCTTTCCGTCGATACTTTGGTGTATCTAATATATTTGTTTGGTATACCATAAGAATTCTTTTGTAAAGACTTCTTTTATATTTTTTGCATCCCTTTTGTAACAAAATGATTTTAATTTATATTTTAGATAATTGTAAAATACTATGTAATGTATTATAAAGGTATACCAGTGACATTCGACAAAAACAGGATTTTCCGGAACAAATGAACATCGATATCTATAAACGACTGCATCAGCGGATATTGTTCATCGAGTATGAGCCTGGCCAGATTCTAAAAGAGCAGACATTGGCCAAAGAATTCGGTGTCAGCCGCACCCCCCTGCGAACGGTTCTCTTCCGCCTGGAATGGGAGCACCTGATTAAAATTTTGCCACGCACCGGCGTTCAGGTAACAGAACTGGAATTGAACCGGATCATCAGTGTCTATCAGGCAAGATTGGAGCTGGAAGATGTGATCGGTCGAATGGCCGCCGATCGATTTACACCACCCCATTTCGACAAACTTGATGGATTGCTGAAAGCGTGTGAACCCTTGTTAAGCGACAAAGACCCAAAGGCATTGGCCGAAATCGATTTCGGCATTAAAAGGCTGTTTCATGAAGCGGCAGGGAATCCATACCTGACGGAAATGTCCGAGCGCTTATATGCACTGACGTTCCGAATATGGTACTATAACATGATTAAAATGAGTACTTCCGACTGGGGCGGGGAGGTCATCTCCGTCAAAAAAGAACTGACCGATTTGTCCGCCGTGCTGACCCGAAAAAAACCCGCAGACGTCGGTCGAACCCGAAAAAGACATCTCCTGGAGCACCTTGAGCGCATTCGATCGAAGTTTTTCAGTTTATCGGACAGCACGTATGATAACCATCAAAACTGATTAGCGCTCCCATAGTCTTTAAAATGTTGGATATGCCGTCGGGATAAATCCGACGCCAATGATGCCGACCGCTTTCTTACAGCATCGGCAACGGCTTTAAGCTCCTTAAAATTTGCCTCCCACGCCTCATCCACCAGGCCCTGATACCGTTCGAAATAGCTTTTAATGCCATGGGTTGTTTCGACAACATGCACATAAAGTGGATTGCCGGTAATCTTGGCCAACGCCAAATGAACCTTTGTATCAGCTTCGATGAGGCGCCAATAGTCCGTTAGGCCGCACCCAACTTGTCGTTGCCCCTCCAAGATTGATGCATATAGATAGCGGATGTCTCCTGAGTCGGCTTTACCGGCTGCGCTGGCGGCAATAAGACCTTCAACGGTTTCGCGAAACTCTGACAAATGATCCAATGACAGTTTGTTCAGATGAATCAGCAAATCAATGCCTTTTACCGACATTTCAAATTCGGGCTCACGTACAAAGATGTGTTTTCGTTTGTCTGAAGATATGCGGACAATTTTTTTTTCTTCTAGAATTCGCAATGCTTGCCGGATGGACATTCGGCCAGCCCCGAACAAGCACATCAGTTCTTTAATAGTTGGCAACCGCTGCCCGGCAGGTACCCAACCGTTTAATATCGCTTTTTCAAGTTGATTCGCTATATCCTGAAAGACATGTGTTCGAGTGGCTGGCCGAAAAAGGCCGGATTTGGTTTCGCTGTAGGCTTTTTTGTCTTTCATTCTCTTTTCGCTGACATGGCAATCAGTTAAAACTGGAATAGCAATTCTGAAAAAATTGTTTGAGAATAATGATAAAACAATCTCAAGACCTTTTTCAATCGAAACCACCATGGACTGCCAAAAAGATGGATGGCATTCCAATCGCTCTTGTCTATTCGACCATTCGGCTCTTTGACCATACTGGAATTGTAATACGCGTATTTACTGAAATGCTGAACTTGCGCGTTCCGGATAAGCACTTTCTGAAACAGATTGTTCAGGTGGTCTGAACACCTGATAAACTGTTGAATTTTTCAAATGATGTGATAGTCTATGGAAAAAAAATAAGCGGTGAATCATGGACAGCGGCATCATTTTCAAAACCAAAAAATACGCCCTCCACGACGGGCCGGGCATCCGGACCACGGTATTTTTAAAAGGCTGTCCCCTTGCCTGCCGGTGGTGCCACAACCCCGAGGGACAGGCACGTGAGCCTCAAATACTCAAGGCCTCTGTGCATCAGACCGGCCTTGATGAAACGGTCGGCAGGCGCGCCACTGTCGATGAGATCATCCGGGAGATCGAAAAGGATATCGTTTTCTACGATGAATCCGGCGGCGGGGCCACATTTTCAGGGGGGGAACCGTTGTCTCAGCCGCAGTTTCTTTTCGCCCTCTTGCGAAAATGCAGGAAGCGCGAGATCCACACGGCCGTGGATACCACGGCTTTTTCGGATCAGGACGTTTTCAGGCGCATGCTCGGCCTGGTTGATCTGATCTTGTTTGATTTAAAACTCATGGATAACACGGCGCATCAGCAATATACCGGCGCATCCAACAGGTCCATTCTGCAAAATCTCGCACTCGCGGCCCATTCCGAAACTCCGCTGCATGTACGGATTCCGATAATTCCGGAAATCACCAACACGAAAGAAAACATATCGGCCATCGCCCAACATCTGAAAACGTTGCCGCGCGTGAAACGGATCGATATGTTGCCCTTTCATAACACTGCAGCCAAAAAATATGAACGCCTCGGCATGGTCAATCCCATGGAAGGCATTCTGCCGCCCCCAGAGGCGCATATGGCTGACATTAAAGCCGGCTTCGAATCCTACGGCTTCGAAGTAAACATCGGAGGTTAGCATGAACCCAAGAATAGAGCGGCTCCGGTCCCGCAGCCTTGCGGCAGTACCAAGTCTGTCCGCGGAACGGGCGCAGCTGGTCACGGACTTTTATCGATCCGGCATCGCCCGAACGGAAGCCGTACCGGTACAGCGGGCCCGTGCATTTAAGCATATCCTGGAAAACAAGGCCGTCACCATCGGCGCAGACGAGCTGATCGTGGGTGAAAGAGGGCCACGGCCAAAGGCGACGCCAACCTACCCCGAAGTCTGTGTTCACTCGGAAAGCGACCTCGAGATCATCGATTCAAGAGAAAAGGTCTCCTTTGCAGTGGATGGGCAAGTCAAAAAATGCTACCGGGAATCCATCATACCCTACTGGAAAAACCACTCCATCCGAGACAAGATCTTCTCGCAGACACCTCAAGCGTGGCAAGACGCTTACGAAGCCGGTATCTTCACGGAGTTTCAGGAGCAGCGCTCTCCCGGCCATACGGCCTGCGGCGGCAAGATTTACCGTAAAGGGTTCACGGATTTCAAAAAGGAGATCGCGGAAGCCCTTCAAGGCCTGGATTTTTACACCGACGCAAACGCCCTGGCCAGAAAGGAACAGCTGCGGGCAATGGATATTGCGGCGGACGGTTTGATTGCCTTCGCCGGGCGCCATGCCGCAGCCCTGGATGACCTGGCAGGAAACGAGAACGATTCGGAGCGCAAGAACGAACTGCAACAAATGGCGGACATCTGCCGGCATGTGCCGCGAAACGCGCCCCGTACCTTCTGGGAAGCATTGCAGCATTACTGGTTTATCCATATCGGGGTGATCACCGAGCTCAATCCGTGGGATGCCTTTAACCCCGGCCGGCTGGATCAGCATCTGTATCCGTTCTATAAAAAGGAGACAGAGGCCGGTACATTGACCAGAGAAAGGGCCGAGGAACTGCTCAGCGCTTTCTGGATCAAGTTCAACAACCATCCGGCCCCTCCCAAAACCGGGGTGACGGCCAAAGAGAGCAACACCTACACCGATTTTGCCCTGATCAATCTGGGCGGCTTGACGAAGGACAATCGCGACGGGGTCAACGAACTGACCTATATCATCCTCGATGTGATCGAAAAGATGCGGCTGTTGCAGCCCTCTTCAATGGTCCAGTTGAGCAAAAAGAATCCGGACCGGTTTATCAAACGGGCCCTGAAGATTGTCAAAACCGGATTCGGCCAGCCCTCGATTTTCAACACCGACGCCATTGTCCAGGAACTCGTGTGCCAGGGCAAGAGCGTAACAGATGCCAGGCAAGGCGGTGCCAGCGGTTGTGTGGAGGCCGGCGCTTTTGGAAAGGAGGCCTATTTTCTTACCGGTTATTTCAACATGCCCAAAGTGCTGGAAATAACCTTGAACAACGGCATCGACCCCAACTCCGGCAAACGCATCGGCCTTGCCACCGGAAATCCCGAAGACTTTGAAACATTTGAAGACCTTTTCAACGCATGGCGACGGCAGATGGATCATTTCATCGATATCAAGATCCTGGGCAACAATATCATTGAGCAGATCAACGCCAGGCATATGCCGGTGCCCTTTCTCTCCCTCGTCATCGACGACTGCATCCAGAAAGGGATGGATTACAACGCCGGCGGGGCCCGCTACAATACGTCCTATATCCAGGGCGTCGGCCTGGGCACCATGACCGATTGCCTCTCCGCACTAAAGCATCATGTGTTCGACGCCAAATCCGTCTCGATGGCCCACCTGCTCCAGGCGCTGGGTAAAGACTTTCACGGGTTTGAACAGCTGCACCAGGCACTCAAAGAGGAAACACCCAAATACGGCAATGACGATGACAGGGCCGATGACATTGCCCGGATGGTGTTCGAGGCGTATTACAACAGCGTCAACGGCCGGCCCAACACGCGCGGGGGTTGTCACCGGATCAACCTTCTGCCCACCACCTGCCATGTCTATTTCGGCAGCGTCATCGGCGCCTTGCCCGATGGGCGCAACAGCGGCGTGCCGCTGTCGGAAGGCATTTCTCCGGTACAGGGCGCCGATCGCAACGGCCCCACGGCGGTCGTCAAATCCGCTGCCAAAATCGACCATATCCGGACAGGGGGCACCCTGTTGAACCAGAAGTTCGTTCCCCAAATTCTGGCGGATGATGCGGGTCTCACCAAACTGGCCCACCTGGTGCGCGCCTATTTTAAAATGGACGGGCATCATATCCAATTCAACGTGGTCGACAGGCAGACCCTGGAAAAAGCAAAACAATATCCGGATGATTACCGCGATCTGATTGTGCGCGTGGCCGGGTACTCGGACTACTTCGTGGATCTGACCGAAGCGCTGCAGGACGAGATCATTCACCGCACCGCACACGCGCAAGTCTCGTAGATGAAAATGGAATTTGAGACCATAAGAAAAGCATCCGCACCACAAATGGTGGCGGAACAGATCATCAAAAACATCGAAGCCGGCCAACTGCCGCCGGGAAGCCGTCTGCCCGCCCAGAGGGATCTGGCCCGCCGACTGGGTGTGGGCCGCTCCTCGATCAGAGAGGCCATCAACGCGCTGGTGGTGTTGGGCTATCTGGAGGTCATACAGGGCAAGGGCACCTATATCCGGCAGTGTCTGCCTCAGACAGATCCTTCCATGGAAAAACTCAATGCCGCCTTGGCGGCCGGCAGCATCTTCGATCTCATGGAGGCAAGGCTGCTGCTGGAATCAGAATCCGCATCGTTAGCGGCGCAGCGGGCAGGCAAGTCCCACATCCGCAAGCTCCGGGAGACGATCGCCCGTCTCAAAACCAACACCCGGGAATACACCGTCTTTTTACAGGCGGACACGGCCTTTCACAAGGCGGTTGCAGAAGCCACCGGCAACGTGGTGATATGCGAGATGACCAAGCTGATCCTTGAAAAATTGGTCGCGCACCACTCGTCTTTGAAGACCAGACGCTTGTCCGCAACGTACCGGGCGACGTCCATCGACACAGCCGCCAAGGTTGTGGAGTGCATCCAGCATCAGGACGAGAAAAATGCGTCCCTATGGATGGAAAAGCACCTCAACGCCATTCGGGAGGAGTTGAAACACATCATAGATTAGCTATATCGGCTTCAAGATAATTCATTTGGCAAGAATAGAGAGAGGGAACCATGCAAATCCGAATCCTAACGGCGACCGATGTCAAAGCCGCCCTGCCGATGCCCAAAGCCATCGAGGCCATGAAACTTGCCTTTGGTCAGTTTTCTTCCGGTGAAGCCACCGTGCCGTTGCGCGGCCGCCTGCACACGGACAAAGGGGTCACGCTGCTGATGCCGGCCTTTCTGCAGCGCAGCAGAGATCTCGCGGTAAAAGTGGTGTCGGTCTTTGGCGACAACCCGTCACTGGGATTGCCGACCGTGTCCGCGCTCGTGTTGGTATTGGACGCCGAAACCGGCGTCCCACGGGCGATGATGGAGGGAGACAGCCTGACGGCCCTGCGAACCGGGGCGGCCGGCGGACTGGCCGCCGATCTGCTGGCGCGCAAAGATGCTTCCATAGTCGCCCTTTTCGGCGCCGGAGTCCAGGGGCGTGCGCAATTAGCGGCGGCCTGCGCCGTACGGCCGATTCGGGAGGCAATGGTGTACGATTCCGTACCGGCAGCGGCCGCAAGATTGGTCGAGGAAATCGGGACCTGGCCCGACGGCCCTCGAGCCCGGGTGGCGACCTCGGCGGCCGAGGCAGTGCGTCGGGCCGATATCGTATTGACCGCCACAACCGCCACTACACCGGTGTTCAATGGCAGCGATCTGCCGTCCGGCGTCCACATCACCGGCGTGGGGTCGTTCACGCCGGAAATGCAGGAGATCGATGCGTCGGTGGTCGAGCGTGCCTACGTCGTCGTGGATGCGCGGGAGGCGGCCATGGCCGAAGCCGGTGACCTGATCAACGCCAGGGCTGCCATCGATGCCGAACTGGGGGAAATCGTAAACAACGACAAGCCCGGACGCCAGACCGATGCACAGATCACCCTGTTCAAATCCGTGGGCCTGGCGGCACAGGATGCGGCGGCGGCAGCGGCGGTTTTGTCGGCGGCGGAGAACAAGGGCCTGGGAAGGGTCATAGACCTGTCTTAAAGCCTATCCATAAAGAAAGGGACACTCATGGATGCACCCATGTCGACCTGGCGGCCGCCCAAAGAGTGGATCAACATTACCACCATCGATGCCCATACCGGGGGTGAGCCCTTTCGGGTCATCACCGGCGGGCTGCCGGAACTGCCGGGCGACACGATCCTGGAGCGTCGCCGCAACATGCGCGAGCATCTGGACCATTTGCGAACGGCCTTGATGTGGGAGCCCCGGGGCCACGCCGATATGTACGGCTGTATTGTCACGCCGCCGGTGACGGCGGGTGCCGATTTCGGGGTGCTCTTTCTGCATAACGAAGGCTACAGCACCATGTGCGGTCACGGCATCATCGCCATGACCACCATTGCCCTGGAGACGGGCCTGGTGCCCATGCAGGCACCGGAAACCACGGTCAGGATCGATACGCCCGCCGGTCTGGTGACGGCCCACGCCCGGATCGCGGACGGGAGGGTCGACTCGGTCTATTTTCACAACGTGCCCTCTTTTGTGCTGGCGCTGGACGAGACCATCGAAGTGCCGGGGCTCGGATCCGTGGGCTATGATATCGCCTACGGAGGTGCCTTCTATGCTTTCGTCGATGCCCAACGCCTGGGTTTGAGCACGCGGCCGGAGGCCTTTGCAGAGCTGGTGGCCAAGGGCATGGCCATCAAGCGGGCCGTCATGGCCCGGCGCACTATTTTGCATCCGTTTGAGGACGACCTGAGTTTTCTGTACGGGACCATCCTTATCGGACCGTCCCACGGCGAGGGCGCCCACAGCAGCAATGTATGCATTTTCGCCGAGGGCGAAGTGGACCGCAGCCCCACCGGAACCGGGGTGAGTGCGAGGCTCGCCCTGCATTATGCCCGCGGAGAGATCGGCCTGGGGCAACCGATCACCATCGAGAGCATCATCGGCAGCCGCTTCACTGGCCGCGTAATCAAGGAGGATACCTTCGGGCCTCATGCGGCCGTAATTCCCGAAGTCGAAGGCGCCGCACACATCACCGGCCGCCACGAGTTTCTTATCGATCCCGCCGATCCATACAAAAACGGTTTTATCCTACGGTGACGGCAAAATCGGCCCTTTAATCAGGAAAACCTTCAATGCCTGCTCGAGGCAAGCTGCCGACTTTATTTCATGCTACTGAAAAATAGTCTTGACCATTTTTCAGTAGCATGAAATAAAGTCGGAATGAAGCCCCGACCCAACTATATGGCGGTGTGGAAAGAACTGGCCGCGGATAAAGCCATGGTTTTTATTTCAGGCCCGCGCCAGGTCGGCAAGACCACGCTGGCCAAAAGTATTTCCCGAGATTTTACCAATCACATCTATTTTAATTGGGATATCCCCTCCGACCGGACCAAATTGATTGAAAATCCGGCCTTTTTTGAAGCGCTCGAGCGCAAGGACCCATCCCTTCCCCTGGTGATCCTTGATGAAATTCATAAGTACAGGGACTGGAAAAACTATCTCAAGGGCACCTACGATCGCTTTTACGATCAGTTCCGTTTTCTGGTAACCGGAAGCGGCCGTCTGGACACCTACCAAAAGGGCGGTGATTCACTGGCCGGCCGATACTACCTTTTTCACCTTTGGCCCTTCACAATGGGTGAACTCAGCGGACAAAACCGCAAATGGCAGGCATTTGCCGATAATCCGCTGAAGTGCCAAATCCGGAGAAACAAGACATTGAAGGCCTCATGGGATCATCTGGCCGCCTATAGCGGGTTCCCCGAACCTTTTCTGGCCGCCAAGCCGAAAGCCTGGCAGCGGTGGTCAAACACCTACGGGCAGCAGTTGATCAGAGAAGACATCCGGGATCTGACGCAGATTCGCTCGATCAGCGACATGGAGACGCTGTTCTACCTGCTGCCCTCTAAAATCGGAAGCCCGATCTCCATTACCTCTTTGGCGCGTAACCTGAAACTGTCCTACAATACCGTTCACGACTGGCTCGGGGTGTTTGAACGCTTTTTCATGACGTTCAGCATCGGTCCGTGGACCGCCCGGATTTCCCGCGCCATTCAAAAGGAACGAAAAATCTATTTGTGGGACAGCCCCCGTATTCAAGAAACGGCCGCCCGCCATGAAAACATGGTGGCCCTTGAACTTTACCGTGCCATCACCTTGTGGAACGATGTCGGCTATGGAAGGTTTTCACTCCATTTTATCAAAAACAAGGAACAGCAAGAGGTTGATTTCCTCATTGCCGAGTCCAATACACCAAAGCTGCTCATCGAGGTGAAGGCTTCGGAGACACAACCCTCGCCGGCCCTGTTAAAATTCCAGCGGGCCCTGAATGTTCCCGCCATCCAGCTGGTCAATCAGGATAACGGTTTTCGATTGCTCTCAAACGATCATCAGAAGATCCTGGTCGCACCCGCCTGGCAATGGCTGGCAACGTTGCCCTGGTGAGGAATGATAACATACTGAATCACCGTCATAGCGAAGTCATTGTCATGGGTGGCGGGGGAGCCAGCTGCAGCAATTGCGGCCTGTTGCTTTTTCAAATCTGCCGCCGCTGTGCCGGCCGGGCGCGGCGGCAGACGCGTTGATCCGCATAACCGGGCGTTCATCACCGCTTTATATTTTAGTGAAACTGATTATTATAGACACTGATTTTATTTCTACCGTTTTTTTTAGCATGGTAGAGAGCGCTATCGGCTTCTGATATGATATCGGACTTCTTCTTTTTGCCTTTTGACACTAAATAGCTTGTCAAACCGACACTTATCGTGACATTTATCGAGTGATTATTAGAAGCAATTGTTAAATCCTCAACGCTCTTTCTCAATCTTTCAGCCACAACCATGGCTTCTTCAAGTTTGGTTTCCGGCAGCACGACAATAAATTCTTCTCCACCATAGCGGGCGGCTATATCGCAAGCCCGGATGCTGTTTTGGATTGTTTTGCTTACCTGCTTCAGCACAATATCGCCAACCGGATGACCAAACTCATCGTTGATTTTTTTGAAATGATCCAAATCAAGAATCATAAATGAAAGGGAATTTTTATACCGTTCCGAACGATTCAGCTCATGAGCCATTAAATCTTTAAAATAGCGATGGTTGTACAAGCCGGTCAATCCGTCCCTGAAAGCCATCTCTTTTAGCTGCTTGTTCGCAGCCTTAAGTTCTTGAGCTAGTTTTTCAGTCTTCTCTTTGGCCTTCTGCAAAGTGCTTTGTGTCTGCTCATGAATAGATATTTCCTTTTTCAAATCCGTATGGGTTTGTTCGAGATCCCGAACCATTCCGTTGAAGGACTCTGAGAATTCACCCATGAAGTCCACCCTCTGGCTGAAATCACCTTTGGCAATCTGGCTTGTTTGCCAGGTGAGATGCCTGAGGGATGTTTGCAGACCTTTCAGCGCATGAGCCTCCGGAAGCCGGCTAAGGATTGGAGTGCCCAATTTTCCGCAGGAAATATCTGTAACGACACGCAGCACCGATTCCATTTCTATCGACAGGCGGGACACGTAGCCGGCCAGCTGCCGCAGTTCGCCACTTGGACAATCGTCAAAATCGAGGGCAACCGGTTTCTTCCCGTTAAGAAGGAGATAAACCGCCTCAGTGATTTTATCGATCCAATCATTCAGATGTGTAATGTCGGGTGCTGCCATTATACAGAATTCGTGAAAAATCTGTTTAGTTTGCAATCGCCTTGGCTCTGAAGCGACACGTCCGATCCCCCGTGCACCAGCAATCAACTTCCTTGACATCAAAGGGTCTGCTGGTAAAGGTGCCCAAGATACCTGCAATGAAGCCCTCATCATAGGTACAAACGGCTTCTTCGACAATTGGCAGACCTGAGCAATCAAGATCCTCGGCTACGGCGAGAACAAATTCAAGATTTTCGGGATCGGCTTTTTCGATGCGCAAAATGCCGATATTCAAATCTTTCATGAGCTTTTGCAGTCTTGCCACAAGATCGTCCAGATCTTTGGGTTCGCCCACCAGATTCTCATAAAACGCTTTGCCCGCATTGACCCCGGCATCGAAAAAAACCCGGTTGGCCAATTCCGGACCAGCATGCTTGATGATGGCATCCCGAAGCGTGTATTGCATTAGACGGTAAACAGCCACATTCGTAGTATTGCCAAGGTTTGGTCTTCCAAGTTGGATATCGCCGATATGTGACCAATCGAATTTAAAGTCCTCACGGTTTTCCTGAAACATTTGTTTCCCCCTTTCAATAATGATTATAACCCTGTGGGCGCCAGATACACGCCTTCAGCCCGTGTATCTGTGAGAAGGAGATTTTCATATCAATACATTTTCCCGCCGCAGACCTAGGTTCTGATCAGATTATCGGCCACTGATGATAATACTTTATATTGTGAATCACCTGGATGAGATTTATGACTATAATTCAGCAGGTTGGAATACCGATCGCTTAGACGAACGATAGACAGGCTATGATTTGACTATTTGTGTTGCGGATCCCAGATCACCATCAGGACGGCGATCAGGATCAGGATACTGGCCAGACAACCCGGGACGCCTGAAGGTCTCTCCCCACCAAAAAAAAGCGCCCACCACCGCCACGACCGGCTCCAAGGCAGCGACAATGGCGGCGCGTGACGCTTCCAGATAATACAATCCCTGGCCTTTACCCGGATGGACCTGGTGAGGGCGGCATGGGCGGCAAAAAATCCCCACGCCAGAACCGCACGCCGAAAGGCAACCTCCTACGGCGCAATGCCTTCCGAAAAATCCAGTCGCGAAAAGGGCCCCGGGATACCCCATAGGGGCTGGCGGCGGCAATAATGAAACCATATCCGCGAAGCTTCATGTTATGCTGCCGAGGCGGTGTCCTGCGGCTGCCGCGGCTTCTCGCGATGGATGAAAAACGACAGCAGCGCCGGTACCACAAACAGGGTGAACACGGTGGAGACAGCCAGCCCTCCCAGTATCACACTTCCAAGTCCGCGGTAGAGTTCACTGCCCTGCCCGGTGGAGATGGCCAGCGGCAACAGCGCAAACACACTGGTGGATGCACTCATGAAGATCGGTCGAATACGGGTTCGAACCGACTCGAGGATCGCCTTTTGCCCCTCCATTGCGTATTCGCGCACGTTGTTCAGCGCCTGGTGGACGATCAGAATGGCGTTGTTGACCACCGTGCCGATCAGGATGATAAACCCCAGCATGGTCACGATATCGAACTGCTGCCGGGCCACCAGCAGATCCACCAGCCGCAGACCGATGAAGCCGCCGGCCGCCGCCAGCGGGACGCTGAACATGATAATCAGCGGATAGAGAAAGTTTTCGAACAAGGCCGACATGAGCAGGTAGATGATGGCGGCCGCCAGAATCAGATTCCAACTGATGGCATCGCGAGCTTCGAGCAGCTTGTCGGCATTGCCGCCCGTGGTCACCTGCAGGCCGTCGAGTTTGCCGGCATTTCGCAAGGGCGCCAGCACCTCGTTTTGGATGATTTCCAGGGCGGTCTGCAATGGCATCTCAAGGGAGGGCGTGACGATCAGTTTGATGCTGCGTTTTCGCTCCAGATGATAAATCTGGGTCAGCCCCTGACCGTATTGAATCGTGGACACATCGCCGATGCGGATCAGTTGGCCGTATGGATTGGCGATAACGCTGCGCGCCACATCTTCAGGCACCTTGATATCGGCCTGATCGGAACGCAGCACCAGGTCGATCTTTTTGGATTGCTCGGGTTTGAACTCGCCGATCTTGCGGCCATCCATGATCACATCCACAGCCAGCCCCAGGTTGTGCTCATTGAGTCCATTGGCCAAGAGCTTGGATCGATCGGGAATGAAATTGGCCTCGGGGTAACTGTTTTCGGGAGAGGGGTCCGGACGCACATTGGCCCCGGGCAGCTTCTGCGCAATGGCGCCGCGCAGCATCCAGGTGGTTCCGATGATCTTGTCGATCTGCTCGCCGGCGATAATGACATCCACGTTGCGACCGCGCCCTAACCCTTCTTGAAAAATGCCGACCTGAAGACTGAATCCCATGATGCCCGGCAAACTGTTCATAACGCGCATAAACAGCGGAATCAACTCCCTGGCCCTGGTCTCATGCCTGCTCAAACCGCCGAAAAGGGTAAAACGGTCTGCAGCCACAAAGAAGATCGTCTCGATCTGGGGAAAGCCGTCTTTGCCGTCCTGTTCAAAATAGGGTTTGGTGGCCTTGAAGATATACTCCCCGATAGCCTTTCGCTTTTCAAAGGAGTATCCCGGCGGGGGAATCATAAAGTTGATGATCAGGTTGCGGTTGCCCTGAGGCAGGTACTCGGCTTTGGGCATCAACAGCCAGGCGACGGCCAGGGCGCCAAAGGTCAGCAACCCGACGGTGGCGGCCCTTGTCTTCCAGTTTCGGATGCTCATCCGCGAAAGCGTCAAAATCTTTTCGGCCACCGCAGTGCCGGCCTTTCCGACTTCTCTCAACGATACTTTTTTGCTGTTCTCGCCCCGCCAGCGATAGAGCAGATGACTCATGCTGGGAATCACCGATACCGATACCAGCAGACTGAGAATAATGGCAAATGTGATGGCGATGGCGATATCCTTGAACAGCTGACCTGCTTCTTCCTGAATGAAAATTACCGGCAGGAAGACCGCCACGGTAGTGGCCGTAGAGGCCAGCACAGCTCCCCACACCTCTTTGGCGCCGTCATAGGCCGCCGCGAAGGGCGATTTGCCCATGTCGCGATGGCGGTCGATATTTTCCAGAACCACGATGGCGTTGTCCACCAGCATCCCCACGGCAAAAGAAATGCCGGCCAGACTGACCACATTCAACGAACGGTCGAAAAGCCACAAAAACATGAACGTTCCGATGGCTGAGATGGGGATGGCTACGGCCGTAACCAGGGTCGAAGAAATGCTTCGCAAAAAGAGCAGTAAAACGATCAATGCCAGCGAGCCGCCGATAAAGACATTGCGTTTGACCAGATTCATGGCGTTGAAGATATAGGGCGTTTGCTCATACACGATCTGGAGTTTCAGGTTTTTCGGCTCGAGGACGGTTTTGTTCATGCTGTCTACGGCCGCATACATCCGCTGCGTCAGATCGATCACATTGGCGCCCTGCTGCTTGCGCACGCCCACTACGATGGTGGGTTGATCGTCGTGCATCATAAAGCCGGTCTGGGTGGCATAGCCGATGCGGGTACTGGCCACATCCCGAAGATAGACCCGGCGCAGGCCGTCATCGGAGATAACGATATCCAACGGATCCTGCGGATTTTGAAACTGGCTGACCGTGCGTACACGGTAGCTTTTCTTCTCAAGCCCCAGGATGCCGGCGGAAATGTCCTGGTTGGCCGCCTGCAAACGGTCCATTACATTGGAAATGGTCAACCGGTGCTGCGCCAGACGCTCGGGCGAGATGACCACCTCGAGCTGCTCCTCAGCCCCGCCGAAGACAAAGAGCGAGCCCACTCCCGGAACGCGGTCGAGATACTGGCGCACCTCGTTTTCAAAATAGGTTCGGAAAGTGCTGATCTTGTCCGGAGGCCCCTGGAGCATTTTCAGCACCATCCAGATCACGGGGCTGCTCTCGGCACCGGAGGCCTCGATGATGGGGCGATCGACGTTTTCCGGATAGGAGGGCACTTCGTCCAATTTGTTCGATACATTGAGCAGCGCTTCGTTCAGATCGGTCCCGACCTCGAATGTCAGGGTCATGATAGCCATGCTATTAAAGGCGGATCCCTCCATCAACGTCAGGCGCTGAACCCCTTTAAGGGCCGCTTCCTGCTCTTCGACGATATCTTTCTCCACCTCATAGGGCGTAGCCCCGGGCCAGGTCGTGGTAACCGTAATCTGCGGACTCTCGACATCGGGCGTCAGTTGCACCGGCAGCCCGAAAATGCCCAGAAGACCGAACATGATAACTAAAATAACACCCACACAAACAGATACCGGCTTATGAATGGCAAATCGAATAAAGTCCATGTTAGTTCTATTGCTTTTTTGTGTTATTGATCAGTTTTGAACGGCCCCTTTTGTCCCGGCAGTTCCTGGAGCATCTGATTGTCCGACCCGATCGACAATCTGTACGGGTTGGTCGGGCTGCAGGCGCTCATTTCCGTCCACGACAACCGGCATGCCGGCTTTGATGTGGGGCGAATCGACTCCAAGGTATTCACCCTCGACGGCAACCACCTGTATCGGCAGTATTTTTGCCTGATTGTCATTGACTGTGTAGATAAACTCCTTGCCCTGAAAGCGCACCATGGCATCGCGCTTGATCATCTTCAGAGAGCGCTTCAAACCGGACGGCACATCCACGGTGGCCGTCATGTTCTGAAGCAGGTCCGGGGTGTAATCGATCTGCACTTTCAACTCGAAGGTCTTGCTTTTGGGGTCTACTTTGGGAACGATGGTCTGCACCTTGCCGCTGAATTCGCGATCGATCGCTTTTATCGCAACGGCCACCGACTGGCCGGTGTTGACAAAGCGGACCAGATTTTCCGATACCGGCACCTTGACCACCGTGTGGTTAACGGCCGCCAGACGGCATACGGCGTCGCCCGGCGATATCCATTCCCCCGTATCCTTGAAGCGTTCGACAACAAGCCCGTCATAGGGCGCCCGAATCTTGCTTTTGCCCAGCTCCAGCTCTTTTTTGGCCCGTGTCACCTTGAGCGTCTGCTCTTCGACTATCAATTCCTTGAGTTCAAAGGCCAGATCATCGTATTGCTTTTCGCTGGTGGCGTCCTGCCGGAGCAGGGTCTCGAATCGTTTCAAGTTTTTGCGAGTGTTTTCCATCTTGATCTTCACTTGCGCAATCTGCTGGTCGACAACGGCGATATCTTTGAGTATAAAGTCCGTATTCAAACGAGCCAGCACCTCGCCTTGGCGCACCACGAGGCCTTCGACCATATGATGTTCGGCCAGCAGGCCGCTGATTTCTGAAGAAAGTCCGGCATTGTGGTCAAAATCCACAACGCCCACCAATGTCGTTGTCGGCGACAGCTCCTTTTCAAATATTTTGGTGACGGCAACTCTCGCCGGTGGCGGCTGTTGGGCTCCCACGGGTGCTGCAACGATCAACACCGCCAATAGACTAAAGATCCAACGCATGGAAATCTCCTTTAAGAAGCAGGATGATGGCAGAGATTTAGCATTAGCCGAATCTGTTTGTTTTGGCAACCGCTATCAGCTAAAATGCACCCAATTGCAGGGTCGGTCTGCTTGCATGTTCATTAAAAATCCGATAATCTCAAACGAAACAATGTGCGGGCGCAGTCAGTTTACATCCCGCCGGACTGTCGATTACCTTATGACCCAACAGCGCATCAAAGAGATTGAAAACCAATTGGCCGATGCCCAACGGACCATCGCCGACCTGCGCAACCGAGTCAAAAGCTTTAAAAACGTGACCGATCGCCTTTATGACGGCATCATTATATCCAATACAACAGGCCAGTTGATTTTCGCCAATGCCAAGGCGTGTGAACTGACCGGATACACAAAGCAAGAACTTGTCAGCGTCGGAGTGAAAGGGTTGTTTGCGCCCGGGGCACTGGAGATCATGGCCTCCGGGAACTCTGATAATCAAACACTGGTTGTCGAGCCCCATCAGACGTTTCCGACCGCACTTCGCTGTACCAAGGGGCGAACACTATCAGTGATGTTAAGTCAGTTCACTATCCTCTGGGATTCGCAACCCGCCGAAATGCTATTGTTCATAGACTTGTCTGAATTTATCCAAAACGGAAAAGGCCCCATTATCAGCCGAACGGCAATGACATCTCTTCTGGAAACGACCAAGGATTTGATTGCAGTGGTCGATGCGGAAAGCAATCTGCTGTTCGCCAATGGCGCCATTCGCAAGTTTTTTACCCAGTTGTATGGGAAAAAGCTGACGCCGAACGTGCGGCTATTCGATTTTCATCCTACAGAGCGGGTGGAGTTTTGGCGGGGTGTTTTTAAAAAGACCTATGCTTCCGGATGGCAGAAATTTGATCAGCAATACATCCTTCAGAATCAGCGCTATGACATTGAGTGGTTTTCCAGCCGCGTGCTCAAAGACGACGGCAATACGCTCGGCATATCCGTCGTTGGCCGTGACATTACCTCAAGACGCATGGCCGAGGAGGCGCTCAGGGAACGAAACGCCCAGCTTCATCATGCCCAGAAAATGGAGGCCGTCGGTACATTGGCCGGCGGTGTCGCCCATGAGTTCAACAATGTCCTGAGCATCGTCCTGGGCAACATCGAACTGGCTGCCATGGATATGTACAACGACCATCCGCTGCGGGCATACATGGACGAAGCCAAAAGCGGGATCCTGCGGGCAAAAAAGGTTGTCCGCCAACTGCTCGATTTCAGCCGCAAGTCCGAGGGGCAGCAGCTCTATGTCGAGCTGCACACCATCGTGCTCAACGCCTTGAAGTTACTTCGCTCATCCATTCCGGCGCATATCGAATTTCATCAGTTGATCGAAGAGTGCCCGCCGATCCTGGCCGATCCTGTCCACATCCATCAAGTCATCATCAACTTGTGCACCAATGCGGCGGAAGCGATGGACGAAGACGGCGGCGTGCTGACCGTAACCCTTGAGCATATCACATTGTGGCAGAACAAAATTCCGTCGGCGCTGACGCTTGGGCCTGGCAAATATGCCAAGCTGACGGTTTCAGACAACGGCCGCGGCATGAAAAAAGAGGTCCTGGAACGCGTGTTCGAACCGTTTTTCACTACCAAAGAGACCCATCGAAGTTCCGGACTGGGGTTGTCTATGGTTCACGGCATCGTCAAACGCCACGCAGGCGAAATCACGGCTCAAAGCAAGTTGGGGGAGGGATCCACCTTCGTCATTTACCTGCCAACGGTAGAACAGGCGATCCGCAAGAGCATGACTATCGAGCCGGAATCACTGATGGGCGATGAAAGCATTTTGTTCGTGGATGATGAACCAAAAGTAGTGGTCATCATGGAACGTCAGCTCAAGGCTCTGGGATACAAGGTCGAAGCATTCACCAATCCCAAGATGGCTGTGCGTCGCTTTGAGAAAGGGCCGGACGATTTCGACATCGTCATCTCCGATATCGCGATGCCGAAAATGACCGGCGAAAAATTGATCAGACAGATTCGCCTGATTCGCCCGGATATCCCCGCCATCCTGGTGACGGGTTACAGTGAAAAGATTGATGAATACAGCGCCGCCGCACTGGAGTGCTCCTTTGCCATAAAACCGCTGACGCAAATCGAATTGGGAGGGCTGATACGTAAAGCGATCGATCAAAAAGAACCGACGCCGCCCATGGACCGATGAACGCGCTCCGCCGTGAACCCCCAAAGCAAAACCGTGACGCAAGACACTACTCTAGAAGAAGGTTTCCGTATACACCCGCGCTCGTTCAAAACGACGATCGATAACGGCCATGGCGTCCCGCACCATCTCACCCCGGCCGCACAGGTAAAAATCGTATTCGCCTGCAGGCAATTCGTTCTGAAGATAATGGGTCACCCGGCCGGCAAAAACGCCGTCGGCGGCAGAGTCGTCCGACGGCGGTTGCGAAATGCAGGCCGTATATGATTTGGAAGGCGGTGAAACGATGTCGCGGTAATACAAATCGTCCATCGAACGCACGCCATGCAGAAGATGAAACCGGCCGACACCGGAGCGAGCATAGGCGACAAACGGTGCGATGCCGGTTCCGGTGGCGACAAAAACAGGCCGCTTCCCGGACGGCTGGTAGATAAAATAGCCGAACGCTTCGCTGATCTGAAACACCTGCCCCACTTCAGCATTAGCCAAAACAGGCGATACCGTCCCGCCGGGGATAAGGCGGATGCAGACGGCCAGATGATCATCCTGCGGTGCGTTGGCTAGCGAGTAATCCCTGGTCATCGACCGGCATGCAAGCCGTATTTTCTGACCGGCGATAAATGGGAAGTCTTCGGGCCGATCGAAATGGATCTCAAACACATGCGGCGTGAGCCATTGGATTTGCGTCACGGCCGTGGAATAGTAATGCATCGATCCATCCTGAATTCAACAGTTGACAAGCCATAGCCAAAGCGCAGCGCCCTCGACGTCCGGCTGGCAAAGGGTTAACGGCACTACTAAAACACATCTTTTACCCGGGCACAACATTTCGAAACGCAGTTCCCTGAAAGGCCCTTGTTTAAGTCCTTTTGGCACTATTGGCAGATCGTTGAAAGAATCTTGTTTTTAATGATAGGATAGATCCGTATCACAACATTTCATGTCAAATGGCCAATCATATGATGTTGTGACCGGCGTTTTGACTCATTTTATTGCGTCTTGGTAATCAATCATTTTCAGTATGTTATCCAGGCAGACAACATTTTCCTTAAAAAATTGAAACCGTTTGGGCGTTTTTCGGATATTACTCAGTGATGTATGAGGAAACCGATGGCTGAGAATCAACTTTCTGATGCGGACATATCAAAAGGCTGTCGCCAAAACAGTCCCCGGGCTTGGCGTCAGCTGGTGCGAGGCTATACGCCGCTTGTCTATCGCATCGCCTTTCGCATTCTGAAAGATCAATCGGCCGCCGAAGACGCTGCCCAGGAGGTGTTTATGACCGTGCACCGCGCTATTGAAAGCCACGATCCAACACGACCGTTGGCGCCCTGGCTGGCCCGGATCACTTACAACGGCTGTCTCAAACGTCTTGATAAAACCAGGCGAAGGTCCGAAAGAGAACTGGACAACGAGCAAAAAACCCGGAATGCATCAAACCATCATGATTCACCGGAGCACCATGTCCATCAAAAACAGATGGCCCAGCACATCGACCACGCTCTGGATCGTTTATCTGCCCAGGACCGCGGGTTGATCGTTATGCGTTACCGTGAAGGCTTTTCCGATAGTGAAATTTCTCAAGCCACCCGAATGCCTGTGGGAACCGTAAAAACCCGCCTGCACCGTGCCCGCGCCAAACTGAAAAAATACCTGCTCCCCCTTTTTAAGGAGATATCCCGATGAACCACGATTTTGATGACCGCATCGAAGATTATTTGGACGGCGCCCTCGACGATGAAGCGGTCCGACGCTTTGAACAAGATCTGCTCCAGGAAGAGGTTGCCTCTCAATTCAAGGAAGCTTTGCTTATGCGAGAATTACTGGGCAACCTGCCACCCGACCAGCCGCCAGAGGGACTGGTCGAGCGAATTGAATCGGCTCTAATTCAGTATCGACGTGACCCTGAACCGCAGTCCGTAACTGACTCCGACCGGCGCTACGGAGCACTCATGGCTGCGTTCAAGGCCGGATTGCGCTGGCCGGAATATGTCTTGGCTGGCCTTGCAGGCGGATCGTCGGGCCTGAAAGGATCGATCAATGGCGTTAAAACCATCGGTTACTCTTTGGGCCCCTTGCAGGAACCGGCCCGCAAACGGATGCAGACGATGCGTTTTGCCCGCAAACCGATATGGAAAATTGCATTGTCCAGAGTGTGGCAGGGAGTATCGGCATGACCCTGTTTGCCATTATAGGTGTCGTCATCATTATCGGGATACTAATCCTTTTGACCGTTCCATGGCGAATTCGACTCAACGGCTGGATTGACGATCAAAAAGGAGTCGATTATTCCGCTTCCCTGGATTGGGGCCTGATCGTCCTCCAGGTCGCCAAAACAATGGACCGAGCGTTGGAATTGTCCATTTTGGGTCTTCCGGTGGCCCACTTCCCAGGGTTCCCAAAAGCTGAAAAGAAGAAGAAAAAAGAAAAAAAAACATTCCGGGCAACAGCCGGAGTCATCAAGCGTCATCGCCAAACGGCAATTCACATTCTCGGCCGCATGGCCAGGGCAGCATTTTTAAAGGGCCATCTGGTGGGCCGCATCGGATTGTCCGATCCGGCAGACACGGCCTTAATCGCTTTGTTTCTGCACCTGCTGAGGCAGCCATCCGAACGCTTCAAACTGGCACTGACCTGTGACTATGATGAAGAAGTGGTTCACATTCACGCCAATCTGCATGCCACTCTCATACTCGGCTATCTTCTGCTAACTGCCGCTTTGCTTTTATTAGAACGTCCAACCCGCATGATGTTGCGCGGCTTTCGTCATGCATAAAAAGGAGGCACTCTTATGAACGATGCAAAAGGAATCATCTTAATGATCAGCGAGCGACTCAAAAAAATGGCCCGGAGCAATGCCGTAGCGTCCCAGCCAATATCATTTGGCGATCGGCATGTACTCCCCCTGTGCGAACTAAAACTGGGATTCGGCGGCGGTGGTGGTACAGGCGAAGACACGGGCGGTGGGGAACAGTCCGGCGGCCAGGGTACAGGAGGCGTTGCCGGTGGAAGCGCAAAGGCTACACCGATTGCGGTCATTGTGGTCGACGGCCAGGATGTGCGCATCGAATCCATAGGCAAATAATTGTTTCATCTCGAGGAGGCTATCATGACAAACATCTCTGAATTTATAGAAGAAGTAACTCAGTCACTCACCGATGCAGCCAACAGCGAAGTAGTGGCCGGTCAGACGATCGAATTGGGATCAGCTAAGATCATACCCCTTTGCAGGATAAGTATAGGCTTCGGTGGCGGCGGTGGCGAAGGCGATCAAAGATTCTGCCACGGTCAGGGCAAAAAGGACAGCCGCGCCAACGGCAAAGGCAAGGGCAGTGGAGCCGGTGGCGGTGCAAAAGTAAGGCCGGTAGCCGCCATCATTTTTACCGATGCAGAGGTCAGGGTGGAAAAGATCCCGGACAAATCAGGCCCTCTCGATAAGATATTCGAAAGAATCCCGGATCTTATCGACCTGGCCCAAAAGCATAAGCATTAATCAATATAATTACAAATTGTCGTCCAACAGGAATAAGCCAGTTGATTATGAGCTTAAATAGGAATTGAGGAGTATAGAATGAAGATCATCACAATATTGGGAAGTCCGAGAAAAAAAGGAAATACGGCAAAAATGCTCTCTTTATTTGAAGAACAAGTCGATAATAAACATGAAATTGAGCGTATTAACATAACAAAGTATGAAGTGGGTGGATGTCTTGGCTGCTCGAAATGCAAAGAAAATGTGAGCAAACCCGGTTGCGTACAAAACGATGATGCGATCATCATATTTGAGAAAATGATCCATGCCGATGCTATTGTGTATGCCTCACCCCTCTATTGCTGGAGCTTTACTTCCCAAATAAAACCGTTGATCGATCGGCATTTTTGTCTGGTATCCGGTGATGGTACGCCTGAACAAAATTCTCTAATTAGCGGAAAACCGGCTGCATTGCTTGTAACCTGCGCGGGACCGATCGAAGGCAACTGTGACGCCATTAAAGTCCTTTTCAATGGAATTACTGATTATCTCGGACTTGTAAATAAAGGAAATTTCATTTTGCCCTTCTGCACAATACCGGATGCCATTGGTGAAAATGGCGTTCAATTGGCCGGTCATCTTTTCAAGGCCATTGCTGCATGAGAAGTGTAAACAGGTGCCGGATGACCGATGGTTGGGCCGGCTTATAGTGCTGCCGGACCGGTTTCTCAGTCCGGGGTGATCTATTTCCCGGCCGCATCCATTAATCGACATATTCCACGAACAGTTTGACCGCCGCCCCTTTGGCAAAAAACACATAATTAAACGGGCTCATCTCAGCATGGGGATCGAAATAGAGCCTCATCTGCGTTCGGCCTGTTTTGGAAATCGCCTCCCTGCCCTCCCTGTTAAAATCGGAAGATTCCTTGCTACCAGTCCGAAACGGATCGATGGTGGCAACGCCGGTTGCCGTGGCGGGTTCGTCCCAATCGCCGGTTTGGCATATACTTTCCGAGCCGAACTTTCCGGTCTTAACATCGATTTTCAATTCCGAGTCATCCCACGGCCGACCGAAGCTATAGCTCATTCTGACCTGCAAATAGGCGCGCGTGACGGTCGCCCTTTGCGGCAGGCTGGAGGTGTCGAACGATACGATGGCGCGACTGATCCTTCCGTCCCAACCGGCCCCTACGGCAAGTTGGATATCATCCGCCACGGTCCGGTACGCTCCATCGCCGGTCGCCATAATGAAGCCGTCCACGCCGGCCATATTTTCGAACACGGCCTCGGTCGGCTCTTCTTCACGGACAAACGTCGCCGATTTGACATCTTCAAGATTTCCCATCTTGTCCATGCTTCTGAATTGAACGGTGGTTGTCTCTGTAAGGACAAACGCCTGTTCATACACCATCCCATTGGATTCGTCAGGATCGCTGCCGTCTGTGGTGTACTTGATCCATTCGACCGGCTGCATGGCGCTTAAAGAGACTTCCACATGATGGTTAAAGACGCCGCCATTGGGGAATATGTTGGTCACCGAAGCCATCTGGATGACATAATAGAACGTTTCGCGGGTTTCATTGCCGGCGCTGTCTTTTGCCATACAGTTGAATGCATGGTTCCCGTTTTGGTCGAGTTCGAATGCTTCCGAGTCGACAAAAGACGGGCTGTTCTCGTCGGGAACCGAGCCATCACGCGTGTAATGCACCGTTACGCTGGCGTCGACGTCGTCTCTGGCGCTGATGACCACCTCGATAGGATGGCTGTATTGTTTCTGCTCTTTATCTGCGGCAATAACCGGGCGGGCATCCCTTAACTCCATGCCATATTGTCTGGCTTCAATGGATGTCTTATTCCCCGACCTGTCCATCGCGAAATACTTCAATGATTTCATACCTGCCGTTCTGATGTCAATACTGCCTTGATTCACGAAATAAGTATCACTCGTTGTCGGCGTTGAACCGTCGAGGGTATAGTAAATGCGAGGCGCAGGATCGGCCGCATCGGTGGCTGACAGCTTTACGGTGATGGGCTCTTCATAGGTGCCTGATTCATGCGAGCAGATCACCTCCGGAGGAACATCATCCACGGATGCATGGTTTGGATCATCGGTCCACTGTCCGTTTATCTTGTACAGCGTAAATGGCTGCAGATATCCGTATTTGGATCCATATAGAAGATAACCCTCGATATCCAGACGGCCGGCCACGAAATGCTCCGTGACGGTTCCCACCGCCTGCTCGTGGACGACTTTCTTGAATCCTTTGGTAACGATGTCGGAGGCCACCCCGGCGGAAGAGATGGCGATGGCTTTGATCACGGTATCTTCCGTGATGGTGATTTTTGCGATGCGCAGCCACCCATCGCCGTCGAGGCCGCTGTCGTTCATGAAAAGTGAGCCGATGTCGGATTGTGCCTGAACTTCCAACGAATGTTCAAAGGCAACCCTGTTGTCGGTGGGTATCTCAACCTGCGGTGGAACAACATCGATCCAGTAGGTTCGGGTGATATCCTGGGCTCCGTCGGCGGTGAAGACAACCTCCCACATGCCTTCCGTCGCAAACGACAGGGTTTGGCCGTTGCTCAGCGAATCGATGAGCGGCGTCTCCTCGGTCCGGGCCTCAAGCCTGCCGAGCGTTACGGTCTTGGTCACACGCCTGGCTTCATAATGGACGGTTGCGGCGTCCGGATCGACTGAGACGGTAATCGTCAGCTCGCCTGAATAGCTCCCGCTGGGTTTGTCGATGGTGATGGTTACCGGATCGGTGGGCGGCACGGCATTGAGATGGACGGCCCAATCCTGAATGATGGCTGCGTTGTCCTTGACCCTTTCATGGCCTTGCCTGCCCCATCCGGCATCGTAATATCGATTTTCATGGGCGCCATTCAGATGACCGGTAACGTGCCGATTGTTGTCCATAGCGTCCACAAACCCGCCGGGAACCATGCAACACCAGTAGGTGATGTTGTGCGCCGGATCGGAGGTGGGCGGATCACTTTTGCCGTGAGGTGTATGGTCCGGTTCGATGCATTGATAAACATCATGGCTCACCAGCCATTCGTCATATTCCGGTTGAAAAGCGGGCAGTGCAAATTGCGACAGGCCTTGCATGGCGCCGTCGATCAGGATCACCGAACCGACATTGGCATATCGCTCGCCTTGATTCCACTCGATGGGATCGCTCTGTTTTTTGAGACCCGCCAGATAGCACAGGATCAGATGGCATCCCATGGAATGCCCCACCAGGTCGATGCAATCCACATCCAGATAGGTCCTGACGCTGTCGGCAAAGTGCCTCAGGTCATCGATATTCTTTGAGTACGGATCGTTTGTTTCGTGAATGTCCCCCGGGCCGAGATAGGATAGCGCCCACAAATGTTCGTCCGCGTAATTGAACTGACTTTTAAGAACGTTGGCCACTTTCAGCCAACCCCAATTGGGATGTGTGGCCGTGCCGCTGTTTCCGTGAACCAATACGATCGGCGCTTTGCCGCTGGCCCTGATAAATTCCCGATGGTGGCCGCGGACCCCGTTCGCATTACCGCCAAATCCACCGATGGGCTGACCTTCGCCAAGGCCGCCTGAATCGGTGATGGTTTCAAAATCGCTCGGGAAATTTGCCATGATGCTGCCTCCTTGATTGGATAATTCCTATCCCAAAAAACTGATTAAAGAACCAGGGTTTGACATTTGAATTCGCAATGAGAGGAGTGAACCGGATCTGCGTATCGCTTAGCGGCAGGGTGCCTGCATGAAAACGGACATGTATATGAATGTAAAAAATGTGATGAGATTGGTATAAATTAATTTTGTATTTTTTGACCCTATCACATCCTTAAAAGAAAAAAAGTGATGCGCGTCACAATTTTCGATTCTTTTGGCCCAACAGAACAGTATGATATCATGCAGGGTCAAATTGGGCCGGCAACTGCTTTTCACCCATTGTTGTCTGATCCGGCAAATCCGCAATATCTCTTGTTGTTGAACAGCAAACGGCTAATTTTAGCCGCATTGGTGGCGGGATGGCCTCCAGAAGGAGGCCACCATGATATGGCGCTTACATAAATGGTTCATTCTCTTATCAGGATAGTGGACAGCATCGCTACACCTTGCTTGGTGAATACAAAGGAGAACTGTGTTGAGCGTTTTTCCGGTTATTTGCCCTGCGGGCCCGGCGACGGAGGCGATGGAAATCCGCTGCCGTCCGGTATGCCGTCACCTGAGTTCGGGGCTGGACCCGGTCCGCTGCCCGCGTGGACTGTACCAATGGACATACCAATGAATACTACCATAACGAAAAGCACTACCCACTTTCTCATTTTCCGACCTCCTTTGGTTGCCGTTCATGCCAGAATATCAATGTTCCCATTTATTCTCTTAAACAGATTCAGCCACGAAAAGTTACAAAAAAAATAATGCCGCTCGGGATTAATAGAGAACCGAAATCATCTTAAACGTTATTGGCTGGGCACAACACTAGGCTTGCCACGTCTTATCCGACACACCGGCCATTTGATTGATCCGGCGTGCCAAAACGAAGAAGTAGTCCGACAGTCGGTTTAAAAAGACCAGCAGGGAACCCGCGCCCTCGGCCAGGGCCTGCTGCCGGCTCAACGCGACGGCCTTGCGTTCGGCGCGACGGCAGACCGTGCGGGCCACATGCGCCCAGGCGGCAGCGGCGTGCCCGCCGGGAAGGATAAACGATTTGAGTTCAGGCAACTCAGCCTGCATGGCGTCGATCCGGCGTTCCAGATGCTGAACGCGCTCGGCACTAATCGGTGTCAGTCGAGCGGCGTGGGCAGAACCGGCAGATGTTGCCAACCAGGCGCCGACGTGCATCAGGTCGGATTGTATTTGCGTCAATTGTTTTTTCAACGGCTCCGCAGCAGCGTGAGACGGCAGCGAGGAAACCACCCCGCCGATGATGGAATTGAGCTCATCCACGTCGCCGTAAGCGTCGATTCGTGCATCGCTTTTGGCCATACGCTCGCCGGAAAACAGGCTGGTTTTGCCCGCATCCCCGGTGCCGGTGTAGATTTTCATTTTATTGTCTCTATTTCGTCAAGTGTTCAAACCCGGCGGCGCCTCTTCGAAAAGCTCCTCAAACATCTTTTGAGGTGCATTGCAGATCGGACACACATACGGCGGTTCCGGTCCGACGTGAATATAACCGCAAATCATGCAGCGCCACTTTTTTATGTTTTCATCTGCACTCATGGTAAACATCCTTAGAGACTTATTACGAGTTCATCAAACATTGCAATCCAAATGCATGTCCAAAAGTATAAAACAGGGCCAGTCATCCTTCAACATTGAACTTTAAGCTATCCGAATGGGGAAATATTGAACGGTAACAATTGACATTCCGGACGCTAACCGTAAATATAGTTGATTTGAAAGGCTTCACCTTTTGCCATTTCCCGCTGATTCGGCAGCGACACCAGGAAGGCGGCACCATGCGAATACATCGGAAGGGTTTAGCGGCCGGTTGCTTCATCATT
>JBNKKC010000019.1:0-35151 GCA_050291625.1 Desulfobacteraceae bacterium
TGTCCCGGAAGTTGTGTAAAAATATTTGTTCAATTCGAAAGCCTTTTTCCATAAAGTCATTCCGGCGCAAGAGACTGTGTCGTAATTGACCCAAACGACGACATTTGGAGTTGACGTCATTCCGGCGAAAGCCGGAATCCATATATTCCAATTACTTACATTTCTGGATGCCGGATCGAGTCCGGCATGACAGAGTAAAAACGTGCGTTTTCTAAATTATGGCACAGTCTGGCGAGCCGGAATCCAGAGGGTTTTCAGCTGGACTCCGGCTTGCGCCGGAGTGACACTCGTTTTTTGACTTATTTATAGGACATAGCACTAGGCGGAAAAGGAAACATAATGAAACCAATCCCTTTGATCATCGGCCTGTGGCTGATACTCGCCAGTCCGGCAATGGCCGGGAAGGCGGACATCATCAAGGTGGATATCCGCGTAACCGCACCGCAAACCTACACCTTCGACGTCACCGTTCAACATGCCGATACCGGCTGGAAACATTACGCAGACCGGTGGCAGGTGCTGGCCCCGGACGGGACTGTGCTGGGAACCCGGGTTCTGTATCATCCGCACGTGGAGGAGCAGCCGTTCACCCGCAGCCTGTCGGGAGTCAAGATTCCCTCCCCCATCAAGCGCGTAACCATCCAGGCGCACGATTCGGTGCACGGCTGGGGAGGCAAAAGCATGACCCTGGCACTGCCGAAGGAGAAATAGTCGGTGGGTTGGATTGAACTTGCGAATCCGACATCCAGACGTCCGGGAGAAATGTGATTGTTGGGTTTCGTGCCTCAACCCAACCTACAGCCTAAAAAATGATATAATAGTAAAAATTTCTTAGTGCCAGCGGGGCGCATGCACAGACAGCGCCCCGCTTTCAGCATACTTCGGCATATCATTCCCAGCAACGCCCGCCGTATCCGCGGCCACCGCCTTGGCCGTAGCCCCGGCCCTGAAACTTATCCGGCAGGAGTTTTCGCATCTCGAGTCGATGCGCCACTGCCTTCTGATCGAATTCGGCTTTCAGGCCCGACAGCTCCTTTTGCAGTTTTGCCGCCTTGCCGCTGTCCGGCTCGTCTTTGACCATTTCGTTGCGCAGCTGGACGGATTTCTCATCGATCTTGCCACGCAGCTCTTTGGTTTCATTGTAAAATTTATCTCGTGCCGCTTCGACCTGGGCCGTCTCCTCTTCATTGAGCCCGCTCCAGCCGCGATGCCGGCCCCAACCGGGCTCGTCCCCCATCATGTGGCCCTGGTATCCCGGCCCCATCATATAACCGCCGTATCCCCCTCTATGATGACCGGGTCCGTAGCCGTCGTGAGCATATGCGAACGCGGCCCCTGCGAGCAAGAGGACGGAAATGAAGAGAATTGTTTTTGTTGTGTGCGTGGTTTTCATGGTTATCTCCCTTGGATGTGGTTTTGGGTTTGTACGCATTGTTGTTTTGCATAGACTATTGAGCAAGGCATGTGCCAAGTTGGCAACGAACATGGGCGGCCAAGTAAAAAATGAATTTTTTATCATAATTTATGATTGTTGCAGGATGATCAGCCACAAGGGGATGATGAACGTGGACAGGATTGGGTGGATAATTTTTATGCGCTTCGCATCTTGCGGCACAGAATCCGTGTAATTGTTATACACCGGCAGCCATTCCTTCGATTTTCATACCGCCAACCTTGACCCGACAAATCAGCGGATGGATGCTTTGTCCTGTTTGACACTTTCCCGGAGACCGTGTAATCAAAGCCAATGCCGCGAATGCGCGCTCTCAAGGACAGGTTCACCCTAAGATCCAATTATGGATTGAACGTTAATATTGTCGCTGTTGAGGTCGGAATGAAAATATCCATCCGTTGGGCCCTGATAATTGGCTGCCTTGTGTTGATTTGGGGTACCCAGATCATTATCGCATCATCCACCTATCTCTCGTCGCAAAAAGTGCTGATTCAGCATGCCCATGATATCATGCAGAACATCGCCGATCTGACGATGGAACAATCCCAGAACCATCTGGCCCTTGCCCAGAGCGCTGCACACTTGACCCGACGCCTGATGGCCTCCGAAGTCGTCGGCAGCGACCGCACAAAGCACGAGGCCCTGGAAAAGTATTTTCTGGATCAGCTCTCCATCTACCCGCACTTTGCCGGCATCTATGTCGGGATGCCCAACGGCGATTTCTTTTATGTCAGCCGCTCGGAGCAGATGTCCCCCGGCGGATTCCGGACAAAATTCATCAATCATCAAGACGGCCGGAGGGAAACGACGTTGACCTGGCGGGACGGCAACCGCAAGCTGGTTTCGATGAAATACGATCCTTCGGACCAATATGATCCACGCAAGAGGCCGTGGTACGGAAAGGCCCAGCAGCAGCAAGCCCTGGTTTGGACCGACCCTTACATCTTTTTTACCTCCCAGAAACCGGGGATCACGGTGGCAGGACCCATCTACGACGATGCCGGGCAATTAAAGGCAATCGTGGGGGTCGACATCGAAATCGACCAACTGTCGATTTTTATCAGCAAACTGCGCATCGGCAAGCACGGTCAGGCGTTCATGCTCAATAACAACGGCGACGTTGTCGCATTCCCGGATCTGGCGAAAATACGGATCAGCGACGCTGAAAACGAGGGAAAGATCAGACTTGTCACCATTACCGAGCTGAAAGATCCATTGAGCCAGGCGGCGTTCCAATCCATACCATGGCAACGCGACACCGACGGAAGGATCGATCTCGACGCTCCATACTTCGCCCGTTTCGAACATGCCGGGCAGGCCTACCACGCCATGTTCGCTCCCTTCAGCAACGAGGACTGGCCCTGGATCATCGGCGTCTATGTGCCTGAAAGCGACTATCTGGGCGGTATCAAGTCCAATCGACGGTACAACAGAGTATTGACCCTCGGATTATCCGTGGTCGCCACTGTGATCGGTCTGGGGCTTGCGGCGGGTCTGATACGGCCGCTGGAGGGATTGGAAAAAGAGGCGCTGGCTATCAAAGGCCATGATCTGAACAGCCATTTCAATACCCGTTCCATATACAAGGAAATTCAGACAACGGCCGATGCATTCGCCAGTATGAAAAACGCCATCCAGACCGGAGAAGAGAAGTATCGCCGCATCTTCAACAACATTCAGGATGTCTATTATGAAACCAATCTGGACAGCGAGTTGCTGGAAATCAGCCCTTCCATCGAAAAAGTTTCATCTTATTCCCGCAGCGAACTGATCGGCACATCGGTCGAACGTCTCTATTTTGACCCGCAACAGCGGAAGGTTTTTTTGGAAACGATTATCAAAGAGGGCAGCGTCAAAGACTTTGAATTCTCCATGAGCGACAAAGACGGCACCATTGAACATTGCGCGATCACCGCCATCCTCAAATTGGACGAGGCGGGCAAGCCGGATCGGATCATCGGTTCGCTGCGCGTCATTACCGACCGCAAAAGAGCGGAAACGGAGCTGCGACGCTACAAGGATCAACTGGAAGCGCTGGTCAAAGAGCGGACTCAGGATCTGGAGAGCACCAACCGGCAATTGCGGGATCAGATTGAAGCGCGCATTGCCAAAGAGGAAGAGCTGCGCAAAAGCGAGGAAAAATACCGCTCCATCATCGAAAGCATGGAGAACGGGTATTATGAAGCGGACCTGAGCGGGAATCTCACCTTTTCCAATCAACCCCTGGCCAACATCCTCGGATACGATGAAACAGAAATGATCGGGCTCAACTATCGTCAGTTCATGGCGCCTGAGATCGCCACCGCGGTCGCCCAACGATTTGCAAAAATCGTCAAAACGGGGAAAGCTGAAAAGCTGACCCGTTACGCCATTGTCCGCAAGGACGGCAGCCACCGCACCCTTGAGGCCACGGCGTCGCTGATCACGGATCCCGGCGCCAAACCCATGGGCTTTCGCGGTGTGGTGATGGACATCACTGAGCGGCGCGACGCTGAAAAAGAGAAAAAGAAATTGGAAGCCAGCCTGCAGCAGATTCAACGGCTGGACGGTATCGGCACGCTGGCCGGGGGTGTGGCCCACGATTTCAACAATCTGTTGATGGGTATTCAGGGAAATGTCTCGCTGATGCTGCTGGAGATGGACCGTGCCCATCCTTATCACAAGAAATTAAAGAGCATCGAGGCCTGCGTCACCAGCGGCGCCGATCTGACACGCCAACTGCTGGGGTTTGCCCGCGGCGGCAAATACATTGTCAAGCCTTTGGATTTTAACAAGGTATTGGAAAACACGGCCAACATGTTCGGCCGGACGCGCAAGGAGATCAGCATCCATTATAAACTGCAGGCCGACCTGTGGACGGTCATGGGCGACCAGAACCAGATTGAGCAGGTTCTGCTCAATCTGTACATCAATGCCTGGCAGGCCATGCCGGACGGCGGCCACATCTATCTGGAGACATGCAACGTCGAGATTGACGAACCTTCTGCCAAACCACTGGACATTCGGCCCGGAAATTACGTCCGGGTATCGGTGGCCGACACCGGCATCGGAATGGATGAAGGCGTTCAGCAGAAAATATTCGAGCCTTTCTTTACCACCAAAGAGATGGGCCGCGGAACCGGCCTGGGCCTTGCGTCGGCATTCGGCATCGTAAAAAACCACGACGGAGCCATCGACTTCGAGTCCCGCCTCGATGAGGGGTCGACATTCTATATCTATCTGCCGGTATCGGATCAAAAGGTCCCCAAAGCACCCGCCGCCGTTGAAAACCTGGCCGAGGGAACGGAAACCATACTGCTGGTGGATGACGAAAAGGTGATCCTGGATGTCAACAAACCCATGCTCGAAAAACTCGGGTATCGCGTACTGGCCGCCCAAAGCGGCCGGGAGGCCATTTCGATATTTGATGATGCCAAGGATGACATCGACATGGTCATCCTGGATATGATCATGCCCGATCTCGGCGGCGGCGCCGTCTTCGATCACATCAAGGCCGTCAAACCGGACATCAAGGTCCTGCTCTCCACCGGCTACAGCCTGACCGGCCAGGCAGAAGCCATCATGGCTCGCGGATGCACCGGTGTTATCCAAAAGCCCTTTAATATTGAACAACTCAGCGTCAAGATACGGCAAGTAATAGAGACAGCCTGACCCGGACGGCGCATGCAACCTATGAAACCATTTGATATTATAGCCTGTTTTGTAATAGCCATAATGGTTTTGGCCGTGCCTGCCTCGGCGGAGTCGCGCAGCGTGACCGATCTGCTGGGACGCAGGCTCGACATCCCGAACAATCCCCAGCGCGTCGTGGCGCTGGCGCCAAGCATTACCGAAATCGTATTTGCCCTCGGCCAGCAGCAGCGCCTCAAAGGAGTGACAAGGTTCAGCGATTACCCCGAAGCCGCCAAACGACTACCCCGTGTGGGCTCTTACGTCCACTTGGATGTCGAGCGCATCGCCGCCCTGAAACCCGACTTGTGTATCGGCGTCAAAGACGGCAATCCGTTGTCCGTCGTCACGCGTCTTCAAGCGATGGGCATCCCCTTTTATGCGGTCCACCCCGTTGACCTGGAAACCGTCATGCACAGCATCGAAACCATCGGCGATCTGCTGGGGGCATCCCGGGAAGCTGCGCAAACGGTAACGGCCATGCGTAAACGGATCGATTACGTCAAAACCATCGTGGCCGCCGCCGACCGCAAACCGCGCGTATTTGTACAGATCGGTGTGTCGCCGATCGTATCCGTCGGCAGCCGGACGTTCATCCACGAGTTGATCACCCTGGCCGGCGGAACGAACATTGCCGCCGGAAGCACCCCGTACCCGCGTTTTTCGAGGGAACAGGTCATCACGCTTGCACCGGACGTCATGGTGATTTCCTCCATGGCCCGCGCAACGGTATTCGACAGGGTGAAAGCCGAGTGGATGCAGTGGTCGGCGATCCCTGCGGTTCGCAATCAGGCGGTCTTCATTGCGCCAACCAATATCTTCGACCGGCCGACGCCGCGCCTGGTGGAAGGTCTGGAACAGATGGCCCGCTACATCCATCCCGGGCTGTTCGCGGGGCGGCCATGAGCAGCGGCTATTCGCATCCCCTAAGACAGCTCGCACTGGTCTCCCTGGTCCTGTCAATCGTCCTGTTGATCGCCCTATTGGCGGGCCTTTCCGCAGGATCGGCCGGATTCGGACTGTTGGCCGTGATCAAAGGCATCGTCCGACCGCCCGATGCTGACGGCCAGCTGCTGTACGATATCATCTGGCGCCTTCGTTTTCCGCGGGTGCTGCTGGCCGCCCTGTTGGGCGCCACCCTGTCGCTGGGCGGCATGGTGTTCCAGGCCATGCTGCGCAACCCATTGGCCGAACCTTATATCCTGGGCATTTCGGGAGGATCGGCCATCGGCGCCATCACCGGCATCTTATTGGGCCTGGCGCGTTTCCCGGGGGTCTGGTTGACTGCGTTTGCCGGCAGCCTGGGCGTTCTGGCGATACTCTACCTCATGGCATCCGGCCGTACCATGCTGCAGGGCAACACCCTGCTGCTGTCCGGTGTCATGATCAATGCCTTTTGCGCGGCGGTCATCATGTTTCTGGTCTCCATAGCCCAGGACAGCCGGCTGCATAATATCATCTTCTGGCTCATGGGTGACCTGGCGGCGGCCACCATGGGCAGCGTCGGCGCGCTGGCCCTTACGGTGGTACCGTGCTTTGCCGTTATTTTTTCACGTTCCCACAGCCTGAACCTGTTGACGCTGGGCCATGACATGGCCCGCAGCATGGGAGTCAACATCAAGGCCAACACGAGCCTGCTGTTGATCACAACCTCCCTGATGGTCAGCGCCACGGTCAGTTATTGCGGACTGGTCGGTTTCGTCGGCCTGGTCATGCCCCACCTGCTTCGCCTGGTGGTGGGACCCGACCACAGGATTCTGGCGCCGGCCAGCATACTGGGCGGTGCGGCATTCATGGTCTTTTGCGACACCCTGGCCCGCACCCTGCCCGAGCAGGGAGAGATGCCGGCAGGCGTGATAACGGCACTGATCGGTGCCCCTCTGTTTGTCTATTTGCTTAAAAAATCAGGCAGGTAATCCCTCATGCCCAACGCCGTCACCGTAAGCCATCTCAGCCATACGTACAGCGGACCACCCGTATTGGACGATATCAGCTTCAGCATCGATCGGGGCCGGTTTTTCATCATCATCGGCCCCAACGGATCGGGCAAATCGACACTTCTCAAGCTGCTGGCGGGGTTGCTGCCCCTGCAGTCCGGCGACATCGATCTGCTTGCAAAGCCCATTGGCGACTATCCGGCACGGCGGCTGGCGCAGCGCATTTCGTATGTGCCGCAAAACGCGGCCGTCGAATTCCCCTTCAGCGTGACCCAGGTCGTGCTCATGGGCCGGGCACCCCATCTGGGTGTGCTGGGATTCGAAGGCTCCAGCGATCTTGAACTGGCGAAAAAAGCCATGGAAATGACGGAGGTGGCCCACCTTGCCCGCCGTCGAATGGATCAACTTTCAGGCGGGGAGCGTCAGCGCGTCTTCATTGCCAGGGCCATCTGCCAGCAACCCGAGATCGTGCTGCTGGACGAACCGACGGCCGCCCTGGACTTGTCTTTCCAGTCCCGTGTGATGGACCTGATGGAGCGTCTGAAGATCCGGCAGGGCGTCACGGTGGTCATGATCTCCCACGACCTGAACCTGGCGGCCATGTATGCCGATCAGCTCCTCTTGCTGTCGCGGGGTCGCCTGGCACGCATGGGCGCGCCCGAGGCCGTGCTGGATTATAACGACCTGGAAAAGGTTTACGGCTGCACCCTGCTGGTCGACGAAAGCCCGCTCGGCAACTACCCGAGGGTGCACCTGGTGCCGGCGCGCTATCTGGACGGGAAAACCGAAGCCGAATAGGCGTGTAGCGTCTTGACATTGCCGCATCCATCGGCTAATAGCCAGTGAATTGATCGGGTGCTCAAGTTGAGCTTTAAATTAGTTTCAAAGCCTTCCCTCGGGTCCAAGACCAAGGCGGGGTGAGGCGTTTAACCGCAGGAATACATCGGGTATTTCGAGGATTAAAGGACTCACCCCAACGCAGGGTTTGGGCGCGAGGGGAGGTTTTGAGACTGATTTTTAAAGGGAACCCCGTGGAAGTCGGGGACGGGCCCGCCGCTGTAATCGGGAACGAAAGCTGCGATATGCCACTGTCCTGTCGGATGGGAAGGCGCAGCCGGTAGAGCGAACCGAAAGTCAGAAGACCTGCCGGATCAACTGTGGCCGGAATGGCGCGGACAACCTCGGCCCGCTGGATCATGAGGATAAAAAAGGGACATCCCGGATCGATTGATCGGTCCGGGATTTTTATTTGGACATCCGGGCCCCAACAGCTATTTCCAACAAGGAGTGAGTCGATGCGCACATCAAGGTTGATGGCCCTGGCTTTGTTGATTCCGGGATGCATGAGCGTCAATGCCCGTGCGGCGGAGTTGGTGACCATGCAGGAGGTGGTGGTCACGGCCAGCCGGGATGCGGAAGAGCTCGACAAGGTGCCGGCCCACGTGACGGTGGTAACTGCCGAGCAAATCGAAAAATCGAACTATCAGAATGTCCCGGAAGCGCTGCACGCACTGGCCGGCGTGCATATCACCGACATCAGCGGCAATCAGCGCAACTACAATGTAGACCTGCGCGGCTACGGCGAAAGCTCGCAGCAGAACATCCTGTTGCTGGTGGACGGCCGCCGAGTGAACCTGCCCGATCTTTCCGGCCCCGACTGGAACCTGATTCCTCTGGAGCGCATCCAGCGCATCGAGGTCATCCGGGGCGGCCGCGGCAATGTCCTCTATGGCGACAATGCCACGGCCGGCGTGATCAACATCATCACCAAAGAGGGGCGTGCCATGGAAGCGACGGCCACGGCCAGGTACGGCAGCTATGACACGGTCAGGGCCGACGCCTCCGTAAGTGCGGCGCACGACACCGTGGCCTATGATATCACGGCCGGGTACCTCAATTCGGACGGTTACCGAGACAACAGCGACAGCGAGGCCAAAGATATCGGCGGCAACCTGAAGCTCGACCCCCGCGACAGCCTGCGCATCCACCTGAGCGGCGGCTACCACTATGATGACACGCGCAATCCGGGTGCATTGCTGCAAAGCGAACTGGACGCCGGGGCCGAACGGACGGACACGCTCTACCCGGACGATTTTTCAAAGTTCGAAGACTATTACGCCAAGGCCGGGCTGGAGATGGACATGCTCTCCAACGATATGTTCAAGCTGGAGACATCATACCGCAACCGCGAAAGCACTTACTTTGGGACCTTCAGCGGCGGATGGTTCGATGCCGATACCACGACGGATATCTGGACGGTGTCCCCCCAGTTGATCTTTAGAGGAGATTTTGACGGCATCTCCAACCACGTGACCATCGGCACCGATATCACCCAGGCCGAGCAGGATTATGACAGCATGTCTGAGTTTTTCGGTTTTCCCAGCCAGACCGTCGCATCCATGGAAAAGGAAAATATCGCATTCTACGTCCACGACCGGCTCGGGGTCGGCGACAGACTCTCCCTGTCGGGGGGGTATCGCAACGACCGGGTGACCTATCGCTATGAGCACACATCGCCATCCGAAAAAATCCTGGATGAAGAGAGTGCCACAGCCGGGATCAACTATGGGTTCGGCCCCGGATCTCATATCTACGCCAGTTTTTCACAGGGATTTCGCTACCCGGTTCTGGATGAGCAGTTCAGCTACTATACCAGTACGGTGGACACCCGCCTGCAGCCTCAGCGGTCGAGGAACTACGAAGTCGGGGGGGCGTGCCGGATCGTCACCGCACTGGGCGTCCGCCTGAACCTGTTCCGCACCGAGACCAAAGATGAAATCTTCTACAATGCCGCAGCGTATGCCAACCAGAATATGGAGGGCAAAACCATTCGCCAGGGCGCGGAGGCCGGGTTCGACTGGCGCTGGAAAGCCCTGCACATCGGCGTCGGCTACACCTATACCGACACCGAATTCGACGGCGGCATTTACGACGGCAAGCAGATCCCCGCCGTACCCCGGGACAGGGCCACCGCCCGGATCGGCTACACCATCGCCGGCGGACTCTTTGTGGGCGCCGATGCGACATATGTGGGCGAGCGCTTTCTGATCAGCGATTTCAACAACGACGAAGATAAAGCGCAAGACTACACCGTCGTAAATGCCAAGATCCAATACGACTGGCGCTGGCTCTCCTTTTTCGTCGACCTGAACAACGTGCTAGACGAGGAGTATTCGTCGTTCAGCGGTCTGCAGTACAACGCGGCAACCTTTTCGTATGAACCGGGATATTATCCCGCACCCGGGTTCAACGCCCTGGCCGGCGTCCGGGGACACTTCGGGAAGCAGAATATCGACAGGTAGAATCATGCTGGAGTTCTTCCAAAATGGCGGGCCGGTGATGTACCCGCTGCTGCTGTGTTCACTGGTCGTCATGACCGTTATCATCGAACGCAGCCTCTTCTGGTTCATGATCGGCAGGCAGCGCGACCAGGCATTGGTCGACGAGATTCTGGAGCTGTGCCGCTCCCGCAACTGGGAGGCCGTGCGCCAAAAGGCCGCCGGATGCAAAGACTATGTGGTGCGCATCATGGTCAGCGGCATCCTGCATCGCGATTTTTCCATGGTCAAGGCCATGGAGTCGGCGGCGGGCGACGAGATTCAGCGCATGCGGCGCTATATGACCATACTGGATACGATGATCACCGTCGCGCCCCTGCTGGGTATCTTCGGAACGGTGATCGGCATTATCACCTCCTTCGAGATGCTCGGCAGTGACGGCATCGACCGGCCCGCCGCCGTGACGGCCGGCGTCGCCCAGGCGCTGATCACCACCGCCACCGGTCTGGGCATCGCCATCCTGTCGGTTTTTCCCTACAACTATTTCAACACCAAGGTGGAGCGTGCCGCACTGGACATTGAACGGTATGCGACCAGCCTTGAAATCGTGTATGAAAAAATGATTCACGAAGACAGGCACGATACGGGTGCATCGATATGAAAGTGCGGCGCTTCCATACCAAGCCTCCGCGGGTGGAGATGCTGCCGTTGATCGATATTGTCTTTCTGCTTCTGGTCGTTTTTATCTACACCATGCTCTCCATGGCGGTCCACAAAGGCATGCCGGTGGTGCTGCCGTCCGGCGAGCAGGTTGAGCCGCCCAAACCGTCCTCCGTGACGGTGACCATCACTGCCGACGGCGCCGTATTCGTCGATCAGCAGGCGGTCCCGCTCGAAACGCTTTCCGACATGCTGCGGCAAAAAACCCGGGGAGATACGGAAACCGGCGTATTGCTCTTTGCCGACCGCTCGCTGGCGTATGATCGATTGTTCAAGGTCATGGATCGAATTCGAATGGCGGGCCTGCATCGCATCAGCCTGCAGGCCGAAAGCGAGAAGTGATGACGATACGCCTGGTCGTTGCCGCCATTCTGGCCGTGACGGTCCACGGCATTTTTCTGGCGGCGAAAATCCCATGGGTCAATCCCATCATGTTGGCCCCGCAAAGCCGTGACGTCACCATCAGCCTGGTAAATACCACAACATCGAAACTGCCGGCGGACGTCATACCAGCCCCTCCGAAACCCAAACCGGCTCCGGAACCGATCCAGCGGCCGAAGCCAAAGCCCGAAAAAAAACGGCCGAGCGCCGAACCCCGCAAGCCCGAACCGCCCGAGACGACGGAACCGGAGCCGACACCGGTCAAAGAGACGCTTGAGCCGCCTCAAACGGACGATACATTAACGCTGCAGGACGAGCATGCGATATCTGAAGCATTCGAAAATGCCGCCCTCTCCCCTCCGCCTGCCGAAGAGACCGGAGCGGTGGTTGAACTGTCCGTGCCTCTGTATAAAATCAATCCCTCTCCGAATTATCCGCGCGTGGCACAGCGCAGACGCTACGAGGGTACGGTGCTCCTGGACGTATTCGTTGACAAAGCGGGGCGCGCCGCTGAAGTAAAAGTGGCCCGGTCCAGCGGATACGCCGTTCTGGACCGCAGCGCCAAGGCCGACGTGAGCCGCTGGCGCTTCAAACCCGCGCGCAAAGGTACGCAAACCATCGAAATGTGGGTGCAGGTGCCGGTGCGCTATGAGCTGCAAGAATAGGCATTATTTCTCGATTCCCTCTCTTGCCGTTACCCCTTTCTGATAATAATGTTTCACTTCCCTCATCTCGGTAACCAGATCGGCCCGTTCAATGACCGCATGGGGGGCATGGCGTCCGGTCAGGATCAACTCGGTATGATCCGGCCGGCTTTCGATCAGGTCGATCAGGTCCTGTTCGCTGATCAGACGGCAGCCGAAGGCGACATTGGCCTCGTCGGCAATCACCACGTCGTATCGACCGCCGCCCAATGCCGCTTGAAGGGCCGACAAGGCATTCCGCGCCGCTTCGATATCTGCATCGCACGGATCGCCCTTGATAAAGCAGCCCCTGCCAAATTGTTCCAGGGTGATATGATCCGAAAAACGCTGCAGCGCCTTGATTTCACTGTATTGCGCGCTTTTTATAAACTGGCCGATGTAGACCTTGAGGCCGGCCCCGGCCGCCCGCAGCGCCAACCCCAGGGCCGCCGTGGTCTTGCCCTTTCCGTCTCCGGTGTATACGTGAACATAGCCTTGCATAATAAATCCTTTGCAATTCGCTTTTCAGTTGTTGATCCCATAGAATACTCCAATATAGCTGAACATACCAAAAAAAAGCGTTAAAGGGGCTAACGATTTAGACCAATGATCCTGGTATGGAAAACGTCGGATCCATAGGGTGGGTTGAGAAACGAAACCCAACGACAGGTTGACTGAATGTTGGGTTTCGCAAGCTCAACCCAACCTGCTATGCGCAGACAATGCCCTCACCCGGCGGCAGGTGCGAATCCGTACGGCGCTCTATTCCAACTAATCTGGTGAAGATCCACCTCTGCTTTTGCGCCGGAACAGGGCGGCGGGTGCGGAAAAGGCTGCGGCGGCCGTTGGGACCCAGCCGGGCATCACCGTTATTACCGGGCTCATCAACACGCGATACACGGCCGGCACGACCACCAGCGTCAGCAGGGTTGACGCCAGCAGGCCGGATATCATGGCGGACGCCAGGGGCGGCCAGAGGGTCGACGATGAAACGGCCAAGGGCAGCAGCCCGGCCACGGTGGTGGCCGTTGTCAGCAGGATGGGCCGGATGCGGCGTGCAACGGCCTCCTGCAGCGCGGCAGGAATATCCGAACCCGCTTTTCTTTTTTGTTCCACCACCTCGAGCATGACGATGGCATTGTTGACCACAATGCCCACAAGGGCGATAACGCCCAGCAGCGACATGAAACCGAACGGCTGGTTGCCAATCAACAAGCCGGGGATGACACCGGCGGCAGCCAGCGGTACGGTCATCAGGATGATGATCATTCGACGAAACGAGTTGAACTCAGCCAGCAGAACGGCCAGCAACAACAGCAATCCGATCGGCAGGTTGCGCATCATCTCGCTGTTGGCCTCGCCCGATCCCTCGGCGTCGCCGCCATAGCTGACCACCACGCCCGGAGGCAGACGCAGTGCATCCAGTTTGCGCGTCAAGGCCGACAGCACTTGAGTGAAGGCGAGCCCCTCCCGCAATTGCGAAGAGACCGTCACCAGCCGACTGCCATTTCTGTGTTTGATGGCTGCCGGCTGCCAGACCGGTTCGATGTGGGCCAGCTGGGCCAGGGGAATCGCCCGCCCGTCAGGCGCCGGCACATCCACCGCCTCCAGGTCCGATACGGCCAGCCGTTCGCCAAGCGCCGACCGGACAACCACCGGTATGGGATCTTCACCGGCGTAAAGTTCGCCCACGGGTATGCCCCGGGTTCGCCCGTAGATGGCCTGGGCCACGTCCACGCGGCTGATGCCATAGCGGGCCGCCGCGGCATCGTCGATACGAAAGCGCAACGTTGGAGCCCCGGGTCCCAGATCGTGACGTACATCCAGGGTGCCGTCGATCGTTTTAAGCAGACCGCTGACGGCGATGGTGGCCTGGTTGAGGCGCTCGAGGTCGAAGCCGCTCAACCGAACCTCTATGGGAGCCTGAACCGGCGGCCCCTGCTCCAGTTTGCGGGCGACCAGCTCCGCCTGCGGCAGTACGGGCCGCAGTGATTCGCGAATAAACGCAATGACGGAGGGGTTGTCCGAGACGGTGCGGGTCTGCACGATCAGTTGAGCGAAATGGGGGCTGAAGGGAACCCGCGGCACGTTATAGTAAAAAGCCGGTGCACTGCGCCCCATAAAGCTTGCGACGCGGGTGACTTCGGGTCTGGCCATCAAGGCTTTTTCAACGGCACGAACCGCCTCGTCGGTGGTGTTCAGGTGGCTGCCCTCGGCCAATTTGACGTCCACCAGGACCTGGTTGCGGTCCGCCGAAGGGAAGAACTGTCGGGAGACCTGCGACGACAGCAGCAGCGAGGTCAACATCAGGACCGCGGCCGCACCCAGCACCATCCAGGGATGGGCGCCGGCCAGGCGGGCGGCGCCCCGGCCGATCTTTTCCAGAAGCCGGTTGTCGCGGGCGGCGCCCGGGCGCAGAACCATTTGCGACAGCATGGGCGTCGTAAACAGGGCATACACATAGCTGATGACCAGTGTCAGCATGATGATGATGGGGATCGAGCGTGTGAAGGCGGCCGTAGGCCCGCTGGATATCAGCATGGGCACGAAGGCCGCCACCGTGGTCAGCGTCGCCGCAGCCAGCGGTGCGGCCAGCTCCCGGACCGCCTGCAGGGCCGCCCGGCGGGCGGATTCGCCGCTGTCCAGGCGCCATTGGACATTTTCGGCCATGACGATGGCATTGTCCACCAGCATACCCAGCGCCAGGACCAGCGCCGCAATGGAAATCTGGTGCAGCACCCCGCCGCCCCAGGCAAAGAGCGCCACGCTGGTCATGGTCACCAGCGGCACCACGGCTGCGACCACCAGTCCGAGTCGCAGCCCCATGGCAATGATCAGAATCCCGGCGACGATCAACACGCCGAACAGCAGAGATGAGTTGAGCTCGCTGAGCCTGGCCTCGGTGCGCGCCGGTTGAAAGGTAACGCTTTGGACGCTCAGCGGCTGCATCGCCGCTTCGACCGCGGCCACGCGTTCTGTGACGGCACGGCCGAACGTTACCAGGTTGATGGATTCACGTGGAACCACCGCTACACCTACGGCCATGGCGCCGTTCAGGCGCATTTTGGCCGAAGCCGGCTCCACAGGGCCCAGGTGAACCCGCGCCACCTCTTCCAGCGGCACCGACCCGCCTCCGGGCAGATGGATCGGCGACTTCTGAATCTCCTCTACCGAAGCAAATTCGGACAGCGGCCTCAGGCGCAGGGTCTTGTCCGCCACCTGCAGCGAACCTCCGGAAAGGATGCGGTTGCGGGCGCTGAGTCCGGCAGCCAGCTGGCGGGCGTTCAACCCCAATCGCTGCGCCACGGCATCGTTCAAGGCGATGGTCACCTGCTCTCCGGGATCTGCGATGATATGTGCCCGTTTGACCAGGGCCAAGGCGTTGAGGTGATCTTTCAGTATTCGGGCGCCGCGCAGCAGCGCCAGGGGATCGGCGCTGCCGGTCACGGCTAAAACGATGGCGTCCTGGTCTATCTGGTTTTCGTCCAGTACGGGAATTCCGGCACCTTCCGGAAAATCGAGCCGGGCACGCGCCAGGGCATCGCGGACCTCGTCCCAGGCTTCTGAATAGTCGGAGACGCTGCCGCGCAGCTCGAGGCGCAGCACCGCCACCTCGTCATATGCCGTGGCCTCCACCAGCTTGATCTCGCTGACTTCGGCCAGGGTGTCTTCGATGGGTTCGAGTACCAGCCGCTCCACCGTGGGGGCATCGGCTCCCGGGTAGGGCGCCACCACCTGCCCCCAAAAATCGGGCAGACGCGGGTCTTCCTGGCGCACCATGGTCGTCCACATGATGGCTCCCGTGAGCGATAGCAGCACCACCGTGGTCAAGATCAATCGTCGGTTGTCCAATAAACGGTCGATGAGGTTCATGATGCCGCCTCCACGCGCTGCCCGTCGGTGATCTGACTCTGGCCCGAGATTACGACCCGGTCGCCCTCATGCAGGTCGCCGGATACGACAATACGGTCACCGATGATGCCGCCGATGGCGACGATTCGCCGGATGACCTTTCCCCCTGTATAAAGGAACAAATAGGGTTCGCTGGCTCCCGGGTTGACCACCGCAGCCAGCGGAACGGTCAATACGCCCTGGGTGGACAGATCGATGATCACCTGGGCCGTTAAACCGGCCACCACACCCGGCTCATCGGCCAGTTCCACTTTCAAGGGAAAGAGCCGGCCGGCGGTCAGCGCGGCCCTGGCGATGGAGCTGATGCGGCCCGGAACCAGTCGATTGTCGGCAAAGGGCAGCTGGACCTGAACGGCCTGTCCCGGCGAGACACGATCGAGCATGGTTTCAGGGACCTGCACCAGCAGTTCGATCTCGCCGTCACCGGTCAGTTCGATGGCCGGCTGACCCGCTACGGCCCATTCGCCGGGCTGAATAAAAACCTTCGTGACAGTGCCGCTGAACGGAGCCCTGAGAACCACCTCATCGAGCAACCGCCTCGATTCCTTCAAGCGTGCCGCTGCAGCTTCCAGAGAGGATTCGAGCGCGGTCTGCCGGGTCGTGGCCCTTTCGAGTTCCGCCACAGGCACCACATCCGAGGCGGCCAGACGTTCCATGCGGGAGCGGTCCCGTCTGGCCTGCGCCAACTGGGTTTTCAGCTCCGAGAAGGCGGCGCGCGCCAGAGAGACCGCATTTTTAAACTCGCGGTCGTCCAGACGGGCGAGCACCTGTCCCTTAACGACCTTGGAGCCGGACTCGATTTGTCGATCCAACACCCGCGCCGGGACGGCAAAGGAGAGCACGGCCCGGTTTTTGGCTTGGGTCACACCGGCAAAACGTGCGCTGCGCTGGCTTTGCTCCAGCTGGACCGTGTCCAGCAGCACGTGCAGGCGGCCTGCAGCGTCTGTGGGCAGCGTCTTGTCGGCAGGCATGGCCCACAGCACGACGGCTGCTCCCATAAACAAAAAACCGACGATAAAGCTGAGATGATGTTTGATACGCATGGCGGCATCTCCTCTGGCTGGTCTTCAACGGCCGGTAATTAATTGGTCGGCCGGTCAAAAAAGGTGCAAAATTTTTTGGTTCGTGGCGTTGCTCCAAAGCTGTCGGGGCAACGCGGCCTCATGGTTTTTATCTGGGCAGAATGCCTTCAAAAAAGACCTTGATCATGGCGCTCAGGTACGCTTCGTCCAAATCGTCCGAAAGGCCTTCGGTACCGAATTTTTCCCTGAAGTGATCCTTGTCCTGGAACCAGTGCTGGCAGAGTCCGAGAAAAATGAAAACAATAAATCTCGGATCGATATCCGATCGCAGCTGGCCGGACGCCTGTGCGTCGCGCACCTTTTCGATCCCCTGCCGAACCAGTTCGCGATCCATTTCGAAACAGTCGTCCTGATCCTGCTCCAGGAACATCCAGGCCAGGATCCGGACGATTTGGGGGTTGCGCCGCAGAAAGTCGAAATAGAATGCCACCGATGCGCGCAACAGCTCAGCGCTTGGTTTGGTATTCTTCAGCATTTCAGACTGTTGAGCGGCATAGTGCATAAAGCGCCGTGTCTTGACCTCACGCAGCAGACCCTCTTTGGAGCCGAAATAGTGATGAATCAGGCTTTTGGTGATGCCGGCGCGTCTGGCGATTTCGCTGAGAGATGTGTTGCCGAATCCCTTTTCCATGAAAATGGCTTCGGCCGCTTCAATGAGTGCATCTTTCGTCGCTTCGGGGTCTCGGTGCTGTTTGGGGGCCATTTCAATTCCTTTGTAACCGCCGGCAACAATTAACTGGCCGGTCGATCAATAATCTAACGCTTCGCCTTTCGTCTGTCAAGTCGGATGACGCCGTAAAAAGCCGGAACTTTACGTTTGACGTCATTCCGACGAAAGCCGAAATATTTTCATTTCAATGTGTTATGTATTCCGGCGTGCGCCGGAAGGACTTGACGGAAAAAGGCATCCGAATTGAACAAATATTGTTCACCCCGCTTCCGGAACACAACAATAGACGGCGACACGCCCCCATCGATGGGGTACTGAAAATCGCTTGACCGGTGGGATGGGGGTCGTTATGACACCAGGGCACGCCGGTTGCACGACAGGGTTGTCGGGCTGCGGTCGTACATACCTTTTGGGGAAAGGAAGGTCGGATGGCTGATGCATTGGCGCTGCTGGCACTGTTGATCGGACTTGAATTGGTATTGGGCGTGGACAATGTCCTGGTAATTGCCATCTTCGTGGGGCGGCTGCCTGAGTCGAGACGTCAGAAAGCGCGCATCATGGGATTGGCCCTGGCCATGGTGGCCCGTATCCTCATGCTGGCCGTGGTCCTGGCCCTGGCCCGCCTGACGCGACCGCTGATCGGGGATGTTTCCATCCGCGACCTGATCCTGATTTTGGGCGGGCTGTTTTTGCTCTACAAGGCGGTTCGCGAAATTCATCACACCATTTCTCTCAAGGACGAGGGCCCCGGGCAGGCCGAGGGCGGCTCGGGCGCCTACTTTGCCGTCATATCGCAGATCGTTTTACTCGATATCGTCTTTTCCATCGACTCGGTGATCACTGCCGTCGGGCTAACCAACCAGTTGTGGATTATTGTTGCCGCCGTTGTCGTATCCTTTGTGGGGATCCTGTTTTTCGCGCGACCCATCGGCGAGTTCATTCTGCGGCAACCGGCTCTGAAAATTCTGGCACTCGCGTTTTTGATCACCATCGGCATTACCATCTTCATGGAGGGCCTGCACCAGCATGTGCCCAAGGCGTATATCTACTTGCCCATGGGGTTCGCGCTGATGGTGGAGATGCTCCAGATGTGGTACGACCGCAATTTGAAACGATCGAAAGCCGCCAATGGGGAATAATTTATACACGCTTTAAATACTCACGAATCTCCAGAGCGGCGGTGCTGCCCTCGCCGGCGGCGCTGACGACTTGTTTGGTGCTGGTATCGCGGACATCTCCGGCGGCAAAAATGCCGGGCACGCTGGTTTCCAGCATAAACGGATCGCGCGTGGCATATCCGGCCGGTCGCCGGGTACTGTGCACCAGAGCGTGGCCGGTCACCACAAAGCCCCAGGGATCCAATTGGATACCGCTTGGTTTCAGAAAACCGGTGTTCGGCGTCAAGCCGATGAAGATAAAGGCGCCGTCCACCGCCAGCTCCTCCCGGGCATCGGTCTGGTTGTTGATCGTAATGATTTTGTTGAGTTTGCTCTCTGCGCCGGCAAAAGATTGGACTTCGGTGTGAAACCGCACATCAATACGCGGATGGTTCAACACCTTGTTTTGAATAAATCGAGTGGCCTTGAATTCGCCGCCGCGCACCAGGATGGTGACCCGCTCGGCAAACTTGGTCAGCAGCAGGCTCTCTTCCGCCGCGCTGTTGCCGCCGCCCACGACCGCAACCGGTTTGCCCTTGTAGAAAGGTCCGTCGCATGTAGCGCAAAAGTGGATCCCTGCTCCGATATAGTCGGCTTCCCCCGGTGCATTCAGACGTTTGTAGCGGCTTCCGGTGGCGATGAGCAGGGCGGCGGCGCTGTATTCGCTTCCGTCTGCCGTCCGAACGCATGCGTAGTTGTCGTGTTTGCGGACGCCGACAACCTCCTGGGCCTGCAACAGCTCGACACCGAAGCGCTCGGCCTGGCGGCGCAGTCGATCGGAAAATTCGATACCGGGCACTCCCTGGGGAAAACCGGGCATGTTGTCCAGTTTTTCAGTGCCAGCGGCCTGGCCGCCGAAGGCCGCCCGCTCGATGACGAGGGTATCGATGGCCTCCCTTGCCGTGTATAGGGCGGTGGTGAGGCCTGCCGGCCCTCCGCCCAATACGATCAGATCATAATGGCTGCGCCGGGCCGATGTTTTCAATCCGAGTTTGGCTGCCAGCTGGGCGTTGGTGGGTTCCACCAAAAACTCACCGTCTTCGAAAACAATGGTTGGAATGATGCGCTTGCCCTTGTTGGTCTCCATCACAAATGTCTCACCCGCGGCATCTTCCTCGATATCGATCCAGGTATAGGGGATTTGGTGTTCACCCAGAAATTGTTTGCTGCGTCGGCAGTCCGGGCACCAGTGGGCACCGTAAACACGTATGTTGGATGGGTTCATGCTGAGCTCCTTTTTATTATGGGCCGCCGCAGTTCTGAGCCATGAAGCGGCGCTGGATTTGATAGGCTTCCAGCTCCCGAATCATATTGACCGCATCGGGGTCATAGGCTTCAATGGCCGCCGCCATGACATTCTGATGCTGAAAAAAATGGGCCAGCTCGTGGGCCAATACCGCCTGTTGGCGGCATGGAGAGAGAAATTGACCCACATAGATCTCCTGTGCCTGCGGATCGAACATGCCCACGATATCATTCAAGTACTTTTTCAGGAACTGCCGGGCGCGGTCCTTGCCGTAAGTTGACTGCCAGCGCTGAAACGCGTCCAGACTGCCGGCGATGAATATATGTCGCAGTGTCTCTTTGCTGACCACGTGAATCGCGGGCAGCCGCAATTCGTAGTGATCCACGATATTCATCTGTTTTGCCGTCCAGGATAAAACAGCTTCGCCACCAAGGTCGTTTCCCAGGCCGATGCCGGCCGGGAAGAGGATCAGCGCTACGAGAGGATACAGGACGGATGTCGTTGCGTTTCGCCGCATATTTTCCCCCTCGAGAATAATATCGGCTCGAACGCTGCCTCTCTTTATGCCACACTGAACCCTGCCAGTCGAATGGTGGACCGATATTCGTTTTGGTGCCGCGAACCAACATCACGCCGTGACGACCGCCTGCCGTGCAACGGCGTTTCGTGGCCGCCCGTTGGGCAAAGTATGTTGTTATTCTGATCTAACGATAAGGCATTGTTGAAAATGAGCAAATAAGAAGCGCAGGTCACCCCTGACAGGCGATGGCCACCCAGCCGTCCTGCTTTTGCACATCGAGGATCGAGAATCCGCAGGCGGCCATCTTTTCAAGGACGCCGGATTGAAAGGCTTCGATGATACCGGAGCATATAAGGATACCGCCGGGCTTTAATACCCCGTCCATTTGGTCTAGCAGTTCATGAATAACTTCTGCCAGAATGTTGGCTACAACGATGTCATAGGCTGCATCCACCACACTGAGCAGATCTGCGCATTGCAGCGTAAACTGCTGCTTTGGAACGCCGTTTCTTGCCAGATTCTGCCGCGCGATATCAACCGCATCGGGGTCCAGATCGATGCCGGCCAGATGCGCGGCGCCCAGTTTGGCGGCCTCGATCAGCAGGATGCCCGATCCGGTGCCCACATCCAAAACCGAAACGCCCGGCGTTATATGGGTCTCGAGCATGGCCATGCAAAGCGCTGTCGTAGGATGGGTTCCCGTACCGAAGGCCATCCCCGGGTCGATCTCGATGACCAGCTGATCGGGTCGCGGCGTATATTCGCGCCATGTTGGTTTGACGACGATCCGCGGGGTTATCTCCTGGGGCCAGAAGAACGCTTTCCATGACTCGGCCCAATCCTGTTCATCTACGGTGCCATAGGCGATGGAATAGTCGAATGTCAGATTATCGGCAAGTTCGACCAGTGCCTGTTCAAGCCGATGGCGCTTCGTTGCCGATTCAGCGCTATCGGGCCAATAACCGGTGACAGCCGGTTGGTCGGGAAGGGGCAGTGCATCGGGTGCCCAGCCCTCTTCAGGCGCGAGCTGCGGATCGTCCACGACAACACCTTTGACGCCAAGATCATAGAAAATGTTCGAAATCAATTCGACGGCCATACCCGTGTTGCGGCCTTGGATGGCTATTTTTATTTCGTTCCATCGCATGAGTCGGAGTTATCCAATCATAAGTGGTTTTGCGCTTCCATAATCAATCTGTTAGAAAGGACCTTGATTTAGTCAAATGGTTCAATAGTCAAGCGGTCAAATAGTGAAAGGTATCGCTATCTAATTTAACTATCGGATGCAATATAGAAAAGGTGCGTGCGTATTTATTCCAATGATCAACATTCTTTCTAAAAAACCGTGTAAACGAATCCTGAGGTCCTGCCGATGATGCACCGGCAAGATTATATCGGGATGGTCTCTTCCGACTGGAACCAATGCCTGGCGCCTTGCGGCCCTTTCGACGCCATTGTCTTTCGATATCCCCGACTGCAACGCGAACTCGATCATGTTTTCCGGCGCTATACGGCCAACGACATACCATTGGCTGCCGCGGTCCGGAAAATTGAAGCCCTGCTTCCCGCCCCGTTATCCGAAAAGGATATGGATGCCTATTTGACCCGCCATTTCGCAACCTACCGCGGGGTGGCGGATCTGATGCTCTGGTGTCGGCGCAACCATATCCTGTTTATGATCAATACGACCGGACCGTTGGGGTACTTTCAACGAGCGCTGGCCCGGGGACTGCTGCCTGAGCCGGCGGCCATATCCGCCCATCCGATCATTCAATTCAGCGGCTCTGATCAAACCGAACGGTTGACTTTCGAGTTGCAGGAGATAACCGACAAGGGTTTCAATACATCCAAAGCGGCCGACCATTTTGGCATTCCGCCAAATAAGATCATCGTCATCGGAGACAGCGGAGGTGACGGCCCTCATTTTGAATGGGCCTGCAGCGTGGGAGCCGCGACCATCGCCAGTATGGCCAAGCCGTCGCTGCTCAACTTCTGCACCCGGCGGCGTCTGAAGATAACGCACCATTTCGGGCATAGGTATGGTGAAGGCGAAGCGGTTGATGGCGAAACCGAAAATCGGTATGACTTTGCGCAGTTGGCAAACGTAATCGGCAGGGTGCTCTGAACGTCTATAGTCCCGACCATTAAAAGCTGAAGTCCGAGGCCTCCTTGATCTCCCACTCCTTGCGGATATACTCCTGCTTTTCCGCATCCAGACGCTTTTTTGCGATTTCAACGCTCTTGTATGCAGCTCGCGCGGAAACGGTTAAATCGGGGGCGTTGATGTTCAAGGTGCTGCGGATGTATTTTTCAAAGGACGATTCCATTTTCTGAATCAATTCAACATCTGCGACAAACTCCTCCTCGTTATAGGACTTGTTGTTTACCTCCTTTATGAAAACGGGAGTGAAGACGACGATCTTCTGGCCGTAGGAGTAAGCCACGACGTAACAATAGCCCTTGGCCTTGGCAAAACAAGGGGGGACGCTGACGGTCAGCAGCATGATCATGAACAGAACCGTTTTCATTAGTCTTCTTTGCATGGTTGAACCTCCCGATTCCCGATAGCCGGCGACGGGTCGTTAAGGGCCCCAAGCAGGCCGATCAATGCACGGTTGCGCCGAATGTGATCGGTGCATATCGTGTGCGCCGTCCGGCACAAGCATCTGTTTTTAATGACGCGGTTTCAGGCGGCGCACATCGTTCGCTGCAGGTTTCCTGTGTGTTCTTTCCTGACGGCCGCATGCCAGGGTGAGTGAAAAAACAAAACTGAAAATGAGGCTGGCGTGTTGGAAGGGTTGAATTCGAAACCAGTCGCTATTCTTTCTGCTTCAACACAACCTGTGACTCATCAACCTGGGACCATATCAAAACCGATACGAAAAAGCAATTTTTCCACATCTATGTTTTTGAGAATTTTTCCTTGGGTGGATTATAATATCCAAAACGCACATGGGGGGCATGGCGGCGGACGCTTTGCAACAGATTCGCCATTCCCAGGGGGCGGCTGTGCCGGGCGGATTTGTTCATTGTTTGAACATATCGCAGGGGATCGAAATTAAGGTTGCGCCACTGAATCATCTGGATGGGATGGGCCGCTAAAAAAGCCAGCAGGGCGTCGCACTCCTCCGGCGTGTCGCTGAATCCGGGGCAGTTTAAATAGTTGATGGCCACATGGGCGCCGTGCGACAGCGCCAGATCGATGCTTTTGACGACATCGTCGAACACGTAGCCGCGCGGCCGGAAATAGGCGGTATAGCATATCGGACGGACGCTGTTGATGCTGATGCGCAGGCTGTCCAGGCCTTTATCCAACAGCCATTTGATTTTATGCGGTAAACCGCCGTTTGTATTCATGTTGATGGTGCCCCGATCCGTTGTCCTCCGGATTTTTTCGATGGCCCTGCCGATGGGCTGTACCGCCATAAGGGGATCCCCTTCGCAGCCCTGGCCGAAACTGACCACCGCGTTTTCGACACGCGCAATGTGCGCCAGAGCGATTTCGGCGATTTCGTCGGCGCTGGGTGTAAAATCGATTCGGTCCTGGCTGCATGGCATTTCGCCGCCCGATTGCAGGGAGATACACCCCAGACAGCGGGCATTGCAGGTGGTGGCCGTTGGCAACGGCGCCTCGTAGCGCCCCAGGAAGAAATTTTTACCCGCCGGGCATCCATAAGTGAGCGCACACTTTTCCAAATGGGCTCTGAGGCGGTTGCGGGGCATGGACCGCCGCATATCGCGGATACCGGCTTCGACCCTGTCCAGCGGCATGCGCCGCAGGTCCTGGCGCGGCTCGTCATCCACCTGCAGAGCGGCGCTGCGAAATTCCCCCCCCTGCCATCCAACGGCTCCGTAAGAGAACAAGGGAAGATGGGCTGCCTCGTCACGTTCAGCGTAGGCACAGGTGCCGGTAATGACATAGCCGGGTGAGTTGAATGCGGCGACCGGGTAGATACGCTCATCGGGCGCATGGGGGTTTTGCGCCAGTGTCTCGACGCGTCGCTCTTCCAGGTTGAAAAGGGTCGGCATCCGCTGGGGCAGATACATCAGTTCGCTGCCGTGGGGCAATGCGATGGTGTCGTCTGTGGTTAAGGGGGTCTGCAGCGGACCGTCGAATCCCATGGCGGCATAGCCTTCCAATTCGAAGATTTCACCGCGTTGATTGGCCACCAGGGCTGTCAGGGCAGCGGCTTGCTTATCCCGGTTCACTTCTATCCTTTCAGGCTTTGAGAGATATCGTCAGGATTTGTTTTGATCCACAGCGTATAAAGCGGCGCTAAATACCGCGGCGGAACACGCATCAGACACCCCCCCGCAATGAGGTAATTGATCAGCGTCGCACGCCACACGCCGATGGTGCGCCAGCGGCGTCCCGATGTGACGACTGGTACGGGGGCCAGACCGATCCGCCCCATCCGCGCCAATCGGCGAACCAGGAAGAGATCCTCGGCGATCGGAACCGGTGTGAACCCGCCGATGCGATCGAACACCTCTTTGCGCAGAAAGATTCCTTGATCGCCGTAGGGCATCTGGAACCAGTCGGAGCGTATGCGAGCCGCTTTCTCGATCAGGCGCATGCTCCGATTTTCCAAATCGGTCTTGAACTGAAACGCTCCGGCTATGATTCGAGAATCCATAAGGGTTTCAAACAGGTGCGTGCAGTAATGATCCGGAAGCCTGGAGTCGGCGTGCAGAAACAGCAGAACCTTGCCGCCCGCCTTGCGCGCTCCCCGATTCTGTTGGAGGGCCCGTCCCATCGGCGAAGGAATGACCCTGGCACCGGCGGCCTGTGCACATGCCGCGGTCCGGTCTCTGCTTCCGCCGTCGACCACAATGACCTCGGCATCATCGCAGCGGGCGCTTTCAATGGCGGCATCGACGGCAACCGCCTCGTTCAGGGCCGGAATCACCACGCTTAAATAGGGCCTGCGGGCAATGATCGAGGACGGCAGCGCTGACAGATCGTCAACCCGGTCGATGTCCTGCAGCGGCGGCAGCTGTGTCGAACGCAGTTCAAGCCGGCGCCCCGCCTCAAGGGTTTGCGCCAGGACCCGGTGGGTTCCCCAGGCGATATCGGCGAACAGATCCACCGGTCGGCGGAGTCCGATCAGCCAGTATCCGCCGTCCCGGCTCGGCCCCACCACCATATGGTTGTGTTGAAGCGCATCAAAGGCGGCTTTCAGGTGGTCGGCCGCAACCGAGGGCACATCCGTTCCCATCAGCACGACCTGCCGGCTGCCCTGCCTGAAGGCCGAGGCGATGGCATGGTGCATGCGCCGGCCCAGGTCGGCCCCGGTCTGGCGCTCGATGAGCAATCCCGGTCGCCCGATCCAGCGCCGCACTTGCCGGGAGGCGCCGCCGCTGTAGCAGAACCGGACAGGCGCGATGCCTGCCGCCAAGGCGACCTCGAGGATTTTTTCGGTCATGTCACGCTGCAGCTCGGCGGCTCCGACAGGCCCCAGGGCCGGGATCAGACGGGTCTTGGTGCGGCCGGGCACCGGATAGCGACCGAAAATGATCAGGCAGCGATGTTTGTTGATATCACACCCCCCTACCATATATGCGCAAAGCTATTTCGGTCGATAACTCTTTAATGTTATCAAAATGTTATGAAACCATGCGCTTTTATTCATGCTCGTGCATTAAAAAAAATTTCGCGGTTCTCCATAAAGCTTAAGTACCCCAATTGATTTTGGGTCGTCGGTGGTCGCAGTCAGGTAGGGTTGCCGGACACGCCATCACGGCCTAAGTGGGGACTATGGGGCGCTGCGGGCGTCCCGCAAACTCGCTAGCGCTCAAACAGTGCGGGACGCTGATCCTCCGCTGCCCCAAGCCCCACTAAGACCGCATGGCGAACGTCCGACAACCCTACCTGACTGCGACCACCTCATGCTTTCGTTTCAGGCGCAAAAACCGTCAACTTGAGTTTTACAGATAAGCGCTAAGAATTTTTTCAAATTCATTAGAGAAAAAAGCCGTCTCATTCGCGCGAGCCGCTGGCTGTGGGCATTGTCTGCGCACATTGAGCCGCAGGGATTCGTTATCTCGGCACCTTATCAATGGGGGAGACCGTGTCGCCGCCTAGCACGGATAGAGATAAACGAAAACCTTGTGTATAGCTCTTAAAGAATGATTCGTGCAGCCTTTCACCGCGGCGAACACCGGAGGGGGCAAGCGTCCCCCGTTGATAAGGTGCCGAGATAACCAGCCCGAAGGCGACGTGCGTAGACAATGTCCGCAGCCAGCGGCGCTTAGCGTAGATGTATCGGCCAGCGCTCATACGATTATTGCTTAATTTATTTTGGAGAATAAATTAAAAACAACTTCGAACTTATGCCCCCTTTCACCCAGCCTCTCCTTCTCAAGAGAGAGGATATTGGTTTTTGAAAGATTCACCAATGCCAATTACCATACCGTCAGCAAATAGCACAAGGAGAACCCCTACCCAAAATCGGCCCTTGACGCATCGCTGATTATTTTCTATGAAGGCAGACAACAATCTGAATCGGCAGGGGATTTGTTTTCACCCGCCGTTGCGTGAGTTATGTAATAGGCGTTGCCACCCAGACTCGCTCCGGGTGGCTTTTCTATTTTGGGGGATGGCCATGACAGCGACGATGCTGGTCCTCGACAACTATGACTCCTTCACCTACAACCTGGTGCAGATGTTCCGCCAATATCCGCTGCAACTTCGGGTGGCTCGCAGCGATCAAATCGGGCCGGAGCAAATCGAGACCCTGGCGCCGGACTATATCGTCATCAGTCCGGGGCCCAAAGCGCCGGTCCATGCCGGCATATCCATGCAGGTGATCCGGACATGGCATACCCGGATTCCAATTCTGGGCGTGTGCCTGGGGATGCAGTGCATCAATGAAGTGTTCGGCGGCAGCACTGTCCGTTCACCCCGGCCGCTGCACGGACGGACCAGCACCGTATACCATGACGGCCGGGGCGTGTTCGCCGGGCTGCCCAGTCCCATCAGGGCGGCGCGCTACCACTCCCTTGCCGTCCAGCCTCATCCCGAGGCGCTGCGCGGCAAGCTGATGGTGACGGCCCGGACCAAGGATCAGATCATTATGGGTCTTTCCCATCGACGCTATCCCCTGCATGGGGTTCAGTTTCACCCGGAAAGCTTTCTCACCGACCATGGTTTTCCATTGATAGAAAACTTCCTTGAAGCAGGACCTGTGGACAACGCGCATGAGCATCGACTTACCGGATAACATTGCGGCAGCGGTCGGCTCCCTGACCGGTGTCCGCTGCGAGCCGTCTGATGTCAAACGCCCTTTTTTGGATCTGGCCGCCTGTGCGGCCCATCTGCCGGGAACGGTAGCCCTGGTCAGCGGCGGGGATCTGGACTGTGCAAGATATCATATCCTCGGCGTTTTTCCATGGCTGACCTTGACCGCCAAAGGCAGGCACATCCATTTGCAGGTCCAAGAACAGGCATTTGAATTCGAGGGCCATCCACTGGACGCCCTGCGTTCGATTATCGACCGATTGCGGTTGCCGGATGGCTCATGGCCGCAACCCATCGCCGCGGGAATGATGGGCTATTTCGCCTATGATCTGAAAGACAGCCTGGAGCGGCTGCCGCGAACCAGCGTCGACGAACTAGGCCTGCCGGACATGCGGTTCTATGTGCCGGGTGTGCTGGTGGTGCACGATAAACGGTCGCTCAAGACCCGGGTGTTGATTCCGATGAGGAAAGGTGCGGACGATCATGAGCGGCTGCTGGCGGACTTTCAAGCCCTGGTGGATCAACCGAAGCCCGAAGATCGACCCCTCGAGGCCGAAGTCCGCCGGATGCGCTCCAATTTCAGCCCCGAGGGGTATGAAGCGGCCGTGGGCCGGATCATCGACTATATCGCCGCAGGCGACGTGTATCAGGTCAATCTGTCGCAGCGCTTCCAGGTGCCGTTTCGCGGCCATGGTTTTTCCCTGTTTCAACAGCTCTACCGCAAGAACCCGGCCCCGTTTTTTGCTTTTGTGCATGCCGGCGATCATCAGATCGTTTCGACCTCGCCCGAGCGGTTCCTGATGCGCGCTCAAGACCGTGTGGAATCCCGGCCCATCAAGGGCACCCGGCCCAGAGGCGCCACATCAGAGCAGGACAGGGCCATGCGGGAAGAGCTGGCCGCAAGTGCCAAAGACGATGCCGAATTGTCCATGATCGTCGATCTGCTGCGCAATGATATCGGCAAGGTCTGTGCACCCGGGTCGGTCCGCGTATCCCAACACAAACGCATGGAGGCTTACCAGAATGTTTATCACCTGGTGTCCATTGTGGAAGGAACCCTGGATGCCGATAAAGATTCGGTTGATCTGGTCCGCGCCTGTTTCCCCGGTGGATCGATTACCGGATGTCCCAAAGTGCGTGCCATGGAGATCATCGATGAGCTGGAAAGCTGCCGCCGCCATATCTATTGCGGCAGTATCGGGTATCTGAGTTTTCATGACACCATGGATTTGTCCATCGCCATCCGGACGGCGACGCTCGTCGGTGACACTCTGCGATTTTCCGTCGGCGGAGGCGTGGTCTACGACTCCAAGCCCCGCGACGAGTTCGAGGAGACGCTGCACAAGGGCCAGACCCTGATGGCCGCCTGCATCGACAGCCTGGCCGCTGAAAGCGAACTTAAGATCTGGCGAAACGGGCAGGTGCTTGCTGAAAGTGAGGCGGCGGTTCCGGTATCCGATCTGGGGCTGCAATATGGATTCGGATTTTTTGAGACCGTGCGACTCGATGGCGGAGAGGCGCCCCTGCTCAAGGCCCACGTCGAGCGCTTCGAGCGCACGTGGCGGACTCTCATGCCCGACAATCCGCCTGATGTGACGTGGCGGGAGGTCATCGAACAGGTGCTGGAGGCCAATCACTTGCAGAACGAGTGCGCTGCGGTAAAGATCCTGGCCACCCGCGGTTCGCGCCATGCCCCGCCCTGGGATCACATGCTCCTGGTATCCGCGCGGCCATATGTCCATCGTCTCCGCGCAATGAGCATTGACGGACTCCGCATCGGCACCTACCCTCACCCGCGCCAGAGCCCGCTGGCCGTCCACAAGACGCTCAACTATCTGTACTACCTGCAAGCCGGCTACTGGGCCCGGCAAAACGGATTTCACGAGGCGTTGATTCTCAATCCGGACGGAACGGTTTCCGAAACCAATACGGCCAACCTGCTGCTTGTCAGCGGGCGAGAGGTCATCCAGCCGCTGTCCAGCGCATCGCTTCCCGGGGTGATGGCCGGGGCGGTTTGCAGACAACTGGCGGTTTGGGGGTATGCCGTCAACCGGCGTCCGGTGGAACCGGGAATGCTGGCGTGCGCCGATCAGGTGCTCGCCACCAACGCATTGATGGGTGCCGTACCGGTCCGCCAGCTTGATCAAGTGACTTTGCCCCGAGGGGATGATTTGTGGCAGCGCATCAACGATGCCGTCATTCCCAAGTGGCGCACGGGCGAACCTTCTCGCGGTTGACGTGTCCTCGCATTGGAGCGTCATATCGATTTTTACACGGACCAAAAAAGGAAACGGGCTATGGCGATCGAGACTTGGCAGAACGACGATGTGACCATCAAGGTCGACTATGACAAATGTGTCGGGCATGGCGATTGCGCGGACAACTGTCCCGGCGAGGTTTACGACGTCGAAGGGGGAAAAGCGGTCGCCGCAAGAATCGACGACTGCGTTGAATGTTGCACGTGCGTGCAGGTCTGCCCGGAACAGGCCATCGAACACAGTTCGTGTGATTAGCTCACCTCTTTTTCCATATTTTGCTTAGCGCTCATCCAGAAAGATCAAACTGACCCGCAACCCATCCTGCGGCAGTGTTGGATACGTGCAGTCGCGTGGCTTGATCCAAGTCAATGACATGCCGTCATCTTCCAGATAGAGTGCAAACAACTATCCAAAAAAGAGCAAAAGGAGCACAGTATGCTGAAAAAAATCGAGGTCTTCAAAGAGAACCAATTTGATGAAAATAGATTTAAAACCTTCCTGGTTCACGAATCGCCCTATATGAAGGTGATCAATTTTAATTTCAAGGCGGGCCAGGAGCTGCCCATTCATTCTCATGATATCGAAGGGCAGCTCACCATTGCTGTGCTTGAAGGCAAGGGTCAATTCCTGGGGGCGGGAGATGCCGCGATGGAGGCCGCGACCGGCGACCTGCTGATTTCAGATATCAGCGAGCCTCATGGATTGAGAGCCGTCACGGATATGCGGGTGCTGGTGACCATCGCCCCTCCCATATAGTGTTGTGTCCCGGAAGTTGGGTTCACATTGGAATACCTGGATTCCGGCTTTCGAGAATGACGTCAGCTCCAAATCACGTCGTTTGGGTCAATTGCGACACAGTCTCCTGCGCCGGAATGACATTATTTTTTAACTTATTTGTTGGACACTACACTAGCTGGCGCTGCAATGATGCGTGATATGACCCAACTCCGGGAAGATCAGGCGCCGGCAGGCCAATTGGCATGCTTTGAGGCTGCCGGGAATGATGAACACCACGCATCGGCCGATGACGCCGGCCGTGGCTCTGGATAAAACGGCTGCCGAATCGATCTGCTCGAAGCTCAGCTGCGCAAACAGCGGGGCAAAGGCGCTAAGCTCTTTGGTAAACAGCGGTTTTAGGGCCTCGATGGTGACATCCCGGGGAGTGATGCCGGTGCCGCCGGTCACGATGAGGGCCGCCGGTGCCGGATCAGTGAGCAGTTGGCATGCGTGCCGGCGGATGGCGTCCACTTCGTCCGACACGACTTGGTGCGATACGACCTCGTGACCTTGCCTGCCGGCGAATTCGGCGATCCATCGACCGCTTTCGTCGGTTTCGAGCGTGCGGGTGGTTGATACACTGATGATTCCGATGCGAACGGACTTTGGCGCTTTGCTGCGGTGTGTATGATGTCCCATGTATTTGTCTCGATGTTATGTTAACAAGCGAACCGGTTGCGGAGGATCACTTCTCCAGGACAACTTTGTCCTCGCCGTCGCTCTCGGTGAGCATCACATTGATCAATTCATTCGGCTGGGTGGCGACATTTTGTCCGGTGTAATTGCTTTGGATGGGCAGTTCCCGATGACCGCGGTCGATCAGGACGGCAAGTTCAATGCGGGCCGGACGGCCGAAATCCACCAGGGCATCCATGGCGGCGCGCACGGTCCGGCCGGTGTATAGAACATCGTCGATCAAAATGATCTGTTTATCGTCCACGGAAAAGGCGATGTCCGTGGTTTTAACCACCGGCTGGGCGCTTTTTTGCGTCCAGTCGTCCCGGTAAAGCGTAATATCGATTTCACCCGTGGGCAGTTGCGTCCCTTCAACCGCCTCGATCTGCCTCTGCAACCGATGCGCCAGAAAGACACCCCGGGTATGAATACCGATCAAGGCCAATTGGTCGGTTGTTTTGTGCACCTCCAGAATTTCGTATGCCATTCGCTTGAGGATACGGTCGATTCCCACCTGATCCAGAATTTGTTGTGAACTGCCCATGATCCATCCCCGTCCGTCAGAGGGTTTAGGTTCGGCCAATCAACGCCTATTTAAAATCGGGGTGACTTCGTGTGCCTGTATCTTAAACCAGCGAATGGCGATTGGCAACCAATTCTAATGTGAACTGGTGTCCATTCAGATCAATGTATCAGGCCGTCACATGGGCGAATGTCTCTTTTGGCGTGCTCTCCATATAGGGCGTCGCGATCCATGCATTGCTTCCGCAAGCACAGCGTTTGAGCTTGTGGCTGCATTCACGGCAGGTGATCAGCCGGCAATTCATGCATTGGAATCCCCGCCGCTGGGCGGATTGTTCCTGCAGGAAACGGACGACGCTCTGGTAATCCTCAAGTTGCTTGATGCGCCTGCCGCAGCAGGAGCATACCTGCCGGTTTGCAAGCTTGCTGGATGTTTGTTGCAGTGTCATGATGGCGGCTCCTTTTGTTTATGGTGGAACAAAAAAACTGGACCAAAGAGCCCTCGATCAATGGCAAAGATAAAGACTGGGATCGTGTGCGCCGGTTTTCAGGTCGGCGCCCCCTGGATGTTGTGAACAGAATGAAAGCCTGTGTTGATCGCCGGGTTGAGGCAACTTTCGCAAATTCGAGCCGCGTTGGCAGTGATTTCCGTCACATGATTCGGAGATGAATATCACATTTTGGCATGTCGGCGCCCGCCGCATCCCCATCGTCTGAACGTCTGTGTTGCATCCGGGCATTTGTTCGCTTGCTTTTAGCGTGCTCATTTTCTATGCTTCACTGCGCATCCGGTTCGTATCCATGACCGGTTGCGCGATTATTGACCTGGAGACGACAAACATGAACATCGACAAACTGATTGAGCGGATCAAACATCGTCCCGATTATCACCGTGTCGGCATGATACTGGCGCACAACGGCGTGGTGCGGGGAACATCCCGGGATGGCCGGCCGGTGCGCGGGCTGCGCGTTACCGTTGACCAGGAGAAATTGGCCAAGGTCATCGATGAACATACATCACGGCCCGGCATCATCGACATTCTGGTTGAGATCGCTTCGGGACGCGATCTGGCCGTGGGCGACGATGTGATGGCCCTGGTGGTGGCTGGTGACATTCGCGAAAATGTGATTTCCACCCTGCATGATACTTTGGATGCCATCAAGTCGACCGTGACGCATAAGACGGAATATTTTATTTAGGAATGAATCATGGCGAAGCTGACTCATATTGACGAACAGGGGCGTGTGCGCATGGTGGATGTCACCGCCAAAGCGCCTACCGAGCGCATGGCACGCGCACAGGCGGTGGTGACCATGGCCGAAGAGACCTTTGCGCTGATAGCCGATCGGAAGGTCAAGAAGGGCAACGTCCTGGAAACCGCCCGTATTGCCGGCATTATGGCGGCAAAGAAAACGTCGGATATGATTCCCATGTGCCATCCGTTGAATTTGACCCATGCACAGGTTGATTTTTACCCGGATCCCGATATTCATGCCATCCGTATCGAGGCAACGGCACGCATCGTCGATCAGACCGGAGTGGAGATGGAGGCGCTGACGGCGGCGGCGGTCGCGGCTCTGACCATCTATGACATGTGCAAGGCTTATGATCGTGCAATGGCTGTATCGGATATCTGTCTGCTGGAAAAACGCGGCGGCAAGAGCGGAACCTGGACTCGCGAATGAGATTTGCCCGACAATGACATCGCTGTTACTCAAATCGCTGCGATCGGTCTGTATATTGCTGAGCATCGGCGTGCTGATCGCCTGCGCGCCTAAGCCGGCCGCCATCATTGCGCCGCCGGCCCTGGCCCGCCTGTCGATTCGAAACTACCCCCACTTTGAAGATATCGGCGGATTCAAGATGCTGAACGAAAGCATCTCCCAAAGCCTGAACTATTTTCGCAAGCTTCCGCTCGAACGCACCATCTCCTTCGGGCCCGACAGCTATTCAGTGGCCCACCTGATAGCATCGTTGGAGGATTTCAGGCGGCTGATCCAATCGATGCCCACCGAACAGGAGTTGAACCGGGTCATCCGCGACCGTTACCGGGTTTACCGGGCGGCTGGCGGCAACTCGGCCAACGAGGTTCTTTTCACAGGCTACTATGAGCCGTTGCTCGAAGGCAGCCGCGAGGCCAGCGCCCGATACCCCATTCCGATTCACGGGCGGCCCGCGGATCTGGTTGATATCGATCTGTCACTGTTTGCGCCGGATCTTGCCGGCCGGCGCATTCAGGGTCGATACACCAATGGGCGCGTCATACCCTATCCAACGCGGGGCGAGATCCGGCGTTTGGATAAATTTAACGCACTTGCCCCGCCGGTGGCCTGGCTCAAAGACGAGGTCGATCTGCTGATCCTGCAAATTCAAGGTTCGGGCAAGGTTCGATTTGAGGATGGTAAGGTTCTGCGCATCCAGTTTGACAGCTCGAACGGACGGCCCTATCGCAGCATCGGCCGTCGACTGATCGATCAGGGGTGCATCGCGGCTCAGGATATGTCCATGCCGGCCATTCGGTCCTATCTCCGGCAGCATCCGGACCGGTTGGCCGATATTTTGGATCATAATCCTCGCTATATCTTTTTTAAAAAGGCCGACGGCGGTCCCAGGGGAGCTTTGGGCGTTTCCCTGACACCGATGCGATCCCTGGCCGTGGACCAGGGGCTCTTTCCTTCGGCGGCACTCGCATTTTTCAGCACACAGTTGCCGCATGTCAACGAACAGGGGGTCATAGAGCGTTGGGAGCCTTTCAGCGGCTTTGCTCTGGCACAGGATACCGGAAGCGCCATCAAAGGACCCGGGCGGGTCGATCTGTTTGTGGGGGCCGGGCGCCAATCCGAAACGGCCGCCGGGCATCTGAAGCATCCGGGCAGGCTTCATTTTCTCGTCCTAACACCCTGAACTCAAATGGATATTCCAGATTCAGGCGTTGTGGGGGCGGCGTCTCGCCGCGACCTGTCCTTCTCA
>JBNKKC010000020.1:0-61203 GCA_050291625.1 Desulfobacteraceae bacterium
GTGGCGGCCTGCTGCTCCACAGCCGTGGCAATGGAGGAGACGATTTCGTCCACACTGCGGATCACTTCGCGGATTTCCTCGATTTCAGTAACCGTGGAGTCGGTGCTATCCTGAATGCCTTCCACCTTGGCCTTGATGTCCTGGGTGGCTTCGGCGGTCTGCTTGGCCAACTCCTTGATCTCGTTGGCCACCACGGCAAAGCCTTTGCCGGCCTCGCCGGCCCGCGCCGCTTCGATGGTGGCGTTCAGGGCCAGCAGGTTGGTCTGTTCGGATATCTCGGTAATGTTCTCGGTCACCTTGCCGATGGCCTGGGCCGCGCGGCCCAGTTCGGTCATGCGCTCGCCGGCCTCCCCGGTCTGCCGGACCGCCTGATCGGATATCGTCCTGGCATTTTCCGCATTCTTGGCAATTTCGTTGATGGTGGCCGTCATCTCTTCGGAGGCGGACGCCACCATGCTGGTGTTGGTGCTGGACTGCTCCATGGCCGCGGAGACGGAGTTCATGTTGGCGCTCATCTCTTCGGCCGCCGTCGCCACGGTGTTGGATTTTCCCGATGTTTGTTCGGCGCTGGCCGACATCTGCTGGGAAATGGCCGACAACTCAGTGGAAGAGGACGACAGCGTTTCCACCCCCTTGGTGATATCCTTAATCATGGCGTACAATTTATCCATGAACTCGTTAAACCGTCCAGACAGTTGGCCGATTTCATCGGTCGTGCTCACCGCCAGCCGGGTGGTCAGGTCCCCTTCGCCCTGAGCCAGGTCCGTCAGGCTCGCCACCACACCTTGCACCGGTTTTACGATGGCTCGGGTGATCAGCATGGCCAAGGTCACGATGCCGGCAATGCCGATGGCCGCAACTATCAGAGCCACCCACTGCAAGGCCTTAACGGCGGCAAACGCCTCGGCCTTGTCGATTTCGGCCAGCATGGCCCAGTGCAGATCGTCAAAATTCAGCGGGGTGTAGGCCGACAGCACCGGGTTGCCGTTGTAATCGATGATGATCTTTTCTTCGGTCTTGCCTCCGACGGCCGCCCGGCTCGCCTCGGTATCCACTTTGCCTTTATCCGGATGGCGGAACGACGCGGCCACAGAGTGATGATCCGGGTCGAGGTAAGAATCCGAGCGCATCAGCAGATCGCTTCCCACCAGATAGGTCTCCCCGCTTTCACCCATACCGGCGCGCTCTTTCATGATGGCGTTGAGGTTGTCGATGGGAAACTGAAAAATCAACACCCCGAGTTTTTGGCCGTCGCGAAAAATCGGTGATGCCACAAAGCCGGCCGGAGCCTCATAGGAGGGAAAGTACTGCTTGAAATCGGCAAACACCACGGTGTCGGCCGTGGTGGCCGCATTGGCCTGGCGAAAGGCTTCGGCAAAGTTGGTGCCGGCATAGGGCCCGTCTAACAATGATGTGGCAAAATCGAGTTCCTTGAACACCGAATAAACGATTTTCCCGGTCTGCGGATGGACCAAAAAGATATCATAGTAGCCGAATTTTTGTAAGTAGCTGCGGATGATGGGATGATATTGTTTATGGATCTCGCTGTACTGGGACTTGTCGGCGGCCCGGTCCAAGGCGTCCTTGGAGCCCAAGGGATTGGGATTGGCCTTTATGTAGTGGTACTGCAGGGCCACGGCACTGTCGTCGAGTTGTCCGATGACGGCACCCACATTGGGAGACTGTCCGTTGTTTTGTTCCCGATAGGCGGCGCTGAAGTCGTTTTGGTAATAGGTGGCCAGCTGACTTCGCAATCCGGCAATATCGTCGGGGCCGATCACGTTCTCGGATTGAAACGAATCGTAGGCATGGGAAAAGTGAGACATGGCCGTGACAATCATGCGGTTTTCGGAAAACGTCAGCGCTTGATCCTTGATGGTTTGCAGGTAGTGCAGCACCTGGCCTTTTTTCACGTCACGCATGCTTTTCATCTGCGCGAAGGCTTGATCGGACAAGGCCGTATCCGCTTTGTGCAACGAAACGATTGCCATCACGGCAAATGGAATAATGCCTACACAAAGAAAGGCGACCAGCAACTTGATTTTGAGACTGAGTTTGGCAAACATGGGATGACACTCCTTTGGCCAGTTAGAGGATTAATGACAAACCAGACCGTTGGTACAGGAGACATGCATAGTGTGGTGATTGAACACTAGCAATACCTGGAGCCCGACGCTTCAATCATTACATCGGCCATGCCTTTCCGAAACTTGAGCGGTTTCATTTAAATATTCCATACTAATTTTGTCGTGTTTTCAAACGATCCATTAAATTCACAGGTACTGCCTGAAATCGTTACGATCATTTGATATTCTTGTCGGCAAGATTATATTGTAGACCATAATGGTATAATATTGCCGCGGTTCATTTGCACATCCGCCATTCAACGTCTAATTGGCAACTCCATCGTGGGAGGATGGGAGGCGAAACAGCATGAACAAGATCTCCAACACCGCACCGGTTTGCCTGGCCGTGCTGCCGTTCGAGAATCTGTCAGGCAATCCCGATCACGACTATTTCGCCACCGGGTTTGTGGAGGATTTGATCACCGATCTTTCCCACTTCCACAGCCTGCAGGTGATCTCCCCGTATACATCAAGAAAGATGGGCGGAGAGGCCAGAGATGCCCTGTCCGAGGCGAAAACACTCTCCATCGACTACCTGCTCAAAGGCAACCTTCGCCGCAAGGGCGGTCAGATGCGCCTCAACACCCAACTGCTTGAAACAGACAGCGGCCGCATCATCTGGGCCCAGCGGTATGACGCGCCTGTGGAGACCGTCTTCGACATCCAGGACGACATCGTGGAGCGCGTGTCCGGAACCATCTCCGCCCGGATCGACCATGCGCTGCTGGCAGCCGCCCGCAAAAAGCCGTTGACCAGCCTGGCGGCCTATGACTGCTGGCTTCGCGGCATGGACCAACTCCGCAAAGGCACGCCCGAGGCGGATCAAAATGCCCGCCGCATCTTCGAACAGGCGCTGGCCATCGACCCGCACTACAGCCGGGCCTATGCCGGCCTGTCGCTCTCCTTTTTCAATGAATGGAGCTGCCAGCTGTGGGAGCACTGGGATCACACCGAGCGCAACGCCTATCATTACGCCAAACGGGCTATCGAGCTGGACGACACCGATCATGTCACCCAACTGATTCTGGGCCGCATCCTGCTCTATCGTCGCCAGTTCGATGCTGCGCGGCACCACATCGACCAATCTCTGGCGCTCAATGCCAATGACGCCGACAACCTAATCCAGATCGCCACCTGCAACGTCTTTCTCGGCAAGGCCGAAGCGGGGGAGTCGCTCTTTCTAAAAGCCATGCGCCTCAATCCCTATCGCAACCTGTGGTACTATACCGGCGGTTCGTTCGTCTATTTTGCCCAGCGAAAATTCCAGGCAAGCATCGATATGGCCCTGAAGGGGCCGCTGACCGATGTGTGGATCGATCTGCCGGCTATTGTCGCCGCGGCCTATGCCCACCTTGGCAATCAAGAGCAGGCGGCCCGTTATCTCGAGGTGTTTCTCAAGGCCTTCCGCGAAAAAATCATTCCCGACCACGAGCCGGGAGCGGCGGAAATTATCGCCTGGGAAAAGAAAGCCAACCCGTTCCGGCACGAGTCGGATATGGCAATCCTGGTGGACGGCCTGATAGCGGCAGGCCTCGATGACAAGCCGGCCGGAGGCGCCGCGGAAAAGGCGGTTTCGCGTAATGCGCGCTCCGCCGTGCCATCCAATATCTTTGTCAGCCGAAACGGCCTGTGGAAGATCACCTTCGAGGATACGCAGATTCAATTGCCGGAAGTCAAAGGCTTTCATGATCTTGCGCGCCTGCTGGCCGCGCCGGGCGATGAGATTCACTGCACGGAAATGATGGGAACCCCGGATGCCATGAGCGAAGAGCAACCCGTGATGGATGACAAGGCGCTGCAGGCGTATAAGCAGCGCGTTAAGGAGTTGCGGGTGCAGATCCGGGAGGCCGATCAGATGAACGATCTGGGCCGCTCGGAACGGTTGGCCGTCGAACTCGATCAACTGACAGACCACATCACGAAGGCCATGGGCCTGGGCCATCGCACCCGCCGCCTGAATGCACCGGCCGAACGCGCCCGCGCTGCGGTCACCTGGCGTATTCGCAGCGCCATTAAAAAAATCGACGCCGTCCATCCCGCCCTGGGGCATCACCTGACCAACTCCATCCGCACCGGCACGTTCTGTTGCTACAGTCCCGAAAAAAACTTGGTGTGGCAATTATGACGGGCAAATGCCGGAGGACTCCAGATTCTGCGTTGCCAGGGGATCGCAGTAGTCTTACTACGGCTTCACCCCTGGACGCCTTTTTATCCCGCCGATCTTTGGCGGGGGGCTTTGGAGCCCTCCGGCATTTGCACGAGTTACCGCTACATTCAGCTTTTCAAAGGTACTGAGATGACCATCCCGGAGGCGACGTGCGCGGACCATGCCCTCTGCCAGCGACGTTTTGCCGAAAATGTTTCGGCCGGCGCTCATAAGTCTAATGCCTTAACTATTTTGGAGATGAATCCTCTTTTTTAGTTAATGCTCTATTTCAAGGCCGCTTTCCAACACCACATCACACCAATGAATATCAGCGAAACCAGCTCAACCGGCAAACGCATACACCTTACACGCCGCCAGCAGAAGTCCTCACAATGTAAGGCCGCAATTTACGCCTATGGGGTAAAAACCTGACGAACCATAAAGGAGGTCCCCATGAGCAACCATCGACACAACCTGCCCCAACTGTATGATACACCTTTTATTACCGACGGCGGTCTCGAAACCACCCTGGTTTTCCATCACGGCTTCGAGCTTCCCGAGTTTGCCGCCTTCGACCTGCTGACCAAAGCCAACGGGTACGACATCTTGCGTCGCTACTACAAAGATTACATCGACCTGGCAAAAACCCACGGAACGGGTTTTATTCTGGAAAGCCCTACCTGGCGCGCCAGCCGCGACTGGGGCGACAAGCTGGGATACAACCCTGCCGATCTGAAGGAGATCAACCGCAAATCCATTGCCCTGCTGGAGGAGTTGCGCAGCGAATCGGAAAGCGTAAAAACCCCCATGGTGATCAGCGGCTGCATCGGTCCCAGAGGTGATGGATACAGCGTTTCGGCGAAGATGACGACCGGCCAGGCCTATCGCTATCACCATGAACAGATCAAGACGCTCAGCGAAACCAGGGCGGACCTGGTCTCCGCCTTTACCATCAACTACACCGAGGAGGCCATCGGCATCACCCGCGCCGCGCAGCAGGCCGGTATTCCGTCTGTCATTTCATTCACCGTAGAGACCGACGGCCGGCTGCCGTCCGGCCAGACCCTTGCCCAGGCCGTCACAACGGTAGATCGGGCCACCGACAACGGACCGGCCTATTACATGATCAATTGCGCCCATCCCGACCACTTCACGTCCACGCTGACAACGGATGAGCCATGGGTTCAACGGATCCGCGCCATACGGGCCAATGCATCGAATAAGAGCCATGCCGAACTCGATGAGGCAACGGAGCTGGATGACGGCAACCCGCACGAGCTGGGTGCGCGATACGCGGAGTTGGCCAATCTTCTGCCGAATCTCAATATCTTCGGGGGCTGCTGCGGAACCGACCACCGCCATGTAGAGGCCATCTGCGCGGCGGTGATGTCGAACAATTAAGGGGACAAGGCGCCGATCGTAGGTTTTGGCGGTTCGCACACGGTCCCCAATCCGGTACCGGTTCGTTCCAAAAAGGCGGCGATCTGCTCGGTCTGCTCCATGGCCAGAACCTGCTCGAGCGCTTCCCGGTCCCGTTCCCGGCTGATGTGCCCGACAAAATCCTTTATCAGTGGGTTGCCGGCACCTCCACCATCAAAATAATTCCGAAGACTTTCTCCTTTTCATTCGTATAGCCATGTAGAGACCAACCGTTGCCAAAATACAAATTCACGCTTTCATCTTATTCATTTCATTTATGTGAGGATGCCATGTCAATCGTTCAAATCAACGGCTTGTCAAAAAGCTACAGGGTGGGTGGATCGACAATTCATGCTTTGAAAAGGGTTGATATGGAAATCGAACAGGGGACCTTTGTCTCAGTGATCGGGCCATCCGGCAGCGGCAAATCGACACTATTAAATATAATCGGCTGTCTGGATCAGCCGGATCAAGGATCTGTCAGAATCGCCGGCCAGAATGTGGCCAACCTAACCGGTGCAGCGAAAGCAAATTTTCGCGGACAAAACCTTGGATTTGTATTCCAGAATTTCAACTTGATTCCGGTATTAACCGTTCTGGAAAATGTTGAGTATCCTCTGCTGGTGGTTAAGAACATGTCGGCCAGGGCACACAGGAAAAGGGTGTTGAAGCTTCTTGGCGACGTCGGTGTATTGGACCAGAAGGACAACCTGCCGTCCCAGATCTCCGGCGGCCAAATGCAACGTGTCGCCGTCGCCCGTGCCCTGGTCACGCAGCCCAAACTGGTTATCGCCGATGAACCGACAGCGAACCTGGATCACGATACGGCCTTTAAAATTATCCGCCTGATGAAACAAATGAAGGATAAATGCGATACCACCTATATTTTTTCCACACATGATCCCAAGATCATCGGTGAAGCGGAAGTCATCTATACATTGGAAGATGGAAAAATCGTGGACAGAAAAGACAGGAGACAAGATGTTCAGAACAGCTAAAATCGCATATCGTAACCTTCTTCGCTATACCCGGAGGACGATTCTGACGTCAACGCTGGTAATGATCGGTATCGTTGCCGTGCTTGTATTCGTATCGATTGCGGGTTCCTTCAAGCAGTTGATGATCGGTCAGATCACGGATTCCATGTTGGGGCATATGCAAATTCATCGCAGCGGCTATGTGGTTTCTATTGACAACTCTCCCCTGAACCTGAATTTGAATGCCCGGCAGATGAGTAAAATTCAAAGCCTCCTTGATGCGAACAAGGATTTGGAAGCCTATTCGAGCCGATTAAAATTTGGCGGGATGCTCAGCAATTTCGTCGAGAGCACCAATATCCGGCTCAGCGGTATTCGCCCGGATGCGGAATTGAAGACGGTGCCGCTTTTGGGGCACAGTGTTTTTGGGGAAGCAGAGATGCTTCCAAGCCTGAATCGGGGTGAAATCTGGGTGCCGAAAAAACTGGCCCGGGGAATGACCCTGAAACTCGGTGATCAGGTTGTCGTTGTTGCGACCAACAGGCAAGGATCGGTGAATGCCTTTCCCTTTATTGTGAAAGGCTTTATCGATACCATAGGGGGCCCCGGAGTCAGGGAGGGGTATCTGAATATCGAAGACGCATACCAGCTGCTAAGAATCGAATCGGCTGAAGCAAACGAGATCGCATTACGCGCAAAGGACTTTAACACTCTAGAGATTTCGTACAAAAAGCTTGCCGACAAGATTGGTTCGATTCGAAATAAGAAAGACAAGCCCGTCTTTGAATTGCATTCCTGGAAAGAGTTAACGCCTTTTGCCAGGATTGCCAGCATCATCGATTTGTTGACTGTTTTTGTCAGGGTTATCATGATATCCGTCGTTCTGGTTTCGATCATGAATGTGATGCTGATGGCGGTGTATGAAAGGATTCGGGAAATCGGAACCATCGCAGCCATAGGCACCCGACCGATGCAAATATGGGTCCTGTTCCTGCTGGAAGGACTTTTTCTCGGAATATTCGGTGCTTTTTGCGGAAGTCTTCTCAGCCTGGCCATCATCAAGTATTTTCAGTTCCATCCTATCACATTGGCTTTCGGTAAAACGTCTCAAGTCATTTCACCCGGCATTGCCGCTTCTGAAGTTATCGTGACCGCATTGATTGTAATCCTGATCTCCGGTCTGGCCAGTCTACAGCCTTCTTTCAAGGCTTCCAAGCTGGAACCTGTTGATGCTCTCAGACATTATTAAGGCCGATAACGCAATCCGGACCGGCAAGCCGCGGACTGGCGGAAAAACAATGAATAGATACCTCATGAATATCGCTTTTGCATGGTTGCTGGTAATGCCATTTACCTCCGCGCAAGCACAGACCACTGCAGAGGAGTGGCTGAAAGTGATTGATAACAAGCTTAATCCACCGGATTATGAAGCCTACCGCAAACTGATCAATATCGAACCGGATGGAACGAAAAAGGAATTTGTCATGTTTATACTCAAACAGGGCCGGGAAAAAGTCATTTCCTTGTTCCTTGCTCCAGCTACAGATGCCGGGCGTTCCATTTTAAGGGTCGGAGAAAACATGTGGCAATATATCCCGAGCATTGGGCGCCCCATCCGCATCACGTCCCTGCTTTCGGTAACCGGTGGTGTATTTAACAACGCGGATATCATGACAGTGGATTACCAGGAAGAATACATTGCAGTGAGTGTGGGCGTAACTGAAGAAAAAGGAACAAATGGAACAAACTTGCTCCTGCTGACTCTGAAAGCGAAAAACAATTGTGTGGCCTACGATAAGCTGGAGATGTTTATCGACCCTGAGAAAGAGTCTCCGGTCCGAATCAGAGCCATTGCATCTTCCGGCATATTGATCAAAACGCTCTATTTTAAAAACATAAAGGATTTTGGAAATGGAATACAACGGCCTGCAGTGGTTGAATCCGACAGCCCACTTTATAAAGGCTACAAGTCCGTCATGATTTTTGCTCGGATCAAACCCAGAAAGCTTTCGCCGGAAGTATTCACCCTGGACTTCATGGAGAAGCTGGAAACTCTCAGATAGTGCATGTTCTCTAGATCACAAAGGATTGGTAAAACGCTCACATTATGACAATTACCCATATTATGAAGTTGTCGCTTTTTTTCGGCTTTATGATTCACCTTTTGCAGGTCTCCTGCATATATGCGGAAGATGATCTGTATGTTTTCGATGTGGACTCCTATACGAAAAAGGTCTGGGAGTGGAAAGGCGAGCTGGAATTGACGGCGGCACAAAGGACTTTCCGGCCTGATTCAGTCTTTTATCAGGCGAAGTTCAAGGGTAATGCCCCGAAAAATGCTCAGGATTGCGGCCTTCAATTGTCTTTGGAATCCCGGTGGGACTGGGAATGGTCAAGACTTTATCTGGTTGGAGAGGCGTCAGGAGAAGCGTCTACCCGAAAAGATGGCGACACCGAAACGACCTCCCTCATGGAAGGCTACTGGGAATTGGCCATCTTTCAACCTGACAGCCTGCAGGTTGGAAAACGTTTGCTGCGCTGGGGGAGGGGATATGCATACAATCCGGTTGCGTTTTTGGAACGACCCAAAAGTTCGGAAGACCCGGAGGCCCGTCGGGAAGGTATCTGGCTATCCCAATGGACTTGGATTTTCGGAGAGAACGTAGTATTCAAGACTAGTTCGCTGGCACTGCTGTATGTGCCTGTGAGATCATTTTTCAACGAAGATTTTTTGGTCAAAAACCCGGATAGTGAATATGATCCCGAAAGGGATGACGACGATCTGTCTGGAATCAAAGCATATGGACTGGTTGGAACAACGGACCTGGATCTGTATGTTGTTGCCTATACAAATCATACTGACGTGCTCTGGGGTTTTGATTTCGCCTCAAACCTTTCGGCGAATCTGGAGATACACGGCGAGTATGCTGTGACGGAATGGGAAAACCAGGATAAAGCGTTTCAATGTTTGCTTGGTTTGCGATACCTGACAGAATCTGATGTTACGTACATTCTTGAATGGTATTATCAGTCCGAAGGGCTGACAAAGGACGAATCCGAGACGCTATATCAATCCGGGATTCCCTCGGAAACCATACAGGCATTTCAAGAACGCCGTGAAATCAATCATAATTATGCCTTTCTTCAGGCTAGTTTCAAAGAGCCATTCGACTGGCTGTATGTTACACTTTCTTTTACTTGGATTAAAAATCTTGATGATGACAGCAACAATTTGCTGGCAAAACTAAAATATGTTCCAGGGGGGACCTGGTCCTTTCAAGTCAGCTGGCAATATTTTGAAGGATCGGAGAACACTCAATACGGAGAAAATCTGGTGCGAGACAGGTGTGAGGCGATGGCAACAATGGCTTTTTAGAGTGATCTGCCAGATACCATTACGAGCGCAATCAAACCGGAAAAATGTAAATGAACAGAAACTACAACGTGCTTGATGATGAGTCATTGCTTCGCCTGATCCAGAAAGGAGACCACAACGCCTTTTCCAGTCTATTGTATCGACACACGAAACGATTCTATTCGATCGCTTACAGAATTCTTTCAAATAAGGATGATGCAGAGGACATCGTGCAAGAAGCGTTTTTAAAGCTATGGAACAAACCAGATCTATGGGATAACACCAAACGGGCAAAGTTCACCACCTGGTTTTATAAAATTGTGATAAATCTTTGCATGGATCATCACAAGAAGAAAAAAACCACGCCTTTATTCGATGATATGCAAATTATAGACTCTAAACTCCACGGAGATGCTTTATTGGAACTGCGTGAAAAGCAGGCAATGCTGGAATGCTATATACTCCAACTGCCCGAAAGGCAGCAACTGGCGCTTCATCTTTGTTATTATGAAGGATTGAGCAACAAAGAAGCAGCCGCGATTATTGATGTAAATGTAAAAGCATTGCAGTCTCTCCTCATGCGGGCCAAAACAACATTAAAGGAAAAGATCAGCCGTTATTGGCTAAAATAACAAAGGAATAATTATGGATGAGAAAGACTTTGAAGAGATACTCAATTCCAGGAAATTTGAAGACCCAAGTTCTGATCTCGCCCAGAGAATAATTGATGCTTCTTTATTGCCAAGGGAAAAACCGAGGTTCGATATTTTAGATTGGTTCGAAGATTTTTTAAACGAAGTTAACCTTCCGAAACCCATATATGCTGTGATGCCGTTTTCGCTTGTTATTGTTTTACTAATAGGGTTGTTTATAGGTTTTTCCAACCCCGTAGAAAAACGAATTTCCAAACAAGAACAGATACATTTACAAGATTTTCTTTATGTTAAGGGAGAGTTGCCATGAGCAAGAAAATGAAAGCCGTTATTCTCTGTTCATTGCTTTTTAATATCATGCTCATGGGCGCTATTATTGGCGATGTGTCGCGCCGTTTGAGCAAATTTGTGTTGATTAAGAATCAGGCTTCGGAGTTTACGTCAAAACTTTCAGAGGATAAGAGAAAATTGTTTTATGAGGTCATGGAAAAGGTTTACTCGGACAGCAAGGACACTTTTAAACAAATTAGAAAAGTTCGCGAGAACGCTCAATCCGTTTTGACCGCACCAGAATTCGACGACGCAGCTTACCAGGCGGAAGTTGAAAAGCTGCACACCCTGCGCCGCATTATGAAACAGAGATTGGCAGATGCGGCCAAAGAATTGGCGCATCAATTTGACCAGGAAGAAAGAAAGATTTTAGCCGATTTTTTCAGCAATCCCCCTGGCCCGCCGTCCAAAAATGGAGACCCAAAAGACCTTCCTCCCAGAATGAGGGTCGGGCCACAGTAGCCATTCGTTCAGTGGCAGGGGAGTTTATCCCAGGCCCGCACCCTTGATTTTCTAAGTTGAGCGTTTTTCTCCAAGTGGTTTTAACGTCTCAGTTTCTGTTTTCCGATGGGGACTTATGAATGGTGTGTTTTGGCGGTTCGCACACGGTCCCCAATCCGATACAGGTTCGTTCCAAAAAGGCGGCGATCTGCTCGGTCTGTTCCATGGCCAGAACCTGCTCTAGCGTCTCCCGGGCCTGTTCCCGGCTGATGTGCCCGACAAAATCCTTTATCAGCGGGATGGCGGCCGGATTCATACTCAGGTTTTCGGCGCCCATCCCCACAAACAGGTAGGCACACTGGGCATTGGAGGCAGCCTCTCCGCAAATGGAAACCGGCTTGTCCATGGAGCGGCAGATGTCGATGATTTCGTAAATGGTGGCGACAACGGCAGGATGCAGCGGATTGTACAACCGGGCAACCTTTTCATTGTTGCGATCTACCGCCAGCAGATACTGAATCAGATCGTTGGTGCCGATGCTTGCAAAATCGACCAGGCGCAACAGCGGCTTTAAGATTTTTACGGTTGCCGGCACCTCCACCATCACGCCCAGCGGCAGCTTTTTGTCAAAGGCCATGCCCTGATCCAGCAGGCGCTGCTTCTCCTCTTCGACGATTTGCAGGACCTGTTTTAATTCGTCGACGGCAGAGATCATGGGAAACAGCAGCCGGATCGATCCGCCTGCCGACGCACGCAGGACGGCTCGAATTTGAGTGCGGAACACCTCGTCCAGCTCCAGCGAGACCCGCACCGAACGCCACCCCAGGTAGGGATTCGCCTCTTTGGGGTAATCCAGGTAGGAAAGGAACTTGTCACCGCCCACATCGAGCGTGCGCAACGTCACGGTGCGGCCCCCGGCACTGGCGATGATTTTTTGATACAGTTCCAGCTGCTCTTGTTCGGATGGAAAATCTTTGCGCACCAGAAAAGGAAACTCGGTCCGGTACAGGCCGATGTAATCGGCGCCATATTTATCGACCAGTTCCAGATCGGACAGCAGGCCGATATTGGCGCCCAGATCGATCCGCACGCCATCGATGGTTATCGCTTTTTGATCGCGCAAGGCACCGAGCTGTTGAATGATCTTCTCTTTTTCGACCCTGAGCCGGCGGTACTCGTCCCTGATCACTTGAGGCGGGTTGCGAAACAACAGGCCGGAGTTGCCGTCAACGATCAGAAAATCATGCTCCCTGACCGCCTCAAACACGCCTTGCAGTCCGATGATCATGGGAACTTCAAACGATTTGGCCAAAATGACGGCATGAGATGTCTTGCCGCCTTTGGCCAGCACAATGCCCCGCAGGTTGGGTTGGCGCAGACTGATCAGGTCGACCGCTGAAATATCGGATGCCATCACGATAGTGGGATGCTCAAACACCTTGCCCTTGAAGCCTGAGACGCCGAGCAGATTCCGCAAAACCCGCCTGCCGAGATCCTCGATGTCGGAGCCGCGCTCACGCATATAAGGGTCGTCCATGGCTGAAAAATGCTCCAGGTACGCCTGAACCGCCAATTTCAAAGCGGACTCGGCCCGGAATCCCGCATCGACCTGAGCCATGATTCTGGCTTGAAAATGATTGTCGCTCAACAGCATTTGATGTGCTTCGACAATGGCGGCATCATCGGCCGGAATATCGGTGATCTGCTCCGACAGATCGCGGATCTGTTCCAGGGCTTGTTTGAACGCCCTTTGGAGACGGGCTTTTTCATGCCGGGTGTTCTCGGCCTTCTCGGTACGGATCTGATCAAAACCGATGCCGTGCACCAGGTATCGGGCCCGGCCTTCGGCAAAACCGGCTGAAACCGGCAGCCCTTTAAGGATGCTTTTGCGCTCCTTGGACGTGGGCGCCGGTTTCGGGCTTGACGTTTCGGGCAGTGGTTTTCCCGGGTCGGAGCGGCGTTCCATACGCTCTTTTTGCAGATCGTCCATCAGGCCGGAATAAGCGGCCGTCGCCGCGATTTGGCTTGCTATGGTGGAAAAAACGGAGATATCTTCTTCGGCAATCGATTGATCGTCTATGGTTTGAAGGACCAGAACGCCAAACGTTTGCTGATGAAACACCAGCGGTATCCCCAGAAAGGTCTGAAAGGCCTCTTCACCGCTATGCTCGAAATATTTATAGCGGGCGTGCCGCCCGGGTTGACGAACGAAAACAGGCCCCATGGTTTCCAGCACCAGGCCGGTCAGGCCTTCATCTATTCCCATACTGATCCGGTCTATGGATTGGGGGTTCAATCCGATGGTGGCACGCAGGATCAGCCGCTGGCGGACAGCGTCCAACAGATAGACCGAACAGACATCGACGCCGTATTGCCCTGCGATCATGTCGACGATCGCCTGCAAAGAGTGCCTTGGCGTCCCTGAATCGGTGATGACAGTGCATATCTTTTCCAGCAGACTCGCTCCGGGCCGCTTGATTTCAAATGCGTCGGTCACTTTTTACCATCTCAAAGCGTCAAATAATGTTCACAAATTCATCAATGATGAATGTCATACACTTTGTCGGCAAGTCAACCGCGATTCGCCAAAGGGATAGTGCGAGGCCGTGATCATCGCTTTTGCGGATGGACACTGAATCACTGAAAGAGGTGTTGAATAAAAGCAGCACCGCAGTTAGACTTAAAACAGCGACGGTATTCCAAGGAGATACGATATGACCCGAATGATGAATGCGCTGGTTAAAGCGCAGGCGGCACCGGGGTTATGGCTTGAGCAAGTGCCGGTGCCGGAGATCGGTATCAACGACGTACTGATCAAAATTGAAAAAACAGCGATCTGCGGAACCGATGTCCATATCTACAAGTGGAACGAGTGGGCGCAAAAAACCATACCCGTGCCCATGGTCACCGGACACGAATTTGTCGGGCGGGTGGCTGAAATCGGTCAAAATGTGCACGATTTCCAACCCGGCGACCTGGTATCCGGGGAGGGCCATCTGGTCTGCGGCCGCTGCCGCAATTGTCTGGCCGGCCGACGTCACTTGTGCAATAAGACCAGTGGGGTCGGAGTGAACAGGCCGGGATGTTTCGCCGAATACCTGGCCATTCCGGTCACCAACGTCTGGCATTGCGATACCGCCATTCCCACCGATGTGCTGTGCTGCTTCGATCCGCTGGGCAATGCCACCCACACGGCCCTGTCGTTCGACTGCCTGGGCGAGGATGTTCTGATTACCGGCGCCGGACCCATCGGTTGCATGGCCGTCGCAATTGCCAAACAGGCTGGAGCGCGCTATGTGGTGGTCACCGATCTGGTGCCCTATCGCCTGGAGCTGGCTAAAAAGATGGGCGCCACCCTGGCACTGGACATCCGCACCCAGACCATCCGCGATGCACAATCGCAACTGGGAATGAAAGAGGGCTTTGACATCGGGCTGGAGATGTCGGGCACATCCGAGGCCTTGCAGGAGATGCTGGCCAACATGTGCCACGGCGGAAAAGTCGCCCTTTTGGGACTGCTGCCGCGTCATACCAGCGTGGATTGGGACCTGGTTGTATTCAACGGGCTGACCTTAAAAGGCATTTACGGCCGCGAAATGTACGAAACCTGGTATAAAATGACCGCCATGATTCAGTCGGGACTGGATATCACCCCCGTTATCACGCACCGCTTCGACTATACCGAATTTGAACAGGGTTTTCAGGTCATGCAAAGCGGCCAGTCGGGCAAAGTTATTTTGTCCTGGCAGCAGTGAATGATGAACAACTTTTACCGAGGAGAAAAGATATGTACGGCGGCTTGAAAGATCACCTGGTCGAAGCACTCAATCAGATTCGTGACGGCGGTCTGTATAAGGAGGAACGCATCATTGCCTCGCCGCAGAGCACGACCATCCGGCTGGCCGACGGCCGCGAGGTCTTGAACATGTGCGCCAACAACTATCTTGGACTGGCCGGTCATCCGGACGTGATCGCGGCCGCTCAGGAGGCGGTCGCCCGGTGGGGGTACGGCCTCTCGTCCGTGCGCTTCATCTGCGGAACTCAATCGCTGCACAAACAACTCGAGGCGGCGATGAGCGGTTTTCTGGGAACCGACGACACGATTCTTTACTCCTCCTGTTTCGATGCCAACGGCGGCCTGTTCGAAGTACTGCTGAACGACCAGGATGCGATTATCAGCGATGCATTGAACCATGCCAGCATCATCGACGGCGTCCGACTGTGCAAAGCCAAACGTTTTCGTTATCGGCACAGCGACATGGCGGATCTGGAAGATAAACTCAAACAGGCGCAAACGTGCCGCTTTCGCATGATCGCCACCGACGGCGTGTTCTCCATGGATGGTGATGTGGCCAAACTCAAAGAGATTTGCGACCTTGCCGAAATTCACGAGGCCCTGGTCATGGTGGATGACTCCCATGCGGTTGGCTTCTGGGGGCCCAAAGGACGGGGCACGCACGAGTACTGCGACGTCATGGGGCGCGTGGATATTCTGACCGGAACGTTCGGAAAAGCACTGGGCGGCGCCAGCGGCGGGTACACCAGCGGCCGCAAGGAGATCATCGAGTTGCTGCGCCAGCGCTCGAGGCCTTACCTGTTTTCCAACTCCGTAGCACCCGTGATCGCCGCAGCATCTCTGAAAGCCGTCGAACTGCTGATGGTATCGACCGAGCTGCGCGACCGGTTGGAGGAGAACACCCGATATTTCAGGAAGCAAATGGCTGACCTGGGCTTCGACATCATCCCCGGCAACCATCCCATCGTGCCCATTATGCTGGGAGATGCTTCACTGGCCCAGCAAATGGCGGCCCGGCTGCTCGACAAGGGCCTGTATGTGATCGGATTTTCCTATCCCGTGGTCCCCATGGGACAGGCTCGCATACGCACGCAGCTGTGCGCCCTGCACACCAGGAAAGATCTCGATTTCGCCGTCGAACAGTTCGGCGCAGTAAAATCCGAGCTCAAAATATAAAACGAGGTCAATCATCGGAATTTATTTGGCCGGAAGCCTTGTGGATGTCGATGATTTTGGTGTTGCCTGCGTAGTCGGTGGCCTCGTAGCGGGTGACGCCCTGCAGTTTGTCGGTGATATCGCGCATGCGTTCGATCTGGGCCATGATCTTATCGAGCAGACGGCTCAGTTCGGGTCGGTCGGTCTTGGCCATCATGATCTCCGTGTACCCGGACAGCGACTGCAGGGGCTGGTTCAGTTCGTGGCACACCGCACCGGTGGTTTCCAAGACGCCCTGAAGCTTCTCTTTCTGCATGCGGTCGCTGGCCGCAAGGTTTTTTTCGGTCAAGTCCGACAGCACCGTCACGCTGCCGCTGAACTCGCCCCTGGCATCGGCAAGCGGCGCACAGCTGAAAAGAAAATCGCGTGTCAGGCCGTCGGCCTGCTGCACCTGCACTTCAAAGGTGTGCAGCCCGTCTTTTTCAACTGCCTTCAATTCTTCGCGCTGGTATAACGCCGCCAGGTGCGGCGGAATCTGCTCCGGCAGATCCTGGGATCTGCGGCCGATGATGCGGTCACGGGTCAGGCCGAGAATCTGCTTCGCAAACATGTTGTTGCACCCTTGATAGACGCCGTTTTCATCCTTGAAATAGACCGGATTGGGCATGGTGTTGATCACCGCATCCATCAGTTGCAGATAGCTGCGCAACTTTTCTTCGGTGCTGTTTTGGCGCTCGGCATCGGCATCATGTTTTCCCAGCAGTTGATCGACCCTCTCGGTGCACGATCGCAATTGCTTCCGCATCTGTTGCAGGCTCATATTCAGCCGCACATAGCGATATCCCCCCCAGGCGGCCCCGCAGGCAAACAGCACGATCAATATCCAGAACAACAACGGCATGAAGCTCCTTATCGCCAAAATGGTCTTAACATTTGTCCAATGCCATCCATCCTATGGCACCACCGGCAATCGATCAACCGGTTTCAGCCTTTGGTCGCCACAACCACCGCACGCACCGGAGCGGGATACCCCTCCACGGTCAGACCGGGGTCCTCCGGGTCTAAGAACCGATCCAGAGAATCGGAATCGACCCACCGGGTTTTGCGCTGTTCGCGCAACGTAGTGACCGTGATATCCACGCATCGGATATCGCTGAATCCGCTGCGTGCCAGCCAGTTTTCGAGGCACGATACCGTCGGAATAAAATAGACATTGCGCATGCGGGCGTATCGCTTCCCGGGGAACAGGGCTTGAGACCCGTTCCCGCGAATAATCAGGGTTTCCAGGACCAGCTGCCCTCCCGCAGACAGCAGACCACCCAACCGGGAAAGGGTATCCAGCGGGGAGCGGCGATGGTAAAGAATTCCCATGCAGAAAATCGTATCAAACCATTGCGGCATGTCCGGCAGCGCTTCGAGTGTGAGCGGCAGATTGTAAAGTACGGGCGGGTCGATGAAGTGCTGCAGCGTGAGGAACTGGAAATAGTAGAGACGATAGGGTTCGATACCGAGAATCAGCCGGGGCTGCGCCGGCGCCATGCGGTAAAGATAGTAGCCGTTGCTGCTGCCCACATCCAGAACGCGCCGGCCGGTCAGCGGCGCCAGATGCGGCGCTACCCGCCGCCATTTCAGAGAAGAATCCCATTCACTGTCGATCCGGATGCCGAACAGCTCAAAAGGCCCTTTGCGCCAGGGTTTCAACCCTTTGAGGACCGCTTCGAGATCGAATCGCTGAGCGTCGCTTAGATCCGAGCCGCGACCGACGGTGACGCAATCGCGGTCCAGCTCGATCCGGGTTGGATCGATGTCGGGCAACTGCCCGACCAGCTCCTGCAAAGCCGCGACCTTGGCGTCCTGTCCGGCCAATGCCTGCTCCGCCAGCAGACGCAAATTGGCCGCGAATGGCGCCGCATCGATACGGAATTGATCGAGACCGGGAATCATTTGACGGCAATCATAGCGGTAAAATTGAACCATTTGAACCAGATGTCGATGCTGTTGAATCCGACCTGCTGCAGGCGCTTCAAATGCTGCTCCATGGTTTCGGGCACCAGTACTTTCTCCAGGGCTTCACGCTTCTGGCTGATCTCGAGTTCGGAATAGCCGTTTCTGCGTTTGAAATCAAAATAGAGCGCCTGCTGCATCTGCGCCAGTTCCGGATCGAAATGGGTGATTTTCTCACAAAACAGCAGCACTGCGCCGGGGCAAAGGCCGTCATATATCTTTCGGATGACCGCCTCCCGCTCGTTCACTGTCAGAAACTGCAGCGTAAAATTGAGCACCACTACCGACGCATTTTCGATGGAAACCCGGCGAATGTCCTGCTGACGAAGACGGATGCGGTCACCACCGGGCATATCCACCAGACGGGTCCGGTACGCATCCAGCATGGGGACGGAGTTGTCGACTGCGATCATGTCAAAGTCCGCTTCACTCATCTGTGCGCACAGTGCCAGGCCCAGGTTCCCGTTTGAACAGCCCAGATCGTAAATACGGGTCCCCGGCTGATAATACCGCACGATTAATTGCACCTGGCGCTCGATGATCTCCCGATAAAATGGTACGGAGCGACGAATCATATCATCGAAAACACCCGCCACATGCTCGTCAAACTCGAACGGGGGCACATGGGAGCGAGGCTCCCGGTAGATGTGGTCTCTGGTCATGGGCCGTCTCATCCTCTGTTTCGGCCGGCGAACCGCTCCTCAGGCGGCGGCAGACCGATTCACGCGTTTGCGAACACGTGAAGTTCCCGTTGATTTTTTATGATGAAAGGTTATATATAAAGCCTTCCCACTCAACTTGTGCCAGCATATGCGCTAAAACGGGCCGTGTGTCAAGCTGCAGCCGAAATTCGACATCGGCCGGCTGACGAACAGACATGCCGGTCTGCGCCGATCAAATAAATTTCCATCGCCGGTGCATCCGAATCACCGGCCGGCAATCGACAAACGTCCTAAGGAGTGTTGTATGCCCCAAACCAAAGTACGCTGGGTTGCCGACGGACAATTTGTGGGCACCGATCAGAACAACCAATCGGTCGTCATGTCTGGAGGCTCCCCGCCGACCGGTGTCAGCCCTTCGCAACTGCTGCTCATCGGACTGTCGGCCTGTACGGCCATAGATGTGGTCGGCATTATGACCAAAAAACGCAAACCCCTGACCGACCTGGAAGTGGTTGCCACAGGAGACCGGGATCCCGATCCGCCATGGGCCTATCGCCATATTCATCTGACCTACCGGCTGGCGGGTCGTGATCTCACGAAAAAGGCCGTTTCCCAGGCCATCCAGCTCTCCCTGGACAAATATTGCTCCGTGGCCGCCACCGTACGCGGGGTGGCCGAGATCAGCACCTCATTTGAAATCGATGCGTCCGGCAAATAGGTGCATCATTCAGGTATGTTTTTTGCAATTTGGATCTGCGGCTCAAGCTTCGGCCTCAATGACCGATATCGATTGTATGGGATCGAAAAGAGGGCTGCCACAACAATATTAACAAAGATTATAACAGGTTAAGCGAAGGTTGTCTTTGCAGATACCCAATTCTGAAACACACAAGCGAATATGGTTTGTCATGGCGCTAATTGTCGGTTTGACATTTTTTGTCATTCCCGGCGCCAAGGCCGACATCTATCTCTATATCGACCACGAAGGGACCTTGCACTTCACAAATACCCCGACCTCCAGCCAGTATAAGGTCTACATGCGCGAGACCTTCGCCGAGCCCACGCCTTCATACCAAGTCGCCAGCTACGACGATGTTATTTCCGAAGCCGCCAAGCGCCACGGCCTCTCATCATCGCTGATCAAGGCGCTGATTCATGTGGAATCCTACTTCAATCCCAGGGCCGTATCCAAAAAAGGGGCCGTCGGCCTGATGCAGATCATGCCCGAAAACCTGCAGGCGCTCCACATCAGCAATCCGTTCGACCCCTGGGAAAACATCATGGGTGGGGCCAGCTATTTGAAATCGATGATAGAGCGTTTTCGCGGCGAACTGCCGCTGGCACTTGCCGCCTACAATGCCGGTCCTACGGTCGTGGAGCGCTATCAGGACATACCGCCCTATCCGGAAACCGAGGCTTATGTGAAAAAGGTGCTGCGCTTTTTTCGGCACTATAAAAAAACCTGAGGCCACTGCCTGACAGACCGCCAGCCATCTGCCGTCAATCCGCTGATAAAACAACCGCAGCCTATTAAGCTCTGATGAATTCGTAAAAAGCCCGATGGTCGTCATGCCGGATCCCGGATCAGGCCCGGGACAGGCTTTGAAAAGCCTGCCCCGGCACGGTGTAAGCCGGGGGCATCCAGAACTGTCTGAAATGACTCGATTCCGGCTTTCGACCGGATTGACGTTTACAGTGATTTGGAGACTTTTTACGAGTACATCAAGCTTTGAAGCGGCTCACCAGCGCATTCAGGTCACTGACCAACTCCGCCATCTGCTCGGCGCTCAGCCGGACCTGCCCGCTGCTGCTGGAGATATCATCGGCCGACTGATTGACTTCGGCGATATTCCGGGCGATGTCGCTGCTGACGCTGGAGCTCTGGGCGACATTCCGGTTGACTTCCTGAACGCCGACGGATGCCTGTGACACATTCCCGGAAATCTCGCGGGTGGTGGCGGACTGTTCTTCCACCGATGCGGCAATGGTCGAGACGACCTCGCTGACATCGTTGATAACGGCAGCAACCTCCGCGATCTCCGTCACGGCGTGTTCGGTGGTCCCCTGTATTCCGGAGATCTGCGACTTGATCTCTTCTGTCGCCGCCGCGGTCTGCTTGGCCAGCTCCTTGATTTCATTGGCCACAACGGCAAAGCCCTTGCCGGCCTCACCGGCACGCGCCGCTTCGATGGTGGCGTTGAGGGCCAGCAGGTTGGTCTGTTCGGAAATCTCGGTGATCGACTCGGTGACTTTGCCGATTTCTTGAGCCGATTTTCCCAGCTCGGCCATCTTTTTCGAAACCACATCGGCCTGGGACACCGCCCGGCCCACAATGGTGTTTCCTTTCTCCGAATTCTGAGCAATTTCGGAAATGGTCGCCGACATCTCCTCCACGGCCGTGGCAATCATGTTGATGTTGTTTGCGGCCTGCTCCATTGTGGCTGCAACCGATGCCATATTGGCGTTCATCTCTTCGGCAGCCGCTGCGACGCCATTGGCCATGCCGCTGGTTTGTTCGGCGTCGTGGTTCATCTGTTCGGAGATCCCCGCCATACCCGTAACGGACTGGGACAACTTGCCGGTATTGTCAATGATCCGCCGCACCATCTTCTGCAGATTTCCGATAAAGAGATTGAAACGCCCGGCCAGCTCGCCGATTTCGTCTTTGCTTTTGATATCCAGACGGCGGGTCAAATCGCCCTCGCCTTCGGCGACATCTTTCAACATATCGCTGGCAGAGCGGACATTTGCGGTCACGCGCTTTGCCACCCAGGTGATCACGGTCGTCGTCATCCCCAGCACCAACAGGCAGGCAACAATGATGGCCGTGCGCTGACTGGCTACGGCAGCCTTGACCTTTGCGGCTTCTTCAGCCACCAGCCGGTTGACGTCGTCAATGTAGATGCCCGTACCGATAATCCAACCCCAGGGGCGAAACAGTTTTACATAGGATATCTTGGCCACCGGCTTATCGCTGCCCGGCTTGGGCCAGAAATAGTCGACGATCCCTTCGCCATTCGACTGGCACACCTTTGCCATCTCGTTAAACAGAAATTTGCCGTTGGGATCTTTAAAGCCCGACAAATCCTTACCGTCCAGGGATGATTTAATGGGATGCATCACCATAGCGGGTCGGGTGTCGTTGATCCACAGATAGTTGTTGCCGTCGTAACGCATGGCCTTGACGATGGACAGGGCCTTTATTCTGCGCTCCGTCTCGGAAAGGTCCGTCTGGCTGTAAACGGAATCAACGGCTGTGTGGACCAGTTCCACCAGGTTTTTGACTTGCTGCGTCTTTTCGGCCATCACTATTTGGCGGAAATCCTCGATACTTTCTTCACCTCTGTGACTCAGGGCGGAAAGCGCGATAAAGAGCAGAGTGACACCAAGAACGGTCAAACCGGCAACGGCCGGCAACAGGATTTTTTTGAAAATACTCATTTTGCATACACCTCAATCGCAGCTCAACTAAAGAACCAATCCACAGCTTGCCACGGAATTCATTTTTCTGAATTCTGTATCGGCACACGGCCGGAAAACATTAAAGCAAATCAAGATGAATTTAGTATAATTTCATTCAGGCCGGGACATGGCAGGACGGGCTTGCGGAATCGCACGGATCCGCGCCGAAGCGAAATGCAACGAAAATCCGCTTCGAGGTAAGGCTAAGGTTATAATCTTCGGACATGTTTTCCAATAATTTTCCTGATTTTCTTGGATGACAATGGCGGCCCCCTGTAAATATTCCTTTCGTTCACAAACAAGGCATCCGATAAACCCCATTCACGCACCACCGCTCGCCGACTCGTATCGATCTCCCGATAAACGACCTTATCTCCAAATTCACCGCTGATACACCGGGCGCGTTCGATCATACCGTTAATTCCGGAACACCATCCGTTCGCCAGGGCCGTTACAACCACCTTTCCCGGAACAGGCTCCGGCGTTCTTTTCGCCTTGATCCAGCGGGGAGGTGAGGCATCGACTGAGAAAGGTTTCCAAAGCAGGACACGGATGCCGTCTCTGTGGACTTTCCGGTAGCCATGCTTGCGGAACCACCCCGCGCGCATAAAAAACGGCAAGAGCAGCCCCCATACAACCACTCCCTTTGTCTGCAGGCTTTTTGAATCCTCTTCGGCCGCTTGCAACAATGCCGATCCGATGCCACGTCTCCTTAAATCTCCACGTCCTTTTTTATGCCCATGAACCCAGATGCAGTAAACGAAGTAGAGATCCTCTCCTTCAATCCAGGAATGTTCGATGGGGGCATAGTGAATCATTCCGGCAACGACACCGGCATGGTTCAAGGCCATTTTCACACGCAGCCCCTTTTGCCGCATGGCGTTGTACCAGCATTGCTTCCGGCAGACACCATCCGCCATTTCATCCGACCACTCTTCCAAACAGCAAAAATAGTCGTCTTTTGTCTCTTCCGACAGATCGATGGTATGGATCACATCCAATGCCGACGTACTCCTATCCCGGTTTGGCGAAACGCACGCGAATACCGATAGCGGATCTTCCTGCGTTTTTACCCCAAAGCCACATCAAGAATCATCATCACCGAAAAACCGATCATCGTGGTCATGGTTACCAAATCTATATTTTCATGTTTTCTCTGCGATTCGGGAATTAATTCTTCCACAACCACAAAAATCATGGCTCCAGCGGCAAAGCAAAGAGCGTATGGCAGAACGTACTGCATCTTTAAAACAAAAAACGCTCCAACAACTCCAGCAACAGGTTCGACCATTCCGGAAGCCTGCCCCAGCAGAAAACTTTTGCCTTTTCCCAGCCCTTCGCGACGCAGCGGCATCGATACCGCTGTTCCTTCCGGAAAATTCTGGATTCCGATCCCTACTGCCAGGGCGATGGCTCCTCCAATTGTGGCCGACGGAAGATTTGCCGCCACAGCACCAAATGCAACGCCGACGGCAAGACCTTCGGGAATATTGTGAAGCGTTATGGCCAGCACCAGAAGGGTGCTTCGTTGCCATGACGTTTTTAAACCTTCGCTTTTATCGGTTCGAAGACCCGGATGTAAATGTGGAAGAAATTTGTCGATTAATCTCATGAAAATTCCTCCACCCAAAAACCCTATCGTTGCTGTCAGCCATGGGATCTGATCCAATTGTTCAGCCATCTCGATGCCGGGGGCGAGCAAAGACCAGAAACTTGCAGCGATCATAACACCTGCCGCAAAGCCAAGCATTGAATCCAAAAGCTTCTGATTGACATCTTTTGCTAAAAATACAAGGCCCGCTCCGGCCGCAGTTACCGCCCAGGTGAACAGCGTGGCGAACAATGCCTGCGTAACATGATCATATTGCTGTAAAAAATCAACCATGTCACAGTCCTCTGTTTCTTCTTGGAAAATTAAATTCAATCATAACAAGGTGCCTGCAAGGCCGGTAACAATGGGTCAACGCGTTCTAAAACGTCAGCTCTGTCAACATCTCTTTATAAATGTGCTTACGCTCGATACCGCGCACGATTACGTGGTGCAACGCCCCGGGGGGATCCATCCTGCTCGTCTTGTCATCCCATGTCAGTATCAATATCAAAATTTGATGTCAATTTCTATATTTATGGTCATCTCCGGAGGTTTGATATGTTGACGCCTTCATTAAGGTCATCACCGAAAAGCCGATGCATACGCTGGAAGGACAAAGGCTATGCGTCTTCCCTAAACGTCATATCGCCATTTTCTTTAAATTCGAACATCGGCCCCCATGCCACCTCCCAATAGTAGCCGTCAAGATCTGCGAAATATCCACTGAAGCCGCCCCAGAATGTGTCTTGAGGTTCTTTTACTACTTTGGCGCCAGCTGATTTTGCTCGATCCATTATGGCAATCACCTCGTCTTTGCTACGAGCATTGTGTGCAAGAGTTATCCCACTGAAGCCGCTACGATGACCGGGAACATCAGGGGAAATGTCTTCAGCTAACTTTGAAAGAGGATAAAGTGTAAGCCATGATCCTGGAAGCTCAATAAACGTAATGGCGTCTGATGATGTATTGGGAGTCGTGCTCAAGACCTGTCTGTAGAATTCTGTTGCCTTCGGTAGATCATTCACGCCAAGAGAGATCATGGTAATTCTTGATATTTTCATTTTGCCCTCTAGCAACGCAATGCTCTCTGGCGGCACCATGGAGCGCAGCGGGATTGCCAACCAGTGAAGCGCCTTGTTCGCTGATGTTTCTTATTTTTCGCAATGGACCGATAGAATATTACCCATTGTTTCGTATTTTGCCTCCAATCCAATTTGTTTGAAGGTATTTTTGTGGTCTTCCACAGATCTTGGAACTAGCTTACCTCTGTCCGCCAGCGCCTGGAGGTATTTGTCGGCCCAACGATTACTCTTTACCAACGTCGTAAAAAACAGATTGCCGTTCCGGGCTATGATTTTTGCCAGTTTTTTCAGCAGTGGGCTTGTATCTTCAAGACAGTGCAGCAGATTCTCTGAAATGATAGTATTGAATGCATTTTCTTGAAATGGGAGGTGAAGTGCATCTGAGTGAAGGAAAACCAGATGGTCGGGCATTTTGCCATTTTGTTTTATTAGCCTTGATTTCGCCATTCTGAGCATTTTAAGCGACCGGTCTACTAAGACTACTGGCCGGTCGGAGCATTGGCTGTATGCTTTAGCTGTGAATGCAAGGGAGCCACATCCAAGATCCAACACATTACCTCCAGAAATTGAATGAAGCGCTTCGTTTGCAATTTTGGGGAAAATTTTTACTGAATACCCCCAAATAAGGCGGTTATAGATTGGATTGCATGCTACCAAGTCATATATAAAACCAAACTGACTATCATACTCATTACCAGTTTCATCATTCGACAAAACTGAGTAAATATTCGGCTCAACTGGCCTGAGTATGCACTCATCCACTATCATCGATGACAACTTATTCTCGTCTATTGTTGTCATGATTTTTTTATTTTTGCTCCTTTGCTTCTTCGGGTCGGACCAAACTGATCATTTGAGATAATGACGATACTGCTGCAGTTTTTATATCTTAATCACATTGAAATAAATAATTTTCAATGAAGGACATAGAATTCATATTATCTTTTTATAAATACAAAGTCACCGCCTATTTCATCACCACAATCCTGGATTATTCCATGAACTGGATTCTGATCGGATTCATTTCTTATCTCAAATTCTCGTATTATCCTAGTACATAGCTCTGTTCCTAAAAAGTAGCCCGAATTATTTTTTTCAAGATTTTTAATTAGAAAATCTAAAAAAACACTTTTATCTGGCACGGGTTGTTTTGGATCACCGCTAGCTATTCCCGTTCTACTATTTATATTGTATTTTCTAGTTACAGTTAAACTTGGCGGCATCTTTCTATCTGGCAATTTGAATATTGATCCACTATGACATGCATCGCAAATAATTAATGTATGGCGAGACTTTATCCCTCTTATGTAATCTGCAAGTTCGCCGTAAGATAGCCATTCCGCAGGCGTATCTTTGTAGGAATTACTTGGTAAAAAATATCCTCGCGATCTTCCGGTATCCCATACGCCGTGACCTGCCAAAAATATCAGAAGATTGTCGTCAGAACTCAAAGTAAAACTTTTCATGTAAAGATCATTTATTATATCTTTTCTATTAGGATTGTTATAAATTGAAATATTATTATGATCAAAAGTGTAATACTTTGTTAAGATATTTGCTAATTTTTTCGCATCCTTTAAAGGAAAATGCAGATCAGGTATTTCATGATCTAAATATTTACCTACGGCAAAAAGCGATGCATAATACTTACCTGCCCAAGGCGCAGATTTGCATTCAAAACCTAATTTATTAATAACAGCTTCAACATAATTTTGTTCCTCGATCTTGCATACATATTTACTTCTTATGCTATCAATGAACTTATTGTATTTTTGTTCAATAGGCTCATTTAATATCATTTCCTTTAAATCATCGAAAGTATAAGCAGAAATAATTACAAAATTACAATCCGGTTGAATATTTATCAATTCATTAAGTACTCTTAAACCACCAAATCTCGACTTAAAATCAAGTTTTAAATCGATTACAGCACAATCATATCCTTCATTTAATATTTTATCAATTGCTTCATCAGCGTTTTTTGCCTCGGAAACCCTTTGACCGAGCCTAAAAAACTCACTACCCAATGATTGGCGAATATTATCTTTATCATCAACGATAAGAATCTTTCCCATTTACAATTACTCTCCTATGGGTAATATAATTTCAAATCTGGCTCCACCATCCTTGTTTTGCATATGCTCTATTCTACCTCCATGGGCTTCAATATTTTCTTTTACTGTAGCCAATCCCAAACCTGTTGAATTAGGGTTTGTCGTTTGAAAAGGATCAAATATTGGAAAATCCTTTTTGAAGCCCGGACCATCATCCTGGATAATTATTTTAACTTCATTTTTTCGTTTTGATTCATCATTTTCAACATTAATTAATTCAGATATCAGGTTAATATTGCCTTTACCCTCATGTTCATTCACAATGACTCTAATTGAATTTCTAATGAGTTCCTTCATGCTTTCTGCAAAACGGGCAGAGTCCAGCGATATTAACGGAATATTATCATCATATTCAAAAAATATATTTATTCCTAATGGTGGTTTTGCAAACCATTTTTCATTATTAATGATTTCATTAATATTTACTAAAGTTTTATGCAAAGTTATTGGTTTGCCAAAACGCGTAAACTCTTTGACAGTATTTTTGATTACAGACGTTGCTATTGAAAGTTCATTTTTAAGATATGTTAAAAATTCTATGTCTGAGTTTGTATTTTCTATTTCACGTGTAATTTTTATTTCAATATCGTCATATTTTGTCAAATGATTGCCAATTCTATGACTTGCACTAAAGGAAATAGCTTTTAATTGATTTCTACGCTGTTCTTCACGGCGGGCATTCATAATAGCTGCAGCTGCATAATCAGCAAATGTTCCCAAAGCTGTCATTTCGTCAATATTAAACTCATGTGCAGATTTGTAATTGGCAAACATAACTCCGACAACCTCTTCAGAATGATCTTCAGCAGCCCTATTTGGCAATAAGAGAGCTGCCATTGATTTGATATTCTCTCTTTCGATAAATCTTGGACGGTCTTTTTCACCTGGTCTGCTTATATGGTTTTTTAAGAAATCCTCCTTATACACATCAGGGAAAAACCCCGGACGACGCTGTTTTACTACAGCCCAAGGAACATCGCCTTTATAAATTTTACGCATCATTGGTTCTTTATATTTAATATCACCGCCTGTGCTTGGCCCTTTACCTTCAACCGGAAATTCATCTCTATCTTGGATATACTGATAAACAATTACAATATCAGCGCCTAAGGATCTTATGGCTAGTTCGGATATTTTCTCTAATACCGTGTCTACGGCACCAAGTCGCGGCAGTCGTGTAAGTTCTACGCCAAACTTTGATAATGCCTCAATTATACTTATACGCTCATTTATTGGACCAGATACTTTATCAGCAATAAGCTCCATTCGTTTAATATGTTCCTTAGTAAAGTAAGCTTCATATTCAGAGTCAGCATTTATTACAGCAAGAACTTTATTATCATGGATGATGGGCACAGCCAGCAGAGAGGAAAAACTTTTTACACCCGATTTTGATGGGGTAAAATGAGTATCAGACTTTATATCGTAACAAATATATGATTTCTTGGTAAGGGCTGCATATCCTGCTATGCTATCTTCTCCAATTTGATAGATAGGCTCCGTTTTTCTTTTTTTTCTCGGTTTGCCCAGCCTGGCTTTTATTTGTAGTATTCCGCGGTTATCATCCACCAGCATCAAAGACCCTGCTTCAGCACCTACAATTACTAATGATTGATTTAGTACCTGATGCAAAATACCATCAAGAGTCTGATCCTTCTCTATGAAAATGTCATCAATTAATCTTTCTTCCATATTTACCCTTCCACCATCTAAAGATATACCTTGTTTTTAAATTCATTAAACAGTGTTGATATGCAGAATCGAGACTATCGCACTTAATTAAAACATTATTTCAAACGGTTGCGCTAAAAATTGCCTCGGAGGGATTTTATGGATTCTAAACGCAATTTTCAGCCGGACCGACATCTTAGATTGATGGACCAGGTTCGACAGGTGCTGCGATATTACCACTATAAATATCGCACTGAACAAACCTATTGCAAATGGATTTTGTGGTTCCTTCGCTATCACGGCGGTAACTCCCATCCTGGGACGATTGGCAAAACCGAAATCGAATCATTCTTGTCCCACCTTGCCGTTCAAGAACGCGTATCCGCCTCGACTCAGCGGCAGGCGTTGAATACAATCATGTTTCTTTATTGCAAAGTACCGGGTAAGGACATTCAAGAACAAATTGCACCGGTGAAAGCCAAGCAACGCAGACGCCCTCCGGTAGTCTTGACGCAGCAAAAGGTTCGCCAATTGCTGAATCGCATGCATGGTACGCATCAAGCAAGTCAGAAATTGTAAATATGTGGAACGTGCCTAAACTCGTCCCCTGAACATTTTGAAAGAGAAGGGGTATGTGCTGGCAGAGCCGGGCAAAAAACCGCTCGTGGCGCTTTGCCGGGGAGATTGCATATCGCTGCATCCCTTTGATGGGATCCATCGCAGCCGGTGCACCCATCGAGGCCATGGAGAATCTCGAAGCGTGCGGGGATTGTTCGCAGGGTTTAGGGTAGCGGCATCAGTGCTTCCACTTCAATAAAAAATCCACAAAATGGGCGAGATCGGCGGCCACGACATCGACGTGGCATCGCGCGGCCATGGCCGCATCGAATGCAAATACAGGCCCTCCGGCAATCAAGCGGGTCTGTTCAGGCAGCGATCGGCCGATCACGGCAAGGGCGTCGTCCGAATCCAGCTGCAAAACGGTCAAGCCCAGAAGGGCGGGTTGCCGCCGCTGGCAGGTGTCGATGATGACCTGCGGTCGCTGCAGCAAGCCGATGCGTTCGACCTCGAGTCCGACGACCTCGGCATAATGCTCGATAATGGCTAATCCCTGACCGATGCCGTCATCCAGGGTGGCGGTCGCCAACAGGGGGCGCGACGGCCAGATACCGATGGTTTGGCGGCGCTGCTTCCACTGTTCCAGCTCGTCGGCGGTCCGCTCCAGGACTTCCCGTGAGGGAAGTCCTTCGTCAATCCAACGGTCGCACAACCGGCGCAGTTTTTGTCTTAGTTGTTCGGCGCCCTGGTTTACTGCCACGCGACGTTTTGATCCTTTCTGCTTGTGGCGCGCATCATCCTTTTCTAGGGTTCGATGGTGCTTCCCAGCAATCCGAGAAACTTCTTCATCCACTCCGGATGTGCGGGCCATGCCGGGGCGGTACACAGGTTGCCGTCAACCACCGCATTGGTGAAGGTTTCATTGACATCGGCCCAGCTGGCGCCGGCGGTCTCAAGATCGGGTTTGACGGCCGGATAGGCCGTACAGGTCTTGCCCCGGACCACCCCGGCCGCCGCCAATACCTGCTGGCCGTGGCATATGGAAGCGATGGGCTTGTCGGAAGCGTTGAAATCGCGCACGATCTCAAGCACCCTCGGATTGAGCCGGATGTACTCGGGGGCCCGGCCGCCGGGGATGACCAGTGCGTCGTAGTCGGCCACATTGACCTCGTCGAAGTTGGCGGTAACGGCAAAATTGTGGCCCGGTTTTTCCGAATAGGTCTGGTGGCCCTCGAAGTCATGTACGGCCGTGGCCACGGAATCACCGGCCTTTTTGTCCGGGCACACCGTATGCACGTCATGGCCCACCATGGTCAGGATCTGGTACGGGACCATGGCCTCGTAATCTTCCACAAAATCGCCCACCAACATGAGAATTTTCTTGACTGCCATTGTCTTCTCCTTTGTTGCCTGGTTGGTTTTTCAATACCATTACCACCGCGTGGTTCTCTTGTCCAATCGAATACCGTGACCCAAAAAAGCCCGAAGCACACCGGTGCCCTGGCCTGCTGATTGGGCCGTCTATCAGTTTTTCATGGAGAGCGATGGGCCGGAGAGCCAACTGAACAGTTTTCCCTTTAATTTTTCGGGACTTACCGGTTTTGACAGATAGTCGTCCATTCCGGCTTCGAGGCATTTTTCGCGATCGCCTTTCATGGCGTTGGCGGTCATGGCGATGATTGGAATGTGGCGCTGTTGGCCTTGCAGGTTTCGAATGGCCCGCGTCGCCTGATATCCGTCCATCACCGGCATCTGGATATCCATGAGTACAAGATCGAACGGGGTCTTCTCGATGGCCTCAAGGGCCTCGCGCCCATTGTTGACCACCTCAGTCGCATAACCGAGTTTGCGAAGATGAATCAGAGCGACCCTCTGGTTGACGGCATTGTCCTCCGCCAGCAATATCCGCGGTTTATTCTGCTGCCTCTCTTTAATGGTATGGCGGGTGATGATGGGGTGGGCCGACGTTTCGGCGTCGGGTTCTTTTTTACGGCCAAATACGGAAACAACGGCATCGAACATTTGTGACTGCTTGATGGGTTTGGTCAGATAGGCGTCAAATCCGGCATCCCGCGCTCGAGCCGCGTCGCCGCGGATACCGCGCGAAGTCAGCAGCATCAGCCGCACCTCTTTTAGCCGGGGGTGTTCCTTGATGGCCCTGCCCAGAGCTTCGCCGTCCATGTAGGGCATCATGTAATCGATGATCGCCATGTCAAAGGGCTGGTTGTTTTCAGCGGCTTGTGAAAGGATTTTCAAGGCTTGAGATGCACCGGAAGCCAATTCGACACGGCATTGCCAGGAAGAGAGATAGCTATTGAGAATCTTGCGATTTGTCCTGTTGTCATCCACCGCGAGGATGCGCTTGCCCTGGATATCCACGGGCAGCTCCCGGGTTGCATGGCGCTTATCTGTGGCCGGTGATTTTTTCATCAGGATGGTAAACCAGAAGGTCGAACCAGACCCTTCGACACTGTCCACGCCGATCCGGCCGTTCATCAACTCCACCAGACGTTTACTGATGGCCAGGCCCAGACCGGTGCCTCCGTACTGGCGGGTAGTGGAACTGTCTATTTGTGAAAAGGATTTGAACAGACGATCCGTCCGATCCGCCGGGATCCCCATCCCGGTATCGGTGACGGCAAAGTGTATTCGCATACTGTCATGGGTCTCATCCTGGACGGTGACCTCGATGGTGACCTCGCCGTACTTGGTAAATTTGATGGCATTGGTGGCCAGATTGAGCAGTACCTGACGCAGGCGGCCCGGATCGCCTTTGAGCATTCGCGGTACGCGCGGATGGATAAAACAGGCGAACTCCAGGGCCTTTTCGTGCGCCTTGGGGCTGATCAGCCCGCTGATCTCTTCCAGGGTCATTCGAAGGTCGAACTCGATGATCTCAATATCAAGTTTGCCGGCTTCGACTTTTGAAAAATCCAGGATATCGTTCAATACGGTCAACAGGGCATCCGCGCTGTTCCGAACCGTCCGGGCGTATTCGCGCTGCTCATCGTCCAGCTTGGTGTCCAACAAAAGATTGATCATCCCGATCACGCCGTTCATCGGCGTCCGAATCTCATGGCTCATGTTGGCCAAAAAATCGCTTTTGGTTCGGTTGGCCAGGTCGGCGGCCTCCTTGGCCTTGTGGAGCTGTTCCCCCACACTGGACCGGACATATTCGTAGATCATGGCCAGGATGATCACGGCCACCATGGAACCCATGAATCGGGACTTGAAAGTGGGTGAGTAATCGGCCGCCACAAACGGCAGTCCGGGAAACAGCAGGATAATGGTGCACACCGCCCAGAAGATCACGATGGTCACGATCCCGCGCTTCAATCCCTGGGCAAAAAAGGCAAGGATGGGGAATGTGTAGAGCCACAGAGGGCCGGTGTTGGCCACGCCTCCCGAACAGAGCAGGTAGATCCACATCGAGGCCATCAAGTACAGGATGTGCGTGGTGGCGCGCTTCCCATCGCGGCTGATGCGCTGATAGATATAGTTGCCGAACGACAGGACGCATACGATGAACAGCATGATGGCATGCGTGGTCTTGCCGACCATTAAAGAGAGGCATATAAAGAGCGAGATCATGACGACCGCCACCCAGTTGAAGACCAGTGCGAAAAAATAGTCGCCCTTGGCCTCCGGTGACTCAAACTCGCCTTTGCATACCCTGTCGATGATGCCTGCGGGACCCTTTGCAGGAACGGCTTGCCGGCGCCCCGAATCGGGATCCGGGGTGATCGTGCGATTTTCGGCTTTGTCGGTGCGTGAACGACTTGGGTTTTCGGAAGCCACTCTTTGTCTCCATTCAATTTGAAATCAGTGCCTTGCAATACAAAGACATGCAAAACCATTCGAACCGGGATCGAGCCGTCAACAGCAACGCTGTGAAAAAGCACAAATTACTTGAATTCAGTATCGGAATTTACGCTAAAATCTTAATACGATTTGTCTTTGAATGCAAACAGGACCTCAGTTCGCGACAGGACACCATCGAGATGTCGTCCCCAGCGGCATTGAGTGGATCACATGGATCCGGCATCCTGAGAGGCTTGCCGATGAGATCCGGAACTCACTATTGACTATACATACTAAATGATAGTAATTACCAATTGAATGCCGAACCAATAGACAGAAGGCGGTAAACCATGGCTGAAGTCGATAAGCGCTACGAATCCATCATAAAGAAGTTAAACCAACGAGGCCACAAATTAACCCCTCAGCGGATGGCCATTGCCAGGATTCTGGCTTTGAGCAACGGCCATCCGAACATCGAAACAATTCATTCGAAACTGCGATCTGATTTTCCGACCATGAGTCTGGCGACGGTCTACCGAAATGTCATGCTGTTTAAATCATTGGGCGAAGTGCTGGAACTGGGGTTTCCCGACGGGAGCAACCGATATGACGGTAAGAAGCCCTACCCTCATCCGCATGTGATTTGCAATGCGTGCAAGAAAATAATCGATCCCGACATTAAAACCATAAGAGATCTGACTCAGGAAGTGGCCCATCAGACAGGATTTGAAATTAAAACCCATCGACTCGATTTTTTCGGCCTCTGCCGGGAATGTCGAGATGTTTTAAAAGGAGAGCATCATGGCGGAAAAGCAATTTAAACACGTCTGCGAGTGCACGAACTGCGGCAATGAAGCCGAAATGGTCGTGACCTGCACCCTTGACGATGCCATAGCGGAAACAGCAACACCCAGGATCACAAAAGCAGGGGAGGGGAAAACCAAAGGGCACGCTGTCTGCAGCCACTGTGGCGGAGAGGCCGATATTTGGCTGGATGTTTGAGCATCGATCCCAATGACGGCCTATTTAATGATATGTTCAATGTATGGCAGCAGTCGCTCGCGCATATGGGGACGATCCAGGGCAAATGACAGGTTGGCCATTTGAAAGCCGACCTTCGTGCCGCAATCGAAGCGGGCGCCTTCATAACTGAATCCGTAAATATCCTGCTTTTTAAGCAACCGGGCCATCGCATCGGTGATCTGGATTTCTCCGCCGGCGCCCTCTTCTTTGGCATCCAGGATGTCAAAGATCTCCGGTGTCAGAATATAGCGCCCGATAATGGCCAGGTTGGAGGGGGCATCGGCGGGATCCGGCTTTTCTACCAGGCCTCGAATTTTGGTCAGCCTGTCGTCGGGTGGATCGGCATCCAAAATACCGTAGCTGGCCGTGGCCTGACGATCCACTTCCTCTACGCATACGATGGAAGATTGCAATTCGTTGAATTTATCAATCATCTGGCTCAACGCCGGTTTTTCAGCCTTGATCAGATCGTCGGCCAGCAGGACCGCAAAAGGCTCCTGCCCAACGATGTGTCGCGCACACCAAATGGCATGGCCAAGCCCCAGCGGTTCATTCTGCCGCGTGTAAACGATCGTGCCGGATTCCGGGATCAGGGTGGTGATCTCATTCAGCAGCGCGACTTTGTTGCGCGCCATGAGGGTATGTTCCAGCTCGCAAAAGTGATCGAAGTGATCTTCGATGGCCTGCTTGCCTTTGCCGGTCACGAATATAATATCTTGAATTCCGGCATTCAAGGCTTCTTCAACGGCATATTGAATCAACGGTTTATCGACAACGGGCAGCATTTCCTTGGGCATGGCTTTGGTGGCCGGAAGAAATCGAGTACCCAAACCGGCCACCGGAAAAACCGCTTTACGAACCTGCATCAGTCGCTCCTTTAATTATTCTGTCATAATCAAGTAGTAAAATCATACCTTGTCCACCCACCCCATGTCGTCTTCGACACGGCCGTATTGGATATCCATGATGGCGTCGAAAAACTGCTGCGCCACCGGCCCGACACTGCCGTCACCGATTTGTATCACCTGATCCTCGTATTTGATCTCGCCGACAGGCGATATGACGGCCGCCGTTCCCGATCCGAAGATCTCTTTCAGACGACCGGCTTTGTGGGCCTCAAGAACTTCATCGATACTGATTTTTCGCTCGCTGACATTCATCTTCTCGCGCCGGGCCAATTCGATAACCGAATCGCGTGTGATGCCCGGAAGGATGCTTCCGCTGAGCTCCGGCGTCACCAGCTCGTCACCGATGACAAAGAAGATGTTCATCGAACCAACCTCTTCCACATATTTCTGATTGACACCGTCAAGCCACAACACCTGTGTGTAACCGGCGTCCTGGGCTTTCTTGCCGGCCAGCAGACTGGCGGCGTAGTTGCCCATGGTTTTGGTATCCCCCACACCGCCGCGCACGGCGCGCACATGCTCCCGCGTGACCAGAATTTTAACCGGGTTGAAACCCTCGGCATAGTAAGCGCCCACGGGAGACAGAATGATAAAGAAGCGATAGGTATGCGAGGCGCGAACCCCAAGATAAGGGTCCGTAGCAATCACCGTCGGGCGGATGTATAAAGATGTTCCGGCGGTGGACGGAACCCAGTCCTTTTCAATCCGCAACAACTCTTTCAGCGCGGACATAACGTCTTCGATGTCAATTTCAGGAATACACAGCTTTCGGGCAGAATAGTTGAGCCGTCTGAAGTTGTCCCTGGGACGAAAAAGCTGAATATCGCCGGTGATTGAATGATAGGCTTTCAGCCCTTCAAAAATGCCCTGGCCATAGTGCAGAACCATCGTGGCCGGATCGAGAGAGAACGGCGCATACGGCTCGATTCTCGGTTGGTGCCAACCCAGATCCGGTGAGTAATCCATCTGGAACATGTGGTCGCTGAAATGGATGCCAAAGCCCAGCTGATGTTCATCGGGCTTGGGTTTGGCTTGGCTACTCAGTTGGATCGCGAGTTGCATTTCTGTCTCCTTTTAATATCTCGGCAGCGGGTATCTCCGCTAAGGGATATGCTGGTATTGCGGGCATAAGGTGGGCTTTCCCACATGGCACGCTCGATCTGGTCGTTACCATATCACCTCTGTACCTCAGGATGCAAGCGTACAACTTTTGATACAACAATAGGGTTGACTTTAGGATCGCCTTGAGCCCATATCGGAGGGCCATGGACCTGACACCCCAAGCGAAAAAGATGTGGGACGCGATCGCTCCGGATCAGCGGCTGCGGATATTAAACAATGTGTGGTGCGTAAACTGCATGAAGACCAGCTCAATGGGAGCCGTGAGGGGCCGTATAGACAAAGGTGTGCTGTCGCTGACAGGCGTCTGCACCCGCTGCAACGGTCTGGTGGCCAGAATCGTCGAGCCGCCGCAAATTTAATTCATCCCTTTTATGGGGGCGTTTATTCGCCGACATCCTCCCCTGTTAACGGATCTTTACGCTTGAACAGAGCCGATTTGAGCCATTGGACGCCGAATTTGAACAGTGCCACATCATCGGTTTTCAGCTTTTTCCGCATATCGTCATCGACAGGCATCCGCTCCAAAAAAGTGCTGTCGAATACAAAGCTTCTGAATTTGTCGATATTATAGCTCACCATGAAAAAGAGCTGTTTAGCCTTTTCCGTGAGCTTGATGTTGGGTGGAAAGGAGCGTTTGCGGACCACCAGGTCCGTCCACTCGGCATTGACCTCATCGCGAAGGTCGACCCCCTGATCCTCACGCCACTGGGCGACACTCCACTCGCAATCCTCTTCGAAACCTTTGCAGTGCGGCTCATGCACGAAGAAATAGAAGCCTTCGTCATCGGCGCCCTCCTTGTGCTGCAGCGAGGCCGTTCCCAGCGGATAGTAGCGGCAGGCCGTGGGACGGTCTTCATACAGAATGCACCCCTTGTCGCGTACAAAGGGACAGGAAGATTTATCGTCGTCCAATTGCTTGAGGGTCACCACCGGCAGATCGGTCTTTTCAAGCAAATGGGGCTCGGTGTAAACGGCCAGGAATTGATCCGACGGCAGATTCAATCGCGTCTTAAGCCGGATGACATCGTAGGGAGTCAGAATAATATTGATTCCCCGGCAACACTCGGTAAAGCACGATACTCCCGGGTGACATTTAAATTTGAAGCGACTGTCGAAAGTCAATCGGACCGGATCGATATGGGCGGTCTTGTGATCGTTTTGTTCCATGGTGGGTCCCTTTCTTTTTTCCACAGCGAAGCGCGTCAGCCATCGCACAACCCGGTTGTCATCCGCAGACCATATCCGAGCCTGCCTTGGGTTGTCAAACGGTTCAAACGCGCCGGGAGGTCATATACCGATGCTTGAATCAAGCGACATGCACGTGTACGGCCAACGGGTCATGGATCTCTGGCGGCGTGCAGCGCCAGTGTTTTGGCCAGCCATGAAGGGCGATCCGAAATAATGGCATCGACCCCCAGCACCAGTGCCTTTTTAATCTGCGGCGTATTGTTGCAGGTATAGGTCATGAGGCGCAGCGCCCGGTCCTGCGCCCAATGGGCCCATCCGGCTGTCAATTTTCCGATATGGATGTCTACGGCCCACAGGCTGCCGAGCAGGGAATCCTGCAGATACCGCAAGTCGCCCGATCCCTCGCCGGAACTGTTGAGCACATACCGGAACTGCGGTGCAAGATCATGGGCCTGCAGCAGCACCTCAGGATCGAAGGATAGGATCATAATCCGATCCTGAAGCGATCGATATCGTTCCTGTTTCAATATCGAAACCACCGTTTCGGTTAGACGGCGGACATGACCCGAGCGCCGTTCCCCGGGACTGGATTTCAACTCGATCAGCAGTCTCGGGCAGGTGTGCAACACGTCCAAAGCGCCCGCCAAAGTGAGCGGCGGCTCTCCGGAGAATGTCGGACTGAACCAGCCTCCCCAATCGAGTGTTTCAAGCTCGCTGAAGGCAAGATCGGAAATCCGCTTTCGCCGGCGGTCCAAGCGCCATATGGTCCGGTCATGATAGAGAACCGGCTTTCCGTCGGCACTCATCTGCACATCAAACTCGATTCCGTCAATGGGACAGGCCAAGGCTTTTTTTAAGGCCGGCGCCGTATTGTCCGGCGCTTCGCGTCGGGCTCCGCGGTGCGCGATCCGTAATGGCATGGTCGTTTTTTTCATCCTGTCAGCCATATGCGCTTTTCGCCGGAAAAGCAAACCGGTGTTTCGTAGCTGTTCTTGATGACGTCGGAAATTTGCGGTTTACGTCATGCCGGCGAAATCCGGAATCCAGTCATTATAAAGTGTTATGGATTCCGGCGGTCGCCGGAATGACGTTATGAAGACGTTTTGCGCTACCATCATCCTTTACTCCAGCGGGTGCATGGCATATGATCGCCTCCGCACCGATGATCCGCACAACCGTTCGGAGGCTTTGCATGAATATCCAACATCGGCTGAACCTGCTGAAAACCATCAACAGGCTGCACAGTGACTTTATCGCCGATCAGGTAGTGGCCTGCTTCAAAACATGTGCTGTCTGCTGCACCTGTAATGTCACGCTGACGACGCTGGAAGGTTTTCTGATCATCGACCGGCTGACCGGCCGGCAGCGGGCCGAGCTGTTCGATCGCTTGCAGCCGTTCAGATTGAAAACGCGTTTTCAGCCCTCCATCGGCATCAATCAGATGGCTCAGATGTGCCTGCAGGGAATCGATATCCCCGAAGAAAGCGCCGACCCGGGCATGGGAGACTGCCCATTGCTGGAAAAGGACATTTGCCCGATCTATTCAACAAGACCCTTTGCCTGCCGGTCCATGCTTTCAACCGCGGTATGCAGCCGGGGCGGCGAGGCCAGGATGTCTCCCTTCATTTTGACGGTTCATCAGACCATCCTGCAATATCTGGAAGCCATAGACACCCCCGGATATTCGGGCAACTTGATCGATATACTGACCTTTTTATCAGATCCGTTACATCACAACGCCTATGAATCGGAGCTGCTGCCGCCGGCACCGGAAGGTTTGACCGCCAACAGAGATGTTTCGGTGCTCATGATTCCTCCGGAACACCGTAAACGCCTGACCCCCTTGCTGCAAAAGATACAGCAGGCCATTGCACGGGCTCGAAAATGATTGTAATAACCGAATGTAAACACGATTGACGCACCAATGCGAGTCAGACATGACACGCCGCTTCGTTACCGCACTTTTAATCCTATGTACCGGTTATATGGCGATGAGCTGCCGATTTCTGATCAACCGAATGGCTTTTTTCCCGGACCGCATCGACGTGCCTCCCACCGATAGGCTGCCGAAAGGGATTGAACAGGTGCGAATCCCGACCAGCGACGGTCAGCAGCTGCAATGCTATTGGATTCCACGCAGCGACAGCCGGCGCGCGTTGATCTACTTTCACGGCAACGCCGGCAATATCAGCCACCGTCTTCCCGACCTGCTGAATCTGGCCCGGATGAAGGTCAATGTATTGGGTGTCGGGTATCGGGGATACGGCACCAGCACCGGTAGTCCCAGCGAAGCGGGGATCTATCTGGACGGCCGTGCGGCTCTGCGCTTCATATCCGAAGAAAAGGGATTCAACCCCGGCCGGATCTATCTGCTGGGCCGATCCATCGGCAGCACGGTGGCTGTCGAAATCGCTCGGAATCAAAACCTGGCCGGCATTATTCTGGTAACGCCTCTGACAACGGCAAAAGCGGTTGCCAAAGCCAATGGTTTCGGGATATTTGCCGCTTTGGCCGGGGACGCGTTCAACAACAGCGGAAAAATCCACGATCTGCGCGCACCGCTTTTGATCATCCATGGCACCCGGGACGACATTATCCCCTTTGGACTGGGCCGCGAGCTGTTCGACCTGGCTCCGGAACCGAAAGCGTTTTCTGCCATCGAGGGAGCCGGCCACAACGATATCAGCCAAGCGGCGGGCGGCCGCTACTGGGAAGTCATCGAGCAGTGGGTGAATCATTAAGCCGAAGACGATCCCGGCTCGGGTCGACTTGACGGATCGAGATGTTCGATATAGTAGAGCGTTGCGCCCACCGGAGCAAACGATAGGAAGAGGATGTTCAGCGCCGGGATGAGAAAACAGATCCCGAATCCGAGATGAAAACTCAAGTGGCCGCTCAGCATCCGAAACCGCCTGCGCAGCGGCTCCATGCGACGCGCTGGCACAAGGTCGGTATTGTCCCACGCCAGAAACACGGCTGCGACCAACGGTGAAACCACCGTCAAAACAGGCGAAAGCGGTGTAAACCAACCGAACACAAACAATACCAGCGACATGCAGACCGGCAGCGCTCCACGCGGAATCTCCTGCCGAATCAAATAGAACAGATAGGAGATCCACGGCATGTCGGGCGCAGCCGACTCCGAGCCGACTATTTTGCGCTCGGTAATCCGCGACATGTAATCCATGATGACGACGCTGAACAACAGCTGGGCGATAATGTAGGCCGCAATGGTCGAAAGCCCGGACAGCAGCAATGCCAACAGCCAGGAAACCAGATGCCAGAGCCAGACCAGCCAGGGGCTTTCGGGCCGCGTCCACATCAGGTTGGCAATCTCCTGATATTTGGCCAGCACCAACCCGACACCGGCGAGCGTCAAAAAAAGAATGACCGCAAATCGCGTCAGGCCGAGTACCAGCAAGGAGGGCGTTTTCAGGCCCAACATCAGTCCCTTGTAATTATATGCCATACCCTGAAACAGTTTCATTTTAATGCCTATAATATGATGACTAAGTTATAAGGAGTCTGCCAATGAAATTCGTCGGTGCGCATGTCAGTTCCGGTGGGGGTGTGGAGAACGCCCCCCTGAACGCAAAAAAAATCGGCGCCAGAGCCTTTGCGCTGTTTACGAAAAACCAACGGCAATGGCGGGCCAAGCCCCTGTCCCGCCAAAGCATCGAGGCCTTTAAATCCAATTGCGACGCTTGCGGATACACTCCGGATCAGATCTTACCGCATGACAGCTATCTGATCAACCTGGGCCATCCGGAAGAGGCGGGTCTGGCAAAATCCAGGGCGGCTTTTCTGGATGAATTTCAACGCTGCGAACAGCTGGGGCTGAAATTCCTGAATTTCCATCCCGGCAGCCACCTGGGCAAGATCACGGAAGCACAGTGCCTGAAACGAGTCGCGGATTCGATCAACCTGACGCTGGAACAAACATCGGGGGTCACAGCGGTTATTGAAAATACAGCCGGCCAGGGAAAAAACGTGGGGTATCGGTTCGAGCATCTGGCCGACATTATTTCGCAGGTAGACGATCAATCCCGCGTCGGGGTCTGCCTGGACACTTGCCATGCATATGCCGCAGGATACGACATCAAGACCCGTCAGGGATTTGAACGGACTTTTGCAGACTTCGACCGGATCGTCGGATTGGATTATCTCACGGCCATGCACCTGAACGATTGCAAAAAAGGATTGGCCAGTCGTGTGGATCGCCATGAAAGCATCGGCAAAGGCGCCCTGGGTCTGGAGCCGTTTGGTTTTATCATGTCCGACCCTCGCCTGGACCGCAGGCCATTCATTCTGGAAACACCCGACAACGATATCTGGGCGGAAGAAATTAAGATATTATACCAAATGAGTATAGAAAATTAACAGGGGCTTGGTAAGCCGAACAGAGAAACATATAAGAGCAAAAGGCGGGGCATCTTCACCGCACATATAAAGATGCCCCGTAATATGTCGTGATTGTCTCTATTTGACTAGACCACGGTTACATTGACAGCCGCCGGACCTTTCTGGCCCTGCTCGATGTCAAAGGTAACCTGATCACCCTCGCTTAGCGTCCTGAATCCCGAAGAGTTGATTCCGGTATGATGAACAAACACATCCGGGCCATCTTCTTGTTCAATGAAACCATACCCTTTTTTCTCATTGAACCATTTAACTGTACCATTTGCCATAGTGACGTCCTCCTTTTTTGTCTACTGAACTGGTCCTCCATGTCAAGCCGCCACTACGCACGGATCTACTACAGGCCGAATAACTGCCGCTCATTGTTTTCGGTAGAACAATGGTGTCGCGCATAAGAACGGTTCTTCCAAGTTAGTCTTGCTGAGAAATTGCAACGACCCCTGGCTAAGGACCAATGCTTCGAACTGTGCTCCCGTAGCAACGTCCAATATCGCGCCAGATGATGTGCGTTCTACGCGCATAAACCAATTGTTGCGTCCTGCATACGGAATCTACAGCTGACCAAATGACCTAATTTAAACGTTTAATTTTCGTAAGAAACACCATTTTCATTCGCGCATTTTCCTGAAAGCGCGTGTTGTTTGGCGCCGCCACGAGGGGACCGGCGTATATATTTTGTGAGCCCGAACATTATTAGATTTTAAAGAAAAATAGATAAGAATTGACAACTCCGGGTACATAAGATTAGCTGTGCAGACCTGTTCATTTTCGATAAAACTATAGCACGGTATCCGGAGGTATGCAATGGGAGATTTTGAAAATTCTCAAGATATTGATTTTACTGTTGATCAAAACAATTTATACCGCGAGGAATCGATCACGGACCTGAAGGTTGCATCCATCAGGCGGCTGGTCCCTGTCAAGGCGGACGGCACGGAAGACCCAAGCCGGACGCCGATATTTTACGGCCAGACTCAACTCATGACCCCGGAAGGTCCGCTGCCGGTGCAGGGCCGTCTGATGGCCAACAATTTGAGCGAGGCCTACGAGGCGTTTCCCGGTACGATGCAAAAAGCATTGGATGAAATGGTGGCGCGGATCCAGGAAATGCAACGCCAGCAGCAGGAAAAAAAGCAGGATGATTCTCGTATCATCGTCCCCGGCCGATAGAAGCGTTATTAAAGCCTCCCCTCGGGCCCAATCTCTGCGCTGGGGCGAGCCGTTTAATCCTCGACATGCCATAGCATGGATGTTTATTCCGCCGATCTTTGGCGGAACGGTTAAACGCACTCACCCCGCCTTCCTGTCCCGCTGGTCTTTAGGCGGGGGATCTAGGACCCGAGTGAAGGCTTTGATAGCGTTTCCTCTTTCTCGAAAGACAACCGCCGCTTTTTGTTATCAGAAGTAATTCCAAAACGACTTTTGTTCAAAAACAGCGGGCCGGCCATGCTTTCCGCTATCGGGCATGTCTGCTTAAATACTTCGCCAACTCGATGAACAATTCAGCTGTACGCCGGTCTACGCCGACTCATCGACCGGAATAGAATTATCTTCGCAGAATTGCCGGACAAGTCTGTTACGTTCTGCTATCGCACGATGGCGAATCCGATTCGGAAAGCCCGGGTTCGTTCAGTATAATCGAGTAGACTTTCGGCCAGGCTGTTCACATATTGAACTTGCAGATAGAGATCGAGATGATTGAAAAAAACCGTATGCAGCGGAAACGTCAGATCCACCTGCGCCGACGGGCCTTCGGCCGCCCATCCGAAATTGCCGTCGACCACGAGACTGTCCGCCTGACCGACAGTAAGGCCCAAATTAAAATAGCCGCGGTAGTCAGCAAGGTCCGGGTTGGTCTCATCATCGTTTGAGAAATAGACCCAAAGCCTGGGCGCGAACCTCACGCCGATCTTATTATTGGTGTTGTAAAACAGCACAATCGATTCGACATAGGCCGTATTGGTACTGCGAGACAATTCGCCCCCCTGGCCGTTGGATTCGTGCCGCAGACCGGTTTTGAGAAACAGGCCCCTGACGGCGGAACGCTTCTTGCGCAGGTTCGGGGATAAGAAAAAGAGTTCCGGTTTGTAGCTGGTATCTTCAAAGGGCGCCGATTCGGACGCCAGGTCCCAAAAAGAGGTCTGCGTATAGCCCAGGTAAAAACCCTGCACCCAGGGGTGCCTGATCACCAGGGGTTTTCCGGGATTGAAGAACTGATATTTAAAACTGATCTGGAATTTGCTCTCTTCGGGATCGGTGCCGACCAGAAAGTAGATGGGACGGTAAAACGAGATGTTTTTCACGTAGGGCTGATACAGTTCTATCATTGAATCCAGCTGCAGCTCCTCGATCTCGGCGGTCCAACCCGAGGCCCCCTCGTCTGCCTGCGGGGAATCCGCAGCAGCAGAGGCGCCCGCCAGCATCAGCATAACGACCAGGAGAAAAGAGTGTTTGCTCATTTGACATCAACCAATCGGTTTGCACATTGGATTTGTTTGTGCAACAAAACAAGCGTGATGGCAATATTTAAAACAATCAACGGATGACGCAGCCCATTTCTTTTAAGTGAGCCGCCTATGCAAATCGTAGCCGACAACCTGCATGTGATTCACCCCGCCATTGCCGAAGCAGTAAAGCGGATGGACCCGGAGCCGATTCAGGCATGGGTGCTCCGGTGTCTGAAAGCCGGTGCCGAGGCGATCGATATCAATTCCGGTCCACTGCCCAGACAGCCGCAAAAGCGATTTGCTTTTCTCGTGGAAACGGTGCAGGCAATCTGCCCGCTCCCGCTGGTGCTGGACACCACCAATCCGCAGGCTCTGGAAGCCGGGTTGGCGGTGTGCAACAGGCCGTCGATGATCAACGGTTTTTCGATGGAGCCGCAAAAACTGGATCGCATCTTACCCTTAGCCGCAAAATACGATTCCGATATTATTGGGTATTTGATCGATTCAAAAAGCCAGGTGCCCACAGAGTCAGACGATATGATGGCCCTGGCGGTGGAATTGTTGGACGCCTGCACGGCTGCCGGAGTGCCTGCGCAGCGGCTGATCATCGACCCTGTCGTTGCGCCGCTGTCATGGCAAAACGGCACCCGGCACAACCAGGCGGTGCTCTCCGTCATCCGCAACCTGCCCGATTTGCTGGATGCACCGGTTCGCACCATTGCCGGATTGTCCAACCTGGTATCGGGCCCCCACAGCATGGACTACAAAGTCACCTTGCAAAATGCCTATCTGCCGATGCTGGCGGCCGCCGGTCTGGACCTGGTCCTGATGAACGTACTGCAAGCCCCGGTGATCCGGACGGCACGCGCCTGCAGCGCTCTGTTGAGCGACAACATCCTCTCATGGGAGCAGATCGACGAGTCCTTCTGATCGCGCAGCTTAAAATTTACTTTTTTACGCGAGCACTCAGGATCAGCCTCAAATAAAACGCCCTGCCGCCGGAGCTGCAGGGCGATGATACCTGTAAGGGATTCAAGCCGCAGCTCACCCGCAATTCATCCATCCGATGGGCGGGGTCGCAGCAGCCCTATTCGTCGTTAACCACCTGGGCTTTGACAATTTCGACGGGCTCTTTCGGCACATCGTCATGCATGCCGCTCCGGCCGGTATCCACGCCCTTGATTTTATTGACAACGCCGTGTCCTTGGCTGACCTTGCCAAATACGGCGTATCCCCAGCCATTGGGGGTCTTGGCGGTGTGATTCAGGAAATCGTTGTTTTTGACATTGATGAAAAACTGGGCCGTTGCACTGTGAGGATCCATGGTACGCGCCATGGCAATGGTGTAGGCCTCGTTTTTCAAACCGTTGTCGGCTTCGTTTTCGATGGGCTGGCCGGTGGATTTTTCCTGCATATCGGCCGTCATACCGCCGCCCTGGATCATGAATCCGTCAATGACCCGATGAAAAATCGTGCCGTCGTAATGGCCGTTTTTGACATATTCCAAAAAGTTGGCCACTGTCTTCGGCGCACTGTCCGCGTCAAGTTCCAGGACAATGTCCCCCATGCTGGTTTCAAACTTAACCACGATGGACTCCTTTCAATGGATTGAAGTTGGGTGCCGGGCGCCAATTCGAAAGCGCCGGCTTCCATTGTTCGAGACGGCCCTATTAGCGCTATCCTTGCCGGTATGTCAAGGGGCTTCGGATGTCGGCCGACAGCGGGAACGCTCAAGTTGATTCTCTAACCACTTATAAATAAACAATATACATGAAACGAAAGCAAGCATCTTATCAAAAATATCGTATGCCGTAAGCGCATCGATTAGGCGTTCCTTATCCTGGGAAAGAAAAGAATGATCGGCACCGTCACCACCGCCAGGCCCGCCATGACCGTCAACACGGTGTCGATGGAGTAAAGATCGGCCATCTTTCCCACCACGGGCGTGATGGCTCCACCCAACCCGTAGGCAAATCCCATCATCAGGCTGGCCACCATGGAACGCCCTCTGGGCGCGATAGTCTGGGCCGCCACTACGCCCAGCGGCATGGTGGCCAGGACAAAACCGCCGGCCAGTATAGCGCCCGGATAGACCCAGGCGCCCTGAAGCTGCAGCAGCAGCCACAGGGCCGGAGCCATCAGGGCATGGGTGACCGCAAACACCGGTTTATAGCCCACCCGATCCGAGATATGACCGGCCAGCAGTCCGCTGAATGTGCCGGCCACGGTGAACAGCGAAAAGATCACGCCGGCCGACACCACCGTAAAGCCTTTTTGGACGTAGAGCACCGGCAGAAAAGTGAGAAACGACTGGCCCACCAGGGCGCGCAGAAACATGACCAGCCATATCAGGGTTACGGCTTTCCAGGCGCTTCCCAGACTGGCCTTGAGCGACCCGAAAAAACCCAGATGGCTCAATCCTTCGCTCCGGGGAAGCGGCAGGGTGAAGTAGATATAGATCACCACGCCGATGCCGAAGGCCATGGTCAGCGGCAGGGCGGCAAGGCCGAAGCGGTCGGCATACCAGGTGATGAAGAGCGGTCCGGCGGCAAAGGCCAGGGTGCCGCCGGTATTGAACACCGACATGGCAAAGCCGCCCTTGCGGCCGGCATATAGCGGCACCATGCCGGTGACCGAGGGGTGGAACATGGATGAACCGAACGAGCCGACGGCCACCGGTATCAGCAGCGACCAGAAGCCCGCGGCCAGCCCGGAAAGCGGGATGAACACCACCGCCAGCAGCAGGCCCGTCAGGATGAAACGGCGCGTGGGCGAACGGTCGGCCAGGTACCCCACCGACGGCTGGACGATAAAGGCCAGCAGGCGGTTGATTCCGGCGATGGTCCCCACCTGGGTCAGGGACAATCCCAGCTTGTCCACAAACAGCGGAAAGAGGGGCGTGGTGAACGAGCTGTAGAAATCTCCGGTAAAGTGCACCAGGGTCAGGGCGAACAGCACTTTGAGATTGGCTTTGATATTGTCGGTCATCGCAGCGGCTTTCATCGGCGGAGAAAATAAAAGCCAGGAATATAAAGAGAGGGGGGAGGTTCGTCAATGGAAAAGTGATCCACCGGAGCATCGTTTACGCATCGTCTGATTCGGTCCGGGACGCGTATCTGCTCAGCGCGGCATCATAGGCCTTGAAACCGACAATCTCCTGCAACGCCTTGAAATCGATCAGGTCCGTCACTGCCTGGCCTTCGTGCAGGCAGGCCAGAGCCTGCTGCATGGCCCTGATGGAGACGTTCAGCAGGGTCAAGGCGTAGACGGCGATGTTGTACCCCATCTGCTCCAACTGAGCATGCGGCAAAATAGGGGTTTTTCCGTGATCGACCAGATTGGCCATCTTGGGACCCGGCACCTCGCGGCAGTAGATGCGCATCTCCTCCTCGCTCTGCGGCGCTTCCATGAAGGTGATGTCGGCCCCCAGCTCGACAAAGGCGTTGCAACGCGCCAGGGCCTCGTCCAATCCGTGGGTGGCCCGGGCGTCGGTACGGGCCATGATCAGGATGTCGGCGCCCCGCCCGCGGGCCTCCACCGCCGCCCGGATGCGCAACAGGGCTTCGTCGCGACCCACAACACGCTTGCCGGCCGTGTGGCCGCAGCGCTTCGGTGTCTGCTGATCTTCGATCATCACGCAGGCAAACCCGGTCCGGTGATAGCCCTGCACGGTGCGCTCGATGTTCATCGGGTTGCCGAACCCGGTGTCGCCGTCGCCCAGCACCGGAATCTGCACGGCATTGCAGATGCTGCGGCCCTGATCCACCATTTCGCCATAGGAGATCAACCCGGTATCGGGCATTCCCAAACGGGTGGCCGCCACGCCGAACCCGCTCATAAAGGTGGCCGCCATCCCGGCCCGCTCCACCAGCCGCGCGCTCAAGGCGTCGTAGCACGCCGCCATCACGATCATCCCGGGTTGCGCCAGCAGCGCCCGCAGCTTATCCGCGGGCGACATGGGTTGCTTGTTCTGCGTCATGACAATTTCTTCCTTTCGCATCGATGCCGTCAAAGGGCTTGACAGGCCCAATCCATTTTGAAATAGTCCCGCAACATCTTTTCAAGTTCTTACCTTTTGCCACAGGCACGTCTTTAAAAACAAGATGTCATCGTTATTTATTGCTCCACCCGATGGATAGACAGGCATAAAGCCAGTATCGCCCCAATCAGGCGCTACGTGAATGATTGGTAACTGCCGATCCGCTTCACTGACATGTAAAAAAGGAGGACGATGAGATGAGCAGCGTGATGCTGACAAACCAGGAGCTCCTCGAACTGAAGATCATGTGCGCCAACCCCTTTCTGGAGCTGGGAATGACCCTGCGGCCCAAGCATCTGAAGTGCTTTGAGCCCCATGTTGTGGTGCACTCCATGAGGGTGATCATCAAATTCGAAGAACATGAACATGCAGTCAAGTGGAATAGAATGCACGAGACCCGGATCCGCGAGGGGGGCCATCTGGCCACCATCACCTTGTCGGCCCTGGTGTTTATGCTCGGCGGCGGCGCGGCACGCGCCATCACCACCAGCGCGGCAGCCGGCATCCTGAAAGATGAAGCGCAGGCGCGCATCTGGTATCCCAAAATGTTCAAGGGCTGGCTGTTGACCCGGCACTTCACTTTCAGATATGAACAGTTTCCCAGAAAACATTTCTATATGGCGTGGACCGATATCATCCAGAACGAGACCGGCAAGGAGGTCGAAAAGCGCGACCACGGCGAAATTCACATGCGGGTGGACGGAATCGGCGGGATTCCCGACGAGATCGTGCGCGACATCATGACCCGCCATCCGTTGTATACGTTCAGCTATAAATAGGCGGTAAATATCGAATGCCTATCAAAGAAAAAAGTGACAAAAAAAAGAGTATCATGCGGCAGGCGACCGAATTGCTGCTGGTCATGGCATTTGCGGGTTTCTTTTCGGTTTACGTCGTTCCCGGCGTCAAGCATTGGCTGTTTCCGGACCAGATGACTCGATTAGAGAATATTTTGCGGCGATCTGTTTTAAGTGAATGTTCCCTTAACGTTGAACGGCGAGATGAGTTTACGATTTTTATTACGATAGAGCGAAACAGCGCACCACGCATCACAACCGAAATTTATAAAGGAGTCGTCCGAGAGATTCAACCTATTGACGGAAACCGTACTTTCTTTGCCCACTCCATCAATCGAAACGCTGACAAGGTCTTCTACCTGACCCGAACCCTGATCGAAACCGATGCCGATTTAAAGCAGCTCCGGCGCCTGGAAGTCAGCTATTGCGGCCGGATCAAAGATCAGACAGGCCATGTGCGCTACAGGGATCACGAACCCATTTACGAGTGCGACGTTCCCGAGCTGATGGCCGTGTGCCTCTGCGCCGACGATCAATAGGCGGGAACCGGAAAACCAGAAACCACGAACCGGAAACCAATCCTCATATCGTATACAGCACCACCAGGCATCGCGTCACTTCGCTGGAAAGGCTTTTCAACTTGTGGGGCACGTCGGAGTTGAAGTGAATCGATTCGCCGGTTTTGAGCACGTGCACCTTGGCACCCAGGGTGAACTCCAGCTCGCCGCTCATCACGAAAATAAACTCTTCGCCTTCGTGCTTGTAGGCCACGGGCTTGTGGGCCAGATAGGGCTCGATGGTCACCATGAAGGCGCGCAGATGGCTGTTTTCGGCATCCGGGGTCAAGGTGGTGTAGCTGTAGTTCCGGGTGCGCTGATGGTAGGCCTGGGCGCGGCGGTCGCGGATGGCGGCCTGCTCTTTTTTGCCGAGAAAGGTTCCGGGGTCCACCTCCATGGCCTGGGCCATGCTCAGGATAAAGGCCACCGGCGGCGACATCCGGTCGGCCTCCACCTGCTGGATAAAATCGGGGGTCTGCCCGGTTTTGCGGGCCATCTCGTCCACCGACCAGTTGCGCGCTTCGCGAAGTTGACGCACCATGGCCCCGAATCCGCCCCGCGGTTGATCCTCCTGCCCGTCCGTATAGCAGGCGGCATCGGCCAGGCGCCGCATGGCCGCCTGCTTGGCCTGTTGGGTGATCAACGGCAGCAGTACCGCGCCGTCGCCCACCAGGCCGATGTCGGCGATTTGAAAAATCGGCGCCGATGCATCGCGGTTGATGGCCACGATGGTTTCGGCCTCCATGATACCGGCGGTGTATTGAACGGCGCCCGACGTGCCGACCGAGAACAGCAGCCTGGGCCGCACGCTCTTTCCGGTCTGTCCGATCAGCCGCTCCTCTTCCACCCAGTGGTTCATCACCGGCGGCCGGGTGGCGCCCACCTCGCCGCCCAGGGCGGCGGCCAATTCGCGCACCAGGCCGAAACCGCGCATGTCGCCCAGGCCGGCGCCGCCGGCCACCACGATGTCGGCCCGCTCCAGCCGCCGCGCGGCGGCAGGTTCCATGGCGCAGGCCAGCAGCTGCAGGCCTTGTGGAACGTCAATCCGATCGGGGACAATGGTCTCGATCCTGCCGTCGCCGGACGCCTCGGCACTGAGCGACACGCCGTGGGGCTGGACCGTGACGAAGGCCGTCGGCCAACCCGGAGCCAATGTAATATCGGCCATGATCTGGCCGCCCCAAGCCGGGCAGCGCCCCACGACCTGCCGATCCTCGAACGCCAGTTCGTCGCAATCGGCAATCAGCCCGGCCCGGCAGCGCTGAGCGCAGAATGCGGCGGTCTCCCGCCCAAAATCGGTCAGGGCCGTCAGAACCAGCCATGGCTTTCGGGCCTCCACCAGGTCGGCCAGCACCCCGGCGTAGGTGTCGGTCCTTGGTATGGCCAGCTGCGGGTGGTCGATGCAGCAGACGGTCTGCGCGCCATGCTCCACGGCCTCCCGGGCGGCCTGGGCCATGGAGACGCAGGCGGAGAGGTCGATGGTCCGGCTCTCGGCCCGGCTGCGGTCCGTGGCGCCCAGCAGCAGCATCGTTACCCATGCGCCGGCCTGCTCGGCAAACGGACGAGCCTTGGCCATGACCTTGAGGCTTTGCCGCCACAGGCGCCGGGTGCGCAGGTCGCCGACGATCCAGACGGCGTTGGCGGTCTTGTCAGAACGCTTTGTCATATGTAGCAATCCCCACTATTATCCGATCAATCCGGCCTTGGTCAGCCGTTTCATCAGCCGGTCGACCTGTTCGCCGGGTTCGCCTGAAAGCATCTCGCAGCGGCGCTCGTGTTTGATTTTGTGCAAGGCGGCCACCCGGGTCGGCGAGCCGGCCAGGCCCACCTGCTCCGGGGCCAGGTCCAACTCATTGAGCGACCATTGCGATATCGCGGGCCGCTCAAAGGCATCGGAAATACCCACCAGTCCCACCGGCCGGGGGACAAACGCACGCGGGTCGATGGACAGTGCCACCGGCAGGCGAACCTGCCATCGCTCTTCCCACCCATCCATGGTGCGCAACACCTGCCATTCGCCGTCGCGACACTCGACGGCCTTGACGCCGCCGATAAACGGGATACTGACGGCGGCGGCGGTCTGCGGCCCCACCTGGCCGGTGTCGCTGTCGGCGGTGCGGGTGCCGAATAAAAGCAGGTCACAGGCACCGATTTTCCTGGCGGCGGCCGCCAGCACCTGCGAGGTGGCCAGGGTATCCGATTCGGCCAGGGCGCGATCGTTGATCAGGATGGTTTCGTCTACGCCCATGGCCTGGGCCTCGGCCAGGGCCTCGGCGGCCACATCGGGCCCCATGGAGAGCGCCGTCACGGTTCCGCCGTACGACTGCCTGACACGAAGGGCGGCCTCCAGCGCCGGCCGGTCAAAGGGATTGAGTTCGCTGTTATCCGGCGTGCGGCGGGTCACTCCCCTGGGCGCAACCTTGACCACGGATTTGATACACACAATGATATGTAAGGACATCATGACTCCCAAATAGTATTACCAATACCGCGACCACCGATAACACCGCCAAAACCATTTCCCTGCTATAGACGTTCAGAGAATGGGTTTGGCAAGGCTAGAGGGAGGAAGCTGTATTACGTATACCGCGACGACCGATAACGCCGCCAAAACCATTCTCTGAACGTCTATAAGACCTCTCTGGCGATCACCATGCGATGCACCTCCGACGTCCCCTCATAGATCCGCGTCACCCGCGCATCGCGATAATAGCGCTCCACGGCGTACGCCTTGGAGTATCCATAGCCGCCGTGAATCTGAACCGCCAGGTCGGTCACCATGGTGGCGGCCTCGGCGGCAAACAATTTGGCCTGGGCGGCGGCGCGGGTGACCGGCTGGCGGTTGTCCTTGAGCCAGGCGGCGCGGTAGACCATCATGCGCGCCGCATCCACCTGCGTGGCCATGTCGGCAACCATCATCTGGATGGCTTGGTGACGGGCAAGGGGCACACCGAATTGCTGGCGCTGGTTGGCGTATTGCACCGCCTCTTCCAGGGCGGCCTGGGCAATGCCCAGGGCCTGGGCGGCGATGCCGATGCGGCCCGTATCAAGCGCCGCCAGGCCGATCTTCAGGCCCATGCCGGTTTTTCCCAGCAGGTTCTCTTTGGGGACGCGGCAATCGTAGAGGCGGATCGAGCTGACCGGATTGGCGCGCATGCCGCACAGATCCTCCAGGTCGCCCACCACGAATCCGGCGGTGCCCCGCTCGGCCACCACCACGCTGATGCCCCGGCGCCCCGCAGCGGGATCGGTGCGGGCGAAAATCAGACAGATGTCGGCGACACCGCCGTTGGTGACGAACACCTTGTTGGCATTGACCAGCCAATGGTCGCCCTCTTCCAGTGCCGTTGCCGTAATCGCTGCGGCGTCCGAACCGGCGTTGGGTTCGGTCAGGCAAAACGCGCCGATCTTCCGCCCCTGGGCCAAAGGCGGCACCCAGCGTTGGTGCTGTTCTTTTGAGCCGAAGGCCAGGATGGGATACAGGGCAACGCTGTTGTGCACGCTGAGGCACAATCCAAGGGCGCCGCTGACCCGCGACACCTCCTCGATGGTGACGGCATAGCTCAGGCTGTCCAGACCGGCACCGCCCATCTCCCGGGGCGCCTGAATGCCGAAATAGCCCAGGGGGCCCATCTTTTCGGCGACCTCCCAGGGAAAGCGCGCCTCCTGATCGATCTCTGCTGCGATGGGCTTCAGCTCCTGCTCGCAAAAGTCGCGAACGCTGCGGCGCAGGATGCGATGCTTCTCATTTAAAAACGGCTCGGTCATGCCAGTCCTTTGTATTGATTACGAAAAAAGCAGGATAGAAATTCCCGGTCTATGATCTCAATTGTGGCAAGGGTTAAACCAGATAATCGGCTGCCGGTCAACCAGGCCGTGAGAAAAGGCGCCAATGGGGAAAATTTCGATCAGGATGGCAACTTGTGCAGATCGCTTTCGGGTAGCTCCGAGGGTGTTGAGCATTAAAGCCGGTCGGCGGGCCCTCTGACCTCCGGTTTATGAGATGAGCCAGGACAGTTCCCATTCGCCTTGTTTTGGGTTATAGGTCCGTTTATATAACAAGTGGTAGCTAATCTAAACTTTCTCCAAATTGGAGAAGCGAAATCCGTTATGTGAGTGGCATTGAAGATACCTTAAAAAAAGCTTTGGAGTTAGTGGGATATTCAATCGAACTATATTTTGAGCGTGGTTTTGAGGAGGAGCTGCGCTCACTGTGGGATGAGCTTGAAAGCGCCGGCGTACCTTCAATATTGCAAAAAATTGGAAGCCGTCCGCATCTGAGTCTTTTAATTTTGGATAAGTGTAACGTCGATCATGTCGCCGACTTGATCGATAGCGGCATAAAGGGACTCTGTCAATTTCCTATAACTTTCCCAGCTTTTTCATTGATACCTGGTAGCCAACAAACCGTTTTTTTGACTCCTGTAGTGAATTCAGAACTAATTGAGATGCAACGGCGTCTATATAATCTATTGGAAGAAAAGGGATATTCCGTTCAAAAATTCTATACGCCTCATACCTGGCTCCCACATTGTTCAATATCCAAAGAACTATCGCCCGCCGACGCTTTAAAAACCCTTGAGATTTGTCAAGCTAGCGCGGCTATTGGTGAAACTTTGGTCACGGATGTTCGATTCATAGAGTTTAGGCCAAGAAAGGTTATAAAAACCATCGGCTTAATGGATATCAAATTATAATAATCTCGTAATAAGTCTGATTCTTACAAACTCATCGAATTATAAATCCCGCAACAATGCGTTCAGACGCGCGAAAAACTTATTTCTGGCATCTTCTATGATGACGGCTTCTTCGAATGACAGTGTGGCGCGGTCCCGGTGCTTGAAGCGGTCCGGTTCGACCTGCAGCACGTAAGAGTTGACCTGCCGCCGCCAGAACCACTCGGCACAGCCGAACTGGATGTTTTGGGGATCCAGATCCGTCACTTGCTTCAACACCTCGATCAACATGCGGCCGGATGTGCTGTTTTCAATGCAGACGGCCAAATAGGCGATTCGGTAGTCGATGTCGCCCACGGGCTTTGCAACGGGCAGGGGTGCGAGATTGTGCTCGTCGGTTTGTCTGTCGTACAGGAAGTGGCCGAAGCAGCTTTGAAGGGTAAAGCAGCAGGCCTGAGCGTTGAAGCCGGCCACGATATCGACGACAGGGGCATCGATGCTCTCGCCTTCGAGACCCGCCAGGCAGTTGCGCCGCTGCTCAGAATAGCGCGCATTGTCTATGAACGGTTTTGGCTCTACAAAGGTTTCCATTTGGCCCTGTCCACGATTGCACATGGTATGGTGACATCGTCTGCGGCTCAGGAGGTGCGCTGCAGGCTTGCTGTCAGAAGTCCGGCGCCGATCAGGGCACTGCCGCCGAAGCGATTGAAGAGCCGCCGGACCCTGGTATTGAGCAACGCATCGCGAAGCCGTCCGGCAAAGAAACCGTACAGCATGGCATTCACGCCGGCCAGAACGAGAAAGGTGGCCCCGAGGATCACGAACTGCTCGAGGGCGTGGCTTTGGGTCCTGACGAACTGCGGTAAAAACGCGACAAAGAAGGCAATGCTTTTTGGATTGAGCGCCGTGACGATAAACGCCCGTGTGAAATGGGAACCGTTCGATGTCGCTGGCTGCGTCAGGCTGAGCTCGGCTTTGCCGGGATCCGAGCGCCACAGCTTGATGCCAAGATAGATCAGATAGGCCGCACCGATCCACTTCAGGATCGAAAACAGCGCTGCCGAAGAGGCCAGGAGAGCGCCTGACCCCAGCAGCGACAGGGTCATGGCCGTAAAATCGCCCATCACGACTCCGGCCGACAGGGGCAGTACCGCCTTGCGCCCGTGGGCGATGGACTGGCTGATAACCAGAAGGATGGTAGGGCCGGGAACAACCAATACAATGCCGGCCGCCAAAACAAAGGCGACCCAAATCTCAAAACTCACGAATGCCTCCATGATTCAACCATCGAGGCGATCATCAACCGACAATGGGGCGGCGCAGCAGGGTGTCTTTGCGCCATCGCTTGTCGTCGCGTCGGGGGTACTGCAAGGTGTAGTGGAGGCCCCGGCTCTCTTTGCGGTGCAGGGCGCACTTGATGATCAGATCGGCCACGACGGCGATATTTCGCAGTTCGATCAAGTCCGGCACCACTTTGAAATGCCAGTAATATTCCTGGATTTCATTAAGTATGATTTCGATGCGCCGCTGAGCGCGCTCCAGGCGTTTGTCCGAACGCACAATGCCGACGTAGTTCCACATCAGACGGCGGATCTCATCCCAGTTGTGGGTCACCATAATCATCTCGTCGCTGTCGGTGGTGTCCATGTCATCCCATCGCGGCGGTTGGGAGAAGGGGCTGAAGTTGTCGCCTTTCAACTCTTCGATGGCCTGGCTGGCGGCTGCATCGGCATAGACCAGCGCTTCCAGCAGCGAATTGCTGGCGAGCCGGTTGGCGCCGTGCAGCCCGGTGCAGGCGGTTTCGCCGACGGCATACAGATGCTGGATATCGCTGCGGCCGTGGATGTCGGTGACGACGCCGCCGCAGATATAGTGGGCCGCCGGAACCACCGGAATCGGCTCTTTGGTGATGTCGATGCCGTACGACAGACAGCGCTTGAGTATATTGGGAAAACGCTTTCTGACCATGTCGGCCGGCCGATGGGAGATGTCCAGAAAGACGCTGTCGGCCCCGCTTTTCTTCAACTCGGTGTCGATGGCCCGCGCCACAACGTCCCGGCATGCCAGATCCTTTCGCGGATCGTAGTCGCCCATGAACGAACGGCCGTTGAGATCCAATAGCACGCCGCCTTCGCCGCGTACGGCCTCTGATATCAGGAAATTTTTCGCATCCGGATGGTAGAGGCACGTTGGGTGAAACTGCACGAATTCCATGTTGGCCACTGTGGCCCCGGCGCGATAGGCCATAGCCATTCCGTCTCCGGTGGCGATGTCGGGATTGCTGGTGTACAGGTATACCTTCCCGGCCCCTCCCGTGGCCAGCAGAGTAATCTTGGCCGACACGGTCTTCACCCGCCGGGTGCTGCGCTCCAGAACATAGGCACCGCAGCAAAAATCCTCATGGGTGGTGGTCACCGTGCCTCTCCGGATGCGGGTCGACTGGGTGATCAGGTCGATGGCCATGTGATTTTCATAGAGAGTGATATTGGGATGGCTGCTGGCTTTTTCCACCAGGACCCGCTCCACTTCACGACCGGTCATGTCATGGGCGTGCACGATACGGTTTTTTGAGTGGCCGCCCTCGCGTCCCAAATCGAAGGCGGGCTGGGAAGATTCGTCCCGACCCTGTTGAAGGCTGAACCGGACACCCATCTCCATCAGCTCGGTGATCAGCTGAGGGCCTCGGGTGACAACCCTTTGAACGACATCGCGATTGCACAATCCGTCCCCCGAGGCCAGCGTGTCTTCGATGTGCAGTTCAAAGGAATCGGACCGGCCGAACACCGATGCTATTCCGCCCTGGGCCAGGTTGGTGTTGCTGTCCATGGCCTCCTTTTTGGTCACCAGGGCCACGGTCCCGGCCTCGGCCACCCGAAGGGCGAACATCAAACCGGCAATGCCGCTGCCGATTACCAATACGTCTGTTGTAATGTCGGTCATCAGGCCAGTCTTTTAGAGGTGCCGGCGCAGAGCTGCTCCCCGGGTGATCGTCGCTATGTCGGCAACGTCGCAAATCGGTGTTACCGGCGCATGGAAGCGCACCGATTCGGCTGTTTATGCAAAGGGCTACAGCAGAGGCGACCTGCGCTTGGGTCGCTTCAGGATATACCCGGCAAGAAATCCAAGCACGATCATGCCCCCGCCGATGAGCATACCGGTTTTAACCTCGCTGTAGGAGAGTTCCTTATACTGCTCCTTGATTTCGTCGGCCTCTTTGCGGGCCGTTTGAGATTCTTTCACAGCTTTGGCATATTTGGCCTTCAATGCAAGGAACTCCTTTGATTCCTTTTTCAATGTTTCGTACTCATGGGTCAGCTTGCTCAGGGCCTGCTGTGTTTCGGCCAGCTCCCCGGAAAGCCCTTTGCCTTCTGAACTCAGCTCGGTGCTCTTTTTCTTCAGCGCTTCGTACTCTTCGGACAACCCGGCATATTTTTGCTGCAATCCCGCCAAAACCATGGATGCGGGCTCCTTATCGGTCAAAAAGCGGGTTAACACCCACCCCTGTTTGCCGTTGGACAACAGCACTTCGGTCCACTCCTCACCCGGCGTTACGACTTCAACGGCGCGCCCGACTGGCAGCATCGCTATGATTTTTCGGTCGGCTCCCGGACCGGTGCGCAGGGTGATGGTCAGTCCCTCGGAAACATATTGAGTTTCGGCAGCGACCAGGGTTGCTGTCAATAATAGACTGATTAAAATGAGCATTCCTGCCTTAATCGATTTGTTCATATGTTGAACTCCCTTTGTCATAAAGACAATTGTCCCCCAGCGATGGAATGTGGCGTATTCTTTGACAAAATTGTCGCCAATGTCAATATTTTCTTTAACATCCGGTTCGATTATGTTAATTTATTTTATATCTTTCAAGAAATGCGGAACGAAATATGATTGTCTATGATTTGCAATGCCGGCAGGGTCACAACTTCGAAGGCTGGTTCGATGACCTCAAGGCGTTCAAGAATCAGCAAAAAGAGGGATTGATCGCGTGCCCCATATGCAATGACACCAATGTGGCGCGGAAACCCTCGACCTTTGCCATCAAAGGATCGCGCGCGGCCACACCGGCGAAGCTCACGCCGAAAATGCCCGATCCGGAGCGTGTCGCCCGGGCCGTCAGCGAATTTGTCGAAACGAATTTCGATAACGTCGGCACCGAATTTGCGTCCGAAGCCCTAAAAATCCATTACGGCGTCAACAAGCCGCGCAACATCCGCGGCATCAGCACCTCCCAGGAAGAGGATATGCTGCGCCAGGAGGGCGTGGATTTTATAAAACTTCCCGTTATCTCCAAGGAAACCCCTCCCTCGTCCGATTCAGATGGGTAGACGTTGATGAAACGCCTTCGAACCAGCTCCCGTCTGTGACCCCGGCCTCGAAAAAGAAGTCCCTGGAATTGAGTCTCAACACCATTTGATTGCAGACTGCGCCAACTAAAGATTCGATCGTGCCCATGCAACTCGGACATGGATGATGCGTTTTGGGTGTTTCACAAGACGTTTCACCCCTCACCCTGACCCTCTCCCCTGAGGGGAGAGGGAATTGATGGAGCGGCATTGTCTCCGGATCCACATCGTTTTAACTGTCCAGATTGCCTGCCCCGTCGTGTAAGCCCCGGAGGCGCGCAGGGGCAAGGCCAGAGGGAATGAAGCCGTAGCACCGCTACTGCGATCCCCCGATAACGAGCCTGTCGAAAAAGTTGTTTTTGGCTTATTTTACTTCACCCGATGTAAGCTAATATTATAAATTTACTTTTTTATAGGCTCTATAAGTCATTTAAATATCATAAAGATACATTTTAAGCGCATATCGGCCCCTTCGACCTATCTCTTTATTCAATTGCAAAGCTTTCCCCATAGTTTAGGATCTTTTCTATGTTGTGCACAAGGCAATAAAGCTTCCATTGAATATTGACTTTGACTTTACCCCGTAGAGTGAATCGATCCATTTTTTTGCAGGATCTTATGTTGCCAAAGACCGGCTCTACGATCCCTATCCGTTTGCTGTATGTCTTTCGCCCCTCAGGCGTATCAATTTTCTCTCTCATCTTATCTGTTATACTGGCTGGACGCTGTCCATGGAATATGTGTACTTGCCGTGATACCGTATCGGAATTTCTTAGGCACTTAGGGCGCAATTTGCAATCACAGCAAGCTCTTTTTGGTGCTTGATAAGCAATGGCCTTGTACCCGTCAGTGGTGGTAAAATTCCGATTTTTTACATAAAGACCATGGCCAGCTGGACAAATTAATTTGCCTGTTCGATTATCTAATTCGAAATCGTTTACATCAAAATAGCGCTTCCTGGATTTATACTTTTGATGACGCTTATCGGTGGATCGACGATGTCGTCCAGCTTCTTTAAAACGAACATCTCTTTTGCGAAACTGTTGATCCGGCACATAGGCATCAACCTTTTCCTCTTCACAGGCTTCAAGGTTTTCAACACTATAGTAACCTGTGTCGGCACTGACTTTTTTCCCTTCTAAAGGCGTTTCAATACCAGCCGCTTCAAGATTTTTTCTGGTCTCTTCCAGCATGGGTGCCATGGCTTTAGTATCCGTACCACTACCGAACGCCTGGGCGCTCGTGATGATTTGGTTTTTATCATCTACCATCGCATTGGCGTTATAGCCTTGTTGTACACCGTGCGAGGTTGCCATTTTGGCCGATTCATTATCTGTGACATTGCTCTGAATCTCTTTGCCGGTTGAGCCAATCTTTGGTTCATTATTGGCTAAAAATTGCTCTATACGATCAGCTTGCTGGGTTAACGTTTTAATCCGTTTTTTAAGACGCCCTTTATCTGTATGGGACTGACCGCGCTCTTTTTTGTCAGTCTTTTTATGTTCTTTAACAATTTGTTTAACTTTGCGCCGAAGCGCCTCCTGTTTCTTCTTTAGATCATCAAATTTGCCGCTCCACTCCTTGGATGCATTTGACGACAGCTTTAAGCCATCAATGCTAAAATGGGTACCGCCCAAAAGCCCTTCTTCATGGCAAATCATTAAAACCATTGTGAACAGATCCTCTATCTCTTCATCGATAGAGGACACAAACGCTGCAATGGTACTATGATCCGGGGTTTTGTTACAAGCCAGCGCCATAAAAGTTGTTATTTTCTGACAGGCATATTCCAAGCTGCGCGATGAAATCATTCCGCGTGAATAACCATAGAGCACAATCTTTAACAACAATTTCGGATCGATCGATTTTCGCCCTGTTACATCGTTATTATACCGAGCATCGAAAACACCCATGTTTAAACGCTCTTCAACGATGTAGTGAATTGCATACTCCAAGGTGCCAGGTATTAATTGATCTTCTAAAAAAATTGGCTCGATCACTGACTGTTTGTAATCGTAGGGTTGATGCTTTGCCATCTTAGGCCTCTTCGGTGGGATATCCTTATAATTACTGCATGTTATATATCACAGTCAGTCCATCGTTGCACTAAAAAAGGTAGTAATATTATACTTTTTCGACAGGCTCAACGCCGCCCCTTACCGGCGACTACCTCCAAAAATTCATAACGCATATACCTCAACCCCTCTGTGGGGCCTGAGGCGGGCAGGGGCAAGGCCAGAGGGGGTGAAGCCGTAGCACCGCTACTGCGATCCCCCGATAACGCCGCCCCTTACCGGCGAACACCTCCAACCCTTCATAACGCACATACCTCAACCCCTCT
>JBNKKC010000021.1:0-9988 GCA_050291625.1 Desulfobacteraceae bacterium
CTCCAAAATGCAGATGATCTGGCACCATGTCTTTCCGCTGGCCCTGCCGGGCATGCTGACCGGCACCATCATCGGCATGGCGCGGGCCCTGGGCGAAACCGCCCCGCTGCTGATGATCGGCATGGTAGCTTTTATCGTGGACATCCCCCAGGGCTTCACAGATCCGGCATCGGCCCTGCCGGTGCAGATCTATTTATGGGCGGACAGTCCGGAACGTGCTTTTGTCGAACGCACATCGGCCGCCACGCTGGCGCTGCTGATGTTTTTAATTGCAATGAACGGTCTGGCCATCTACCTGCGCAAGCGGTTCGAGCGTCGCTGGTAGGTTGCCGGACAAATGTGATTCATTTGCCGCCTGCAGCGATCCACAGATAAAACGCCGGGCGGCTGAAACCGAGCTTGTGTCCATTCAGAAAAGGAGGAAGAGATGTTTAGGAAAACATTCATTATGGTCGGTGCAGCGGCATTGCTGCTGGCAGGAACCACCGGGATTGCCGGTGCCGGTACCGCGCGCGACTACATCAGCATCGTGGGGTCGTCCACGGTTTACCCGTTTGCGACGGTGGTTGCCGAGCAGTTCGGCAAAACCACGTCGTTCAAGACCCCCAAAATCGAGTCCACCGGCTCGGGCGGCGGATTGAAACTGTTCAGTGCCGGCGTCGGCGTCGAGCATCCGGACATCACCAATGCCTCCCGCCGGATTAAAACGTCCGAATTTGAAAAGTGCCGGAAAAACGGCGTCAAAGAGATCGTTGAAGTCAAAATCGGCTATGACGGCATCGTTGTGGCCAATTCCAAAAAGGCCAAACAGATTCGCCTCAGCCGCAAGGATCTCTTCCTGGCCCTTGCCAAGGACGTTCCGGATCCCGGAGGTGCCGAGAAACTGGTCCCCAATCCGTACAGGACCTGGAAGGATGTCAATCCTACCCTGCCGGCCGTCAAGATCGAGGTCCTCGGACCGCCCCCCACCTCCGGTACCCGTGACGCGTTTGTCGAGCTGGCCATGGAAGGCGGCGCCAAGGCGTTCGACTGGATCAAAGCCATGAAGAAGAAAGACAAAAAAGCCTACAAGGCGGCGTGCCATACCATTCGTGAGGACGGCGCCTACATCGAAGCGGGTGAAAACGACAATCTGATCGTTCAAAAACTCGCCGCAAACCCCGATGCATTCGGTATTTTCGGCTTCAGTTTCCTGGATCAAAACAGCGACAGAATCCAGGGCAGCCTGGTGGACGGCAAGGCCCCGACCTTCGACGCCATCGCCGACGGCCAATACCCGGTGTCGCGCCCCCTGTTCTTCTATGTCAAAAAAGCGCATATCGGCACCATCCCGGGCATTCAGGACTACCTCAAGGAGTTCACCAGCGAAAAAGCCTGGGGACCGGACGGCTACCTGGCGGAAAAGGGCCTGATCCCCATGCCGGATGCGGAACGCAAGCTGTTCCGGAAAAACGTAAAAGAAATGAAGACGCTCTCCCTCAGCGACCTCTAATCAGGCACGGCAAGAGGGCCGGTCGTTTGTTGCCAGGCCTGTTTGTGCTATCTCCCGACAGGAGACTGGAAAAGCCGACATGGATTTTGCCTTCAACCGCAACCAAGCAATGAAAGAAGAGACGTTGAATCCACCAGACAATGCCCCGGCAACCGGTGAAACACCGCAAGCGCCGACTGATGTCCGGCGCAAGGAGGTCCCTTCGCAACAATCCGAAGTCCCGGAAACCGCAGGCGCGCCGTTTGTGGACAATCCGCGCATGCGATGCCGCAATGTCAATGTCTTTTACGGCGCCAACCACGCCATCCGCGAGGTATCGCTCGATATCGATCGTAATGAGGTCATCTCGATGATTGGTCCGTCCGGATGCGGCAAATCCACGTTTCTGCGCTGTTTGAACCGCATGAACGACACCATCGACGGCTGCCGCGTCACGGGCTCCATCACCCTGGACGACACCAACATCTACGACCGGCAGGTCGATGTCGTGCCTTTGAGGGCGCAGGTGGGGATGGTGTTTCAAAAGCCCAATCCCTTTCCCAAGTCGATTTACGACAACATCGCCTACGGCCCCAAAATCCACGGCCTGGCCCGAAACCGGGCCGAACTGGACGAGATCGTGGAAAGGTCGCTTCAAAAAGCCGGTCTGTGGGATGAAGTCAAGGATCGCCTGGATGCCCCGGGCACCGGTTTGTCCGGAGGACAGCAGCAGCGGTTGTGCATCGCCAGAACCATCGCCGTCAGCCCGGAAGTCATTCTAATGGACGAGCCGTGCAGCGCGCTGGACCCCATTGCCACCAGTAAAATCGAAGATCTTATCGATGAATTGCGTCGGCAGTACTCCATTGTCATCGTTACCCACTCCATGCAGCAGGCGTCCCGCGTGAGCCAGCGAACCGCCTATTTTCATCTAGGCGATTTGATCGAGGTGGGCAAGACGGAACAGGTGTTTACAACCCCCCGACATCAATTGACCCAGGATTACATTACCGGTCGATTTGGTTAGTTTAAGAGGATGCTATGGCCCGATATCTGCTTAGAGAACTGGATAAAATCAAAAAACAAATTCTGTCGTTGGGCGCCATGGTCGAGGATCGTGTGCGCATGGCCACCAAGGCCATCGAAGATCAGGATGCCTCCACCGCCCAGAAAATCATCGACTCCGATTGGGAAATCGACGAGATGGAGGTGGATGTCGAAGAGGAGTGCCTGAAAATTCTGGCGCTGCACCAGCCCGTTGCCGTGGATCTGCGCTTCATCATTACGGCGATCAAGATCAACAACGACCTGGAGCGCATCGGCGACCAGGCCGTCAACATCGCCGAACGCGTGCTCAATGTTGCCAAACGGCCGGACTCCGGCTTCGTGTTTGACTACGGCACCATGGCCGAACAAACCGAAGCCATGCTCAGAATGAGCCTGGACGCGCTGGTGAATCTCGACGTCGACATGGCCTTCAAGGTCATCACGCTGGACGATGAAGTCGATGCCATAAAAAAAGATGCCTATGACCGCATCAAAAACGCCATCAAGGAAAACCCGGAACACGTCGGCCATCTGATCAACCTGCTGTTGATCTCCCGTCATCTGGAACGCCTGGCCGATCATGCCACCAACATCGCCGAAGAGGTGATCTACCTCATCGAAGGAGAGATTGTCCGCCACGCCAAGTATTAGCCGACAACAGCGGATGATGTCCTTTAACTTTCCGCTTTGGCCTGCTTCAGCACCTTTCGTATGGTTTTGGCCAGGTCCGCCTTGACCATCGGCTTGTAGGCAAAGGCCTTGATTCCGATTTCTTCCGCGGTTTCATCTGAAATCTTTTTGCTGTATCCCGTACATAAAATAACCGGGATATCGCTCCGGATTTTCATCAACTCTACCGCCAACTTGTCTCCCGTCAGATTCGGCATTGTCATATCCGTCACAACAAGATCGAATGCATCGGGCTTCGCCCGAAACAGTTCCAGAGCCTCTATGCTGCTGGTGCGGACTGTCACTGAATATCCCAAACGTTCAAGTATCTGGCTTCCCATTTTTACAATCAGCAATTCATCGTCAACAAACAAAATGCTTTCCGTTCCTAACGGTAACGCTTCAGGCACATAGGCGTCATGGACTGATCGTTTTTTCGTAACGGGCAGGTAAATCGAAAATGTCGTCCCTTTTCCAAGTTGACTGTCAACGGTAATCTTGCCGCCATAGCTTTCGATGATGCCGTGCGCCATGGCCAGCCCCATTCCGGTCCCCTCGCCGGGGCCTTTCGTGGTGAAATAAGGCTCAAAAATCGATTCGATCTTATCAGGAGCGATCCCGACGCCTGTATCCGCCACCTTGATTTCGATATACCGACCCTCTCTCATGCCAACCGATAAGTCCTTTTTTTCGATCACCACGTCCTTCAGGCTCACACTCAGAACACCGCCCGAGTCCTCCATGGCATAGGCTGCGTTGGTACACAGGTTCATCAACACCTGATGAACCTGGGTGGCATTGCCCATGATCCAGGTGTCGCTGGCCAAATCCTCCCGGATGTCTATTGTAGTGGGAATGGTTGAACGAATGAATTTGAGGACTTCTTTAGCGACCCGGCCGGGTTGTACCGGGCTTTTTCTTTCGTCCGATTGACGGGCAAAAGCGAGAATCTGTCTCACCAGGTCTTTTGCCCGCTTTCCGGCCGTATACACTTCCTGCAAACTGTCTTCTACGACCGTGCCTTTTGGAATATCCTCGAGCGCAAGTTCGGTAAAGCCAATGATGGATGAAAGGATATTGTTGAAATCGTGCGCGATGCCGCCGGCAAGATTGCCGATCGATTCCAATTTCTGGGACCGCATTAACTGTGCCTGGGCTTTTTCTTTCTCCTTTACCGCCTGCAGATAGTCGGTAATGTCCCGGAAAATAGTCATCTTTGAAACAGTGCCATCCGGGTTATTGATGGGCATGTGCGTCACGCGGAAATCTTTTCCATCAAGCGGGCTCTTGACATTCGTTTCTAGTGTTTCAAGGGATACAACCTGATCGAAAACGCATGTATCACATTTTGAAACCAAACCGTGCAATGCAGAGTAACATGTTTCGCCGGTTGCATCCCTGCCGACGCGTCGAATCATCGCCGGATTCATATATTCAACCGTCAAATCGGATGAGCAGATGTAAAGCGGATCCACGAATGACTCCATCATCGTGCGGTATTTTTCTTCGCTATTCCGCGACGACGCCTCAGCACGTTTGCGGTCGGTGATGTCTATGAGAAATCCTTCCACTCCGACTATCTTCCCTTCCTTGACGACAGGATTGGCGGAAAAAGAATGGTAGCCGACTGACCCATCTTTACATTTTCGTGAGAATTCATCTGCCGTTATTGTCATTCCGGACAGCAGGCTCTCAACGATCGTCTCGGCTTCGTCCAAATCGGTTTTGACCTGGGTCACTGAAAAATGCTTCCCAATGATTTCATCGGCCGACGCGTAGCCGTGCATTCTTAACCATGACGCATTGACGCTTTGAAAGCTGCCATTCAAATCAATCGAAAAGAATCCGGCTCCAGTGTTTTCAATGATCCTGCGAAACCGTTCCTCGCTATCGCGCAGGTTACGCTGCATCAGCAAAGTGGTCAGAGCAACCTCCAGCCGTCTGCCGATCTCCTTTAGAAGTCTCCTTTCCTCCGGCAACCAGGACCGCGGTCGAAAGCATTGGTGGATTCCGAACATGTAAGGTTTGTCGACCTTGGGATAGAGGGCCATCGCCAACTGGGATTGTTCATTGAAACGATCGGCGACGTCGCTCGGAAGAGGATGCTCGTTGCCCGGACCGAATCCCACAGGGTCGGATGAAGCCAACACCGCTCTATATACACTGACCACGTCCGGATCCATGGGAAGTTCTAGCATCAGAGCAAGAGCACCGGGGCATTCCGGCTTGGTGCGCTCCATCGGGGCTTTCCAGGTCGTCGCCTTCGGATCGCACGGATAGACCAGCCAGGCCCGGTCGCATTCAAAGACCGAAAGCACGACATCAAGCACATCGCTCATCATTTGCTCCAGGTCGTTGTTTTGCTGGATGGCCCGGTTGACCTTGTCCATGTTTGCAAAGAACGCTAAATTGTCCGATCGCTCCTGTTCCATTGGCTTGTGGTCGGCGATATCCTGACCTGCGTCGACCACTCTCCTGCCTTCGGATGTTTCCAAAATGTCGTCATGTGATGTGATTTTAGTCATCGTTTTTTCAATGGCTGAATGTTTTGGTCAGGATACAGATACTTGTATCATCGATCAGTGACTCGGAACTCATTCATACTGATAAAATCTTTAAATATCGAAGGGCCGTCAAGACGGAAGTCAGAGGAGTCTCAGATCATTATTTTAGATAGGTGTCCGGATCAGCGCCGATCATTATATGAACATAACTGACAATATGGGAAAAACGCAAGTTCTGCCTTCATTTTGGCAGTTCATTCTCATATGACAATGCGAAGCATACATCAATATAATCCCGAAGTATATCCCGAGCCGCAACAGTCAGCGGTCTGTCAGCTTGGGCAAGAGGTGTTCTGCGAAATGATTATCGGCCTGATCGAGTGTTTGCCGTCGAAATGTTTTAAACGATGCGACCAGTTCCCTGGCATAGGGGGTCAGGACCGAGCCGCCGCCGCTGGAACCTCCGGTGGTGCGCACCACCAGTTTCCGTCCCAGCCGATCTTCCGTGGCCTTGATTCTTCCCCATACAGCCCGATAACTCATTCTAAGGGATTTGGCAGCTGCGTTGATCGATCCGCATTGCTCGACGGCCTCCAGTATTTTCACCCGGCCCATACCGAAAATGACATTGCCGGATGAATCGGTGATCCACATCTTCGTACGCAATTTAAATAGCATGGCATCATCGGAAGTTGTTGGTGATGTTGAGTTATGAAAACAGCCAGCTTTGCTATCAAACGGGTACACCATGCCCCGTTTAAAATCAATCCATGCCATGGAAAATCCGTTCCAGTCGTTATGCCATAATTGACATAACGATAAGGCCATGCTATGTGCGTTCGTGCTCCCTGGTCCAGAGCCGACATTCAACTTCAAACATAAGGAATCAACAGTATGGCCGGCCACATGCAGGCGTACAAACAAGAGATTGAAGGGCATGCGGCGGGCGAACGCGATCTGTCCGAAATGATTGCATTCAACCACAGGCTCGATCAAGATGCCCGATCGCTGTTGAATGAAACCATCATCGAAAACCGGATCCATCAGGCGTTTCAGTTGAAAATTCACAGCCAACGGATTTTCTGGTTGACGCTGGCCCGAATCACCGAACTGGCCATATACCAGGCCGGAGTTTACGCCGATGCATGTGAGTTCACGGCTGCCGGAGATTTACTGGTCAATCCCAGGTGTATCATCATGCACCTCAAAGGACGACGACACCCTGTTGTCAAGCACCGCCATACCCGGCTGAGCGACCAGTTCGAAACCGACTTCGGCCGGGAATCGCCGGTGTGCTGGCTGGCCCGGGAAGCGACGCCGCATCAGGCCAGCGATGCCATCCTGCCCTGGTTGCGCCGAACGCTGGCATCGTCCGGCGTCATGGCGGGTTCCTACATCAAAAGCCTGGAGCGGCGGATGTGCCAAGTCGCCGATACCCTGGCCTTTCTAATCTCCTGGCGGATCAGGGACGCTGCTGAGCTTCACCAGCGAGTACGGTCAGTGGATCTGCATGAGAAAGCGTTTATCCAATCCAATCTGTGCCGCTTCGATACCCGGCGTTTTGCAACCATGTACACGGATATCCAGGAGATCCTTTACATCAACAGGTGTTCATCCCGTTTTCTGGCCTGAGGGTTGAGCAGTCCATAACAATAAACGGCTGCTTTCTGTAAGCCCCCTGAAAATGGATGGCTTTAGCGATCAACTCCTTTCCGGTCCCGCTTTCGCCTTGAATCAGGACGGTTACACGAGAATCGGCAACCAGCGTTTTATATTTCTGTTCCGACTCCGCCAGTTCTTTCGTCCTTCTGGTAACTTCTTTTTCAAGGGATTCCGCATGGGATTTGATAAACGCATCGAGTTTATCCCAAGGAACAAGATCGGGTCGTCCTGCAATTGCCCAATGGTCCCGAAGTTCTGATCGTTTGCAATTGCTCGGATTTGGCGTCGAAAAGACACCCATTCCATGGGTGTCTCTAATTATTTTGCATGTCGAAAAGAAAACACCCCCCTGAACTGCTGCCGTCCCCCGTGCCGTTTGAGCCGCTATCATTGGGCCCGGATCCCGGCACACTGTATTCATAGGCCCCCATATCCCAGCCGTCGCCTTGCGCTCTTGGATTGCCGGCCAGATCGAGTGTGAAGTCGACTTCCGGAAACATTGCGGTCGGAAGCCGGTTGCTGAGATCGGTGCCGCTGTCTGTTGCCGGACCGGTTGCCGACAAGTGGTGGTCCACTCCGGCATCTTCGTATACCAGCGCCGGGTCGATGGGAATATAATCATCGGCCTCCGTATCGTATCCCACGATTTCTCCGGCTCCCGGCGACCAGCCGTAGTGCGTCACCTGGTTCCACATCAGGTCCGTGTAAAGATTGTGGGTACGGACATCGCCCCGGCCGCCGCCGTGGACAATGTTATTGATAAACGTCACATCCCGATCATCCTCGGGTATCCCGACGCGCCCTAAAAAGGTGTTGTTGAAAATCTTCACGCCGTTCATATCAGCGCCCCAGGAGTTGGTGGGGCCATCCACAAGATTGCCGTATATGACCAGATTGTTGACATGATCGGGCTGGTGATTGCCGTGATAGGTCAGCGCGCTGTGGCAATCGATGATTTGATTTCTGGCGATGAGTACATCCTCATGATGCAGATAGACCGAAATGCCGTTGGCATGGGTGCCTTCCATTTCAAGCACCATGTTGTCGACGATCTTGCCGTGCTGCACATCCATGAGCCAGATCCCCTGGCGGGAGGTGCGGCGTACGTAATTTCGCGAAACATCAATATAGCTGCCGCCGGCCAGAATGCCTACGGCCCGCAAACAGTTTTCTACACGATTATCCACGACGGTCATGCGGTCACCGCCGACCTGAACGGCGTACCAGTCGCCGGATATCAGATTGGTGACCTCATTGTCTCTGATAACCACATCCGCGGCCCCGGTGCCGATGGCCCGGATCCCCATATGGTGTCCTCTGACAGTGAACCCTTCGATGACCAGATCATGCCTGGCGTTGGCGTAAATTCCGGTGTCATCCGAACAGAAGGTGTAGGTATGACCGCCTGGATCGTCGCCGTGGGGAGGCCACAGGTAGAACCGACCGCCCGCTTCATCGAGGACGAACTCCCCGGGGCTGTCCAGAAAGCCCAAATGGTTGAGTATGGCGTAATAGGTGTCGCGGTCGTCGTAAACATCCTGCCCCAGATCTTCATGGGTCAGGGTGTCGGTACTTGGATCGAATCCCGTAATGGGATGGATGGTGGTGACATTGGGAATATGCCACACAATCACATACGCCCCATTATAGTAGCTGGGATCGCTTTGGGTCAGATGGCGCGGATCGGTGATGGAGGTGCGGGTATGGGACACCGACGGGTCGCCGAAGGGAATAACGCGCAGCCCATCGGTACGATCGTAGTGAAAGCGATCGCCGGGGTTGGGTTCCTGAGAGGCCCATAAAAACTCGCCGTCTTCAAAGAAACCGCTTTGGAAGGTTTTGTCCAGCGGCGCCGCCGTGTGGTAGATGTGCATGTAGTTGGGGTTGCCGCCGCATGCGGCGGCCGAGACGCAGGGGGTCCAACTTGCGCCAAATTCCTCTCCGCCGTCGATAACCGCCTTTTCGCCGCCCCAACCGCTGCCGGTATAGCGCAGGGGCGTTCCGGCGCTTCCGCTGCCGGGGATCACGATATGGCCCTGGTAGCGCACTCCGCCGCGAAACAACACCTGGTCGCCGGCGCCGAGACTCACGGTCTGGGGGTTGTCCGCGGCATTGGGATCTCCGGGAGCATGCTGCCAGGCCGCTCCTTCCGACGTACCTGATTCAGTATCACGGCCCTGGTCGTAATCCACATAATAGGTGGCCCCGAATAGAGGCGCATGCCCGCTCAATCCGCAACATACCATCAGAAAGATCAAGATCTTCAGCCCAAAAACCTTCGCTTTCATTGCAGCACCTCCCCAGTTCCCCGCATCAGCTCTGTATAGACAAACCTCGGCATCATGGACCGGATATAACGCAATATTTATACCATATTATCAGACACAAGTAACCGTTTGATAATATTAATATTAAAACTTATGAGCCTGGCAGTGCATGTATTGTTTTGTGCAATTAGCCGAACTAAAGCGACGATTTGGAATACATGTTGATGGGATGAAACAATGGGATTGACGATCGACCGGCAACGGCTCTATTTAAAAAAGAGGATGAACGGAAATAAACAAGCGTCAATCTTCTTAATGAATCTATGTCCAAAAGTCGATGCCTGTTCGACATCCTGCCGGGAGGGGGC
>JBNKKC010000022.1:0-12599 GCA_050291625.1 Desulfobacteraceae bacterium
TGTCAGTCTGATGTGGGCCAACAACGAGACCGGCGTCATTTTCCCCATCGAGGAAATTGCGCAGCGGGCCAAAGCCCACGGAGCTGTCGTCCACACGGATGCCGTCCAGGCTGTCGGCAAGCTGCCCATTAATCTGGCTGATAGCCATGTGGATATGCTCTCCTTGTCCGGACATAAGTTGCATGCACCAAAGGGTGTTGGTGCGCTCTATGTGCGGCGGGGAACCAAATTTGCGCCTTTCCTGGTGGGCGGACACCAGGAGCACGGGCGCAGAGGGGGCACTGAAAATGTTGCCTCGATCATTGGATTGGGCAAGGCCGCCGAACTCGCCGCCGCCCATATGAAAACGGAAAACGACCGGGTACGTGCCTTGCGCGACAAGCTTGAAAGCGCCCTGCTGGAGCGCATTCCAAATTCCATGCGCAACGGCGATCCGAACAACCGCCTTCTCAACACCACCAGCATTGCATTCGAGTATGTGGAAGGCGAAGCCATCCTGCTGATGATGGATGAATTCAACATCTGTGCGTCCTCCGGATCTGCCTGCACGTCCGGCTCTCTCGAGCCATCCCACGTACTGCGTGCCATGGGGGTTCCGTTTACAGCGGCCCATGGTTCGATCCGATTCAGCCTGAGCGTCTATAATACGGAAGAGGAAATCGATCTTGTCATCGAAAAGCTTCCACCCATCATCGAGCGCCTGCGCAAGATGTCACCGTTCTGGGGCCGAAACGCCGGCACCTGTCAAACGGTCGGATAGCTCCCAAACAACACGTTTTACCTCGAGGCCGACGCCACACGGCAGGTGAGTCGTCGGCCTTTTCATTGATTTCAAGCCCAGCCCGATTTGTGCTTGACTTCTCCTCCCCCGACCTTATAATAGCACTTATTCATCGTTGCTCTTGCCTATTCAAACAGCTATTCAAGTTGTTACCTCAAAAGGCTTTCACCCAGAGTTGACAGGATTCCTGTTAGGCTTTCATTTCAGACAGATGAGGTTCCATATCTTTTACGGCGCTGCTATCAGCAGCCGCGCAGGCGTTTGGTCCTAAATCTTGACATGGTTTCGGCCCGAAGGGATTGATGGGCCGTGGACCATTGTTCACTTGGCTGAGGAATTCATTCAGATTCCGGTGAGCTTCAGTTAAGAGCTTTTTAGCGAAGAATTAAAACATTCTAAACAGAGAGATCGTAATCTGTTCTATACAAAGGCTGCTGCCGACGACAGCCAAAGGGCTTTGGCAATAACGCGCCAGATTCCGACACCAGCCCTTTGTTACGAACATGTCAGAGTTTATTGGATTTTCAGCTGGGGGAATCGACCATTGTGAACCGCAGCCGCCAGCCACGCGGTCCGTATGTTTCATCGATCGAACAGCCAATGGCGGTGTGGAGACAAACCAAAGGAGAATGTAACATGTCACAGATGATTCCACGCTCCCATCCAAGGGAGACGTACTGTGCCCCGATCAAATATGCGGTGTTGAATACGATGAATTTCCAGGCCTCCCGAACCTGCGATATCAGCGAAGGCGGGATCTGTTACGAAACCGACCGCAAACTGGATCCTGAAGAAGATGTCTGCATTGTGATGGAAAACTATACACCGGGCCAGTCCGGCCCCGAGGGCTATCACTCCTATGTCACCCGAATTCGATGGACGCAGTTGCTGTCTGAAAACGGCTCTCAACGGCATGCCGTGGGTGCGCAAATTGTTGCCCGCAGCCACAAGATCCTGGCGACCGACGAACAAATGCCGATCCGCATCTGCGATTTGTGCAATACCCGCGTAGCGCAACACCGCATCATCCAGACCGCCTCGCACGCACAAATCTGTGAGCCATGCGCCAAGCACCTGAACAAAATTACTTCCGACAAAGTCAGACAATGTGTGGAACGCTTTATCATGGGAAATGTCATTTAAGCCCGGTTATTTTTGACCAAACCGCATGCACCGCTCGCGGTAAAATCCAAGCGATGTCGATGAACCGTCTCTTTTTTACAGCGGAGTAAATGTTGCCATGCCGAATGCCGCCCTGAAAGCCACCGGCAGCTACGTGCCGGATCAAATGGTTCACAACGAGGCCTTGGACCAGTTTTCCAATACGGCCCGGCTGTTGATCAGCCAGAAAACCGGCGTGTTTTGCCGCCACCATGCCGCAAGCGGTCAATGCACCTCGGATCTTGCCCTTGAAGCCGCTCGACGATGCCTGGAGCAGGCGGAGGTCAAAGAAGACCGGGTGGAAGCCATCATGCTGTCGACATCGTCTCCGGACCGGCTGCAGCCGGCCACGGCCACTCGTCTGCAGCATCTTCTGGGTGCGTCCAATGCATTTGCGTTCGATATCAACTCGGTCTGCTCCGGAAGTACATTCGGCATCGCCCTGGCGCACTCGCTCATACGATCCGGAATGTGTTCAAACGTTCTGTTTATCGCAGCCGAGGTTTATTCTAAAATTTTGAATCCCGAAGATTTTGCAACGTTTCCCTATTTTGGCGACGGCGCTGGAGCCATTCTGTTTCAGGCAGACGCCGCATCCGAAAAAGGCGTGCTGGAATCCATTTTAGGAACGGACGGAAGCGGGTGCGATACGATCTGCGTCCCAGGGGGGGGCACCATGCTTCCGTTCGGCCGCATGGTGGATACCAAATCGGCCTATTTCCAAATGAAGGGGCGCGAGGTCTATCAGTTTGCCGTCAAAAGAGGCACTGAAGTCATATCCAGCCTGCTGGAAAAAGCGGGTATTGAGGCCGATCAGGTGAAATGCTTCATTTGTCACCAGGCCAATGTCAATATTGTATTAAAAATCGCAGAGCAGCTCTGTATCAAAGAAGACAAATTTTTCATGAACATGTTTCGGCATGGCAATACGGCAAGCGCTTCTGTTTTAATCGCCCTCGATGAAGCCATGGCCCGCAGCATCATTTGTCCGGGAGATCTGATCGTTACGGCGGCCTTTGGGGGGGGGTTATCCTGGGGCGCCAACTTGATCCAACTTTAGACATAGACGTCCAGAGAATGTTTTTGGCGGCGTTATCGGTCGTCGCGGTATCGGCAATACAGCTTCCTCCCTCTGGCCTTGCCAAAAACATTCTCTGAACGTCTATGGCATTATCATTCCACATTATTACCGTGTATGGAAAGGAAGGAACATAGGATGAACGTTTCAAGTGCCGTGTTAATCAAAGGTTTACACGAAATATTTCCGGATTGCGAAACAATGGCCCTTTCATCGGACACCATGCTTGGAGATCTGCCGGAATGGGACTCCATGGCTGCAGTCAATTTTCAAACGTACCTGTATCAGCAGTTTGATCTCGAAGTTCCCATCGAATTGCTGGCCGACTCAACCAGCTTGCATGAGGTGATGGAATTCATCGCCAATCCGGTCCAGATATGAAACACTCGAAAAACGTCGCCATATCGTCCTCATCCGAAACGGATCATGCATCCGTTACCGACATCTTTGCCGACCTGAACGCCGCCTGGATGAATGATCAAACGGCATTTTCCGCCTATTGCAGCGGTCTGAATGAAGCGATCTATGCAGCCGGCGAGAAAGTGTGCGATCATTTCAAGGCCGAAACCGCAGATCCGTCCGATCCTGCCGACCAAATTCTGGATGGCGTACGCAAACTGGCCTGGACCACACGCCAGTACCATCAGGTGCTCAGTGACTGGATGAAGCAATATGTCGAAAACGCGCCTCAATTGAACGGGCAGCGCCGCAGGCAGGCACTTTTCTGGGTCAGACAATTTACCGAAATGGCATCCCCGGCTAACTGCTTTTGGACCAATCCGCAGGCTGTACGCCACCTGTTTGAGAGTGACGGACACAGCCTGTTGCGCGGCATGCTGAACTGGTTGGCCGACCTGTATAAGGGGGGCGGACTCGTGGCGCTTGCCGACCCGACCAGCTTTGAGTTGGGCCGGGATCTCGCAGCCACCCCTGGACGTGTCGTCTTTCGCAATGCATTATTGGAGGTGATTCAATACGCCCCCCAAACAGATACCGTATGGCGGACACCCATCGTTATAATCCAGCCATGGATCAACAAGTACTATATTTTTGACCTGGGGGCGCGCAGCAGCCTGGTCGGCTACCTGACCCGCCAGGGCTACACCGTATTCATAACCAGCTGGAAAAATCCCGGTCCCGACATGCGGCGAACCGGGTTTGACGACTATGTCCTCAACGGTGCAAAGGTTGCAGTGGAGGCGGCCATTGATATCTGCCAAACCCGGAACGTGCATGCCGCCGGCTACTGCATCGGCGGAACGGCGCTGGCGGCAATGGCGGGCTGGATGGCGGGCGGGACGACCGCCAAGCCGCTGAGCGATATCTCACTGTTTGCCACCTTGCTCGATTTTTCGGATTCCGGCGATCTGGCCGCCTTGATCAATCCCGATTCGGTGCAGGCCATCCAGCAGATGGCGTCGGCCCAGGGTGTCCTGCATGCGCATCAAGTGGCGTCAGCTTTTCGTCTGCTGAATCCAGCCGATCTGATATGGCGCTACGTGGTCAACAATTATTTTTGCGGGGAGTCGCCACCACGCTCGGACATGCTGTTCTGGAACAGCGACGGCACCCGCCTGCCGGAGTCAATGTGCAACCAATATCTTGACGCCTTCTATCTCCACAACCGCATGGCCACACCCAACGCCCTGGCGGTGCGCGGAAGAACAATCGACCTGCGACTTGTCAAAGAGCCGCTCTATATCGTCGGTGCGGCAAAAGATCACATCTGCCCCTGGGCGGCCACATTTCAATCGTGCCGACTGACCGGAGGCAAGGTGCGTTATGTCTTGGCCGATGAAGGTCACATCACCGGTATCGTGAATCCTCCTTCGCCATGGTCGAAAAAACTATACCTGGCAGGGGCAGCCACCCGGCTCAGAGATAAAGACAAATGGAAGGCGAAACAGGTCCCGGCCAAGGGGTCCTGGTGGCCTGACTGGCTGGCATGGCTGAAAAAACGCAGCGGCGCCAAAGTCGCCCCGCCGACCATGGGCAGCAAGAATTACCCGGCTAAAGAACCGGCGCCGGGCACATACGTTTTCGAAAAATAGTGGCAAGGTGTAATTGATCGGGAGACAGTATTCCAATCGTGATAGGCTTTGAACCGCTGTAGTGTTAAGTGTTAAGTGTTAAGTTGATGAATTCTACCATATTATAATAACCAAGGAAATTATCGGGGATGACCATTGCCCGTTGTTTCCAATCGTAAAGCCTCGTTATCGCCATTGTTAAATCGGTTAAAATCCTTAACTTAACACTTAAAACTATCTTTTATTCAATCTTCGCCTTCACTTTATCTCTCAACCATTCTACCCAATCCTGCACCCCTTCCCCGGTCTTCGCCGAGATGTCGAACAGCGGCATATCGGGGTGGACCTGAAGCAGGTTTGCGTGAATCGCTTCGATCTTTAGATCCAGATAAGGCAGCAGATCGACTTTGTTGATTAAAGCCGCATCGCAAACCCGGAACATGAGCGGGTATTTGATGGGCTTATCCTCGCCCTCGGTCACGCTGAGCATTACAACGCGCAGATCTTCGCCGATATCGAATTCGGCCGGGCAGACCAGGTTGCCGATGTTCTCCACAATCAAAAGATCGATGGCATCCAAATCCATGGCGGCAACCGCCGTGTCGATCACGTGAGCTGCCAGGTGACATTCCCCGCCGAACTGGTCGGTGTTGATCTGGATAACGGGCGCTCCGGACTGCGCCAGCTTGTCGGCATCATGGGTGGAGCAGATGTCGCCCACGATAACCGCACACCTCAATTGAGGCGTCAGTGCCGCCAATGATCGAACCAGTGTCGTCGTCTTTCCCGAACCCGGTGAACTCATGACATTCAACACAAAGACCTTCTTGGCGGCAAACTTGTGCCGCATCTGCTGGGCCATCATGTTGTTGGCGTCCAGCACATTGCGCACCACCTGAATCTTTCGAGAACCGCTGCCATGAGACTCAATCACCGCCCCCCCGTCATCGTGATGGTGATGGGGGCGCTTCGGGTCATGGTGAAAGAACCATCGACTCCAATAAAAATCAAACATCGTCATTATTCCTAATAAATATCAGCCATCCAATCCGAACCACGCAAAGCAAACCGCCGACAAACGCCCTTTAAAAACGGCAGAATTCATTCACTTAACACTTAAAACTTTACACTTAACACTGAATTGGCGGGTCGCCAGTGAGGTTGTTTATCCCGAAACCTCTTTTGGGCGGTGGAAAGCTTTTCAAGCTCCTATTCCCCCGCCAATTCAATCGATTCAATATCCAGCTCCCGTCCGGTCAGCACTTCGATGGACCCGCCGTTGCACCTTGGGCATTGAAATGCAGGCTCATCGATGTCCCATCGATTCTTGCAATCGTTGCACCGTGCCGAGACGCCGATTTCTTCGATAACCAATTCAGCTCCTTCAACGGGACCATCCTTGGCCGCGATGTCAAAGCAGAATTTCAGACTATGCGGAACCACTGCGGCAAGTCTGCCCACCTTCAGATTCACCCGCTCCACCTTCGGATCGACCATGTCGCCCGGTATGGACTCCGTCACGATACGAACGATCTCCGTCGCCAATCCCATTTCATGCATCGATCAAATCCGCCTGTGCTGCGCTACGTGAATCGGGGGGTCACTATCATAATCGATAGAATTCATTCACTTAACACTTAAAACTTTACACTTAACACTGAGACTTTTGCTACGCAAAAGTCTCCACACATATATCACCCAAATAAGCCAAATTTTCGCAGACATGAACGCCATTGGCTTTCATGGCATCGACCTTGCTCTGGCCGGTGCCGCTGCTGCCGCTGATGATGGCGCCGGCGTGTCCCATGCGGCGACCGGGAGGCGCCGTCAGTCCTGCAATAAAGCCCACCACCGGTTTGGTGACATGGGTTTTGATGTATTCGGCGGCCTGCTCTTCGGCGTTGCCGCCTATCTCTCCGATCATCACGATCCCCTGGGTTGCCGCATCTTCCTGGAATGCGCACAGACAGTCGATGAAGTTGGTGCCGTTGACCGGATCTCCCCCGATCCCGATACAGGTGGTCTGGCCCAGGCCGTTTTGGGTCAAGGCATGCACCGCTTCATAGGTCAGTGTGCCGGAACGGGAGACGACGCCGATTTTGCCGGCTTGATGGATGACACCCGGCATGATGCCGATCTTGCATTCATCGGGAGTGATGATTCCCGGGCAGTTGGGCCCGATCAGCCGGACCGGTTTATCTTTCAGATAGTTCTTGACGCGCATCATATCCATCACCGGTATGCCTTCGGTGATGCAGACAATCAGCGGCACCTGCGCATCGGCGGCTTCCATGATGGCATCGGCGGCAAACGGCGGCGGCACAAAAATCATGCTGGCATCGGCGCCGCTGGAGGCAACGGCGTCGGCCACGGTATTGAATACGGGTATACCATCCATGGTCTGGCCGCCCTTGCCAGGCGTGACGCCCGCCACCACCTGTGTGCCGTACGCCACACAGGCGCGCGTATGGAATTGTCCCTCTTTTCCTGTAATCCCCTGGACCAGAAGCTTCGTCTCTTTATTGACAAAAATGCTCACTTTTCTATCCTCGCGATTGCGTGTTAATCATGTAACGAACCAGACAACATCGGCAGCGCTATTGAATCACCGCCTGAAGCTTCTGCGCCGCATCCTTGAGGTCTTTGGCGTTGATCAGTTCCAATCCCGATTCCGCCAGAATTTTTCGCCCTTCCTCCAGATTGGTGCCTTCCATGCGAATGATCACCGGCACGCGCATCCCCACCTTCCGGGCGGCCTGAACGACACCATTGGCCAGGCGGTCGCACCGCAGGATACCGCCGAAAATATTGATCAGGATGGCTTTTACGTTCGGATCGCTCTGCAGAATCCTGAACCCGTTTTCGATCTGCTCGGCACTGGCGCCGCCGCCGACATCCAGAAAATTGACGGGTTTTCCACCGGCATACTTGATGCAATCCATGGTAGCCATGGCAAGTCCGGCCCCGTTGACCATGTTGCCGACATTGCCGCCTTCACCCAGGTGGATGTAGTTCAAGCCGTACTCCGATGCCTCCACTTCTGTGGGATCCTCCTCGTCCAGGTCGCGGTAGGCTTTCACATCCGGATGGCGATACAGGGCATTGTCGTCGAAGTCCATCTTTCCGTCCAGGGCAATCACATCGCTGTCCGCCGTCAACACCAGCGGATTGATTTCCACCAGCGAGCAATCGTAGCTCAGGGCCAATTCAAACAGGTTCTTCAGCAGGGTCATAAAGGGCTTGATGGACGCTTTGGGCAGGTGGAGCCCGTAGGCCGCCTGCCGCAGATGATATCCCTGAATCCCGATAGTGGGATCGACGTAAATCTTGATGATCTTTTCCGGCGTTTTTTCAGCCACCTCCTCGATGTCCATTCCACCGGCTTCGCTGGCCATGATGATCATCTTGGCCGTTGCCCGGTCCGGTAAAATGCTCAGGTAGAGCTCCTTTACAATGTTCAGCCCTTGTTCGATCAGCAGCTTCTTCACCCGTTTTCCCTGAGGCCCGGTCTGTTTGGTCACCAGATTCATTCCCAGAATCTCATCGGCATAGGCGCTAAATTCTTCCATGTCTTTGGCGACTTTGACGCCACCGCCCAAACCGCGTCCGCCGGCATGGATCTGGGCCTTGACCACCACTGGGAAGGCCCCCAGCTTTTCCGCCGTTTGTTTGGCTTCGTCAACACTGAAGGCAACGGCTCCGCCGGGAACCGCGACCCCGTTCTTTCTGAATAGCTCCTTGGCTTGGTATTCGTGAATTTTCATGAAGGGACCTCACTTCCAAAGGTTAACAATATCCGGTAATCGATAATGGGCAACAAGTGGGGGGGAATCCGCAATACGCCGAAAGGGCAGGGCAACAGCCGGCACGGGGCCCCATTATAGACTTTAAGATAATGTTTTTGGACTGCGTTATCGGTCGTCGCGGTATCGCAATACAGCTTCCTCCCTCTAGCCTTGCCAAAAACATTATCTTAAAGTCTATAGCAGGGACCCCATGCCCTATTATCGATTCAGCACAATCTGCGCTATCCGATGACGCAAAGGATATCGCCCTTGCCCACCGAATCACCGCTTTTGTAGTTGACGGCCTGAATGGTACCGCTGCAGGGCGCGGAGAGAGCATTCTCCATCTTCATGGCTTCCAGGATCAAAACGGTCTCCCCTTCGCTGACCGCATCCCCCACATTCTTCTCGTAACTGACGATCATTCCGGGCATGGGCGCCTTCAGGGGAGTTCCTTCGACCGCTGCCGCCGGAGCCGGAGCCGCCGCTTCGGGTGCCGGGCTCGGCGCGGCCGGAGCGGCAGCCGCAGCAGGCGCCGGTACCGGTGCAGCCGGCACGGCTGCAGCAGGTACGGCGGCTACGGGTGCGGCCATAGGCACACCGCCCGCGGGAAGCGAAATCACGGGAGCACCGCCGGTGGGTTCGACTTCGACGTTGAAGTATTCGTTGTCGACGAACACGTTGAAAGTGCGCATGTTTTCGCCTTTGGCCGGCGCTCCGGTTTTCTTCTCGATCAGTTCACCGGCTTTGGCCTTTTTCAGGATCTCGTCCTTGGCCTTTACTTCTTCCAGGGTAATGGGCATCACCGCTTTGGGCGGTTCTTCGAGGCCGTATTTCCATTGCAGGAATTTCTTACCCGTTACGGGGTAGAGGGCATACACCACCAGATCGTCCATATCGACGGCCAGGTCGCCGATCTCCTGCTTGGCTTTCTCCAGCTCCGGTTCGATGACTTCGGCCGGACGACAGGTAATGGGCTCTTCGCCGCGGTTGTAGCCTTTGAGGGCTTTTTTCTGCACGTCGGGATCGATGGGCACCGCAGTCTTGCCATAGAGGCCGTAGCATAGATCCTTTACCTGACCGGTAATCATCTTGTAGCGCTCGTCCGGGGTGTCGTAAAGCACGTTGTTGACGGTTTGAACCCCCACGATCTGGCTGGTGGGCGTGACCAGCGGAATCTGGCCCAGTTCCTTGCGCACGCGCGGCAGCTCTTTGTAGACTTCATCGATCCGGTCGAGGGCATCCATATCGCGCAGCTGGTTGACCAGGTTGGAGAGCATGCCGCCCGGGGTCTGGTGCAGCAGCACGTTGATATCGATAACGGAGATCTTGGAATCGTCCAGCAGATGTTTGTATTTGGGCATCACTTTCTTTTCGAAGATATTGTTGATCTCGGCCAGCAGTTTGATGTCGAATCCGGTGTCGCGGTTGGTGCCCAAAAGGGCCATCACCAGCGGCTCGACCGCCGCATGCGAGGTGCGGTAGGCATAGGGCGACATACAAGTGTCGATGATGTCGACACCGGCCTCGATGGCCTTGAGGTGACTCATGGGCGACATGCCGGAAGTAAAATGGCTGTGCAGGTGAACCGGCGCTTTAACCGCGTCCTTGAGGGCCTTGACCAATTCATAGGCATCGTAGGGGGCGATCAAGCCGGCCATATCCTTGATGCAGATGCTGTCGGCGCCCATGGCTTCCAGATCCTTGGCCTTGTTGACGTAGTAATCCAGATTGTAGACATCGCCGCCCAGACGCGGCTCGGTCATGGTGTAGCAGATGCAGCCCTGGAAGTGTCTGCCGTACTCCTTGATCTTGGGCACGACCGTTTCAAAGTTGCGGTAATCGTTGAGCGCGTCAAATGTGCGGAAGATGTCCATGCCGTTCTCGCAGGCGCGGTCCATGAAAGCCTTGGCCACGTCGTCCGCGTAGTTGCGGTAGCCGACCAGGTTCTGGGCGCGCAGCAGCATGGAAAAGGGGGTCTTTTTGAAATAACGCTTCAGGGTACGGATGCGCTCCCAGGGATCTTCGTTGAGAAAGCGATGCATGGTATCGAACGTGGCCCCGCCCCAGGTTTCTACGGCCCAGAATCCGACCTGATCCATCAATTCAGCCACGGGAATCATATCCTCCGTGCGGCCCCGGGTGGCAAACAGGGATTGATGCCCGTCGCGAAGGCTCAGATCCATAATTTTAATCGGGTTTTCCGCCGCAGGGCGGTCTTTGTCATAATTCATCGATGTCATTTTAACTTGGTCGCTCATGGTTGCGGTCTCCTATGGCTAATTCGTTAAGACGTAACATTCTATCGGAAGCGATCAAACGCTTTCATTTGCATCAGGCTGCGCATGGTCATCATGCCCTGACGTCCGCTCTGGCCCCACAGGTTCATCTCAATTGCCGGCGGCTTGGGAGGCGCCATGGCGGCCGCCAGTGCATCGGCATAAGCTTCCTGTTCCTGTTGCATATACGCGCTCACTGCAGCTAAAGCGGCAGCCATCTTCTTTTCCATGGTTTCCATGATATTCACCCACTGGTTTTGCGGTTAACAGTTGTCATGGCTACATCGGAATGTTGCCGTGCTTCTTCGGTGGCCGCAATTCGCGCTTGGAGCACATGATCTCCAGGGCGTCGATCAGACGGACCCGCGTCTGGCTGGGTTGGATAACGGCATCCACGTATCCGCGGCCGGCCGCCACATAAGGATTGGCGAACAGCTCATCGTATTCCTTGATCTTTTCGGAACGCGTCGCCGCCGGATTATCCGACGCCTTGATCGCTTTGCGATGAATGATGTTGGCGGCGCCTTCCGCGCCCATTACGGCGATTTCGGCGGTAGGCCAAGCAAACGCCATGTCGGCCCCAAGATGGCGGGAAGACATGGCAATATAAGCTCCACCGTAGTCTTTACGGGTGATGAGCAGCAGTTTGGGTACCGTGGCCTCGCTATAGCACCACAGCAGTTTGGCGCCGTGGCGGATGATGCCGCCATGCTCCTGCTGGCTGCCGGGCAGATATCCCGGCACGTCGGCAATGGTCAACAGAGGGATGTTGAACGCATCGCAGAAGCGGATGAATCGTGTTGCCTTGTCCGAGGCATCCACGTCCAGGCAACCGGCCAGCACGTCGGGCTGGTTGGCGATGATACCGATGCTGCGGCCGTTTAGGCGTGCAAAGCAGACAATGATGTTTTTGGCAAAATACTGGTGGGGCTCGAAAATGTCGCCGTTATCGACGATGGCCTTTATGACCGCCTTCATATCATATGACTGATTGGCCGAATCGGGAATGATCGTATCGAGCACGTCGGCCCTGCGCTTGGGATCGTCGCCGGTATCCACCCGCGGCGGATCCTCCATATTGTTGGCAGGCAGGTAGGAAAGCAGTTTTCGGATCTGGTTGATGGCATCGGCATCGTTCTCACAGGCAAAGTGGGCCACGCCGCTCTTCTCATTGTGTGCCATGGCGCCGCCCAGATCTTCGAATGTGATCTCTTCCCCTGTGACGGCCTTGATGACTTCCGGGCCGGTGATGAACATGTAGCTGCTGTTTTTGACCATGAAGACATAATCGGTCATGGCCGGGGAGTAGACGGCTCCGCCCGCGGTGGGCCCCATAATCGCCGATATTTGCGGGATCACGCCCGATGCCACGGAGTTGCGGTAGAAAATGTTGCCGTAGCCGCATAGCGCATCGACACCTTCCTGAATGCGCGCGCCGCCCGAATCGTTCATGCCGACGAACGGAACGCCGGCTTTGAGGGCCAG
>JBNKKC010000023.1:0-1782 GCA_050291625.1 Desulfobacteraceae bacterium
GGCGATTGCCTCCTTTGGAATAGATCTAAACATTGGTGATAGTCCTGCTTGTCATCCGTGCTTTGCTCGTCTGGCGAAATTATATCCAACGTCGCCGTATGTTTTTCCTTAAACTGCTAAATATTGCGGCTAAGCTCTAAGTGGTTTAGTTCCCTTGGCCTTGAATTCTGCCCTGTACTTTTTGCGTTTGTTGCTCATTGTCAGTTCCTTTTCTGTTCGGATGACTCAGAGCTTAACACATTGTCCGATTTTTGGGGGCCACCGCAATTGGCCCATTTCGGCTGTAGCGCTATGGCAGGCTGTTTATTTCAGGGCTCGGCCAACAATTGACCCGTAACGGCTATCTCATGAATTGGATGCTGCGCAACGTGCTGTATTGATATATCCTTTTGCGGTTCCACATACGAGATTATTCGATAAGAACCATAGCGAAAAAATTCCATCTCCCATATTTTTCTTTATCGGTATCGACCTGAAAACCATTTCGGCGGGCTGTTTTGAAAACATCAATACCACAGGCTTCCATCATCGGACGCATATCTATTTTCAGGGGTATGCACTTGACTCAACCTGCCACAAGATGTAGTGGTTGGGCATGGAGGACTACCCGCGAGACATGATTGAGTTCCGTGATCGCTTCAGTACTGATGATGCCTGCGCTGCCTATCTTGCCAAGCTCAGATGGCCTGATGGATTCGTCTGTCCGGAATGCGGCGCTCAAGCGTGGCAGATGTCGAGCGGCTTGTTTCTCTGCCGCGGATGTAGGCGTCAGGTTTCGGTGACCAGCGGCACGATTTTCCACGGTAGCCGGAAACCTCTTCGTTTGTGGTTCGAGGCCATTTGGCACGTCACAGAGCAAAAGCATGGCGCCAATGCGCTCGGCCTGCAGCGGATCCTGGGCTTTGGCAGTTACAACACCGCTTGGCGTTGGCTTCATCGCCTCAGACGTGCGATGGTGCGTCCGGGGCGGAATCGATTGCAGGGCACGGTGGAAGTGGATGAGACCTACGTGGGAGGCGCAAGGCCAGGAAAGCCTGGACGTGGAGCGGAGGCCAAGGCCATAGTCGTGATTGCGGTTGAGGACACCTCCATAACCGACATCGCAAAACGAGGCATAGGACGTATTCGTCTGGCGCGGGTTTCTGATGCGTCGTCGGACAGTTTGAACGCTTTCCTCCAGGCCAATGTCTGTCCCGGCAGTCGAGTGCGGACAGACGGCTGGAAAGGATACACGCCGATCCCTTCGGACGTTTACACCCACGATATTGTTGGCTCGCAGGATCTGGTGATTTGCCATTTGGTCGCGTCGCTTCTGAAACGTTGGCTTTTGGGCACCTATCACGGAGCAGTTAGTCACCATCAGCTTGATTACTACCTTGATGAATTCACTTTCCGCTTCAACCGTCGAAAGTCGGCGTCACGTGGCAAGCTGTTCTATCGCCTGGTACAGCAGGCCGTGAGCGTTGACACTGTCCCAGGCCGGTCCATTGTCGGCGGGCGACAGGAACAGGGGGGACCACAATATATTGTGGGTGGTTGACCCAAGTGCATACCCCAGTATATTTTTATTACTGCGGGAAATGAAAACCAAAATATTGCAAGTGTTTTTTCATCAAAACAATGGCGAGATAAAATTGGAAAATATGGTCAAAAATTTCAAGCAGGAGACCAAGAAAAAATTAATCACACTTTAGTTGATTCCGGCCTTTTTGTTGAATCTTCTAAATCAGAAAATAGATCAAGTTATTATGACAAAAATGAAGATCTTGTAAATTGGCTCAT
>JBNKKC010000024.1:0-9240 GCA_050291625.1 Desulfobacteraceae bacterium
CAGTTGGGCTAACCAATCCAAGGCCTCAAAGGTTTTGGATGTGCGGCCATCCTTGGATCGATAAATCACCTTGGCCTGCCCATCGAATGTATCTTTTGCCGGTATATAGCGCATGCGTTCTTGAGAAAAACAGGCGCGGATGATGTAGTGGGCCAAGTCCTCAAGGCCTTGATCGTTGTTGGGCCAGATGGTGGGGCCACAATAAACGTTAAAGCCACTGTGGCGCCAGCAGAGCATATTTTCAATGACGGCATCATTGATTTTGCCCTCGGCTTTGAGCATCTTGAGCACCTCATATTGAAACAGTTCCTCCAAATCTTTGGCTACTGGCTCTGGGCTTTTGGTGAATGTGCCGCCGGTTGAGAAACAACCGTCGGTGGCGATCAAGTGAAGATGCGGATTAAATTGCTGAAAATCACCAAAGGTGTGAACAGCAACGGCGGCGCCTGGTACAGCGTCATCGAAAGAGACCGCCTGCTTTAGATAGGCGCTGAGCACTTTCCAGGCACATCGGCTCAGCTTGGCCAGCAGCTTGCGGTCGTACATAAAATAGATCCGCACACGCTTGGGCAGGCTAAAGACCCATTGGCGGTGGGGGACCAGTTTGAGCACCTGGCTGCAGAGCCACTCGCCAAACTCCACGACCCGCTTTTGGTGGCAAGAGGGGCAAAAGTGGCGTCGTTTGCAAGAATAGGCCAGCAGGTACTCGTGACCACACTCTGGGCATTTCACCCGTGCAAAGCCGAAATGCAGATCGCCGCACTCCAGGTAGCGATAGATTACATCGGTGACATAGGGCCGCCAGAAACCGTAGCGCGGTGCATAGCAGTCCTGCCAGTGCATCTCCAACTGCTCAAAATGATCCTGCACGCAGCGATAATAGCCACTGGCCTGGGGATTTCTTGGCTTATAAAAAAACGTGAAGTACTTTCCGGTGTTCAGGTGAGCCGGTATTGCCGCGCCATCATGTCGATGGCTTCGGACTCCGGGACATCGGACCAGTCCTGGTAGGCGGCTGCAACGGCAAATCTCGTATGGCTGCGGACATTGGCGCAATAAATTCGCTCGACTTTGGGGCTGATACGTCGAATCGATTCCAATTGACCCGTGGGGACGGCCAGCGTGATGGAGGTCGTTTTCATTCGGGCGACCGTCTCTACGGCCACATGCATGGTGGTTCCGCTGGCAAGGCCGTCGTCGACGATGACGGCAGACCGACCGCCGAGGTCGAGCGCCGGGCGTTTGCCTCTGAACGCCTGTTTGCGCCGGTTGACCTTTTCAGTGGTTGTGGCGATGCCTTCTTGTATCTCTGCTTTGCTCACACGCATGTCTGCTACGATTCGGTCGTTCAGCCAGACCAGTCCGTTTTGCGACACGGCGCCGTACCCGGCTTCTGAATTCCACGGGAAAGTGATTTTGCTGACCACTACCACATCGACTTCCAGTCCGAGCGGTGCAGCAAGCGCGCAGGCCACCGGCACGCCGCCGGCCGGGACGGCCAGAATCACGCTGTCGGGATGCAACCGGTCGGACAGCATCTTTGCCAGGACCCGGCCTGCTTGGTTCCGGTCGGCAAATATCCATCCGCGGTCCCGGTATCCGGCCAGGTCGACGAGATTTTTCGGTTTGCGCTGCATTTATGCGCCGCTCAACAGTTTGTGCACATTTTGGGCCGCGTATCAGGTATGTGGTCCAGGGCACTCTTATGTGAACCGCGAACGGCAAATGTCGACATCAGCTTGGTTACGTTCGACTGGCAGATGGGACACTTGACCGGCGTGTCATAGCGCGCCACCATCTTGTCGAACCGGTAGCGGCACTGATTACATGTATATTCAAACAACGGCATGGGAATACCTCCTTGAAGTTTTTTCCATACCAAACCTAAAGCAGGCTACGGGGGCTACAAGTCGGCGCTCCGCTTTTGTCGGCAGCCTGCAATTTTGGTCGGCTTCCAAGGACGTTTTTATAGCCGCTTCTACGCGAATCTGGAACAAAACTGCCTGATCTGATGGATGATGGCGTCGACATCCGCGATCCACCACCAATGATCCGCTCCGTCAAGTTCAACATATTGATTGTTGGGGATAAGCTCGGACAAATAACGACCGGCGCCGACCCTCACCGCCTTATCCTCTTTGCGGTGGAGTATGAGGGCAGGGACCTTGACGCGGGGGAGCAACGGACGAACATCGATATCCCTCAGCGCTTCCAATACCAAGCGGACATTCCCCGGACTTGAGCTCAACTTCAACATGTCTGACCACCACATGCGGAGCTGTGGATCCGTTTTTCTGCTGGGCGCGAAAAATCCAATACCGCATGGGCCGCCCCAGGAACTGATCAGGCGCTCCAGCCATTTGTCATACTGGCTTCTGGTCAAAGCGAATGGGTAGTTATCGCTTTTCGTCCCTTTGGCCATCGTTCCATACAGAATGAGGCCGAGGATATTCCGGGGGTGTTTGAAAGCGTATTGAATGACGGCAGGGCCGCCTTCGGACGCACCCAACAGAATCGTATTGCCGGAACCGGCGGCCTTCAATACGGCCTGGATATCCTCCAACGTGTTCTCCAGGGTCGGCGGGTCTCCTATTCGATCCGAAAGGCCTATCCCTCTTTTATCAAACACGATTAATCGGGCGAACCTGCCCAATCGATGCAAGAAGGAGGAAAGCCCGGGATCATTCCACATATGCTCGATATGGGAGACGAAACCGGAAACCAACAGGATATCGACAGGGCCCTGGCCCATGGTTTGATAGGCGATGTAGGTGTTGCCGCTTTTAACGTATCGGGTTTTGGGGGCGAGGGGGCCTTGGCGCGCATCGATGTTTTGCCGGCGGTTTTTAATGCTGTCCAATATGTGAATTGTTTCAGGTTGCGGCTTTGCGCCCAATTCAAGCTTGAGAATCCGTTCACATTCCGAGAACTGTCTGATGGCGGCGGCTTTTTCTCCAGTCTGCGCATAGAGTTGAAGCAATTTACGATGGGCGGGTTCGTGCAGGCGATCAAATGACAGGCGTTTGCGCGCAAAGGAAATGGCCTGCTGGAAGCGTCCATTCTGCACATCCATCTCCACCAACCTGTCAAGGAGCTGAAGGCCCTTTTGATGATAATGCTCTCTTTGAAAAAACTGCCATTCATCGAATTCAGGGCAATCCGGCAAATTGAAACCCGCCATAAAGTCTCCACAAAACAAATGCGCGGCTTCCGCCAGATGTGAATAGATGCCGTCATTGAAATCGGAAGTCTTCTGCAGTCCCGCGCTTGTATCAAACACCCTGACATCGATCCACAAGTCGGCTTCCGGATTGATGCCGACTTGCTCGGGGGCGGCGGCTATCACATTTTCCCCTGCGGCTTTTTTGAGGTTGTAAATGGATCTTCTCAGGTTGGACCGCCCTGATTGCTGGTCTGCCTCCGGCCAGAAAAGCGTGGCCAGTGTATCCCTCGTGTGCGCTTTGCCGGTCACCGCCAAATAGGCAAACAAGCCAAGGGGCTTTCGCAGGCGGATATCAAGTATGTTTCCCCGGGATTCAAAATGCGGCGGCCCGAAAAGGTATATGTTGATCCGGTCCATAACCTGTCAGCTTTCAAATTAAATCAGAAAAAGAATTTTTTTCAAAGGACGCCTCCGAGGACGTCGGAAAGGACGTTTAAAGGACGCCCGGCATTTATCCTGTGACTCAAACAATTGATGATTCGTCCAAGTTGGTCATAGGAGGTAATCAAAATGACAAAACTGATTAAAAAATATGTTCACATCGTCAAAAAACAATTAAAAAAATCGGCACCGCGATCTGCCCGGGATTCGGATGCCGCAGAGGGGTATTTCCGGAAGGGCAAGCTTTTTTTCATCAGGCCCGTAAAACAGGCGGACGGCGTCGAACTCCAGAAAATGCATGAGCGGCTGTCCCGGCAGTCGTTGTACTTTCGGTATTTATATCCCTATAAGCCTGGGGCAAGGGATTTGGAACGTATGTGCACGCTGCCCGGCAGCGAAGGTGCCGTATTCGTGGTCGAATACGACGATGCAGTGCATCGCATTGTCGGGTACGCCTATTATCAAAATGGGCATGACAGCTTCAATCGCACGCCGGAACTGGCCATACTGGTTGAGGACGGATTTCAAGGATGCGGCATCGGTGCGGCTTTGATGCATCATATTTGTCGATTTGCCGTCGCAAAGGGACTGAAAACCATCATCGCTTCCATTCATCCCGACAACAGTCCAATGGTGCGCCTGCTCCAAGCCTTGCCATATCAGGTTGAAATGCGGGAACGCGAATCCGTTATTGAAGCGCAAATCCACCTGCGGCGCGATAAACGCAGGCGTTCAAACCGCAGTTGCGTGGCGGATCCTTTTGCAGGACTGGACTTGGGGCTGGCGAGCTGAAGCCTGGTTGATACGGGTTCTGCTCCGTATGCCGGTTTTGCACATGACACCCATGCGTTCCATCCGTGCAGTCGCTTTATTTTCCGGGTTTGAAGGCCCGCAGGCTGATGCCGCGGGTGCCGAACTCCAGGGCATCGGACGGTCTGGGGACGTCCACGAAGATGTCGTGGCGGCCGACAATCCGGGCTCTTTCGAAGCCGGCGGCACGCAGGGCGTTGAGCAGGTCTGTCTCCGACAGACCGCCGGCAATTCAGCCGGTCCACAAATCGATGTCGTCCAGCGCCTCCTGGGGGATGGGTTTGGAGAGCAGGATGTCGCCGATGAACAGGCGCCCGCCGGGTTTGAGTACGCGGGCCCACTCAACAAGGGTTTTCTTCTTGTCGGTGGTCAGGTTCAGTACGCCATTGCTGATGACCACGTCGGCAAAATTTTCCGGCAGGGGAAGGTCGTCGGCAAAGCCCTGCTGGAACTCCACATGACCGGCGTCTGCTTTTTCGGCGCCATGGAGTGCCTTGCGCAGCATTTCGTCTGTCATGTCGATACCGACGACGCGTCCGTTCGGGCCGACCAGGCGGGCGGCGATGAGGGCGTCGAAACCGGCGCCCGATCCCACATCGACCACGGTTTCCCCTCTGTTGATGGGCCCCAGGCTGAAGGGATTGCCGGTACCGGCGAACGAGGCGATGATCTCTTCGGGCAAGGCGGCATAGAACGCCGGTTCATATCCGATGCGGTCCAGAGCCGCACGGCCGGTGTGGAAATGGTATCCTTTGTCCGGCTCCCGGGCGACCTCGGTATATTCCTTCATGATCGCGTTTCGAAGGACTTCCACCGACAGTTTGGAAATGGGGGCTGGGTCGCTCATCTCTTCTTCTCCTTTTGCATCGCAGACCTGCAGGTCTTTTCCTTTCCCCTGAAGTCTTTGCGTTCATGGGATTTCAGTCGTTATCCATTTCCAGTGTATTTTCCCTCGTAGTCCAGGGTGCGCATGGGCTTGCCCTGGGCGTTGATGCCCGCGTCGACCACCTCACCGATGAAAAGGGTGTGGTTTCCCGGCCGGTGAATGGCGTTGACCCGGCAGGCGAACCAGGCCAGGCACGCCTCGAGCCGGGGGCAGCCGTTTGTGTCGGCCTCCCACTGCAGACCGTCGAATTTGGCGCTGGGATCGGGACCCATCATGCGTTCGATCATCTCCGTTTGATCCCTGGCGATGATGTGAAGGGCGAAAGCCGCACTCTTTTCAACCAGGTCGTGGCAGTAGCGGTTGGGATGTACGGCGGCCAGAATGAGCGGGGGATCGTAGGATACCTGGGTGACCCAGGAGGCGATCATTGCGTTGATCTGATCCCCATATCGGGTGGTGAGCACATAGATGCCGTTGGTCATCCGACCGAAGGCCTGCTGCCATTTGTTGTCCATGGTCGTTGCCTCCAGATGCGTCAGGGGTTTGGGCGCTTGACTGGTTGTTTCCAAACCGGGTGCTATGGTTACAACCGCAACGATAGAAGCACTGCGTGCTTTTGTTTTTCCGACCTATGGCCGGATATCCAGGCCACCCTGTTCGCGGGTGGTCGTTGACTCAATCGTTCCGGCCGTTTGCGCCTGTCGCTCTTTAAAGATGATGGTGGCGCCCACGCCGCCGATGATCATCACCGATGCCAGCACCAGCCGCAGGGTGATGTGTTCGGAGAGCAGGGCGACGCCGCCCGCGGCGGCGATGATCGGCACCAGCAGTTGCAGGGATGCCGCCCTGGTGGCCGAAAGATGGCCCAGGGCCGCGTACCACAGCACGTAGCCCATACCGGACGTCAAGGCGCCGCTGACCGCTGCCAGCAGGGCCCCCTGATAGGAGATATCCAGTTGGCGCAGCATGACCAGGCTGACGGCAAGGGTCAAGGGCGCGCTGCGCAGAAAATTGTCGCCGGTAACCGCCACCGGGCGCAGGGTGCCGCGCCCGCGCAATGTATAGACGCCCCACGATATGCCGGCCGCGGCCATGAGGGCGGCACCGGCAAGGGGCGGTGCTGCCAGACCCGGCAGAACGAGATACACCAATCCCGACAGGGCGACGACTATTCCGCACCAGGCCAGATAGTGCGGCCTTTCCCCCTTGACCAGGCCGGTGACGATCATGGTGGCCTGTACCGCGCCGAACAGGATCAAGGCGCCCACTCCTGTGGACAGGCTGACGTAAGCAAATGAAAAGGCCACGGCGTAGCAAAAAAGCATCAGCGCCGATATCCAGTTGCCCGGGTGTCTGACGTGTCCGGCTTTGGATGTCAAAGTTGTCACAATCATCAGCGCCAGGGCGCCCGAGACCAGCCGGATGGTGGTAAAACTGGCCGGATCGATGGATTCGTCACCCAATGCCATCCGGCAGAGAACGGAATTGGCGGCAAAAGCGATCAGGGCCAACGACGTGGTGACGGCGGGGCGCAGGCATCCGATACCGTGCAATGCCAGATCGCAGGATTTCGAGATCAGGATATTGGCCATGCCTGCCCCCATTTCATCCAGCCGGTTTGAGGTTTTTTAGCATAAAACAGAATAGGTTGATCGTAGTGCATGTGGTAGCTTAGACCATATTTCATACTAAGCGCCATTCACCTGCGGTCAAGGCGGGGTGGCGCGGGAGGCGGGAAAACGGGCAGGATTCAGGGCGCTCGCACGGGTTCGAGGCTGGCTGTAAAACGGATGCAACAGGGGGGTAATGCCTGTTTGATCTGGATTTTTAGATTCTGGACAGAAATTTCGATTATCAAGGTAAAATGGCAGGGTCAGCGATGACCCTGCCATTTTTGTACTCAATGAAGGACAAGGTTCTTAAACCCGAAAACGCGTGGGTTCCATAGATTCAGATCAAACCTTTCTTCAACGACCAGGCTAACGGTCGGGCCGTGCGACGGCATTTCCAGATCCGGTGGAACCCTGAAACGATATTTGCCGGTATTGGGCACTTCGACGGTCCATATCGATGAAAATCCCCATTTCTTGCTGGGCGGTTTTTTGGTGATGTGAAGCTTAACTTTTTCCAATCGATGGCCGATCGTTGACCACCTGGCTTCATACCACAGCCCTCTGTATAGATTTGAACCTGATTCGGGTTGCACGAGCCGGATCCGCGGGCACTTTACCCGCAAAGGACAAATTCGTTCGACTTTCTTGCCATTCACAACGGCCGACAACCGAATGGCTACTTTGCCGTCAAAACGTTCGGTAGAGCCTGAAAGTGGAGTACCCGCACCGCTGCTGTGCCTGAAAGGGACCATGCTCGAATTGATTTGCACATCATAGGCGCCTGTGGGGGCTTGATCTTTAACAAGCCGCCTGGTTACGAATGTATCTTTCGGATTCCCCTGGTAATCGACTTCGTAGATCAGGTAATCCAGATCGATTTTTTCCACACCGGTTGCCAGATATCGGATGGTATACGTTCTCGGGGCCATGAGCAGGGTGTTTGCTTTCGGGGATAGTATGGACAGGCCCTTTAGATCGGCCGATAGCGAAGCAGCAGGCTTGGCTGCCTGTACTACGGTGTTTGCCGCCGCTTTCTTTTTCAGGGTAAATTTCTTCGGCAATGCGGCGACGTCAAAACGCAATTGGTCCTTGTTGTTCGTCTCAACGCTTTCGGCTACCTGATTCATGGGGTCGATGGTAAACGTAAATTGAAACTTTCCGGCGGGCCATTTATCCGATGACAATTGCGGCCATGACAGGGCGTAAGTTTGTCCCGGATTCAAAGGCGGTATATGAAGCGTGCCGCTCAGGCTCGGCAGGAAAGACCCGCCCTTGATAGAGCTGAACCTGATCTGCATTTTGCATGGTTTGGATGCAGCAATTCCTTTGTTTTTAATCGGAATATTAAGAATCGCAGCGCTTCCAATGGTATCGCCCGCCTTGGGGAAGTTCGACCATTGCACCTTCTTTAAAAAAGACAGGTCCGGTAATTGTGCAACCACTGGCCCTGTTTTTTTTACCGTGGCATTTTTCTTTATCGAAAATTGTTGGGCGGCAAATGTCATCGAGGAAAATGAAAGTATGATGCCTGCAGCTACCGCTATCCGTAGTAACGTCGATCGTGTTCTCATCTTGGCTCCAGTATGCAGAATTGTTTTTGGGATGAACATCTCGTGTCTGTTTAGTACCGGTTAAATCAAAAAGGTTCAAATAAAACACCATGCGCATCGCATTTCGGCATGCATTGCTCAAAAATAAGGTATTGCGCGTTGAAGCCGGTCATTCAACGTAAACGATTTCATGCTCTTTTTTAAGCTTCGGCGGGATGTGCAGATTGAAGCGGCGCGCCTGCGACCGGTTCACGAACAACGACGTTTTATCCAAAAAGGCTGCCGGCATCGAACCGGGGCTGACCTTGTCTTTCAGCACACGCTGCGCCATGGGCAGCAGGAGTTCATCGGCAATTTGGAAGTAGTCGCTGGACAGGGCGACAACGGCGCCATCCGACACCCCCATCTTGTAAAATGAAAAAACCGGTACGCTTTTGCGGTCGGCGTCCCGAATGAAGGTGTGGATGTTTTCATATAGGGTGCCGCTTGAAGCGGCTACGATGGCGTCGACCCCACGGTCGATCAGTCGGTTGGCCGCCTGGTGCAATTGATCCCGGCTTTCCACGAATTCCATCTCCAAGCGCAAACCCAATGCAGCACATGCGTTGCGGGTCTCCGGGACTTCCACCCTTAAAGATAAAGATAAGAACTTGCTTTTTCCTCGGCCAAGTATGCCAAAGCAGCGCTTGTGTGTCAATTCTTATATGGATACAACATGTTGAACGGCGTTCAATTCAGTAGAGAATTCTCGCAAGCCCATAATTGTCTCACCCCTGA
>JBNKKC010000025.1:0-98675 GCA_050291625.1 Desulfobacteraceae bacterium
AAGCGATGTGTGGTGGGGATGATTTTTAAAGGGGATTTGAGCAAATACCATCCAGCCGACGCCATGACTTTCCTCTCCCATGTCGGTTCAGACGGTATTTTAAGCATTGCCCGCCCGGACGGCATCATCACGCTAACGTTCAAATCCGGCCGGCTATTGGACGCGCAGTCGAGTTGCGGCGACCAGAAGCTCCTCCTCTGTCTGTTGCATGATGGCAGCGTCAATGGTTCCCAGGTTCGTCAAATTCAACAAATTCAGAGAGAAACCGGGCTTTCAGTACGCCAGATATTGGGCAAACTGGCTTTTTTCCCCCTGGCGGATATTCAGGCGCGGCTAACGCTGAGCATATACGAGGTGCTGCTCCAGTTGCTTATTCTCGACCACGGCAGCTTCAATTTCACCGAAACGCCGGTGGAGGACGACGGGGCCTGGATCCAGTTGGAACCAAGCAAGGTCGTCCTAAAGATATTGCCGGCTTCGGATGAATATCGGGATTTTATAAAAACCATCCAGACATTGGATCGCCCGGTTCAGATAAACGGCGGTGCTGAACCAAAAATGGAAGCGGCGTCGGCGCAAAATCTGATTCTGCATCATGCAGCCGGGAATCCAACCGTGCAAGAATTGTTCGACAATCTGCCCCTTTTCAGCCACGATGTGTTGCTCCACCTCCAGCAGTTCATGGAAAATGGAACGATATCGCTGCTGCCTCCCCGCAAAGCGCCGACCCCGGTGTCTCAGGACAGGCGGCCGGTGCTGGACCCGACGTTCTCGGCGTATAAGCAGGCGCTAAAAGCGTTGCTCAGCCATAATGATGTCCTGCCCAGGCTAAGTGCCGTTGTTTCCTTCTGCAAGAGCTATTATGACAGCATGCTGATTCTGACCGCCAAACAGGGAGAATTCGTGCATTGCAAAACCATCAGCAAGGGTCGTGAAAACGGGTTCGTTCAGAAATCGTTTAAAGGCAATCTGGGAAAAATCGACGGCGATCCGGTTTTTGCCACGGTATACCGTTCAGGCAAAGCCTTTTTTGGCAATACCTTTCTCTGTACATTGCTGGACAGATTTTTGGAGCCGCGTCTGAACAGCGAGTGCGCCCTGATTCCCATGTTGATCAGTCCCATGGTTTCCATCTTTTTTTACGCCCGCACCTCTAGTCGCAGTTCCGGTGTGTCGAGCCACCACTATTTGGAACTGCTATCCTGGATCGTTGCTCCGGTCGCGTACCCGTCGGCTCCCAAACTGCCGGTGCAGGGCGATGATGCCGGCCGGCGGCAGATTGTCGTGGAACAAATGCCTTCAGGGCCGCAAGATATTCGGGAGGATGACGACCAGAAACGACTCGAGAAGATGGTGAGACGCATCAAAGATCTGCCGCCGTTGCCGAATCTGGTCTCTTCCGCCATGCAGATGCTGTCCGACCCGGAAATACCCGTCGAAAAAATAGAGGCCGTCATCGGACAGGATCAGGCCCTGGTAGCCACGCTGATAAAGGTCGGCAATTCGGCCTTGTACGGCGGCCTGCAAAAGGTCACCACGCTGCGACAGGTTATCACCCGGCTGGGGCTAAAGACCACGAGAAATTTGATTTTGGCCTCCTCCACCCGCAGCTACTTTCTGAACAATCAAAAGGGAATGCGGGTTTGGGGGCAGTCCCTGTGGCAGCATTCGGTCGAATCAGGCCTGGCCGCACGCCGGATCGCCGAACTCGTCAATTACCCTGATCCGGAAGAGGCCTTCATCGGCGGCTTGGTTCATGACATCGGCAAACTGATCGAGCTGATGCTTTTTCCCGAACCCTTCAAGAAAATATTGAAATTGAAAAAGGTCCATCAGATGGACAGTAAATCGGCTGAAATGAAAGTTATCGGACACGATCACGAACAGATCGGGCGATTGCTGATGGAGCGCTGGAACATGCCCGAAGCCGCTCAAGCCAGTGCCGGGTATCACCACCGCTACGATGAGGCAGATTCTCATGGCGATTTGGCCGCCATCGTGGCGTATGCCGATCATCTGAGCCGACGATACGGCGTCAATCCCGAAACTTTACGGGAGGCGGACCATGAATATGCCCGTGATGCGGCATCGTCCCTGAACCTTTCTGATCCAATGGCGACCTCACTTGCTGAGGCCGTCATCGATGATTTTCAAAATGCGGAAATGATGATGGAGTAACAACCGGTCCCGGCTTACTGTGGGGATATTTTCGGAACGTTGCCATTCGATCATCTACAATAACGGGCTATTTTATCGATACCTTCAATACCAGACTGAAATCCCCATCATGCCATCGTGGAAAAACAAGAGGCCCAACGCGCCTGGTTTTCAAGTACCACCATGGGGGGTATGGTAGGATTTACCTGTCAGCATACGATCAACCGGCTCACATTGCCTCACAGGCTTGATGCTGTATCTTTTATTCAAAAGAAACAAACACAAACAACACACAAACCAGTGAGGTGATATTATGGCCGAAAATAGAACTCAGGACTACTTTGATGAGAGTAATGATGGACACGTTGACACCCGTGAGGAAAATTTCCAGTGCGACACGCCTGATGCGCATCTGGGATGTGATCTGGGGATTGATGTTCAGGGCTGATTAAAAAGGACGGTGTCTTATGATAGGTATAATGCTGACATTGATCGTACTTGGTTACTTTATTAACAGCTGCTCCGGCAATCTTAAAAAAGAATCCCTTTGCAGACTGTAACACCAACGGCAGAGCTTCAAAACAGAAGGCAACAAGATCCCATCCGCCTTGAAGGCGGTTTCAAAAGGCAGGGCCTCGAAAGAGGCTCTGCCCTTTTTGGGGTCATTGGGGCCTTATTTTTCAGGAACCTTTTATTTAGGATGTCCCTATTCTGCTAATACCATTGCAGATGGAAGTAAGTCTATTTCATCACTGAAATCATCATCAAATCCCATGAATCCGGATTCATCTCTGTCAAAAAAGAATTTTTTATCTCCGAAAGCCGGTTTCAGTTCATTGATCCAGCTGGCTTTTTCATCATACTCTGAAAAAAAAGGCTTTTTCACCCAGTCAGCAGATCTGGCTTGGATAAAAGACATAGCGATATACTTCTTGCCCTTAATAGTGGGCATTCCGTCGATTTTAATCTTTCCTTGAAGGGCTGACATACTCGGCCCTCTAACCGTTCTTGCAAGACCACTCACGCGACTGAACGCTTTTCTGTAAATGCGGTAAGCGTTTACCAAAGGGATGGAGAAGAATCTGTGTGAACCGGTATTTCTGGGGACAAACATGTAATATGGAATAATTCCCAGGTTAACCTGGTCCATCCACATTTTTTCCCAGGTGGCGGGAGACGAATTGACATGATTTAACACCGGTGATTGGGACCTGATAACAGCACCCGTCTGCCTGATCTGTTTCACAGCCTCACGAAAGGCCGCGGTGGACATCTCTTTGTAATGATTAATGTGAGCCATTATGGAAAGATGAATACCGGCATCAGAAACTTTTCGAAATATGTCAAGTATTTTCCCAGAGTCCTTGTCTGTCAGATATCTGTAGGGCCAAAAAGATAGCGATTTTGTCCCGATCCTGATGTTTTGAAGATTTGAACTGCCTGAGTTAAGCACTGCATCGATATAGGTTTCCAGCCTGCTTGCATTCATTACCATGGGATCGCCACCGGAGAAAAGAACATCTGTGACCTCCGGATGTTGCCTAAGGTATCCTGCGGACATTTCAGCCTTTTTCAATGCCATTTTATAATCATTCATTCCGGTAAACTGTGGCCATCGGAAGCAGAAGGTACAAAAAGCATGGCATGTTTGGCCCTGTGCGGGAAACACCAGCATCGTCTCTCTGTACTTATGCTGGATCCCATTAATCTTTGTTCCATCCAGTTCAGGGATATTACATTCGAGCTGACCGGCAGGGTGTGGATTAAGTCCAAGCCGGTTGCCGTCAACAACCTGGCCGATGACTGAATTGTCAGCACTGGATTTTGTCAGATCGGAGATCTGATCAAAATGTTTTCGATCCATGAGTTTTTTCTGTGGAAAATTAAGCTTGAACAGCGGATCGTTTTCATAGTCATCCCAATTTATTAATTCATCGACTACATAGTTATTGGTTTTAAAGGGCAGCACCCTGCCGACTATTCCGATGTCGGATGCGACTGTCTCGCATATTTTTTTTAATTGCGGAATCTTAAGATAGTTTTTAAGCGTATACTGTTTGTATTTCATGGATTGATTTATTTCTTTCTATCAATTGTTTCATCATCAACATCTGTTCTAATGGCGTCCCAGATTATAAATACGCCTTCTCGCCATCCCCTCATAAAAGAGTCATTGTACACCCATTTGAACTTTTGTGCCTCTTCCGGGCAGATCTTTTCAATCGAGGCAAAATAGATGTGGCTCTTCGACCCGAAGCTGTTCGCAGCGTGTTTGGCATCTTGATGATGTAAAACATCTTTTATTTCATTGTAAGATGAATTTTCAACCCAGATTTTGGCAACAGCTTTACCTGATTTATAAGCCCGTTCCCTTCCCGCTGCTTCACTTTCGTACCGCTCTTTCTTTTCTTTTCTGATTTTTAATTTTTCTGATTTAAGCCTTTCAATAAGCTGTCTCATGTTAAATCCTCCCTATCCATGAAATGCTAACAACTTGAACCATCTCTTCTCCATTTTAACACGTTTCTCAACCCTTCAAGGGCAACTTTTTTGCCCTCCATATTCCAGATTATGCTAAAATTAAGAGCATTTATTAAATCGATATTTCTGTCCTTCGTCTTCGCAAAAGGTCCGACGTTAAGCATTTCTTTAAAGATAGATTTAAATTCCAATAATCGATTTTTGCTGAGTAACTTTTGCAGCGCTTTGTGGGGTTTTTCAACAGAGTTGATTTCACCAAGACGTTTCTGAATATATATCAGCGTCCTGGAAGTAATTTTGAACCCAACTATCTTTTTCAGACTATTTTGAATTTCAAATGAAATTAATTTCAGGGCTGCTTCATCCTTTTTCATATTATTAGCTGAAACTAAATCATTTTGTACAATCTGAACGATATCTTTAATTTTTGCCCCTTTTTTCAGATGGTGCGATTCGACCATGCGGCATAAATGTTCAGCCTGAAGTGCGGCCACCTGGAGGTAGGCGCTCAAACTGTAAAAACCTGTCGTGATTTCCTCTGGGAGATGTACACCGCTTCTACTACTTACGTACCTGTATTTATGATCAATCTCACTCCAGGCTTCCTCAAGAATCGTTCTCAATTGCAGCTCGAACTGGATATCCTTCAATTCATCCGACGCATCTGTATTTTTGCCCAATTTTATTTGATAATGAATAGATGAGTATCCGGTATATCTCAAGTCGATGACCTCTGGTAAAGCTTCCCCAGGATTAACCGGAAGAATGAAAGATCTTTTATGCTCGGGACCGTTTAGAAAGGTTATGATATTGTCTTCGGATAAAAGTTTAAGATATGCTTCAATATTTTCAACATCGGAGAGGCGCAGACATATCATCCTGATACCCAACAGGTCATTGATTCTTTCATGATAATTTTGTTCCCGAATAGGCGGCAAATCATCAGTCTTTTTATTTAGCTTAATAATTTTTTCGATTAGCCTGGATTCATTTTTAATTCTATAAATAATGGTATGAAGGCTTTCTTTGGGCATCAAAGGATCGTTTTTCATCAGTTGAAGGAAATACTCTGCAAGTCTTCTAAATTTATCCTTTTCATTTAAAAATGATAATAGAATTGCTTCTTTTTGTTTTTTATTCATATTAAGAATGTAATGTGTCCTTTTATTTTACTAAATTGATATAGTGGCCTTAACATATTGCCGGCTCCTCAAGTGAATTTCCAATACTAATCACAAGCATAGTATGCTGTGGACGAGTTTCTTTATATTGCAAGGTCTGATAGTGGAGAATTATGAAGGTGTAACCTTAACCAAGCAAAGCGGTGTCTCCCCAATAGCGGTCCCACTTGTCATCACAACATCCTCCTTTCTTAAATAACGTCAACGTCGCAAACTGGAGGGTGCCACTTTGATAAATGGATTGTTCCTTCAGGAAGTAACCGTCCCATTGAATAAACAGGATTTAATTAATTGTACTGATGGTAGCCTTTTTTGATGGAAAAGGCAAACGAGTTGTTTGCTATTTTTGATAATATTCTTTTGTGACCGCATTTAAAGTCACAATAACGAGCAGTTAGCTTTGAATGGAATAATATTCGAAATCGTTCCAATTAAGCCCGGTCGTCTGTTCATGCGATATAAGCGTATATAGTGATATAATGACTTATACCACCCGAAATCACAAATAGGTGCCAAATTCCATGAAAATGAGGCACTTTTTTATCTAAACTATAAAAGAACAAACCGGACGTGTAAAATAGCCCTCCCAGCAAGAGCAAAACAAAACCTGGCGTCGGCAGAGAACGCAACAGGGGATCTAATGCGATAACGATCAACCAACCCATAAACACGTAAAGCACCATCGAGACAATACTGCGACCTTTTGGGATCAGCATCTCCAAAACTATTCCCAGTCCGGCCAAACCCCATACAAGACCGAAAATCCACCAGCCCCATGCACCTTTAAGCGTGACAAGGGTGAAAGGAGTATAGGTTCCTGCAATTAGGATATAAATCGCCAGATGGTCAAGTCTGCGAAAAACAGCCTTAGTGGTATGCCGCAAACTGTGGTAAAGCGTTGAAAAAAGATAAAGCAATATAAGGCTGGAACTGTAGATACTGAAACTGACAACCTTCCATGGATCGCCCTGTTGCGCAGCGTTTACAATCAGACATGCGCTGCCGGCAATAGCTGCTGATAGGCCGACCAGATGACTGATACTATTAAATCGTTCTCCTTTATACACGCGTATTTATCCTCTGTCATGCGTTGATGCGATCGATGCCGATAGCATCAAGCCGGTTCAACTGGACCATTCAAGCCGAACACTTTGAATCTTTAACGGTTTCCAAAGTCCTCAAAGGCAATGGTCATCATAACCTGTAAATTTCATCAATCCAATCTTTGAACCACTTTGGCTTCTGAAACAGGACCATAATCAAGGCCATCGCTGTGATCGGAATGGGGATAACCGCATCAAAGACAGCAAGCAAAGCGAGGTATATCAGGATTTGCGTTTGTGTAGACAAAATGGTCCTTTCTTTGCCGAAAAATCCAGTGGCCCGAAAAATTACATCTCGTTAATAGAGCCCTCTTCCACGTCTATCTCCTTCCTCCCCCCTATCCTTGCGTCGCTGATTTTCAGTATGAGGCCGAGCTTTTGTGACGGTAATCGTTCTGCCTTTATACACCTTCTTATTTAAAGCCGCAATTGCAGCTTGAGCCTCAGCCTGATTAGGCATCTCCACAAATCCAAAACCTTTTGATCGGCCGCTTTGCTTACCTTTGATAACAGTTGCCGATGTTACCAGCCCGTGCGCCTCAAATGCGTGGCGCAGATCTCCCTCGATAACATTATACGATAAGTTTCCAATGAAAATGTTCATTCTAATCCCTAGACTTTCTTAACCCGGCGCACAGTATATAAAAGGGCAATCGCGCCAGCGGTCGCAAATACCAGACTCCCTATGAGGCTGCTTCCTGTAAGGGTGTCTGCTTTTTCAAAAAAAGTCCCTCCGATCAACGCTCCCGCAACACCGATAATGAGATCTGCAATCACGCCGAAACCTTTGCCGGCTAAAAATTTTTCTGCAAAGCAACCGGCAGCCGCGCCAATTAGGATCAGGCCAAAAAATTCCATATCGAGTCTCCTTATAGTTTAGTAAAGTTACACACGCCAAAAAAAGCTATCCTATTAATTCCCAACGGAAACTACATTAGGGTTTCATGCCCTCTGCATATGGCGTCGTCTCTTTCGAAGCTGGAGCCGATAGGTTTTGCGTTTCGCCCGGCATCGCTTGCTTGATGTATTGATAGAAGTCGCTGTCCGTGGTGAGAATCAGCACTGAATTTTTATTCGTTTTCTCTTTGTAGCTTTCAAGAGTGCGTAAGAAGGCATAAAATTCGGGGTTTCGATTATAAGCGATTCCGTAAATACGCGTGGCATCGGCGTCGGCCTTACCTTGAATCTCCTGTACTTTTCGGTAAGCCGTGGAGCGGATCTGGCGTAGTTCTTTCTCCATTGTCCCGAGGATTTCCGCACTGCGTCCTTCTCCTTCCGAGCGGAACTGCGCGGCGATGCGTTTACGTTCGGAGATCATACGCTCATATACCTTCTCTCGAACGCTTTTCACGTAATCGAGACGTTTGATACGCACATCCACCAGTTCGATACCGTACTGGGGGATAATCTTTTGTGCTTCAGTCAATATCGTCCGAGTGATTTCCTCTCTGCCTCGAGCAATCTCTCTCTTGAGCTCTTCTTCCCGCTCCTTTGGGATATCCTTCAATTCCTCGTCCTCTGGAGCTTGCCAGGATGCGCTGCGGACAAGTTCCACAAGTTCGCTGCTTGAGACCTGATCGCGCACCACGGAATCGAGAATATCGTTCAGGCGAGACTGGGCGCCAGCCTCGCTGGCCACGTTTTCAAGGAATTTTCGCGCATCCGCAATCCGCCAGCGCGCCGTGGTGTCTACCCAGATGAACTCACGCCCTTTGGTGGGAATCTGGTTTGGATCACCGTCCCAGACGAGCAGCCGCTTTTCAAATCGTCGGACCTCTTGCACAAAGGGCAGTTTAATGTGCAGTCCCGCCTCGGTCACCGATCCCCCTACGGGGCGACCGAACTGCACAACAATCGCCTGCTGTCCCTCTTCCAAAGTGTACAGTGCGCCATAGAGCGCGACAACAATAACAGCGGAAACGCCGATCGCTATCGTTTTCATAGGAAATTTCATGGTTTCCCTCCTTCGGCTGGTGGTCGAGCACCGGACTCCAGGGGCAACCAGGGCACCATGGCTTTCTGATCCCTGTCCACAATGTAAAGCCCTTTCATGTCCGCCAGCAAATCCGTCATCGCCTCCAAATACAGACGCCGACGCGTGACCTGAGGCGCTCCTTGGTACTCGCCCAAAATGGCCTCGAAACGGGTCGACTCCCCTTTTGCTCGGTTGACGCGCTCCAGAGCGTAGCCTTCGGCCTCGCTGATGCGCTGCGTAGCCACCCCCCGGGCCTTGGGAATTTCCCGGTTGGCCTGTTCCTGAGCCTTATTGATCGTCCTTTCTCTGTCCTGCCGCGACTCGTTGACTTCATTGAAAGCCGGTTTCACTGTATCTGGCGGGGTCACGTCCTGAAGTTCCACGGTCACCAGACGTACACCGGTCTCATATGCCGTCAGGATTTTCTGGATCTCGTTTTTTGCTTCACTCGCAACAGCCACTCGACCGGTGGTCAACACATCACTGCCCAGACGGTTGCCCACCGCACGGCGCATGATTGCCTCGGCGGTATCGCGGATCGTTTTCTGTGTGCTGCGTACTTTGAACAAGTAGCGGATTGGATCGTCGATGCGGTATTGGATGATCCACTGGACATCGATGACATTTAAATCACCAGTTAACATCAATGACTCGTCTTTATAGGCATCTCGGGAATCATATCGTGTCTTCTCGCCGGGAATGGTGGCCACCGTCCGAAAGCCGAACTCTTCTTTGAGCACGCGGGCTGTGGGCAACAGCCGGACCTTTTCAATGCCGAAAGGCAGCTTAAAATGCAATCCCGGCCCGGCCGAGCGCATTACCTTTCCAAAGCGCTGCACAATACCCGTCTCTTCCGGCTGGACAGTGAACCAAGCGGTTAAGAAGATCGTCACCACCACTATAGCAGCGAGGATAATTAGCGGACCGATTTTGTATTTCTTGAACTGTTGACGTATCTTCTCGATCACCTCATCCAAAGACGCCGGGGTCCTCCCTGGGGTTTGATTCCATTCGGGCATGGCATACCTCCTGTTCGCCCACACCATTGATGGCGCATATAGACTCTGAACAGAGCTTACATACTGGCGCTGATCAATTTTTTTCGCGTGGGGTACATTTCACGTTTAATATTTTAAGCGACACCAGCACCTCCGACCAGACGATGCTTTTGTTTTGCCGTTTCTTTTGCATTGCTTACAACACGGATCGGGAGCCGGATTTTCACGATGGTTCCCATGCCCGATTGTGACTCAACAGAGATCCAGCCGCCATGGTTTTTCACTATCCCGTAAACCGCCGCCATACCAAGACCACGCCCTGGAAAATGGGTTGTAAAAAAAGGCTCAAACACCCGGCTGAGCGTTTCCTCCCCCATTCCCTTACCGTTGTCCTCGACCGTTAAAGAGGCATAGATGCCTGGAGCCAATCCGGAAAAGTGTTTCACACGTTCATTGGTGATCGCTTCCTTACAGCCGATGATGCGGATGAGCCCCTGTGTCTCAATGGCCTCCGACGCATTGGTCAGGACGGCATTCAAGGCCATTTGCATCTGGGCCTTGTTCGCTTGTATTGGCGGCAGGTCTAGTGGTATCTCGGTCTCGATAGTGATGGACTTTTTAAAAAAGGAATTGTGCAAGAGTATACTTTCCCTCACCAAATCACTGAGCACGATTGTTTCAATGCTATACTTTCCGCCTCTGGCATAGGCTAAAAGTTCCCGGGTCAGGCGGGACATCCGATCGACTGCCATTGTCATCAGCTGAAGATACTCGTCCATTTCCTGATTAATTCCATTGGCCTCAAGCAAGTTCAAACCGCTTGTGATGATGGTGAGTTCGTTGTTGAATTGATGGGCCATCCCGCCAGCCAATGCTGCCACAGCGGCCATTTTTTGAGCTTGTTTGAGTTGGGATTCTAATCTGTTGCGGTTCCTTTCATATTCCTTGCGTTGCGAAATGTCCCGGATACTGCATTGAATCGTTGGCTTTCTGCCAACCTGATAGGTGTTGCTGATGAATTCGACCTCAACACGTCGCCCATCTTTGGTTTCCAATGGCAAATGCTCGTATCGGATATAGCCGTTGCGTATTAAATCCTCAAAAACCGATTTGTTTGCCCGGATATCCCTGAACGGACCGAAATTCCAAAGTGCCTTGTCGATAAAATCCTTGCGTGAATAACCTAACAGGTCCACCAGAAACGGATTGACGTCGGTTATGCGTCCGGTGTCGGCATCGATGATTAAAATGCCGTCTTGAGCAGTTTCAAACAGTCGTCGGTAGCTGACCTCGGAAGCTTTTAGAGAGTCCTCAACTGGATTTGAGGGGCTCTTGATCTTTCCTTTAATAATCTGATTATTCCCGGTTCTCATTTTTGTCCTTGTTTGAATTCTCGTCTTCATAGGAGACTCCTTTCACCGAAGACTCCTTTCACCACATCGATTTGGAGCAGATCAGCTTTCTTTTTCCCTGGCGGCATGAACGGCCGACATCCCTTCCGACTGGGATACCGTGTGGATTTGAATCTTCAACGGTCCGGATAACAGGGCTTTTATCCCAAGCAAAGCGCCGAATCTTTGAGTTGCCAAATGATGATCCAGGTGTTCACGAGTCTCCCACTCCTCAAACAGGCTGAAACGGTTCCGGTCTTCGATGTCGCAAAAAACATTATAGCCTAAACACCCTGCTTCCTTGGACGTCGGTTCGATCATTGATAATAGGGTTTGCATGACCTCCAGTTGCTTGTCCGGAAGAGGGTTCATGGTAATTCTAACGACGATCATCACGGCCACCTTTCTGAAATGCCGATCTTTTGTGATTATTCCACGATTTCGAGTAGTGCTCGTTTTTTCTCCTTAGCCGAAACAGCGCTTAATATGGTGCGAATCGCGCCGGCGGTGCGCCCCTGTTTGCCGATGACTTTGCCAATATCTTCCTTGGCGACTTTGAGTTCTAGTATTGATGTGTTTGCACCACCAATTTCTGTAACGAATACAAGATCAGGTTGATCCACCAGGGCTTGTGCAATGATTTGAATTATTTTTTTCATGGCCCGACTCCAATTGATGATGAATGACCGATGCATACGAGACACTTCGATCGAGTTAGCGGCGATAAAAGCGATGGGCATGATGCACGTTTCAAAACAAAGGCATATTCATACCCCTATTTTGCTTACTCAAAATTTATGCCGACCTTTACAGAGTTGGCGCTATATCGACCAACAGATTGATATTTAACAGGAACCTGTTTGAGTGTATACCGGCCAGGGAATGGCGGGGCGTGCGCAAACAGGGTCATATATGACCATCGGTCACATATGACCCTGTTTGGTTTCTTATAAGAAATAGCTAAGATTTTTGGCAATGATGTTAACAAAATATTCCACTAACAAAGGAATATCATCACTGCGCTTGCGCAACGGGGGAACGGTTACCGGAAAAATGTTGAGCCGGTACCAGAGATCTTCCCGGAAGCGCCCTTTGCGGATCTCTTCTTCGAGATGGCGGTTGGTGGCTGCAATCACCCGCACATCGACTTTGATCGTATTGAAACTTAATTTCACCTTGTAGATAAGCCCTTTCGGCTTCAATTAACGCCTTGGCTGTATCGGTCTGTTTGTCGGCCGACTAATTGCTCGGTCCGCGATCCTGCCGGCCAAACCGGGACGGCCGATTGATAAGAAGCGGCTTCGCAGATATGACTTGATTTTAAGAATGGATCAAGGAGCCGGAAAAATCTCCTCTTTTGCCGCCCCCTTCACCGCAAAATGTTCCAGATCCGACGATACTCATAATGTTTGAACTCGTATCAAGTATCGTTTGAAATGATACATCCCAATTGGCACAATCGGGGTTTCCCGGCTCATCGCTGGGCAGATCGAATGTGAATATCCCGCCTGTCACGATACCCATAATGTCCATCGTGGATCCTTCATCCGTATACGTGACGGTGCCGACCAGTGTGTTTCCGCTGGCACTCAGGGTCAACTCTATATCTTTTATTCCCGATTCGCCATCTTCCATGATATAGGGAACCCCGCCCACCCAAGTGCCCACATAATCTGCAATGGTTGCGCCTAGTGCATCCACTCCCCCGGCATTGACAACGGGATTGTCCAAAGGATTGCTCTCGGGGACGGCCGTCGCGCTGTCCCCCTTGCCGACAGTCGTCACATGCCCGAGGCTGATGACCGTACCGGAGGACAAAGAAAACACATTTATGTCAGTGCCGTTATCGTTAAAATACATTGGGAACACGCCGTCATCGGCTACCAGGAAAATCCTTAGATCAACACTTACGGGTATCGCGGTTAGGGCAAAAGAATAAGATTCCTTACTGCCATCACCGTCGAGATCTGTATCGGGCGTATCTCCCCTTGTGTCATCGCTTGCAACGATCTCTGCATCATCATCCACCGCAATTATCGTGGTTCCACTGACGATTCCCGATATCGTTCCTGTTGCGGGAGAGTTGGTACCGGTTCCACCATTGCCGCTGTCACTGCCCCCGCCTCCGCATGCATCAATCAAAAAAAATGCAGAGACAGTTACAAGGGCAAGGATCAACCGTCTAGTCGGGTAACCATTTTTCATTTTGATACCTCCTTCGGATGATAATGCCAAATGACGACCCGGATTCGTGCGAGCGACAAATGGGGGGGCGGAACCTGCAACGGAGAATCAATGCATGGTGCATTGACGGTTCGATTCGGCGTTAATCGCAGGAAATCGATGAAGTTGTTCAACCGGCGTTTGTATGTTTCAATCATATTTTTTTTAGCTGATGCAGGTCAAGGCCAAAAGGTAAAAAACCAGGGTTCCTGAAGCATCAACAAATGCTGTTAATTCTTACCAATTAAACCACATCCGTTATCATTTTACTGATACTGTTTGGCAGCACGGTATCAGCCGGCGAAATCAAAATCTCTTTTTAAGCCCCATTGTAAAAAAACCATAAAGCCTTAGACAGACCAACCGATACGTTAAACCGGAGGGAATGAAGTGAATCATGTCCCTGAATCGATCTTGACAAGCGGGATTGATACACTGGACAATGCCATGGGCGGTCGCGCTGCCCCTAAACAACCGCCCGTTGACAAAAATTGGGGCCAGGAAAGCGCAACGGGACCCGATGGTTACCGATTCCGAGGATTATAATCTGCAGCCCAACAGTGCGCAGATTTCATTTTACCACCGGCAGGCTGCCCTTCGAGGCCGAATTGAAAGGAGAGCATTATGATTAAGCTCCAGTTGAAGCTTAAAGCCACAATTTTAAAAGAGTTATTGACCGATAAAACCGAGATCTCCGTTGGTCGGGATAGCGCCAACGATCTTTGCATAGACAATCTTGCCGCTTCATCCCGTCATGCCAGGCTTTTCAAGGGACCGGATGATAAATATGCCGTTGAAGACCTGAACAGCACCAATGGAACATTTGTCAACGGCAAGGAGGTTATGACCAAGGTGCTCGACGACAATGATCTCATTGCCATAGGCAAGCACACCATCCACGTGGCCTACCAGGACGATGACGCCTTTAAAGAACGGAAGTCCAGCCGGATTGGCGAGTCCACATACATACTTGATAAAAAGGAACTTGAAAAAATGAGGCGATAGACTCGGGCGCACATTTTATGGAACAGCAGGCATTTTTTCAATGCCGTTGCCTGACAATGGAAAGGCAACACACCACGGGCATTCATTCCGGCAGATCGCGGCATCACCCGATGTCCGGTACAAGTATTTACAAAAAGAAACGTTTCGGATCTTTTCTTCGATTCATTTAAGATGAGAGAGAACGACCGTACAGGTTCTACCAGCCGATGGTCAATTGCCCAGCGTATCGGCGATCCTCACGTTGTCCGGCGTGCGCGCCAACCTCTTCCGAGTAGGAAGCCAGATCCAATTTGACTATCCACAAATCTATGGTTAATCCGTATGTTACATAGCCCTGGTAAAGGCCGGCACGAAGCGATAGAATCTTCGGCAATTGAAACTCCAAGCCCATGTGCAGGCGCTTGGGCATGTCATCGTCCTCTTCGATGGCATGCGTCAGGTCGCGATAGTCCAAAGCGCCCAACAGTTTGTAGCTGGAAAAGCGCTTTTCAAACGCGAGGCCGATATTGGTCTGCGTTTGCTGATCCTGCGCCTCCCCAAAATCCATTTCAGGAAGGTTTTGAACCGTAAGGCCTATATGCGTCTTGACCGGCCAGTCAAAGGGAAGCGTGTAGAGCACGCCAAGGTCGAGTGCAAGGTCCGATCCCTTTTCAAGATCATCTTCGAACTGGTCTTCAAAATTGTCATCGGCTATATCCGTGGCCGTGTAAATCTCATCGAGGCCCTCACGATGGATATATTTCGCCGCGACACCGATGCGCATATTGAGAGACGGTATCCGCCAACCGACTCCCGCTATAGGGCCATGATCGACAATATATCGTGTATCGGCTTCGGGCCATGCCGGGCTTCGTATTTCAGTGTCCAGGGTGGCCTGCCCCAGGTATCCGATCATCACGCCGCAGCGGGCGACATGAAATCCGACATGTGGAAAGAGGCTGACCCGCACGTGTTGATGTTCACCGACGTACTCGCGCAACAGATCGGCGACTTGCCCACTGTTGTCGGTGTCGATATCCTCGCTGTCGTTGTAAAGATCAATGCCGCTTTTTGATGATTCTACGGTTGGGTTGATCAATGCCACGGACAACGCCGATATGTCAGACAATCCGGCAGGATTGTAGAAAAGCGCATTCTCATCGTCGGAAATGGCTGTAAATGCGTTTCCCATTCCCAGGGGTCGAATACCTCTGTAAAAATTCGGATAGGCCCTGGCGAATGCATCCGAAGATAGACAAATTGTTAAAAGGGCGCCCACCAGCAGACAGGCGATCACGTTTTGTTTGTTCATCGAAAGACTCATGTTTATCCTCGAGGCCGGACTGGGGGTCATAGATGTTAACTGGTCAACAGACCGGCGATATAATTTTCAAGTTCCTGAATATCGATCGTACCATCGCTGTTTTGATCGAAATCATTTTTAAACTCTGTAAAATCCTCGTTCAGATCATTGTCGTGGCTGTAGTTTTCCGTCATTATCGTGACGGCATCGCCAACATTTTGGATGTCGTTGCTCAAGTTTTCCAAGTCCTCGTCACTCACATCGCCGTCCTCGAACTCAGGTTTTGTATCGTATTCCGACTGTATCCCCTCTTCGGTCAATGTCACTGAAGCATTGCCGGTATCGCTGGCAATGATTTTTGCCAGGGTCATTCCAATCCGGGAAACACTTATAAGCCCCATTTGAACAATCTGATCATCTGTCGGTTGATCGATGGTGTTGAGCTGGTCGATCGCTTCGGTAAGATTGTCCAGTTTGTCCGGAATATCGTCGGCCATCACCACACCGTCGCTATCTCCCAGGACCAGTCCAACCATATCGATGCTGCCGGAATTTCCGGCTTCATCGAGATCATCGATCACCTCAAGCAAATCAAAGGTATTCAAACCGGCCAGACCGGCATGCGCATTGCTGAGGTACCTGGTGACGTCTTCATTGTCAGGTTGCTCCTCTTTCAAATCGTTGAGAATGTCGATGGCCTCCCGGTATCGTTCATCATCAATGTCCATTCGGGCCGCTTCAAGCCTGGCTTCAAACGAGTCATCGTCCGAAATCCCCTCAAAGGCGTTGCCGCCACACCCCGATACGGCTGCCCAAGACACACAGATCAACATAACTAATTGAAACTTGATAAATTTTCCCATTTTTCGCTCTCCTCGTACCAGGAACTGAAAGGCAACCCAGTCAAGCCTGCCGGACGAATCATGTGGCATTGTTTTAGGGTGTTCGCACCATCGGCGCATGATCACTTTACTCTGCTTCACCTTTGCTGACCGATCGTGCCGATAACCTAACGATAATCGTGTATCGGTATCTACATCGGCAATTGGCTGATTTACTTGAGCGATCGGGTCATAAAGAAAAGAGGCCCCTGCGCCGGAGTGGCGGGGCCTCGCCTTGCATACCCGTCTGTTGAACATTGTTGGCCAAAAGCTGCCGGCTCCGGGACATTTTGTCCCGCCCATAAGCCAAAATCGCCTTTAATTATTTTTGTGCTTATTTAGTGAATTACACCAATCTCACCCCATCATAACGGGACATATTGGCCAGTTTATCTGAATGGTATTCTGCATATGGATGCCGAGTCACATGATATCGCTATAATTACGTGTGATTGAAAAATAAAAAAACCCGGCACAGGTCTTGCATTTTCCACTAGAATTAAATAGCAATAAGGAAAGCTGCATATATGACAACACCTCGACGTCCACCTGTTTTTATTCTTCATTCTACCGGACCATATCTTTAACCTCAAATGGATCACATGAAATGAACAAACCCTCCATGTCAATCATACCGGTCATCATCATCTGCATAGTTTTAGGCTTATGGATTCCACAAACGGCTTCCGCCTATGATCCTGAAAACATCATTTTTCTCCACTACTGGACAGGATCTTTAAGCGGCGGCATCAATGAAATGGTTACGGTATTTAACAACAAGCATCCGGAGTTCCAGGTCAGAGCAACCGGATTTGAACATGAGTCGTTCAAAATAGGCATTAAAGTCATGCTGGCAGGCGGGAATCCGCCGGATCTATTTTCTTACTGGGCCGGTGCCAGGATACAGTCTCTTGTGGATGAAGATTACCTTTCCCCTATTGATGATCTTTGGGAAAAAGCGAAAATGGACGAGCGATTTCCGATATCGGTCGCCAATGCCTGTACGTATAACGACAAAAAGTACGCCATACCGGTAACGCTGCATTATGCCGCCATGTTTTATAACAAAAAAATATTCAAGGACAATAACATAACGACCCCCAAGACATGGGATGAATTTCTCGGGGTCTGCGACATGCTGAAAAGAAAAGGCATCGCGCCCATCGCCCTCGGTTCGAGGGAAAGATGGCCGGCACAGTTCTGGTTTGATTATATTTTGCTTCGAACAGCCGGGCCTGAATACAGGCACAGACTGATGACCCACAACGCTTCCTACGATGATCCCGAGGTAATCAAAGCGTTTTCAAGATGGAAGCAAATCCTGGATCACGGTTTCTTTATTAAAAATCCCAATGTGTTCGATTGGGCGGCGGCCGCAAAAAAGGTATATCATGGAGAAGCGGCCATGACCCTGATGGGGACATGGATTATAGGTTTTTTTGATAGCAAGCTCGGCTGGAAACAAGATATTGATTATGATTTTTTCCCCTTCCCGGAAATAGATCCAGATGTACCACCTGTATCTGTCGGTCCGATCGATGCGATTGTCATTCCAAAGGAAGGCAATCTTGGTGCGGCAAAAAAAACAATGGAATATTTTACCGATGTGGAACCCCAAAAAGAGATGAGCAAAGGATCCGGGGCCCTGGCTCCGAACAAACAAATCCCTTCCTCTTTTTACTCGGAACTACAACAGAGAATACTTAAAACAGTTCGCAAAACGTCCTATTGGGCCTTCAATTACGATTTGGCAGCCCACCCGACGGTTGCGGAAATAGGCCTTGACTGTTTCGTAAGATTTCTCGACCATCCGGACGATTACAAAAGGATTCTCGAGGAGACCGAAAAAAAGGCCCGACAAGTGATCAAATAGCCATCGATCGCATCGGAACGTACCATCAATGAAGCGATTTTTTTCAAAATATCTATCCATAAGAATCAGCGCCATTGTCATATTGGTTGAAGTTATTGTTTTTACAGCCATTGGATTTTTTTATTTCAATCGCTTTTCGATGGAAGTCGACAAACGAATTGAAGCACAAATTCAGACACCCGGAATCCTGATGAACAGACAGCTCTTGAGGTATGAGTCGGTAGCTGACAAAGAAGTCATGACCGAACTGGTTGGCGAAGAGTTTGTAGATGGACTTGTTATCGGTTCCGACAGCAAGATTTACTATGCCTTCAAAGACACAGATGTCAGAAAAGAAATCAAGGATATCCCATGGATAAATAGACTCGGAATTGGAACGAAAACCCGGAAAACGGCAATATTAAAGCATTCAGATATTCATGACAACTTTCTGATCTGCATTACGCCGCTTTTTGCCTACGACGGGGCTGAACCGGTTTTCTTTTCCTACATAAAAGTCAGTACAAACCTTTCGGATGACAAAAAAAGTACGATTGCGGGACTGTTCATTTTTGGATCGATTGTATGTATCATTCTGACCTCAATCATTATCATTTGGATGATCGGCAGGATTGTCATCCGTCCCTTAACTGATCTGCGAACAAGCGCCAATGACGTCGCTCACGGCAACCTGAATCAAGACATCGATACCGGCCGGTACGACGAACTTGGCGACCTGGCCAAAAGCTTTGTCTATATGCGGGATGCGGTTCGAAAAAAAATAGACGACTTGAAATTGCTGAACGAAGAACTGCATCAAGCCAAGAACGATTTGGAACTATCCAGATCGGATCTGGAAAAGAAAGTGAATGAGCGGACGGAGGAATTAAGCAGAAGCGAAAGACGCCTGGCCGGGGCACAAAGGATTGCTCATTTAGGCAACTGGGACTGGGATATCTTGCTGGACAATTTTTCCTGCTCTGAGGAGGCCTTTCGCATTTTAGGCGTTCATCCTCACCAATTCGATATGACGTACGACACCTTATTGAACGTCATTCACCCGGATGATCGAAAAATGGTTCAAAACGCCATTCATGCCGCTTTATATGAAAACAAGGATTACAACATCGATTATCGGATCATATTGCCCAATGACGCCGAACGTGTTGTCCATTCGGAGGGGCAAGTGACTTTTAATGATTCGGGTCAACCGGTCCGAGTGATCGGAATCGTGCAGGACATTACCGAACGCAAACAGGCGATGATGGAACTGGAGACCGCCATACTGGCCGCTGAAGCGGCAAACTGCGCCAAAAGCGAATTTCTGGCAAACATGAGTCACGAACTGCGCACCCCCTTGAATGCCATTCTCGGCTTCTCGCAATTGATGAGACGCGATCCCGGCATCACCACGGAACAACTCGAAAATCTTGAAACCATCGGCCGCAGCGGCGAGCATCTGCTGTCGTTGATCAACGATGTGCTGGAATTTTCCAAAATCGAGGCCGGCCAGACTGTTTTGAACCAGGAAGATTTTGACCTGCACCGGCTCCTTCTCGACATCGAAGAGGTGTTTCGGTTGAGAGTCCGGGAAAAAAGCCTGGCCCTGGCTTTTGAGTTCGGGGCCGATGTGCCGCAATATATCCGTACAGACCAGAGCAAACTGCGTCAGATCCTGATCAACCTCCTGGGCAATGCGGTCAAATTCACCAACGACGGCGGCATTACCCTTCGCGTCAGCAACAGGGGGGTTGTGAAAGCGGCCCAAGCCAATTCGTTTCTCCTTCACTTTGAGGTTTCGGATACAGGCGTCGGGATTTCCTCAGAAGAACAGGAACAGATATTTGATGCCTTTTTTCAAAGCGACAGGCGGCAGTCCTGCCAGGAAGGCACCGGACTGGGGCTCTCCATCAGCCAGAGATTTGCGGACATGATGGGCAGCGGGTTGAAGGTCCAAAGCGAAGCCGGCAAAGGAACGATATTTTCTTTTGACGTGCGCGTTGAGTATGCGCAAGACACCAAAACACTATCAAGCCAATTCAAACGCAGGGTCATCGGACTGGAGGCCGGTCAACCGGTATTCCGCCTGCTGGTTGTTGAAGATGACGCCAACAGCCGCAACCTGATGGTCGAACTGCTGAGATCCGTTGGATTTGAGGTGGCAGAGGCCGTCAATGGGCGGGAGGCCATAGAGATTTGGGAAAAATGGCATCCGCACCTTATTTGGATGGATATGCGCATGCCGGTCATGAATGGTTATGATGCCATTGCAGCAATCAAATCCAAAATGCGACAATCAGCATCCCGGACGGACACAAAAATCATCGCACTCACCGCCAGTGCTTTTGAAGAAAACCGCACCAAAGTGATGAAACACGGCGCCACAGATTTCGTTCGCAAACCCTTTAGAGAATCCGATATTTTTCAAATGATGGAAAGGCATCTCGACGTTCGCTACCGATACGGTGAAAAAGACAATTCTCTGGATACGAAACGAATCGGGGTCAATCCGGATCATCGGCACCTGACCGACTCCATCGACAATTTACCGCATAACATCCTTTCGACGCTCAAGGAGGCTGTGGAGTTAAGCGACTCGGCCATGATCGACGAGGTGATCGAAAAGATCCGAAAAGAGGATACGTCGCTGGCAGGGACCCTGTCGAAGCTGGCCGGCAATTTCGATTACGACAGGATCCTGGATCTTATCCCAAAACCGTAACAGATGTCAGGTGTTCGGTTACGCAACGACCACGGGCGGAAACGCTTGTTCGGACAGCCCTTTTGGCGGCATAACGGTGAATAGATAAAACAGCCCATACGAAGCCTGAAAGATCAACTGCCCATAAAATCAGGGTAGAGTTTACGGGCACACTCTTCGCAGATCCCGTGGGAGAAGTCCACTTCCGACCGTTGCCGGATATAGATTTCAATCTGCTCCCAGTACCCATCTTCATTCCGGACTTTCTTACATGAAGAACAGATGGGAAGAATTCCTCTCAGGATCTGGATCTCATCCAGGGCTTGGCGCAACTGCTCATTCTTCTTTTCCAGATCGAGTTGCAGACGCCTCAACGTCAGATGCGTTCTTACACGGGCCAGGACCTCTTCGGACTTGAACGGTTTGGTAATATAGTCGACGCCTCCCATGGAGAAGGCCTTCACTTTGTCGATGGTTTCATTCAGGGCGCTGATGAAGATAACCGGGATGCCGGCGGTCCCTTGATCCACCTTCAAATGCCTGCAGACCTCAAAGCCATCCATACCAGGCATCATAATATCAAGCAAGACGATATCGGGCGCCTCTTTACGAATGGTTGCCAGGGCCCGCCGACCGTTCGGCGCCAGCCTGATCTTGTAACGGTGCTCCTTCAAAATCCCGGCGAGAAGCCGCAGGTTGGTAGGATTGTCGTCAACCACCAAAACAGTGCTGTCCGTATTTCGAGACAGGGTCATTTTCATCCCTCAATTCATTTGGAGAAGGGCCAGAATTTTGTCGTACGCAAAATTCGCAGCCAACTTCGACAGCCTGCCGGCCAATCGCTCATCTTCCGCAGCGATATCCTTTATCACCCCATCGATACGTGCAGAATCACTTAATTCCGTGGCATCTTCCAGCCTGGCAAGCAAATCTTTTGGCAACTTTCCGATAGAGACGGCCAGCTGATCGTCGGTCATGCTCCCGGCAAGGGAAGCGGGCATCAGGTCCTTTTCCTGCTCGAAAACATAGCGAACACCCAAGTGTTTGTGGAGCATTTCAAAAATATCCGACTCCCTGAAGGGTTTGCGGATAAAATCGTTGCCGCCATGCTCGATCACTTTAAGACGGTCTTCCTCGAAAGCGTTTGCCGTGAGCGCGATGATCTTTGTATCCGTCCCGGAACCGGTTCGCTGCATTTCGGACCTGATGATCGCGGTGGCTTCGTAGCCGTCCATGATCGGCATGCGAATATCCATCCAAATCAGGTGCGGCCGCCATTTTTTCCAAATGGCCACAGCCTCCCCGCCATTGACCGCCTTGCGAACCTCAAAACCCACGGATTGCAGCAAGGCGACCAGCAGGTTGCGATTGTTATCGTTATCTTCGACCACCAGCAACCGAAAGACAGGTTGCCCTGCTGCAAGACCGGCGATCCTTCGGTAAAGCCGATGAGGTGCTGCATCGGTGCGTTCTGCAAGCTGCAGCTTTAAATCGAAATGAAAGCATGTTCCTTTGCCGACCGCGCTGTCGACCTCCAGAACGCCGCCCATCAGTTCCACGAATTTCCGGCTGAGGGGAAGTCCCAACCCGGCCCCCTGATGAGGTGCGCGTCTGGAATCCGACTGATAGAAGGCATCGAAAATCCTGCTCTGTTCCCGTGTGGATATCCCGCAACCGGTATCGGCAACCTCGAACCCCAGGATGGCGCAGTTGGATTCGTCTCTTTGACTCGGTTTGCGCTTCACCGTCAATTGTATGCCTCCGGTTTCGGTAAATTTAACGGCATTTCCCAGCAGGTTGATCAGAATCTGGCGCAGTTTGTTCTTGTCGGCACGAATGTATCGCGGAACGTCGGGGGTGTATACAATATCAAGGGTGATCCCTTTCTGCCGGGCACGCAACCCGAACATCTCCTCCAGTCCGAGCAGAAGCCGGTTCAGATCCAGATCTTCTGCATGCAGAACGGTCCGCCCCGCCTCGATCTTGGAAAAATCCAACACGTCGTTGATCAGAGACAGCAGATGCTCTCCGCTGCGTCCGATGGTTTCCAGATTTTGCCGCTGCTCCTTGGATACGCCAGGATCCCGCCGCATCAGTTCGGAAAAACCGAGAATGGCATTCAACGGGGTTCGTAGCTCATGGCTCATGTTGGCTAGAAAAGCACTTTTGGCGCGGTTGGCAGCTTCGGCGGCCTCTTTGGCGTTCTTCAGCTCATCATAAGTGCCCTTCAGGTCGGTGATGTCATGGCTCATCACCACAATGCCCCGCACGGCTCCGTGCCGATCGAAATCGGGTGTATAGTTGACCTGGATCCACCGCCTGCCCTGCGCGGTCTGAAACACATTTTCATAGGACACCGCATGGCCGGCTTTGGCCAACTTTATGGACGGCAGGGCAAAACGATAGTTCTCTTCGCCGATGATCTGTCTGATGTGTCGCCCGACAATCCGGTCCCTCGACTCTTTGTACGACGCTTCGAACCTTTGATTGACAAACCGGTACCGCAAGTCATCGGCTCCGACATAGGCGATATATGCCGGAGAATTATCCGTGATTAAACGCATCTGGTGCTCGCTGGCGCGCAGCTCCTCCTGTGCCCGTTCGCGCTCGATGATTTCCATGTGGAGCTGCCTGTTGGCTGTTTCCGATTTTTCTTTTTCCCTTCGCAGCGTCACTTGGGCATTCAAATGGCTTGAATGAAAATACCATGTCAGCAGAAAAAGAAGGGTGATGGTCAATACAGTGGCGGAAATCCTGACAAGGTCCATGTCGAGCTCGACGGTAGCCGGAAGGGGTCGAACGTATTGCAGCATGACCACAAGGGTAAAACAGAAAAAGAGGCCTACGAGCAGCGCAATGATCGTCCTTTTGTTCCGCTCATAGTCAAACAGCATGAAGGGCCAGGGGATGGCCGAAAAAAGGACGATGAATGCTCCTCCATTGAATCCGCCCAGGTAAAAATAAGTAAAAAACGCGACGCCCGCCACCCAGGCGGAAAAGGTAAGAATTTTTGCCGACCGATAAAAATGATAGTGGTTCAACGCCAGCACGAAAACTACAATAAAATTCATGCTGAACAATTTCGTGCAGTAGACGATATTCGAGAGGCTGAACAATACGCGAGTGATAATATACAATGCCGTCAGCAGGACGATGTAATTCACGTAGGAGATGCGCAGGGCTTCCCGCGAATCCAGATTCTCACTGACGCCGATATGGGACAGCATGTGCCAGATCTTTTTCATTCGTTTTCTTCCGTCAGAATTCAATCTGCCAAAACCACCCGGTTCCTGCCAAGGTTTTTCCCGTCGTAAAGCGCATCATCGGCCCGGCGAATACACTCTGCGATGGTGCATGAACCGTTATACACGCATACACCCAATGTCACGGTTATCGATACGCCTCCATCGATGCAGTCGTGCCCCATTCTTTCCATATCGATTCGAATTTTCTCGGCTGCGCTTTTTGCCCCGGCCACGCCGGTTTCCGGGAGCAGGCAGATGAATTCTTCACCGCCCCACCTCGCCAGGATATCCTGCGCCCGAAGCGCCTTTTCAAGGGATCGGGATACGTTGGTCAGCACCTTGTCGCCGCAAGCGTGCCCATAAGTATCATTCACTTTTTTGAAGTGATCGATATCAAGCAACATAAGGACAAAGGGTCTTTGGGTCCTTTTGAATCGTTTTTCCTCCTGGCCCGCTCTTTCCAGAAAATCCCTTCGATTGGAAAGCCCGGTCAGAAAATCTTTTGTGGCCAGCAGCTCCAGTTTTTTGGACTGCTGTGTAATGAGTGCGTTTTTTTTCAGCAACTCCTCATTCTGCTTCGCAAGAGCCTTCTGCTGGGCTTGGATGGTAAGATGCGTTCTGACCCGGGCCAATACCTCTTCCACTTGAAACGGTTTGGTGATGAAATCGACTCCCCCGGCTTTAAATGCCTTTACCTTCTCGAACACTTCATTGAGCGCGGAAAGAAAAATGATCGGGATATCCTTCGTTCTCTCATCGGTCTTTAGCTGTCGACAGACTTCGTAGCCGTCCATCTCGGGCATCATGATATCCAAAAGAATGAGCTCCGGGGGTTCCTTGTGGATGGTCGCCAGGGCCCGGGCCCCGCTTGGCGCCGGTCTGACCTTGTAACCCTTGTCCTTGAGGATGTCTGCGAGCAGACGCAGATTATCGGGCATATCGTCAACGATGACAATGGACAGTTCTTTCGTATCGGCCATTATCGACCCCGGTGCTTCGTTCATTCTTTTTCTCCGTGGTTTTCCAATGATGCATCCTCAGTTCCGTTAAGAAATGCGAGGAGACGGTCAAACTGATATGTATCAACGAGTTCTTTCAGTTCATTGGCCAAGGCGCCATGGCCCATGCCGATCTCGGTGACGACTTGCGTCATTCGGTCCATGTCGCTCAGTTCAATGGCGGTTTTCAACTCATTGACGGCACTTGCCGGCAGGCGGGCAATGGCCGATTTGAAGTTTTCGGCCGAAAAACCACCTGAAGATGCTATCCGGGAAGAAGCCGTTTCATGCGATTCGTAGGTAAATTCCACGTCGAGGTGCTCCTGCAATTTGCTAAAAATCTCGGATTCCCGAAAGGGGCGGCGGACAAAGTCGTTGCAGCCGGCGGCAAGCACGGCATCGCGGTCTTCATTGAAAGCGCTGGCGGTCAGCGCAATAATGATCGGGGGAGATTCTTGCCTGTCTGCCGCATCCAGCTGAATCATTCTCGTCGCTTCATAACCGTCCATCACCGGCATTCGCATGTCCATCCAGATCAATTGGGGTCGCCACTTCTTGCAGAGATCAACCGCCTGGCGGCCATTTTCAGCGGTTTTGACCTCAAATCCAACACGCTCGAGAAGCAGCTGGAGCAGCACCCTGTTTTGCACATGGTCATCCACAACGAGGATTCGGAATGACTGGCTGCGGGTAGCGCCTCGACCGGGCTTCAGACCGACCACCCTGTGCTCCGGCAGGTGCGATTCCATTTCGAATGCCGTGGCAGGTTTTGCCAGAACGGTGAACGTGAAAACAGCCCCATGGCCCTCGACGGCGCTCACCTTGATGTCACCTCCGAGATGACGCGCAAACTGACGACTGATTGTCAATCCCAGCCCAGTCCCCTCATTTTTGGCATGCCCGCTCTGCGTCTGTGTGAAAGCCTCGAATACCTTGTCCATGTCTTGCGTGGCAATTCCCGGGCCGCTGTCTTCCACCTCGAAGTGCAGCCGAATGGAATCGTCGCCAATCGTTTTCCCCTCGCCCCTTTGACTGCGGACGCGAAGCGCCACCCCACCCTCTTTGGTAAATTTGACCGCATTTCCCAATAGGTTCAACAGGATCTGGCGCAGTTTGCGTTCATCGGTTTTAACGAAGCGGGGCACGTCTTCCGCTCGCTCGAACACAAGTTGAAGATTTTTCTTTTCGGTGCGCAGACGAATCATCTCCGTGACTTTGTCCAGTGTGTTATACAGGTCGAAGGCAGTTACCGTCAGTGTATCTTTGGCGGCTTCAATCTTTGACAATTCGAGAACGTCATTAATGAGTTCGAGCAGGTACTCGCCGCTGCGGTTGATGATGGCAAGGTTTTCCCTGTGCTTTTCCGAAATATCGGTATCGAAACCCATCAATTCTGAAAATCCGATAATGGCGTTCAGCGGGGTCCTGAGTTCGTGGCTCATGTTGGCCAGGAAAGCGCTTTTGGCCCGGTTGGCGATTTCGGCCTGCTGGCGGGAGCTGTTGATCTGCCGGATCAGAAACATGACCACGCCCCAGACAATCAACAACAGCAGTGTGGCGAGACAGGCCTGGGTGAAAAGGGTTGTGTGCACGTCTTTGCTCAAATTCCGGTACAGGCGGTCGCTGACCCGGAACCGTGCAATACCGATCAATTCGTCCGAGATCGGCGAGTACAGGCCGACCTCGGAAAGAAAACAACCTTGGCAGCGGTCCGCGCCGTTTTGAAGATTCAGACTTCCGGGGATAGCTGCGACCACATCGTAATCGATTTCCAGATCGAGCCCCAGGAAAACCGGTTCGTCGGAAACCGGGCCGGTGAACAGAAGGATCTCGTCAATTGTTTCGCGAAGGCCCCGGAGGTGTTGCTGCGATTCATCCAGTAAAGCGTCCGCCAGCCTGGTCGCCTGCGAATGGGCCAGTACATTGGCCTGGGATGCCGCTTCACGTCGCAGGCGAGGCTCGAGGATTTTGTTCCAGTAAAGCCAAACGAGCGTCTGGAGACTGACCGCCAGGACCAGGAAGAGCACACTGACATATATTGCGGTCCGGCGGTTCCGGAAATTCACATTCGGTTTATTCTTCATACACTTTGGCTACTTTTAAGAAGAAAGATTTCAAGCGTACCTTGGCTGCACGCAGGGCAATTGTATTCAGGTATGGCCGAACCCGTGCTTCCACCGCAATACCGCATTGCACACCCCGTTCCACATCCCCTTCAAAGGGAGAAAACACCACCATGTTGCGCTCGTTGGCGAACGCCATCAGGGCCTGGAGGTCCTCGGCATTCAGTCTCTGAGTCAAAAAGATGCCGGCCAATGGCCCCCTTTCATCCGCGATGCATTCGGCAAACGACAGGATGTCGATGCTGATCTTCATCTTCCGAATACGGGAATCGCCCCGACGACCAAGGGTGGCCGCCGCCATTTCGGCGTTGTCGGTATGGTCGATAAAAAGCAGGCACAACCTGAGATCACCGCTGCTGCCGGTTTTGCGGGCGATATCGAGATCCGCCGCAAGCAAAGCCCGGAATATCCTGGCACCCGCAGTGATCCGGCGTTCGGCAAAATCGTCCGAAACCGATGGCTGAGCCGCATATACGATGGCGACCAGAAGGACCACCACAAATACCGATTTGCGGCAACATCTTATCAGGTGCAAGCTCTTCAAGCGCGTCACCACCTAATAATCGTAAGACAACTGCAGCCACCAAGTGCGGCCGCGAAATTCATCCTCAAACAAACCGTTGGGTCGTTGCGTTAAATAGACAATGGTATCGTCAAACATATTCTTCACCCCTACCCGCAAGGTGAGCCCCGCTTTCCATAGGTCCATGCGGGAAACGGAAAGATCGACCGTGTCATATCCTGCAACCCTGCCATCGGTTGTAAAGCGGTCGCCCACATGCAACAGACGCCCGGCAAGCAGGAGTTTGGCAGTGGGTTGAACATAGAGGGCCAGGTTGCCGAGCCATGCGGCAATGCCCGGGCTCTCGTGGCCGTCGGCTGTGGACCGGCCGTCCCAGGTGTCGTTATGGGAAAGGTTTGCCTGCCAACGCAGCATCTGCCCGAGCTTCTGCTCCCACTCCAGCTCCACGCCTTTTGAGTCGATATCGACAACATTGCCGTACCCGCCGCCGGACTTCCGGAAGATGCCGTCCTCGATTTCGGAATAATAGAGCGTGATCCGGCCGGCGGCGCTCGGGCTTCGGTAGATGTAGGAAAGCTCTGTGGTGTCCATGGCCTCGAAATCGAGGCTTTCGTCCGCGGAGCCGGTTCCGTATAGTTCCCAGAACGTCGGGGCACGAAAGCCTTCGGAGTACTGGGCTTTGACAACGTGATGCTCTCCCAGACGGTATACGGCCGCAAACCGCGGGGTCATCAGGCTGCCCACGTCATCGTAACGGTCGAACCGAAGGCCGAGAGTCAATGAAATTCGCTCGTTCAACGCCACTTGATCCTGGAGGCTCAGGGAATAATTTCGGCGACCGATATCGGAAAGTCGAATGGGCGGCATCCCTGCCGGCCTTTCCTGAGCCGCATCATCGATGTTCGAGTCCGCGTAAGAAATTCCCATGAACACCTGGTGACCGCCCCATACCGACCAGTTCAGATCAAGCCTGGTTTCCAGCCGGTCCCCCTTGAACCCTTCCATCGGTGCATCCGCGTCATAGCTGTTTTGCAAATAGGACAGGGAGAGATCAAGGGTGGCTTTGCTTCCCAGTTCAACGACCTGGCGCCCCTCCATCGCCCATGATTCCTCTTCTCGAAAGGAATGCTCAGGCCCGGCACCGGGGGCCGGTGGGGGGGAGCCGAAAGGCGGCTGCTTCTGGAGTTCAAGCCGCCTTCGGACGCCCTCGACCGAAAAAGAGACGTTTTTATAATTGAGAGCAAAGACGCCTGTATACCGCTCCTCATCGGAATTTCTATTCAGCGCCACGGCATTTTTGCCGTCATCATTCGTGGAAATATTGACGGCGAGGCTGACGTCGTTCGCGTCATTACGGTAGCCGTAATGCCCGCCCCCGCCCAGGGATTCATCGTCCCCGGCTTGGCCAAACAAGCGGCCGCCGGTATCTTTGGTGATAATGTTCACCACCCCGGCCATGGCAAAGTCGCCGTAAATGCTGGAACCCGGACCACGGATCACTTCGATCCGGTCCACCTGGGCCAGCGGTGTCAGCAGAACCGACGAGTTGATTCCCGAGCTCTCGCGGCTCAAGGCGATGGAATTGAGCATGACCTTGATGTTGCCGGCATTGAACGGAAATGCGATACCTCGAACTTTCACGGTGGGCTCACCGGTAGTCAGGCGGGCCACTTGGATGCCCGGCACCATCGCCAAGGCCTCTGCCACGTTTTTTACCCCTGCAGCCTCGAGCCGCTCGCCGTGCAGCACGGTGACCATACCGGGTACGTAGTCGTTGTTCATTTTCGTTTTGGTGGCGACCGCTGTCTCCTCATCCAGAACCGCGAGCAGTTCCTGAAGTTCTTCCCGATCTTCTTCGCCGGCCCTATTCACAGCCAGCTGCAGCGTGCCGCTCTCGGCGGCACCCTGTGCGAGCAGCATCTCCGCGGTATCGACAGCATCACCTGCCGCCTGGTTTTCATCGAACGGCCGAGGCCCGCCTTCACCTGTCCCGGCCATGCATGTAACAAATACCAAAACAAGCATCGCCATTCGAATCGCATATATCGGCTTGGCGTCAATCATGCTCCCCCGCAGTCAACAACCGTCCGTGCAGCGGATGGCTTTTATTGTTAAAGCACGCGGTTTACGCAACCAACACAACTTGGCGTTTTCCGGTGCCCGACAATTGGAATGACGGTGTCACTCCGACTTGTTTATCAAGATATGTGCCACATCGATAAATTATAAATAACTAATTGTTTTTTTTAAATATTAATGAATAACTCAAAGGCGGGTACGGTTCCGGCTCAAAAAAATCGGCCAATCTGCCCCTGGCACAGTTGCTTTTTTTCTTAACATATTGGATATAATTGGAAATATAGAGATGAGACAAATTGCCCATGCAATGCGACAATTTGTCCCAGAATAGGCTGATTGCGCGATATTTTTAAGCAAATACACTACGGAGAGGATAAGCCATGGCGGAAAACCAGCCCACAAAGGCGAGCATCCTCATTGTTGACGATACACCGGACAATCTGCGCTTGTTGTCCAAAATGCTGACGGAAAGCGGTTATAAGGTCAGGCCGGCACCCTCGGGCGCCCACGCCCTGGCCACGACCAAAAAGGAGGTACCTGACCTGATATTGTTGGATGTCATCATGCCCGAGATGGACGGCTATGACGTTTGCCGAATCCTGAAGGCCGACGAGCGCACGAAAGATGTTCCGGTCATTTTCCTGAGCGCTTTAAATGAAGTGAAAGACAAAGTGAGGGGCTTCGAAGCCGGTGGCGTGGATTTCATCACGAAACCGTTTCACGTCAATGAGGTCATGGTGCGAGTCGAGACCCACATGAAGATATCCAATCTCCAAAACAGGCTGCGCACCGAGACCGCTCGATTTAAAACCTTGGCCCATGCTGCATTCGAAGCGATCTTAATCCATTCGGCAGGCGTCATTATCGATGCAAATCCTGCCGCCGCCCGATTGTTCCAATGCAGCGTAGCAGCGCTGATCGGTACGAATCTCGCAAATCTGCTCCCATCCGAATATTGCCTTCGGGTACAGTCCGATCAGCCAACGTCCTTTGAGGGTGACGTCATCGGCAGGGATAGCAACCGCATACCGGTTGAATTCCGCACCAAAAACCTGCCGCTCAAGGACCAACAGGTCAGCGTAACGGCGATCCGTGATTTAACCCGCCAGAAGCAAATGGAGCAGGAAAGGGAGCAATTGCGGCAGGAAAACAGCGTCTTGAAGATGACCATGCATGGTCGATACAAGTTCGGCAATATCATCGGCCGCAGCCCGGCCATGCAAATGGTTTACGAATTGATCTCCAAAGCCGCCGCATCCAAATACCCGGTGGTGATCTACGGCGAGTCCGGTACCGGCAAGGAGTTGGTCGCCAAAACGATTCATGCTCTGCGTTATAAGAACGACGAGCCGTTTATAACGGTCAATTGTGGTGCCGTGACGGAGTCGCTTTTTGAGAGAGAATTTTTCGGGCACCGTAAAGGGGCCTTTACCGACGCGATCCGGGATGAACCGGGTTTTTTGGACGCTGCAAACGGTGGGACATTGTTTCTCGACGAAATCAGTGAACTGCCCCTGGCCATGCAAGTGAAACTGCTGCGGGTTATTGAAAGCGGCGAATATACCCCTGTTGGCGACGTGGTGTCTAAAAAGGCCGATGCGTTTATGGTCGCCGCAACCAACAAGGACCTTGCCGAACTCGTGCAGAAGCGGGCGTTCAGAGAAGACCTGTTCTATCGCATCCAGGTGATCGTCATCACCCTGCCGCCACTCAGGGAGCGGCGCGAGGACATCAGCTTGTTGGTGGAGCATATTCTGGCCAGGCACAGCGCTGATGCCGGCGTAGCCGACCTGCCGGACAAACTCAGGCAAATGCTCTACCACTATGAATGGCCCGGCAATGTCCGGGAACTGACCAACACCATTCAGCGCTATCTGGCCACGGATTCCGTCATCCTGCCGGTCAGGTCCCAACTGGAATCCGACAACAACCAACCGGCTGCCAATGGGTTGCATGACGCCATCGAATCCTTGGAGCGCAAAATGATCGAAGCGGCATTGCAACAAACCCAGTGGCACCGCGGCGCCACTGCCAGGTTATTGAAGATCCCCCGCCGTTCCCTGCAGCGCAAAATGCAGAAATATGGCTTAAGATCTTCAGATTGATCTGCGGCTATCAACCAGAGCCAATATGTCATCATAGGCAAATTTCTCTGCCAGGACTGAAAAGGCCTCGGCTAATTGAACATTTTCGGACCGGATCTGTTCAATCACTTCACCAATCATGGTCGCATCACTCAACTCGGTAACCTCTTTAAGTCTCACGATTAACTCAGCCGGTACATCATTGATGCGACGAATCAGGCTCTTATCAAACATGTTTTTATTGGGATCCGCCTGATTCACGCATTGATTGTCCTCTTCGTAAACGTATCGCACATCAAGGTGCTTTTGAATCATTCCAAAAATGTCGGACTCCCTGAAAGGCTTGCTGACAAAATCGTTGCAACCATGCTTGATCACTTTTAGACGATCTTCTTCAAAAGCACTGGCGGTAAGAGCGATGATTTTTGTTTCAAGCCCGGATGTCGATAGTGTCATTTGAGCTTTAATCATCGCAGTGGCCTCGTAGCCATCCACTGTGGGCATGCGCATGTCCATCCAGATAAGGTGCGGGTGCCATTTCTTCCATATCGCTATGGCATCTTCCCCATTAGCGGCCTCTTGCACATCAAATCCCACAGACTGCAACAGCTCGACCAGCAGGTTGCGGTTATTGTCATTATCTTCGACCACTAGCAATCGAAACACAGGCTGACCACTCTCCAAGCCAATGACCCGCTGTATTTTAACAGGTACCGCGGCATCGGCGCAATCTGCAAGTTTCGCCGGTATATCAAAAGAAAAGCGCGTTCCTTTGCCGATCTCGCTGTTAACCGTCAGCACACCACCCATCAACGAGACAAATTTCCGGCTGATGGGAAGCCCTAACCCGGTGCCATGTTGGGATGACCGCCACCTATCAGCCTGAAAAAAGGCGTCGAAAATCTTTTCCTGCTCTTCCTCGACAATGCCCGGTCCCGTATCCAATACTTCGAAGCGGAGGATGCACTCTCTGGAGGATTCTTTCCCGCGCGGTCCAACTCTATTGACCGTAAGTCTTACTTCGCCCGATTCCGTAAACTTCACGGCATTTTGCAAAAGGTTGATCAGGATCTGCCGCAGCTTGCTCTGGTCCGCAAGAAAATACCGGGGGATATCCTCCGCACTGTCAATGGCCAGGGAAAGCCCTTTTTGTCGGGCGCGCAGTCGAAACATTTCCTCGAGACTCAACAACAGGGAGTGCAAATCGAACGTTTCAGGGTTTAGGACGACGCGACCGGCTTCGATTTTTGAAAACTCCAATACATCATTGATCAGCGACAGCAGATGTTCTCCGCTGCGGTTGATAGTGTCCAGATTGTTTAAAAGGGCCGGGGTAAGGCCGGGGGCCCGTTTCATTAGTTGGGAAAATCCTAAAATGGCATTCAAAGGCGTCCGCAACTCATGGCTCATGTTGGCCAGAAACCTGCTTTTGGCACGATCGGCTTTCTCGGCCGCGGCTTTGGCCTTCTCGGCTTTGAGATTAGACTGCTCCAACGCCTCCTTGGCTTTGAGGACTTTTTGGTTGAAGGCCGCCAGTTTCCGGTTCCAGAGGAAAATGCCACATACGATGAATGCCGTAGCCGCCACCACTTTCCATAGAAGCGAATAGTCGATTCCCTGCTCAAATTTCACGGCAATCCACTTGCTGGCAAACTCCTGCCGTTTCTGTTGCGATATGGAAGCCAGGGCGCGACTGAAAATTTGATGCAGGACCGGGTCATTTTTATGGACACCCACGCAAAGCTCGATCGGATCTCCGACTCGCCCCGAAATCTTGATATCAACCATCCCCTTGCGCTGAATAGCAAAGGCCAGAGAAAAAAGATTGTCCACAAATCCGGCAAGCTCACCATCCTGAACCATATGAAGCCCCTGGTACAAGTCCTTTACGGGCACGATCTCGACCAGGGGGTGGTCCTTTTCAATCAGAGTCTGGTAGAGACTGTCTTTGACCACACCGATTTTTTGACCGGCCAGGGTGTCCAGGTTTTGAATGTAAATCTGTTCATTGCGTGTTGCGATGACGACATCGACATCCTGATAACTTGCCGTAAAACCAAGATATTCACTTTTGTCATCTGTTTTTGGAATCGTTGATATAAAATCACATTTTCCTGATTTGAGATTGTCAAGAGTCTGATCCCACGTTTTTGCAGTGACGAGCTCAAACTCCTGGCCGATGCGCTGGGCAAGCGAGTTCATAAATTCAGCTGAAATACCCTGATGCCTGAGATCCTCATCGATCCATTCAATCGGCGGCCATTCCGGAGCCGAACACATTCTCAACGATCCTTTACCGGCAAGGTAATTTCGCTCTTCTTCTGAAAGAAAAAAACCGTTTCTCTTCCCCTGCTCACCATCCTCCCCAAGCCATTGCTTGCGCAGCCGAATACGGGTTTCCATCGGGATCGCCATCAGGGATTTCCGAATGATTGACTCCAGTTCGGAGTATTTTCGGCTCACCGCAAAAGAGAGCGACAATGGCGGAATATCATCGTACGGCAGCTCACCGCTGACCCGCAGGTCCGTTGCAAAACTTTTCTGAATGATGTAATTGGAATTGGCCAGGTTGTTGAGAAAGTAATCCGCACTGCCCATCCGCACCGCTTCGAATCCCTCATCGTTATTCGAGACATTCACTTTATGTATCCGGGGGAACCGATCCAGGTGCTTGTCCTGTGAATACCCTTTAACGACAGCCACCTTCGCGCCGAAAAGATCGGAAACCGTTCTTATTTCCGGCGAAGTGATTTTTCCCACCACCGCATTCGGCGTTGTGACAACGGAACCGATTCTGACCACATGATCCGATAGTTGCCGGGTGCTGTTCATATTAGGCAAAAGATCGGCCTCACCCTTCTGAACCGCTTCCACCATGTCGTCGTAAGAGTTGCCGCCCGACACATATCGGGCCTTCAACCCGGCTATATTCAAGGTCTCGAACAGAAGGTCGTGGAGATATCCGGTAATGTCGCTGCCTTCATGAATCGTAAATGGGGGCTGATGAAACGATTTGATGACCTTGAGGGTCGGATGCCTTTTAATGAAGTCCTGTTCCGCCGGAGTCAAATCGATCCGTTCCTGCTTTCTCAAGCCGAAGATAAAATCTTCCGGAGCGGCGATGGATTTAGCAACTCCTTCCGATACAAACAACTCCTGGATCTTTTGAATCCTCGCCGGATCGATGGAGCCGATGGGATAAATGTCCGGCTGAACCATTCGCAGGGTTTTATCAGCTTCATACAGGAGGTGCTCTTTTGCTTTATTTTGGGTGTTATACTTGGCGAGAATAAGATCCACGATCTCTTCCGGATTTGCCAAAGCATACTCCCAGCCTTTGTCGCAGGCCTCGACAAAGGCTCTCACCGTCTCCGGGTTCTCGCTGGCGTAAGATTCCGAGGTAAATACGTTTACATCATAAAACGGGACTCCGTAGTTGTTGGGATCGATGATGTTGAATGGGACTTTTTCCCGCCTCAAATGATACACTTCATTTGTGAGAAAAACCGTCATGGCATCCACTTCGCGGCTGATGAATTTGTCAATGTTGAAGGTATGCGGGACGATGCAAAAATCATCGGCGGTCATGTTGAATTGCCTGAACATCTGGGCGAAATTGGACGATTCAAGCTCATGCTTTTCGCCCATCACTATTTTCCCCTTCAGATCGCCGGGAAAATAGATGTCCGGCCTGACGGCCAGAGCCAGGGGGGATCGTTTAAAATAGTTGGCCAGCAAAACGACCGGCTTTCCTTCCATACGGGCCCGGATGACCGTGCTGTACAGGATGCCAAAGGTTGTCTCGCCGGACAGAACCGAACCGATTATCTCCCTGCCCTTTTCGTATTCCCTGATCTCCACCTCCAGACCGGCTTCGGCAAAGTAACCTTTTTCCTTGGCCGCATAGAAACCTGCAAACTCGAACTGGTGTTTCCACTGGAGCTGAAGACTGACCTTTTCCGGCATTACCTGAGATTGTCCCAAAACAACGGCCGGAACCATGAGGGCGGTAAAAACAGACAGCAGCCATACAAGCGTCGTTCTTAGCATTATCGGTACCGTTTCCCTTTGTCCTTCCCCCATGGGTTTCCTTAACTGTCACAAAACAGGCCCATCAATTCATCTCATCGCAACTGCATCGTCCACCGCCAGAATCCAGCAAGATGCGTACCAAAATGGGCATGATGCCGTATCTCAATGAATTTAAAAGGAAATTTTTCAAAAAACCCCATCGCTTCAAAGCAGAGGACAAAAATCGGCCAAAATGTCCCACCCATTGTCCGTTTTTATGAAATAAATAATTAATTTTGGTACGAAAATCGTATTCGCCGGTTTTGGCCCACAATTAGGCCACAATGTCCCAAATCCTGACAGCCACCGTCGCTATCTCTTCGGCCGGGTCGGCCGCCATGAAAGCAACCGGCTTCAAATGAAAAAACTCAATATACGGCCACAACTGCCGATACAGTGATTGGCGGGCAAAGTCTTCATATATACAAACGCGCAGCGCGCTACACCCCGGTTCAACGGGCAGCGTATAGCCAAGGCAATTGATCCATGGCGCAGGATACGATGTTATCTAATTGAAAACGGAGATTGGAATAATGAAAAATGTGAGTTTCGGCATGAAAATGGGACTGGGTTTCGGGCTTGTTCTGATTCTGACCATTGCCGTAGGGACCACTGGATTCCTGGCGCTAGGTAACGTGACCTCCAAAGGCGAATTTTACCAGCAGGTCGGGAAGATCAGAAGCATGTTTTCATCGGCACGGGAACAAGTGGATCAATTCTTTCTGAACAATTATAAGGACGGGCGGCAACAGCAGGCCGCAGCCCGCAAAGCGGCAATGGATAAGCTAACCAATACACATGGTCTGCTGGAAGGTTTGAGGGATCGAAATGCCGATGATGTACAAACCTTCAAAGCGTGTGAAGCTGCCCTGACGCCATTGGCCGCCTATACCAAATTGTTTGAAAAAATCGTCGCTTCCGAAACGCAAAAGATCCAATCCGCCGAGAAGATCATTTCCGCCGGCAAAGAGATGCCGGCTCTGGTCGAAGCGGGTGAATTAGCCATTGAAAAACTCCGTCTTGCCCTTCCGGTCATGCTGACTCGCATGGAGGGCTTTTTCGAACGCAATTCGGCGAATCGATGGGACCATATCGTCCTTGCCAAGACACAGTTTAAGAAGGAGTTGGATACATGGGGCGAGTTTGTCCAAAGCAGTGATCAATTGCGGCCGATCCATGAGAAACTGGCGGCCGACTATCAGAAGATCGATGAAAACATCACGTTCTACCATCAGCAGTTTGCGGACCAGGTGGGATTGAGGCAGCGGATGCTCGCCGCCCAGGAGGATCTTTCCAAGAGCCTGCTCGCCATCGAGACCATTACCTTCGATCAGATGAACCGGGTCAAATCGCTGTCCAACAGGTTCAACAGCATGGCATTGATCGTGGCGGTGGTATTGGGCGGCATATCGGCATTTTTTGCCATCCGAGCGGTGCTGGTGCCGATCAGACGTGTGACCTCCAGCCTGAAAGACATCGCCGAGGGCGAAGGCGACCTGACGGTCCGCCTGGATATCGACAGTAAGGATGAAGTGGGCATGCTGGCGCACTGGTTCAATCTGTTTATCGAGAACATGGATCACCTGGTCAAAGACATCGCCTCCAATGCCGACCGGCTGGGATCGTCCAGCGGCAATCTGCTCGACATAGCCGATCAAATGGCGGAAGGGGCCGGGCAAATGTCGGAACGGTCCAACAACGTTGCCGCAGCGACCGAAGAGATGAGCACCAACATGAACTCGGTCGCGGCTGCCAGTGAACAGGCGGCCGTCAACATGGATTCGGTGTCCGGCTCGGCAGATGACATGACCGGTCGTATCGAGGAGATCGCCAACATGGCGGAAACCGCCATGAACATCTCCAAAAAAGCGGTTTTGAGGGCCGATGAAACAACCAGCCAGGTCGACGATCTGGGCAACGCGGCTTCGGATATCAGCAAAGTCACCGAAACCATCACCGAAATCTCGGAACAGACCAACCTGCTGGCTTTGAACGCCACCATCGAGGCGGCCCGGGCCGGAGACGCCGGAAAGGGATTTGCCGTTGTGGCCAATGAGATCAAGGAACTGGCAAAGCAAACCGCGGACGCCACCAGCGATATCCGAAAAAAGATTGAAGGCATCCAAAGCTCCACGGGGAAAACCGTCGCCGAAATTCAACAGATCACCAAAGTGATCGACGAAGTGAATGAGATTGTCATGAAGATTTCCGGTGACATTAACGAACAGTTTGAGGTGACCAGGGGCATTGCCCGAAACGTGGTCGAAGCCTCCCGCGGCATTCAGGAGGTCAACCACAATGTCGCCCAGAGTAGCGCGGTAGCCACCAATATTGCCGAAGACATCAGCCGGGTCAGCTCCGAATCAAAAGAGATGTTCAACGGCAGTTCGACGATCCGACAAAGTGCTCAGGAGTTGCTGAACATGTCCGAAAAGCTGAACGGTCTGGTCAGCAGGTTCAATTATTGATGGCTAAATTCTAAATCGACCCACCAATTCCTGCAGGCATTCGGATAGTTTCAGGAGATCTTCGGCGTTCAGGTTTACCTGTCCGCTGGAGCTGGAGACCTCCTGCACCGAATGGTTCACGTCGGCAATATCGCCTGAGATCGTGCCGGCCACGGCCGAACTCTGACTCACATTTTCGTTCACCTCCTGAATACCCTGGGAGGCTTGCGAGACATTGTCGGTGATTTCCCGACTGGTCAAGGCCTGCTCCTCGACGGCGGCGGCAATGGTGCCGACGATCTCATTGACTTCATTGATCACGGCGGTGATCTGTTCGATCTGGGTCACGGTGTCGGCTGTGGAACCCTGAATGCCGTCGATTTTGGCTTTGATCTCCTGCGTGGCTTGAGCGGTCTGCCTGGCCAGTTCCTTGATTTCGTTGGCCACAACGGCAAATCCCTTTCCGGCGTCTCCGGCCCGGGCCGCCTCGATAGTGGCGTTCAACGCCAGCAGGTTGGTCTGCTCGGATATTTCGGTGATCACCTCGGTGACGTTGCTGATCTCATTCGCAGCCCGCCCCAGTTCGCCGACCTTCTGGGAAGCGCTGCCGGCCTGAGTCACGGCTGACTCGGTGATGGAGCGGGCTTTTTCGGAATTGCGCGCAATCCCCTGCACCGTGGACGTCATCTCCTCGGTGGCCGACGCCACCATATTGACATTGGTGGCGGCCTGCTCGCTTGCCGCGGCCACCGAGCTCATCGTGGCGCTCATCTTTTGTGCGGCATCGGCCACGCTGTCGGAGCGGCCCGACATGGCATCCGTGCTGCTGGACAACTGGGCTGAAATGGTTGAAAGACTGGTGGATGTATCTTTCAATGTACCTGTGTTGCGGGCGATCTCGCTGATCAATGCCTGCAATTTATCCATAAAAACATTGAACCATCTGCCCATGTCCCCGATCTCATCACGGCTGCTGTAAGCCAACCGTTTGGTCAAATCGCCTTCGCCCTCGGCGATATCCTTGAGCATGCTCACGGCCGCATTAATGGGCCCGGTTATTTTTCCTGTAAACCACAAAGCCACGGCCACGATGGCGCCTATGACAAATGTGATGATCACCAGTGTGCTGTTGCGCAATGCGCGGACAGGACCGAGCATTTCATCCACGGAGGCAGTGGTGATCATGCCCCAATTGAGCCCGGTAATACGCAGCGGGTCATAACGCACGAACTCCTTTGCGCCGGTGCTGCCCGTTTTCATCGCCGAGCCGGATTTGCCTTTGAGGGCCATCTCGATATATTCATCTGATTTGGCGTCGCCGATCTTTCCCTCTTTGACCACCCGGTTGCTGCGCAGGCTGGTTTTATCGCCGATGCGGCCCACAAGATAGGACTCTCCGGTCTTGCCAAGGCCCGTGCGCTGCTGAACGATGGCATTGATCTGGCTGTCAGGGATCCGCAAGGCGATATAGCCCAGGACCTGTCCACTCTGGGTTTTCATCCTCGTCATCATGAAAGCCGCATGGGCCCCTTTGGACGGCGCATACGGCTCGAAGTCGGCCGCAACAACGGCATCTTTCTCAGCACCCTTTAAGGCCCGGAAGGCCTTTCCCAAACCCGAATCGTTGAGGCTGCTTTGCGGAATGACCATCCCGAGGTCCGACTCCTTCGTGACCGTGTAAACGACGGCACCGTTGGGATAGATCAGAAAAAGGTCATACCAGCCGTTGTTATCCACCATATCTTTCATGTGGGGATCGTAGACGTTTAAATGATCTCGATAATCATCATTATCAATGGTATTGCCGTTGGAAATGAAGGCACTATTGAAGGCCATCAATGCATTTTGGACATACGGATCATCGCTGGCTATCTTCAGGGCCGTCTTGAGCTGTGAGAAATAACTTTCGATATGGTTTTTTTTAATTTCCTGGACGGCGGCAAACTTAGCCCGTGTTTCATCTCCAAGGGCGCTGCCGGCTTTGTTCAACGCCATGAGGGTCACAAAACCCAGGGGCAACAGACCCACCAGCAAAAAGACTCCCAAAAGCCTGGTTCTGATACGCAACCTGTTTATCATCGTTCATTCCTCCAATGCACTTTCATCACGCCATTGTACCTATCCAACACAGCAACGTCATGTTGGCCGTCTTTTGACCGATTGCCCAAGAATAGCTCTACTCTTAATTATTGGCTCGTTCTCAAGATACTTTAAGGTTCGCCGCGGTGATAAGCGATAATAATTGATATCATTTCCGTGAATGGTCGCGGCTCTGAACGCCATGGCAATTGTACGGCATTCCACGGCAATCCATGGCTTGGTCGACGATTGATATTTGTATTTGACACCGTTGTGCTTTGTTATATAAACTAATGAAATAGCAAATTAATTTCCATTTAAGCACTATAGAACTATGCGGCCTAATTGGTCTAAGCGCCTCACCATTAAAGTGAAACCGGCACTTGTCGTCTTTCATGCGACACCTCAGCCCCTCTATTTTCATAAAAAACAATCCGTAAAAAATGTGGTCATACGATTGGAGAAACCCAAAATCCTTGTAGCATGCCTCCGAGAGAAAACGTTCATCTTGGAGGCAAAGAAATAATGGGCAAATCCGACCCTTGACGACCATATTCCGGCCAGGGGCGGAGGCTGCTTGCTTTAATCTCTCGTAAAGGCACTTAATGAGGAGGAATCGATGAACCGTTTGTTTTCACTAGCGATAATTATGCTCAGTGGTATATTCCTTGGAGCTTTTATCGCAAATGCCGACACCTTAATTGAAGGGGATGCTTTTCAAGCCAACCTTGAGAAGAATACCATGATCAAACCACCTAATCTGGAGCCAAAATTCACCATGGAATCATCCTATTGCATCGTCAACGAAACCACGGCGGATGTTTCTGTTTTCATAAATGATGTATCCGTGTGGATGGAGCCGGGAACGATCATCTGGGGTGAATGCGCTAATGATACCGATGAGTATTCACTCGAAATAGAGAGTTCGGATCCATCTTCGGAACTGCTGCTGGTAGACCTATTTTGCGGCGATCTTGTCAAAATCCAAGCAAGGAAGTAATACTATGCATCGTGCTAAAATATTGGCTCTTTATATGATGATTGTGGTTTCGTTTTGCATCACAGGATGCCTCACCGGTGAGGAAGATACGCACGACCATTCTGGAGCATGCGTATTTTTTACGGGAACGAATTGGGTTTGCAGGGATAACGTATCCAGCGAACAAGCATGCGATGACTTATCGACGCAAGAGCATCAGTTTTATGAGGGGGATACCTGCGAGAATGTTTTTTACTAGAATCCATTTTATTGATGATACGGAGGTTTAAACAAAAACTATACGTTCAACAATATTGGTGATTGAATACGACAGCCGCCTCGGCCTTAAAAAAATGCTTGATCGTTCGAATCACTTATTCGAACGATCAAGCATTATCGACCCTTTCCATACCGATTGAGACAGGTTCTACGACTTACCGGATGCGGGCTCATAAAAACAACGTTTGGGAGAGATCACTTTCCCTTGGGCTTTCAGCGTCTTGATGGCATTGGAAACATCCTTGCTGTCCACACCCAATTCTTTGGCGATATCCCCGGGACGAACGGGCTTTCCGGCCTTTTTCATAGCGGTCAATACTTTCGTTTCCATCGAATTCCTTCCTTTGGATGGTAACAATCCTTTAAAGTTAAACATCGGTCAAAAACCCAAATCTTTTTATTCAGTCCAGCAAACTTGATGCCAACTGAGGAGGGCTTGCCGGCAAAGATGAAACGCCTCATAACATTCTGAATAAATAGTAATAATATTCACTTGGCGAATTGCAGGGTTCCATTCGACGCCCTTATTATTGTATCGTGATACACAAGTGTATTGCAGTCGATGTGGACGACCCATTCAATGTCCCGGTGCTCCAAGCCGGGAAAGCCAAACCGCCCTGCCCTTTCCCTGCCAGAGTGATGATCCGCTCACATGGCACTCTAAGCGTTGTTTTTCAATTCTTTTCGCTAAACGATTATCTCTTTTTGACGATAATAAGTGAGAAAGCATGTTGTTATGGTCGCTTTTGATACGCATCATTCAGGCTGATCATTGTGGCAGAACGACAATGAACTATGATTTCGAATCGTTTATCAACAAAGCGAGGGAAAAAATGAACGTCGAGTACATCAACCCGTTTCTGCTTGCCGTGCAGAATGTCTTCGATACAATGATCAATTTACCGTACAAATTAGGCAAACCAACCATCAAAAAGAGTGACACGACTGCGTTCGATGTCAGCGGCATTATTGGCATCACCGGTGAGGTCATTGGATGTATTGTTGTCAGTTTCCCCAAACAAATCGCCCTCAAGGTGGGCTCCTGCCTGCTGGGAGAGGAGCTGACGGATGTTGACGGAGATTGTACGGACGCCATTGGTGAAGTGGCCAACATGGTCGCCGGAGATGCCAAAAAAAGATTTCCCAAAGCCAATACCACCATCTCGGTGCCCAGCGTCATTATTGGAAATCACAAGGTCGCCTATCCATCAGGGCTTCCCATTATTTCGATCCCATGCGAAACAGAAGCCGGCCAGTTTGCCATCGAGGTTGCGCTCAAAGAGGCGTAACCTTTTTTCCTCGCATATTATTGAAAAAAGTGGGGCAATTTTCCCCAGTTCCAGAAATTAGTCCCCAGTCCTTTAATCAATGTAATTTCTATATGTTATATTGCATTCACCATTCATTGGGGATTCTTTTCCACCGATTCGGGCATCACATCCTTCCGCACAAACGGAAACTCATTGTATTATAAGTATAATCTGATTATTCGCGATCCGGCATGTTCTTTGCTAATTCAAATTACAAAGTTCAATTTATTTACGAATCAGACCGTCGGGGTCCTCTTTTTTGAAAAACCATTAAGAGCTAGTTCGACCCCGAATTATTGAATAATACTATTGCCTAAAGATGGTTGACATGCCGTGATGATTTTTCAAAGCGAACTCCCTGGCGGGACGGTTAGCGGTCCGTTGGAACCAGTTTAACCGGCATAAGCGATTTATCAAAGATACCCCGGCGGTCTGACGTATTTCCGGTCCAACCCCAAAGCCCCTATTGATTGACCTTTCAGATCTGAGGTCGAGACGGCAATTTATCCTGATGAAAAAAAGAACACTCCACTCATATAGAGAGTGGAGTGTTCAGCAAGGAACCCTGCGAGCAAATGGCGGGTTGTACAGAAGGAGCCACTAATTGGCAATCGGAGTCGGGGATGATTAACCGCCGTCTGAAACAACCTGCACGTCAGCCCTTTGAATGTTGATATTCACACTATCCGGCTACTCCAGGCGTTCCCGCTATTGTCGAGTCCTACGCCTTGCTATGAGGAATCTATTTGAAATCTCTTTTGCCAGTGGAATGAATTAAGAGGAGATTTTAAAGCGAAAAGCGTGCCAGCATAAATACGATCACAATTAGCGGTAATGGATTGCTTTTCTGACATTCAGGGTTATGAGCAAGATCTGGCATTGGGGATATATTTCCCCATTTAGAGTCAATTGCTCCCCTTGGCATTGATTTTATACGGATTACGACAATCGGTATAACATTGCCCAAATTGGGGAAATTCATGCCTGATTTCTTGAGGAGCAACGGGTAAGAGCCGGGCTGCTAAGCGAAAAACGTCTCCGGGACCGCTGATAGACCGGTTCCCCCGAAACGTGCCGGAATGGCTTTCCATTTTGAATCGTATTCACTGGAAATCCTTCACCGTTACGGATAATTTGGGTAGGGCTATTCGACTGTCGGATTGCCCTGACCGTCCCATCCCCTCAGTCTGTAATAATCGGTGAGCATATGATCCATTTCTTCTACAGAGATTTTGCTCCCGGAGGGCAATGCCTCTTTATGCAGTCGTTGGGGCAGATGATCGTCTTTGGGTTGCAGTCCCTCCCTCAAGTTGAATTGTCGCGTCATATCTACGATGGACGAAGCGATATGTCGCAGATCATCTTTTGACGATGGCATACCGGTAATCATGAAGATTATTTTTTCAAGTTCTTCCCACGTGTAGAGGTCTCTGTAGAACCGGCACAGGATCTGGGTGTCGAAGATATTCAGACGATCTTCGTAATCAATAAGCATCTCGGCTTTATTCTCGATCTGGTCCGGCGGAATCAGCCCGGCCAATTCAGGCTTGTAAAAGGTCGTGCGCAAATGGCAGGCGCCTCTGGGCGCTGTGGCAAACGTGAGCCCCATTCCCTTTAATACCCGCGGATCGTAGCCCGCCGGCTCCAGACCCTTTACATGGACGGCAAGATCCTCCACCCCCCAGTGCCTGGCTGCCGGGATGATGCCGTCGGCAAGGATATTGCCGATGCCCTCGCGGGATGCAGTCTTTTCGATGAGTGCTGCAACGGCTCGCGCATCGCCATAGCGGATGTCGTCTTCCAATCGTCCCTGGTCGCAGGCCTCCATCGCCAGGGCGCAAAGATTGCCGGCTGTTATGGTATCCATCCCCAGTCGGTCACAAAGATCGTTGAGATAGGCGATCTCTTCCATTTCCGACACCATACACAACCCTCCAAAGGCGTAAATGGTTTCGTACTCGGGACCTTCCAGTTGCAGACCTTTATGGCGTCCTTTGACAATCTTGGCCATACGTCCGCAGGCCATAAAACATTTGGCGCAGGCATTCGGTTTGATCTCATGTTCCTGATGGAAAACCTCACCGCTGATCCTCTCCCAGTGATCGCAGGTGCCTTGGTGCCAATATCTGGCAGGGAATGCCTCAACCGTGTTCATCAGCGCCACCATCATGGTAGTGCCCATGGCACGGTAGGCTTTCACACCCGGATGCTGCCTGTGGGTTTTGGAAAAACGCCTGGCATAATCGGCAACGGCTTCGGGATCGTAAAGCTCACGCCTGTAATCGCCCTGAAATACAACGCCTTTAATATGCTTCGCTCCTAAAACAGCACCCACACCGGTCCTGCCGGCACAGCGCCATTTGTCATTGGCGATCAATGCAAATCGGACCTGCTTCTCCCCCGCCGGGCCAATGACGATGGCGCCGGGTTTGCCATAGCTGTCCCCCATCAGTGAATACTGCCCAACCACTTCTTTCTCGGCGGTATAGGTATCCGTCCCCCAAAGATCGCGGGCATCAGATAGCTCGGCACCATCGGGATGAATCGATACAACGCAAGGCCTTTCCGATTTTCCCACAAGTATGACGGCATCAAATCCTGTAGAATCAATCGCTTCCGGGACCCGTCCGCCGGAATAGGACTCAGAGTAAAATCCGGTCTGAGGCGATTTGGTAAAAACACCATAGCGGCTGGCGCCCCAGATGCGGCTTTGACACAGAGGTCCGGTGGCGATAATCAAGTGGTTCCCAGGCGACAGCGGGTCTACTCCGCCTGGATTGCGCTCTAAAAGCAGGCGCGTGGCCAAGCCCTTGCCTCCAAGGCACCCGCTCAAATAGTCGTCGGAGACAGATTCGATACCGACGGTTTTACGGCTTAAATCAATGGTCAGAATACGACCGTAATACCCATACATAATGGTCTCCATAGTATAACGAAGCTAAAAGGGCGGACCTGCGCGAAGTTTCTTTTCCGAAGCGGCTTGTTAGCTCATCCAGTTTAAAGTTTAAAGTGTAAAGATTAAAGTAAATATATTCTATCTATTAAAATGGTTGAACCAGCGCTTAATGCACTAGGGCACCTATTCGGATGTGTTCCCATTTTTCTTAAATCGATTCCAATCCTCAACTTAAAACGTTAAACTTTACACTTTAAACTATGCTTTCATTGCTTCGTATCGCATTGCTTTGGATTATTTAAAACATGGATTGTTTACATGCCAAGATATGCTTCCCTGACATGGGGATCATCGATCAAATCCCCGGCCTTGCCTTCCATGGCAACACGTCCATGCTCCAGCACATAGCCGCGATCGCTAAGATTTAGAGAGTGTTTGACATCCTGCTCAACCATCAAAACAGTGGTTCCCTGATCGGCGATTTTGCGCACGGTGTCAAAGATATCCTTGATCAGGATGGGAGCCAGCCCCAGGGAGGGTTCGTCCAGCATCAGCAAATGTGGCAGTGCCATGAGCCCCCTGCCGATGGCAACCATTTGCTGTTCCCCCCCCGAAAGGGTCATGGCCAGTTGGTTTTCTCTTTCCGCCAGGCGCGGCAACAGTTCATAAACTTGTTGGAGCGTCTCCTCGGCATGTTGGCTTGCCCTCTGGTTATAGGCCCCGACAATCAGGTTGTCCTTTACAGTCATCAGGGAGAACAGACGCCGCCCCTCAGGAATATGAACGATCCCCTGGGTTACAATATCTTCCGGAGTGTTGGTGTGGATAGGATCCCCTTCGAATCTGATGTCACCCGAAGCGGTCTGCATCAAACCGGAAATAGTCTTCAGCAGCGTCGATTTCCCTGCTCCGTTTCCGCCGATAATACTGACCACTTCTCCTTTTTCGACATGCAGTGACAGATCGAAAATGACCTGCACATCATCATAAAAAACATCGATATTGTTTATCTCAAGAAACGGCATAATCTTCTCCCAAATAGGCCTTGATCACGTTTTCGTCATTGGCAATTTCAGCAGGGGTCCCTTCGGCGATCTTCTTTCCGAACTGGATCACAACGATACGATCTGATAAGGCCATTATGGCGCGCATAATGTGTTCGATCACAAAAATAGTAATACCTTTGTCCCGCAGTCCCTTTAGAATTTCCACCATATCATCAACTTCCGAAGGCCTCAGGCCGGCCATCACCTCATCCAGCAAAAGCAGTTGTGGTTCGGTTGCCAGCGCCCGAGCGATTTCCAGACGCTTGCGATCGGCAATGGTCAAATTTCCTGCCCGGATCTCTTTTTTATCGGCAAAGCCAAGTGATTCCAAAACGGCCAGTGCTTTTTCTCTGGCCACTGACCGTTTGCCGGTTCTGGCAAAACTGCCGACCATGACATTGTACAAAACGCTTTTGGAGGCAAACGGCTTGACGATTTGAAAGGTGCGCGCCAATCCCTTTTTGCACAGAGTCCAGGGCTTTTGGCCGGCTATCGGTTTTCCCTCAAACGAAATACTGCCCTGCGTCGGCGCATACACACCGGCTATACAGTTAAAGGCGGTAGACTTTCCAGCCCCGTTGGGACCGATCAATCCCAGAATCTGCCCCTGATCAATGGAAAGGCTCAGGGTGTCGACCGCCCGAAGTCCGCCGAACTCTTTTGTCAAACCTTCGACGTTAAGAATTTGCATGGATGTTACCTCCCAGCCGTTTCTGTGACCAACGCTCCAACAGGGTACGATAGGCTCGTGTGAAAGGCTCCTGCAGGCCCCGCGGTTGGAAAATCATGACAAGAATGAGCACGGCACCGAAAATGATCAAGTGCATTCCGGGCATGGTGTCTCCGAAGTAGATTCTGGAAAAATCGCTGACCGGTCGAAGCAATAAGGCGCCAAGAATCGGCCCTGCAATAGAGCCCCGCCCGCCAATCAAGGCGATAAACGCGATCTCAAAGGAGAGATCCAGCGAGATGATGCTTTTGGGGTGAATATACAGGGAGAACTGGGCGTAGAAGGTGCCGGCAAGTGCCGTCAGGAAGGAGCTCATGGCCATGGCGATCAGTTTGGCTCTGGCGACGTTTACGCCAAGCGCCATGGCGGCTTCAGGCTCTTCACCACCGGCATTCAGATAGTAGCCCAGTTTCGATCGCGAAATGAGATAGGTCAGCACCATGACACCGATCAGCATTATGAGAATAATGTAGTAGTACGGCTCCTTGCCCGCAAACATGAAGTTGCCCCACCCCATGTTCATGGGAGGTATTTGAAGCCCGCGCGGCCCGTTCAGATTGAAGGGACCCAGATAATCGATATTTTCGACCATCACGCGAATGCCTTCGGCAAAGGCAATGGTCGCCAGGGCGAAGTAGGCGCCCCGCATTTTGAATGTCGGCAGTCCGATCAGCACTCCCACGATGGTGGCGATGATTCCGCCCACCAGCATGCCCAGCCACGGGCTGATTCCGTATTGCAATGACAATATGGTGGATGTGTAGGCGCCGATTCCCACAAAGGCTGCATGGCCAAGCGGTAGCACGCCGGCAAAACCACCGACCAGGTTCCAACTGGTGGTCAGATAAGCATAGAAAAACAGCAGCACGAGAATATGGAGGTATGTGGCGCTGCGGATCACCAATGGCAATCCAAAGGCGATCAGCAACAGAGCGATGATACAGGCTTTATTGATCTGCTGGTGATTCATGAGATAGGCAATCCTCTATTTTTAAATGGCCCCCTCGACGCGTGGAGGGATAATCGTTCGTCAGCTACCAATCATACTTGACGCCAAAAAGCCCCGAGGGCTTGACAAACAGGACAAGCAGAAAGAGCCCGTAGACGATGGCCTCGGTCCAGGTGGCCGTCATAAACTGAGGCCCAACCGATTCTATCAAACCGATAATGATACCGCCGACCAGTGCGCCGCCGATACTGCCGAGTCCGCCCAATACGACGATGATGAACCCCTTGATGTCGAACAACACACCAACCGTCGGAAAGATATTGTAGAAGGGCACCAGCGTCACCGCCGCGATTCCGGCTGTGGCGGTACCGATGCCGAAAGCGACATTGTAAACCTTGTACTGATTGATCCCCATCAGGCTGGCCGCCTCACGGTCCAGGCTGGTGGCGCGAATGCCGCGCCCCAATTTGGTTTTTTGAAAAAACCAATAGACAGCGAAGGTTGTAGCTAGTGCGGTGACAAAACCGAACAGCTTGGGCACCGATATGAACATCTCCCCCAGTTCAATCATTTTTCCGCGCAGGGGATTGTCCATGAGGTTGCGGTATTGCGGTCCGAAGATGAGCAGAGTCAAATTATCCAGAATATACCAGATTCCGGTGGTGACGATGATCACGGTTATCGGTTCGCGTACGTTTTTCTCCGCTTTGAAAATCGGCTTGATCACAATATCCTGCATATAGTAGCCGAACAGGTACATGACCGGCACGACAAGAATCAGGGCCAGGTACGGGTGCAGTCCCGTCAGTGCCACTGCCCAATAGGCCACATACATACCGACCATCAGCAGGGAACCGTGCGCAAAGTTGATCACCTTGAGCACACCGAAGATGATTGTCAATCCCATCGCTGTCAGGCCGTAGATGGATCCCATCAGGATTCCGTTGATGGTGTCCTCGATGAGGTAGATCATTGCTGTCTCCTTGAAAAAACGAGAACTGATTTATCCGGAGTGCCCGTTTTCACAGCACCCCGGATGATCGCGCACCCAATGGATTTTTTATTTTTTCATTGGAAATACGGGAACATATCCCGAACGACGGGCTCCTTTGGGCCAGACTGTAATCCGCTCCAGGCCGTTTCCGATATCGTTGATCTGGACCATGACCAGCGATGCGTTCTGGTTTTGACCGGACGGATCAAATTTAACCGTATCATATCCCACAATCATTCCAGGACCACCCTTCATGTCCGTGGCGGCCAACGCAGCCCGAATCTTTGCCGGATCGAGGGAGCCGGCCCGCTCAAGAGCATCTTTGAGAACGTACATCGCCACGTAAGCGTCTACGGCCTCGCCCGTCAGATTCTGCCCGTACTTCTTTTTGTATTTGGCGTTTGCTTCCTTGGCGCCGGGTTTATTGATGTCTGTTTCCCACTCGACAATGTCAAAAAGATATTGTGCGTTTTTCGCGGTTGTTTTCAGAAACGATGGATCCGCATGGCCGCCGCCGCTGGCGATGATGGCCTTGAGTTTGACTTTATATTCAGCCAGGGTGTTTGTCAGCAGGATCGCATCGGCGGCGTTGGATACCAGCATCAGGACATCCGCCCGGGACCGCCGAATCTTTTGAACCACGGGGCTCAAATCTGTTGCCGTTGAAGGATAGGGTTCATCCAGCACGACCTCATAGCCGCCTTTTTTAGCCAGCTCTTTCCACTGGCCGGCAAATCCTTTGCCCCAATCGCCGTTTTCATAAACAAACGCAATGCGCTTCACCTTCGTTCCTGTTTCGGCTTCCATATCCTTCAGAAACGCGAACTGGTCACGGGTCCACCAGCTGTCCTTGGCCGCAATTCTGAAAACGGTTTTAAAACCCTGGTCGGTGATCTTATCCGCCACCGATACCGGAACGATAAACGGAATGCCGTAGCGTTCGGCGACGGCCGTTGTCGGATAGGTCACCGCGCTGTTCCAACAACCGGTCAAAACGTGCACCTTCTCCGTATTGATGAGTCGTTCGGCTTCGGACACGCCTTTTTCGGGCTTCGATTCCGAATCGGCGTATACCAATTCCAGCTTGGCGCCGCCCAACGACTTGATTCCGCCGGCGGCGTTGATCTCCTCCATGGCCATTTCACGCGCCTGTTTTCCCTGTTGGCCGACCGTAGCGGACGGTCCTGAAAGGGGAATAATATTTCCAATCTTGACCACTGTTTCGGCTGCGTACAGCGGGCTGCCAAGAGCAAGAGCCATGACCATTAAAACGGCCGTTCCGAGTCCCATAACATTCCATCTCATTTGTCTAAATGCCTTCTTTTTCATGATTTCCTCCTGGAGGTCCTATACTTTAAAAAAAGAAAAACCGTTTTTAGCGCCCTATTGCGTAACAACGGAAAGTCCATCGTTCAGGATTTCTAGTCCTGCTTTCAATTGTTCTTCGGTGATGACCAACGGCATTAACAATCGGATCACATTCCCATAAGCACCGCACGACAGAATAATGAGTCCGCGGTCAAAACAATATTTGACAAGCGCTTTGGTTTCTTCAGGTGCCGGAGTCTTGGTTTCACGATCTTTGACCAGTTCCATGGCCATCATGGGACCGAGGCCACGAACATCACCGACCATTTCGTATTCGTTATGGAAGCCGTCCAACTGCGATTTAAGTCTCTTTGCCAGTGTTTCAGCCTTATTGAGCAACTTCTCTTCATCGAACACGTCCATGACAGCCAATGCCGCGGCGCAGGCCACCGGATTCCCCCCGTAGGTGCCTCCGATGCCGGAGGGGTGAACGGCATCCATAATTTCCTTTCTGCCGACAACCGCACTGAGAGGAATGCCCGCGGCCAGACTTTTCGCAACGGTGGTCAGATCCGCAACCACATCGAATTGCTCCATGGCAAACATGGTACCTGTACGCCCCATGCCCGTCTGAATTTCATCGGCGATGAACAGGACATGGTTGGCATCGCAAATCTCTTTCAATCTCTGAAAGTAGGCTTTTGGCGGCGCGATAAAACCGCCCTCTCCTTGGACCGGCTCCACTATGATTGCAGCGGTCGTCTCTGCCGCGACATGCGACACAAAAAATTCGTTCAGCAGATCCGCACAGGCCAGATCACAGGATGGATAGTCCATCTTGAGAGGACAGCGATAGCAATAGGCAAACGGCATGCGGTAGATTTCCGGAGCAAAGGGACCAAAGCCAAACTTGTAAGGTTTCACTTTGCTGGTCAGCGTCATGCCCAGCAGGGTACGACCGTGAAACCCATTTTCAAAGGCAATCACAGCCGGTTTCTGGGTTTGATAACGCGCTATCTTCACAGCGTTTTCAACTGCCTCGGCACCACTGTTGGCAAACATCACCGACTTGGGAAAATCACCCGGGACGGCATCACACAACTTGTGTGCCAGGATGACTGGCGCCTCATAGGGAGTCACCATAAAGCATGTGTGAGTGAACTTTTCGGCCTGACGTTTAATCGCGGCGACAACTTTCGGGTGCGAATGCCCCACATTCATGGTGGCAATGCCACCGCCGAAATCGATATATTCACGTCCCTCAACATCAATGATGGTGGCCCCTTCAGCTCTGGCGACATAGCAATTTGTCGCACTGACAAAGCCTTTGGCCAAGACACTGCTGCGTGTCTCCTGTAATGATGCATTTGTGATGGTACTGCTCATACGCCCTCCTTGGCTTCCTATAGGCTTTAAGATAATTCATTTGGACTGCGTTATCGGTCGTCGCGGTATTGCAATACAGCTTCCTACCTCTAGCCTTGCCAAATGAATTATCTTAAAGCCTATATTAGAACGTAATTAATCTGGACTGCGTTATCGGTCGTCGCGGTATTGCAATACAGCTTCCTACCTCTAGCCTTGCCGAATGAATTATCTTAAAGCCTATAAAATGTTTGATTGAGTAGGAAAACGATCATCACCTGTCGAATTCGAAAATCTTTCACTGAAACAGGTACTGCCTTAATTTACAAGGAGTGTGCCACAAGGATGGAAAAATGATATTGGATATGTTAACGAATGGTTATGTTGTCACGTCAAACAGCGGAGAAGGCACGCTTGATGCAATACTGCATCAAATAAATGACAACACTCTGAAATTACAAGATTTTACCTGATTCATTATTGCATCTTTTCCGGTATTATTTTTTGTGTTTTATTTCAATTGGTTATTTTGTATTGATTCACTTATGCATCTTTAACTTGCCCAGGTCATGCTTTTTTAGTTTTCTGACGACTGAAGGTTGGCTGATTCCCAGAATCGTTGCCATTTCCCGTGTATTTCGGCATCGCGCCATGACCTGCTGCAAAAGTTCCCTTTCAACATCCCTTAGCCTGTCTGAAAGCCGCAGGCTGCCTGTCAGGGCGCCGTTGGCGCATGAAACCGCTCCGGTTTGATCGTCGCTTAAACTTTCCAGGACAAATTCATCGATATGAACACCATCACTCATGACAACGGCGTTTTCAATAATATTTCGCAGTTCCCGGATATTGCCGGGAAAGCCATAGCGCTGGAGCGCACGCAGCGCATTCGATTGGATTTTTTTTGCGCGGTTATATTTTTTATTGTATTTATTTAAAAATAACCGGACCAGCGCTGCAATATCTTCTTTTCTCTCCCGCAGCGGCGGCAGTTCAAGAATGAAGCTTTTCAATCGGTAGAACAAATCTTCACGGAATTTCTTCTTATTCACCAATGCGCTCAAATCCTGGTTGGTGGCGGCGATGGTTGAGCACTCCACTTTGATGGTCTCGGTGCCGCCGATTCTTCTGATCTCATTATCATCAAGATATTTGAGCAGCTTGGCTTGAAGTGCGTGGGGCATGTCGCCGATCTCATCCAGGAAGAGCGTTCCTCCCTGAGCCAATTCAAACAAGCCGATCTTGCCCCTGTCGCTCGCCCCCGTAAAAGCGCCTTTTTCATATCCAAACAATTCTGCCTCCAGCAGATGTTCCGGAAGGGCGGCGCAGTTGATCTCGACAAAGGGTTTTTTGCTGCGCAGGCTGTTTTTATGGATCAATTTTGCCAATAACCCTTTGCCGGTTCCGGATTCACCCAGTATGAGAATATTCGATGTATCAATCCGGGAAAGCTTCCTCGCCATGAGTAAAAGGTTGCGCATGTTGCTGCTCTCGGCAATAATTTCCTTACGCGCAAGCTCCAGGAGTGAAAATTCGGCCAATTCATCCCGATATCTCTCGGTCAATTGCTCGCCCCGGTCGATCTTTTTGCGCAACGCATTCAGCTCAGTCATATCCCGTTCATTGACAACCACGAGAATGATATTGCCGCCATCGTCGAATACGGGTGTCCCGGTCGACAGAAGATAGTTACCCGTTTTAACGATATACTGCATGATGGTTTGCTGCTTTGCGCTCTGCAGGACTTTCGTCGTAACCGATTGATCAAACAGCTTCGCTCTTATCAGGTCGTCGACGTATTTTCCGATGACATCGTTCACTTTGATGCCATTGAGTTTCTCGGAGGCGCTGTTGAGGCTTATGACCGCGCCATCGCCATCGCATACCCATATCCCGTCGGAGGACGCATTGAATATCGTTTCCAACTGACGATTGAGCTTTTTATAGCTTTCCAACTTTTTGGCGGATGCTTCAAAAATATGCAGCTGCTGAAAATTACAGACGGCGCCGATAAGCGCTTCACCTCTCATGATAGGCGTCACGTTCAGAACCAGCTTTGTCTCCTTGCCTAAAATATGATGCCCCAGTATGGCCTCGCCTGACGTTAAGCAGGAATGAACAACTCTGCCTGTCAGTGGGAGGATATTTAAGATGTTCCTGCCGACGTGCTTTTTAACGTCAATATTCAACACCCTCTCTGAATAGCGGTTGATATGGGTGATGATCCCGTTGCGGTCGGTAACGATGACGCCGTTGCTCGTGTATTGAAAGATGTCACGATAATCGATTTGGTCTTCCAGCGGGTCCATATGAGGTTTCCATTCATGAGGGCTTTTTTTGCTCTCATTCTGATTAAATTTCAGTCAATCGTCAATCCAGATGACGCAGCAAGTTTTCTCAAAACTGTTATTACCCGATTCCACTTGCCCTTACAACGCATTCAAAGGCCCCTCACAATGTGAGTCCGAATTTTACGCCCAAGGGTTAGCAACAGCGACAACATGATTAAGTGGAGGAAATCATCATGAGCATCGATCCGACAAATCACACCAACGTTTATCCCTGCATTGATTTCAGGGGCATAAAACCCAAAATCGAAGGCGGCATCATCTATCGTGTGGCCCGGCCCGAGCACCGCCAAAGCATTCTGAAAATTCTCGCCCGGGCCTTCGTGAACGAGCCGTCCACGGCAGGGCAGTCGATAGGTCGGCCCACCTATGACGATTGGTATCGGTTTACCGATTTTTATATGGACGAATGCACCACCAACGGACTCTCTGTCGTCGCGCTCGACGGCCTGGATAGAACGACCGTTGCCGGGGCGTTCATCAACAGGGACTTTTTGACCCCTCCGGATCCGCGAATCCTGGAATTTACGGCGGAGCCGTCACCGTTTGCGCCCATTGCGGGCGCCCTTGATATCATCGATGAAGCCTGGTTTGCCGCGCATCCCGAGATCGATCGCCACGAGACCGGCCGGGTGGCGGATCTCTGGATGGTAGGAGTACACCCTGATTATCGGGGCCGCAACATCGCCTCGATGTTGGCCACGTATTCGTTGAAACGAACAGCAAAGGCTGGATTCGAATACGCCGTTGTGGAGTGCACCGGGGCCTTTTCCCAGCATGCCATGCAAGCCGCGGGGTGCAGGTCGGTCCATGAGCTTTCCTATGCCGACTTTCGCTGGCATGGCAAAGCCATATTCCGCAATGTTCCCGCCCCTCACACCAAGTGGGTAATCTACGAAAAGAATCTGACCGCGTCTCATCCCAAGGCAGCGTGAGGATGGCATCGGTGTCTGGAACGACAGCAAAGAGATCCTGCATGAAAACGAATCGTTGAAACCGCACAAAATCACAGCGATCCGTCTGTTCGGATAGGGATAATCATCGGCGCTACTTAAAATGCGACGATGCCTTCTTAAATGCCTTGCTCAGCGCCTTCCACGCATCTTCCGCCCCCTCTTTGACATCGTGCCAGGCATTTTCACCGGCCACATCCAGATCGACCAGTTTCTCTTTCACCTCTTTTCGCAATTCCTGAAGCTTTTCCATCTCTTTCTGGAATGTCTTTTTCGCATCGGCGCTGAGATGCTGGGCCTTGGCTTCGAATTTGTCACGCTCGATGCTGTAACGATAATTCAACTCATCGAATTGCTTTTTCATTTTCTCAATAAATTCTTCTCTATCCATGGCACCTCCCATCCGGGTTTAGGGGAAAGCCGGTCATTTCGTTTCTATGGAAACTTACGGTAAGGATAATTAAAAATAATCCAGATCTATGAAAAGCTCAAGCCGGATGAAAAAGTATCGAGCGTTTCGCCAAAAATCGCTTGTGGAGATATCGGAATCTACTCACCGGGCAGCGCCATTAAAATCGACTGGATAAAGCCGTCGGTATCCCAGGCCTCGTCATGGATGGTTGCGCCGAAGCGGACCAGTACGGCTCTGCGGGATGGAATCACAATGACCTGCTGCTCCTGATATCCCAGAGCGGCGTAAGCATCGTGCGGTGAGTGCGGCCATATGCGGTTGGCAGGGTTGCCGTCGGCACCGGCATTGAGCCAGAAGTGCGCCCCGTACTGGCCGAAGGGCGCACCCGCGGTGGGGGTCGTGGAATAGGCCACCCAGCCCTCCGGCAATATCCGTTCATTTTCCCAAACACCGTCCTGAAGAAAGAGAAGGCCGAAACGAGCCCAATCCAGCGGCGTGGCAAAGGTGTAGGAGGATCCGACAAATGTGCCGGCAGCATCCGGCTCCATCAATGCGCTGGACATGCCGATCCTGTCAAACAGCTTATCGTATAGGAACTCAATGTAGTGCGGATAGATTTTTTCAACGCTGCGGCGCACGATTCGCGCCAGAATGTTTGTGGTGCCGCTGGAGTAATGCCATTTGCCGCCAGGCTCGACTTCGAGAGCTTTAGCGGCGGCAAAGGATCCAAAGTCACGACTATTGAAGAGCATTTGCGACGTATCTGCCGAGGGATGATGGATTTCATCAAACGTGAGACCGCTGCTCATGCGCAGCAACTGGTCGATGGTAATACCGGCTTTTCGAGGATTGCCCCGCCATTCCGGCACCGGCGCCGGCTGCTGGATGGCCAGTTTCCCTTCTTTGACCAGGATACCCACCAGCGCATTGGTGACGCTTTTGCTCATCGACCATCCCAACAGGGGCATCTCTCTGGTAATCCCGGCGGCGTAACGTTCCGCCACCAGATGGCCCTTGTAAACGATCACAACGGCCCTTGTCCGACGAACGTTTCCGGGTCCGGGTTCGGCAAAAGCCCGATCCAGAGCCCGGTCCAGTTCAAGCGGATCGATGCCTATGGTTTCCGGTTTGACCGGCCCGCCGTTGCCTTGGGGCCAGGAAAGATCGGCGTTGTTTCGGGATCTGTTCCGAATAAAAGCCGAGGTTACGAGACGCTGGCTGCGGATTTGCTCTTGGGTGGCGCCAATGGCCAGGGTACAGCCGCATCCCTCGCGCCAGATGGCGGTTCGTTCAAACAGACCCAACAGGCTCGCTGTCACGCGTTTGTGGAGCGTATCGATGACGAACGAAAAACAGGACGCCAACGGATGGGCCGGTGCGATATCCTGCCGGAACACCGCCTTGGGATCACGTTGGGAAACGAAGGTGCTGGAACAAAGATATTTGGCGATAAAGCCGCTGCCGACTGGACCGGCCTGCCTCATATACCAAGCAGCCGCCACACAAACCGACAGCAAGAGACCGCTGGTCATGATCAAAAACCATTTCAGTCCGCGCCGCATGTTGACCATCGGTAACTCACTGATCCCAAACTTGTTTGACTCCAAGAAAATCCGCAGTTTGCCGCTGATAACGAATACATGGTCTTACGTTTTTTTCAAGAGGTGTTTCATACAACTTGACTTCAACCAAGTTTGTTCTATTCTAATCTATAGGGTTCGTCCGGTTCCAAGTTCCCGGTTTGCTCGTCCTTTGCCGCAAGGCGGGTTCGTTTCCATATTGGTTCACGTCGCTGCACCTCAGCGCTGCCTAGTCTTTCAATCATAGCTCCTTTCGCGTTGGAGCAGACCGCACCCGCCGAATCAACGCCACTAAATGCGTCCGACGATCCGTCGATGTCGATGGCTGCCACAGGTTGCGGCTGATGGTTTGCCATCGGTCTTCGGCGGCAGACCTGTCTGCATGGTGTGAACGCAAAGCATGCAGACGAACATAATAAAAGGAGGGATGATAATGGCAAAACATCTGCTTTTATGGCGGCTTAATCGAGAGCGGATTCCCGCCGACCCAAAGGAGCGGGCGTCCGGCTGGGGGGTATTGATGGAGATGGTCCAGAAGGATCTCGACTCGGGCCTTGTAAAAGATTGGGGGGTCTTTCCGGGAGAAAACAAGGGTTACAGCATTGCGGAAGGAAATAATCTGGATATTATGAAAATGACCCAGCAGTACTCACCATATGTCGCATTCGAAATCCATCCGGTTGGGTCCATCTCTGAGATCAAAGAGCTGCTGATTCACATGTCCAAATAGTGTCCACCCATGAATGGATGGCGCATTCAGGCATCAGGTGTTAGGTATTAGTAAAACAAATATGAAAACGGCTGGTCTGGCGAACAGCTGATGGCTAACACCTAACACCTACAACCAGCAATACCGTTCTCCACTCTTCCTTTACAGGCAGAGGCGGGGTGCTAAAACAATCCTTTCCTCCTTGACGGGAACAGACAGGTACCCAAGCATCCCTCTCCCCTTGACGGGAACAGACAGGTACTCAAACTTCCCTCTCCCCCTTGACGGGAACAGACAGGTACTCAAACTTCCCTCTCCCCCTTGACGGGAACAGACAGGTACTCAAACTTCCCTCTCCCCCTCAGGGGGAGAGGTCAGGTGAGGGGGTGGTCTTTGGCAACGTTCACCCTCACCCCAACCCTCTCCCTCAAGGGAGAGGGGGCATTTGTGGGGCGTCTCCCTCAAGGGAGAGGGGGCAATTGTGGTGCATCTCCCTCAAGGGAGAGGGAACTTATGTGGTGCATTTCCCTCAAGGGAACGGGAACAAATGGATTGGCACTGATCAACCCCACAAAATACAGAACCGTCAAAGCCTGTATGACCTTCCAAAGGTTCAGGACAATCCCTTTCATGTGTGATTTGCGAGGTCCCGACCCCGTGTCAAACGCCATCAACGGCAGTGAAGCTTCGGCCGTTTGAATACACACAGTGTTGCATCTTTTTCACCCCGATTTCATGCGCTTTTCATGTTGCTTTCAACTGCATGGGCCAGAATGCGTCTCAGTGAATGAAGGTTCGCGGAAAAAACAAATTCCACGGACCCCATTGCCGCATTCCATCAAATATCAAGGAGGTTGCCCATGCGTTTTTTGCCCCTGCCGGTTGTGGCTGTTGTGTGCTGTCTGTTGGTGCCGAGCAGTTTCGTTTCGGCCGAAGAAAGTTCGTCCAAAACCCTATCACCCTATTTTTTCGTAGAAAATGGCGACGAGGATACCGAGCATTTTCCATTGAAGGCCACTTCGGTCAAGGCGGTCATAAACGGAGTGATCGCCGATGTCAACATCACCCAGCGCTACGCCAACACGGGCAGCCAGCCCGTTAACGGCCGCTATGTTTTCCCGGCCTCGACTCGTGCTGCGGTGCACGGCATGCGTATGACAGTGGGTGAAGATATCGTCGTCGCGCGGATTCAGGAGCGCCAAGCCGCTAAGAAATTATTCGAAACGGCCAAATCGGCCGGTCAGAGTGCCTCCTTGCTGGAGCAGCAGCGGCCCAACGTCTTTTCCATGGAGGTCGCCAACATCATGCCGGGCGATGAGGTGACCATTGAACTGCACTACAGCGAACTTCTGGTGCCGGACGACGGCACTTATGCATTTGTCTATCCTACAGTGGTGGGGCCCCGTTATTCCACTATCCCGGAGGCCGGCGCCGATGATCATCACCGGTGGGTTCAAAATCCCTATCTGACATCGGAACAAGCGCCCACCATCCGGTTTGATATGCAGATTGTCCTGGCCGCAGGTCTTCCACTTCAACAAGTGGCCTGCGCCACCCATGCCATCGATGTGGCATGGGACAGCGAAGCCAGGGCTCGCATCGAACTGTCCGAGAGCGAAACTCACGGCGGCGATCGCGATTTCATTCTCAACTACCGGTTGAGCGGCGATCGAATCCACTCGGGATTGATGATCCACAACGGGCAGGCAGAAAAGTTCTTTACGCTCATGGTTCAGCCGCCGGACCGCGTCACACCGGAGGCCATACCTGTCAGGGAGTATATCTTCATTGTGGATGTTTCCGGATCCATGCACGGCTTTCCACTTGAGACGGCCAAGGTGCTATTGCGCCGGCTGATCGGCAGCCTGCGCCCCAGCGACACCTTCAATGTGATCCTCTTTGCCGGTGCGGCGAACATACTGGCGCCGCAATCGCTGCCGGCCGATCCTACCAATATTCAATCCGCCCTGCGACACATCGACCAGCAGCAGGGCGGCGGCGGCACCGAACTCTACCGTGCCGTCCAGAAGGGGTTGGCCCTTCCCGGCGATGAGGGGCGATCCCGCACCATGGTAGTGATCACCGACGGTTATATTGCCGCCGAAAAAGAGGTCTTCGGCCTGGTTGCCGACAATCTGAACCGGAACAATCTCTTTGCTTTCGGCATCGGCAGCAGCGTCAACCGCTACCTGATCGAAGGTCTGGCCAGAGCCGGTCAGGGCGAACCGTTCGTCATCACCGAACCGCAGTCGGCGGCTGCCGCCGCCCGGCGCTTTCAGGAGTATATTCAAGCCCCTCTCCTGACAGGCATCACCATCGATTTCGAAGGATTCGAGGCTTACGACGTTGAACCCAAAATCACTGCCGATCTGTTTGCCGCACGACCGCTGGTGATTTGCGGCAAATGGCGCGGCCGCCCCGAAGGAGCCATCGTGATCAAAGGATTGACCGGCATAGGTCCGTATGAAAAGCGATTTGAGGTTTCATCCCACATCGACGGCCAGCATGCTGACGCCCTGCCCTATCTATGGGCGCGTACACGGCTGGCGCGGCTGACCGATTTCTCATTCAGCGGCGATGACGCGGACAACCGTAAGGCGGTGACCCGGCTCGGCCTCACCTACAACCTGCTGACGGCCTATACCTCTTTTGTGGCGGTACATGAGCAGGTGCGTAACACCGGCGCACCGGCTAAAGATGTGGACCAGCCTCTGCCGCTGCCGCGCGGGGTGTCCAACCTGGCCGTGGGCGGCCGCAATGTGCCGGAACCGGGGCTGGGTGTTCTGTTGTCGCTGCTGCTTGCCGGCTCCCTGCTGTGGCGGCAGCGCTGGAGACTGAAAAGCCGTACAGCCATCGACTGCAACCGCATAGGATAATCCACATGCGCACGGCCTGCACACCTGCTTCGAGCCGGACTGACACGACGGGACAAACCGGCGGCATCATTGGTCGGGACGCCCGGATGCACGCAGTCCGCATCCTGGGAGCCGTTGTGAGCCTGTTGGTCATGCTGTCCCTCAAACGCCACTACAGCCAGGCATCGGCGGACCAGTTGAACTGGATTCTGGCGCCCACCGCCAAACTGGTGGCCTGGCTCACACCCGCCCACCCCGTATTTGAAAGCGGTGTGGGCTACGTGGATTTTGTACAGGGCATCATCGTTGCGCCGGCCTGCGCCGGCGTCAATTTCATGATCATGGCTTTCGGTCTGGCCGCTCTATGCTGTGTGGCCGGGAGTTCGCGGCCGACGGCCCTGCCCATCTGTCTGCTTGCATCGCTTGGCAGCGCCTATGGATATACGCTTTTAGTCAATACCGTTCGCATCGGCCTCTCCATGATTCTCTATAAAGCCGATATTTATGGCCTTTGGCTGACACCGCCACGCCTCCACCGCCTGGTCGGCATCGGGCTCTATCTGGGCGCCCTGTGGCTGTGGTTCGCGGTCATTCGCTCTGTAACGAGCCATTTCGGCCAGGCCGTGGGGCGCCAATCCCGTTCATGGCCGCTTCGCCTGCCGGACTGGATTCCGCTGGCCTGGTACCTGCTGGGAGCGATCGGCGTGCCGTTGGCCAATGTGATCTTTCAGAGGAGACCTGCACAATTCGGCGAGCACTGCATCACGATCCTGGCGGCCGCCGGTTGCATCTGGGGTGTTGCCAGGATGGCGCAGTGGGTTTTAAAGCATAAGTAACGCTTGTCATCATGGCGGGTTACATGGTTTATTGTCAGCGGTATGACAACCAGCTAGTGTCCATCCAGAAAAGGGCTATTTATGGATGGACATCAGCTAAAAGGATAAATGTGTCTATGCAGGTGACCGTATTGATCGTGGAAGATGAGACAGCCATCGCCGACACCATCCAGTACGCCCTGGAAACCGAAGGCATGACGCCGCTTCTGGCGGCGACCGGCCAGGAAGCGTTGGATTTTTTAACATCGGCAGCCGTCGACTTGATCATCCTGGACGTGGGACTGCCCGATATCAACGGCTTCGAGTTGTGCAAACAGATCCGACGACAAAGCGATGTGCCCATCATCTTTTTGACCGCCCGCAGTGAGGAAGTCGATCGTGTGGTAGGTCTGGAGATTGGTGGCGACGACTACGTGGTCAAACCGTTCAGCCCCCGCGAGTTGACTGCCAGGGTCAAGGTCATTTTGCGACGCATCCATCAAAACCACACGACATACACGGCTGCCCGCGGCGCGTGGCAGGTAAACGACGCCAAACGGCAGATCACCTATTTCGGAAGTCCGCTGGATCTGTCGCGCACCGAATACGATCTGTTGCAGACCTTTCTACGGCGGCCGGGGCAGGTTTTTACCCGCGAGCAGCTCATGGCGAATGTCTGGGATGAGCCGGAAGCCAGCATGGATCGCACCGTGGATGCCCATATCAAGAACCTGCGGGCCAAACTCAAAGCTGTCAAACCTCAACTTGACCCCATTGTCACCCATCGCGGCACCGGCTACGCGCTGAAAGAGAAGCTATGAAACTGGGATTTCGGATCTTCGGCTGCTATCTGATTATATTCTGCATCTGCTTTGCCTACCCGGTGAGCTGGATCCTGGACACCTTGCGCACCCGCTATCTGGAAGGGGTGGAGGATCCGCTGGTGGACCAAGCCAATGTGCTGGCACAGATGGTCGGCCGCATGATGGAACAGGAACGTTTTTCACCGGAAGACGTCTATCAGACGTTCCAGGAAATATACGCCCGCGAGCTGGATGCCCGGATCTATCGTCTGACCAAAACCAACATCGATGTGGCGGTCTACATCACCGATGCGGCGGGCAGAGTCCTGTTTCACTCCAGGGACCCCGGTCAGGTCGGCGCCGACTACTCCCATTGGCGGGATGTCAAGCTGACGTTGGCGGGCGGCTACGGCGCGCGCACCACTTTGGCCGACCCTGAGGACGAAACCTCTTCGGTGCTATACGCCGCCGCGCCAATTCGGGTTAAGTCAAAGCTGGCCGGCGTATTGACTGTGGCCAAGCCCACGACCAACATCAACAGTTTTCTGAAGCAGGTCAAACCGCAGCTGATCAAAGTCGTCGCTCTGTCCGTCGTATCGGCAGTCATATTGGGATACCTGGTGGCCCTATGGATAACCCGCCCCATCCAACGCATGACCGACTACGCCCATGCCGTACACAACGGCAAACGGGCGGAGTTTCCAAAACTTGACAAGACGGAGATCGGCACCATGGGACGAGCCCTGAAAAAGATGCAGGCCGCTCTGGAAGGAAAGGCATACGTGGAGCGGTACGTTCAGCAACTGACCCATGAAATCAAAAGCCCACTATCGGCGATTCGGGGATCGGCCGAGCTGTTGGAAGAGAACGTCCCGCCGGAAAGGCGCAAACGGTTCCTGACCAATGTCCGCACCGAAACCGATCGGATTCAGAACATTGTGGACCGCATGCTTACCCTGGCCGCCCTGGAAACGAAAAACCAGCTGAACCGGACCGAAGCGGTTCATCTCCGGTCCCTGGTGGAAACCGTTCTGGAGAGCAAACATCCCATGTTATTGGCCAAGCAGATCGAGGCCACCGTCGACATACCAGCGGATGCATCAGTTCCGGGCGACAGCTTCTGGCTGCACCAGGCCGTGGCCAACCTGGTGCAAAATGCCATCGATTTCAGCCGGTCCAGGGGGGTCATCGCCATATCCGTCAAGGGCAGCGGACGCTGGTTGCATCTGCGTGTTGACGACAGCGGAGCTTCGATCCCTGCCTACGCTCTGGATAAAGTTTTTGAAAAATTCTATTCGCTCAAACGACCTGACAGCGGACGCAAGAGTACCGGCCTGGGATTAAATCTTGTTCACCAGGTGGCATTGCTGCACAAGGGGCGTATTGAGTTGAAAAACAGGAAGCCGCAAGGCGTGCAGGCCATTCTGAGTCTGCGGACGGGTTGAGCATCGAAATTGAACAAGATTTTAATATCTACTTCGGCGAAAACCTCGCTTCTTGCGGCGTTTCCCACCTGGATCAGCAGGTCTGACTTTGATGTTGCTGCCATCAATACGATTGCCGTTCAGAGCCTTTATCGCCTGATCCGCCTCAGAGTTGCTCGGCATCTCAATGAAACCGTATCCTTTCGGTCTCCCGGTGAAACGATCCTTGATCACTTTGATGCTTTCTATTTCACCGAAATCGGCGAACAAACGCTTTAATGACTCTTCTGTCGTATTGTAAGACAAATTTCCGATATAGATATTCATGCCGATTCCTTTTCACTTTCCGTCTCGCGTGACTCAAGAACTGCGCCAACCGGCCTCGCCCATCACAAAGGGTTGGATCGTGATCGCATGAGGTATGGGCATCACCACCAGAAAAAACGATTGATGGGTCGTTTCCAAAAAGGTTGCTATTCACCCGGTTGCAACCACACCGATTAACACACTGACGTGTTTATGTTTTTCCCGCCTCGCGGGAAGATCCGATCCGCCCGCTGTGCGGGTGGTTGCCAACTCGTGACATGAATCAATCAACCCGAACTGTCGAATGGCCGGCTTTGCAGGAAATCGCTCAAAAACAGGAAAGGGCACGCCTCCAGGTGCAGAAGCATGCCCTTTTTAATGCTATGAAAACCTAGCTGATTGAGACATTGACAGCGGAAAGACCCTTCTGCCCTTGCTCAATGTCAAAGGAAACCCGGTCGCCTTCATTAAGGCTTTTAAACCCGCTTCCTGTAATTGCAGAATGGTGAACGAACACGTCGGGTCCATCTTCTTGCTCGATGAAGCCGAACCCTTTGTTCTCGTTAAACCACTTGACTGTACCGTTAGCCATGATGCCATCCTCCTTTCTATAAAATATTCAAAATTTTAGACTGGAGGATGTTCTGCAAAGAAATGAATTGTTCCTTCAGAAAAAAATCGCCCCACTTAAACATGGCGGGGCCAAGTTGAAGGCTCAAATATATCACTTTTGTATTTGAAAGCAAGCCATTTTTATGAAAATTATTGAAAGCATCTGCGGGCCAAAGAAAGCAACTTTTCCATTTGGATGGGCTTTTTTACATAGCCCTTGATATTGTATGTCGCAGCCGTCATGACCTCCTCTTTTTTGGAGGTGGAGGTCAGGATAATAATGGGCACGGACGGGCTGATTTCTCTGATCTTGGCAACGGCCTCCAGCCCGCCCATCTTGGGCATGATCAGGTCCATGATGATCAGATCGGGTTCAAGGGAGTGGTATCGGACAAAGCCTTCCAGGCCGTTTTCCGCTTCGATCACCTGACATCCTTGCCGGGCGAACTCTTTGGCAAGGATGCTGCGGATCATTCTGGAATCGTCAACGACCAGGACGGTTCTGTTTTTCAAGGGACCTTTGTCTCTCCTTTCGAAACAAGTGAGGATCGGCAATCGCTCTTCATTGTTTAAAAACAATGTAATGCAATGAATCAACAGTCCCTGCCGCGAATCGCTGTCGAAGCATAAATCAGCGATAAACTCGGGTGGATGAAATTCTGCGCCCAGTCCCATATTGTCCCATTCTGTAATGATTTGGCCGGCAACCGTATTCATAAATTCAAACAGGATATCGGTGACCATATCGTCCATCTGATCCACTGCTGCCATGCCGGCTTTTTGAGCAATCGCCGCCGCCAGTTTGACCGCCATTTCCTGATCGTTAAACCCCAGGATGAACCGGCCCTCGAAAAACTCAACTTTATTCTCGTACGGGATGACAACAGCCGTCTTGTAAGCCAGGTCAGTATAGGGAGATTCAAGTGCCTCAATTTTAACGCCTTCCGTCGGCAGCCCCGTCATCTCCTCGTAGATCAGAGTACACAATTCCGCCATTGTTTTAATATAACCCTCAAATTCCATTATTCGTTCCTTCTGTAAGCATATGCTCCAATTGAACTGCAATTCGCATGCATCGCTTGACATACAAAAGAGGCCCATTGGCGTAATGTGAGCCATCCTGATTATTATCGGATAAAACCGCCGATTCTTGAGTTGATTGAAAGACGATTGAGAATTTGTCGCAAACTGCTATATTGGTTTTTAGGATACGGATCAGGCAGACAGAAATACGGCGCAAGCGTTTCACATTGCTCCATTCCTGAGACAATTGCGGCTCATCAATTCGTCATACCTCCAATACAACAGGAGCTTATACCATGGAGCACCGAACAGCGATCATTACCGCCGCAAGCCGCGGAATGGGTGCGGCTTGCGCCCGTGAACTGGCTGCACGAGGATATAAACTGGCCTTGATGTCAGGCACCGATGCGGTAGAGTCCATTGCCGTAGAACTCGATGCCAAGGCACTTGTCGGATCTGTCACCAACCCGGACGATTTGCAGCAACTGGTGACGCTGGCGCTGAACTCATACGGCCGGATCGACGTCGTGGTGAACAATACGGGCCATCCGGTTCGCGGGGATCTTCTGGAATTGACGGATCTGGATTGGCTGGCGGGATTCGATCTGGTCTTCTTCAACGTGGTGCGTATGGCCCGGTTGGTTACGCCCCTGATGGAAAAACAGGGCCAAGGAAGCATTGTGAACATCACGACGCTTGGTGCGGTGGAGCCCAACTTGTCGTTTCCCATCTCTTCATCCCTGCGGGCCGGCCTCGCGGCTTTCACCAAGCTGTTTGCCGACCGGTACGCCAATGCCGGGATTCGGATGAACAATGTGCTCCCGGGATTTGTGAACAGTTACCCGGTGAGCGATGCCACCCGCGAAACCATTCCCATGAAGCGTGAAGCCACTGTGGAGGAAATTGCCAAAACCGTTGCGTTTCTCGCCTCGAGCGATTCCGTCTACATCACAGGCCAGAATGTTCGGGTCGACGGCGGGCAGGGGCGATCGCTTTAGGGATACGGATTCAAAGACAAGCAAGATGGGACCGTTGTTTCCTTCCGTATGCCTTAATCCGAATTTGACCCATTTTGCACGATATTCGTCATTTATGCCTCTTTTATTTTGCCGGGGGGCATCGTATGGATCATGACGATGCAACTGAATGCCCGAACCAATCGTTGGGCGTGTGGGAGAAACAATTTCTTTAAACAGATATTCCGCTGCAGCAGGCTGCGGAATTTCTTATAAGGAGGGGATCATGAGCGATATCTACAAGGCTTTGGCGGAACACCTGGATCATCTGCCGGGAGGATTTCCATCGACAGAGAGTGGGATTGAACTGCGTATCCTGAAACGGCTGTTCTCTCCCAAGGAGGCGGAGTTGGCCACCTGCCTGTCGCTCATGCCTGAGCCGGCGGCGACGATCGCCGGGCGCACCGGTCGGGAAGAAGCGGACCTGGCATCGATGCTGGAACAAATGGCCCGCAAAGGACTGATTTTCCGAAAATCGAAAAATGGAGAGAAATACTACTCGGCCGCCCAGTTTGTGATCGGGATCTGGGAATACCATCTCAATGATCTGGATGAGGAGCTGGTGCGGGACGTCAACGAATACCTGCCCTTCCTGGCAAAGCAGACCTGGGAAAAAAACGAAACCAAGCAGCTGCGGGTGGTACCGGTGTCGAAACAGATTGCAGCAGGTGCGACTGTTGCATCGTACGATGACGCCGAGCAGATCATCAGGCAGCAGTCTAAAATCGTGGTTCAGCCCTGTATCTGCCGCAAAGAGCATGACTTTGTCGGCGAAACATGCGACTACCCCATGGATGTGTGCCTCTCATTCGGCACAGCGGCATTTTACTACGAAGAGAATAAATTGGGTCGGGCCATCAGCACCGAAGAAGCGCTGGAGATATTGGACAAGGGGCGCAAGGCAGGCCTGGTGATTCAACCGGGCAATGCCCAGAAATCCGCCAACATCTGTATGTGCTGCGGATGCTGCTGCCAGGTCCTGAAAAATATCAAACTGCATGAAAAGCCGGCACAGATGGTCCATTCCAATTACTATGCCCGGGTGGATGAGCAAAACTGCACAGCCTGTGGAACTTGTGCCGAGCGGTGTCATATGGAGGCCATCACCGTTGACGAGACAGCCCATGTCAATCCCGACCGTTGTATCGGCTGCGGCGTCTGCGTCCCCGAATGCCCGGCCGACGCTTTAATCTACGAGCATAAAGCATCATCCGAAACCTACGTGCCGCCAAAGAGTGTCCTGGAAACCTATCTGAAAATCGCAAAGGAGCGCGGATTGCTCTGACCCTGGTGTGCGCACTCATCGAAAGGAGGACCGATGGTCGCTCCAAACCCCGATTTTATTCAGGAACTGATGCAGTTGGTGAACACCAGCCCATTCCCCACTCATATGGCAATGCGGATGGCGGCGATTGATTATGACAGCGCCCGGATCGAACTGGAAACAGGCCCCCAGCATCTTCAGCCTTTCGGCATCGTTCACGGCGGTGTCCTGGCGACCCTGATCGACACCGCCACTTTCTGGGCGGTTTTCATGCGCATTCCCGAAGACGCCGGACTGGTCAATATCGACTTGAAGCTGAACTATCTGAAACCGGTGATCGATCAACCCCTGACGGCGCAGGGGCGCGCCATTCGATCGGGAAATACCATCAGCTATGCTGAAGCGAGGGTTCTGGACACAACCGGTGAATTGATCGCACACGGTACATCGACACTGATGCAGCTCCCGGGCAAAGGATTGAAACTGACGGCATGCAAGTTTATCGACGGATAGGCTTCCTGCAAGCCAGCGATGGATCCGGGACGAGCGGCAGAAATCGGCAGCTGATGATTCAGCCGTGATTCCAGCGAATATCATGCTGGGCCGGTATGTTGGAAATCAGTTGATAGTCTTTGCGTACCGAATCGATGGTTTCGCCCCGCTGCACAATAGACGCTGCAGCGATAGGGCCGATCCGGCGGCCCGCAGTTTTGAGGTACGGTATTTTGTGAGGGTCGATGCCCATAACCCTGGCGCATGTCGCATCCACGGCGGGTGCGCTCCTTCCCATCACCAGGACGTTCGATTGAACCGGAGTACCCATGATCGGTCCGTCCCCTTCCATACCGACGATCCCATCGACAATACACAGCTGTGGCTGAACAGTGGCGTTGATATCCAGAATGGAGCGTTGAATTCCCGCCTGATGGAGCACATTTTTGGGCCAGCCGTAAACGCAGCCGGGCATGATGCCGAACAGATTCTTCATCGAGAGCGTCACACCCGCCCAATGATGCGTCTTCATTTTCGCCAGCGATACCACAACATCAGCGTCAAGCACACGCCGGGGAAGGAACAACTCTCTCATGGATGTAAAGCCGCCTTTGTTCGCTACCCGCTGCACGGGTCCTGTGTTGAGGTCGAAAAAAGGGATCCGATCCTCGACGACTGCATCGGCGAAACCCGAAGTTTCCAGGACCAGCAGAGAATCTCTCCTGTGTCCCGGCCCTTCGGCGATGACCACTTCGGCGGCGTCCATGCGCCGGAAGAGTTCCACGGCGGCCCGCACCAGCATCGGATTGGTATTGATGTGGTCGTGACCGGCATGGGGTTCGACCAAGTTGGGTTTAATCAGAATGCGTTTGCCCTTGAAGCTCGAAGCGGAATACATCAGTGTTTCCAATCCTTGTCTCAGGATCGTCACAAGATCATCATGATATCCGGAAGCTGTTCCAATGAAAGTTTCCGCAGAGCCCGACAGGGAACCGAATCGGCTGCCTATGAGATATCCACCCGCTGCGGCAAGTCCTCCGGCGGCGGCGTACTTGATAAATTGTCGCCTCGACCACGGAGCCCGCAGGGTGTGATGTATCTCTCTTTGCTTCATTTCCTATACCAGAATTGAGATGAGTCGCGCCCCGGTATAGTAAACCACCACGAGCTGAGACAGCAGTACGGTATCAAAGGGGCCGTATTGTTTCTGCAGGTCGAGGCTCTCGATAACGGAGCGCTCCCATTGCCACGGAAGCTGAGACCACATGCCGAGACCGTGCAGCATCCACGTCAGGGCCATGGGAGTCCTGACACTGTCCATGCAACGCCAAAGATAATCGAGACTTGATTGAACCGAGGTTTGGCCGGCCAAACCATTCAGTGCGCACAAGGCTTGCCCGGTATTTTCGGGTATGGGCAACAGCTTGTGTCCGAAAACAGCGGTGTTGCCGTAATTCCAGCCGCCGCCGGGAAGTTGACGATCCATTACCATACGCGCCGCTTCCCTCGTCCGAGGATGATCATTATGCCCGTTGGCTTTCAACGCCAGCATTGACATGCAGGTCGGCTCGATCCAGGAGTGCGTCTGTTCAATCCAGGGCCAGCCGACGATAGAGGTATCGTGGCCGACTGGCGAATGAGCCCCTTTCCGGAGAGGCTTCCCTTTCAATGATAACAGGAAGCGGAGTCCGGCATCGATGGGTTGCCGGTAGCCCTGCACACATTTCCAAGCCAGAATACAAAGCGCTGTGGGCCAGGCTGCGGCATCAAATCCGTTTACCGCACTGACCCGGCCGTCGGACCGCTGGCAACCGGCCAGCCTGTCGCATGCCCGTTCTGCTGTATCGCGGTGTTTCTCAGATGCCGTGAGGGCCATGACGGCCCAGGCCGTTGCTTCCGGACTGAATGTTCCCGCATCCGAGTAACCAAAACCGCCGTCCGGCAGCTCCCGCAATACCATCGCTTGCACCGCGCGCTGCAGTGCTCTCACTTCCTGGTTCAAATGGGGTGTCCTGGAGGTTGTCATAGACGTCATCACCTTATTTTTTTGCAAGGTTTTCATGATATACTTTGCTTTTTTGACCGTGTTCAAACAAGCTTGCATACTGAATCAGCTCTTTTCCGATACGAATGCAAATCTCGGCATTTCCATTTTTTATTTCAGGCACCTGCTCCAGGCTCTGCAACCCCGGCAGCTCTTGAGACAGGCGGTAGGCTTCCCGGAGATATCCACTGGTGAAAAAGATGTGCGTGCCCTCATAGTTAAAGTGGCTTGCGTTGGAGAGGTACATGAGAATGAATCCCTTGCCTTGCAAGTAGTTCCCCACCCGCCTGGCCATGTATCGGACACCGTTGCCGTTGGAAACCTCGATTTTTATCCGGCGCTTTGAATGCTTCTCTGCGTGAGCGGTTTCCAGGCTCAACAGTTCCGGAGCCTGGGTTTCCTCGAACATCCTTAAACTTTTTCCATCAAGCGCCTCTTCGATGATCTTGTGCTCCTCCTCCGGCGCTGCGATGCCGGCTGCGCTCGCGGCATCGGTGGTTTGATCCTCTTGATCATCGGAATCATCGGTCGCTTTGATTGGATCGGCCTGATCTATATCGGCGAATTCCACCGTTTCGATGGCTCCGGCCGGGATGGTGTAGAAGCCTTCACCATCATGCTTGTCGATCTGTTTCTCTGCGGTTTGGGTCAAAGGCGCTTCGTTTTCAATGGACTTGGTTTCATGAATGTACGCCAGGCTGGCGGCGGCTGCGAGCCCTTTTCCGGTCTCACTGTCCAGTGGCTTTTGGGCGGAGGCTTTGGAAAAGTGCATCGCCGCTTTCTCATAGAGGCCGTTGCGGTAATACAACCTGGCGATATTCAGATGCGCCTTGTATTCATCACTACCTGCTCTGAACGCCTTGAAGGCTGCCTCATAGTCGCCACTTTTGGCATACGCCAGGCCCAGGTTGTTCTGATAGCGCTGGTTGCCGCCATCCAACGCCACGGCTTTTTGAAGGCTTTCAATGGCCGGTTCAAATCGGCCTTGAAGCAAATAGGAATATCCGAGATTGTTGTAAACATCCGCAAGGTTCTGATCGATGGCCAAGGCCGCCGTATACGCCGCGACCGCTTCGTCATAGTCTCCCTGCGCGTCCAAACTGACACCCCATCTGTTATAGGCCGCCGCATGGCCGGGATCTATCTGAACGGCTCTCTTGAATGCTTCGATGGCAAGGCGGTGTTTTTTTCTTTCCTGCAATACACACCCCATTAAATAGTGGGATTCACCATCTACCGAGCCGGAACGAATAGTTCCATGATACGCCCGCTCATACCGGTTTGCTGCGTTAGAGCCCGGGTTTTGGCCGCTCCGGAACATTGCGCAAGCTGTTATGAGACATAGCGCTGCGCCGGCGATAACCAATCCGGCAATGGTCGTTGTATTCGTTTTTCCCATGGTGTGTTGCCTCCTTAGCCGATTTCATTTAAGGGAGTCTCGCCAACTCCATCTTTTTTAAATTCTCATAAGCCTTATTATAAAATTTGGGGCTGGCCGCGATAGCCTGATTGAAAGCTTGGGCGGCCTCCCGGAACTTTCCCTGTGCCATGTAGATGCAGCCTAAGTTGTTATAGGCTCGAGCCGTATCGGCTCCCTTTTTAAAAGCCTCCAGCGCCGCCTGGTATCGACCGGTTTTTGCCAAAACCAGGCCGAGGTTATTGTATACCCTTTCTTTCGGACCTTTGGCTCCAAATGCTTTTTTAAATGCCTTGATCGCTTCTTCGTAGCGACCGGCAAGACAGAGGGACACGCCGAGATTGTTGTAGAGCAGGCCGTCATCCGGCTTCAACAGAATGCCTTCGGCGTATTGCCGGCCCGCCTGGTCGTATTTCTTTTGAAAGTCATAGATATTGCCCAAAAAATTCCTCGATTTCCATAATTGGGGATTGAGTTCAAGCGCCTTTCGAAATTGTATTTCCGCCTTGTCATAGCGCTCCATGCCGAAATACGCGGCCCCCAAACTCTGGAGGGCCATGGCATTTTCCGGTGACGCCTCTAATACCTTTTGAAAAGAGATTTCCGCCTCGTGGTATTTTTGCTTGTATAAGTAAAGCAGGCCTTCCTTGTAATGAAGCCTGTGGTTTTCCGGATTAAGCTTCAGGGCTTTTTCGTATTGCACAAAGGCCATGTAATGGTCTTTGTTTTTAAAATACCGGTCACCCAATGCTTCAAGTTCTTCGGCCGTCATTTCAGGCAGGTCTTTATTCAAAGTGTCATTTGCCGGGACGGTGGCGCCTGTCTTTTCCGAGAAGAAAGATTTTCTGGGAATTGACACTCCCCCGTGTTGCCAAGGCGATGTTGATGTGGCACAGCCGGAAAAGGCGACGGTGACAGCCAGTGAAAAAGCGAAAATCAGACACGTATGAAACCGTTTATTAAACATATTGATTTCCATTCTCTTAACTCCGCATAACTTATGATGGATGAATCATCGTTCTGTAAATGGTAATGCCAACCGGGCCCAATATCACGACAAACATGGCCGGAAAAATACACAGAACCAGAGGAAACAAAAGCTTGGTCGCAATTTTAGCGGCCGTTTCCTCGGCACGCTGGTATCGGGCTGTACGAAAGCTGTCGGAAAAGACCCTCAGCGCCTGGGCGACACTCGTACCGAAACGGTCGGTCTGGATGAGTACTGTTACGAGACTGTTGACATCGTCAATATCCGTTCTCTCCGCCAGGCTTTTCAGGGCGGCCTGCCGGGCTTTGCCGGCCCTCAGTTCTCGATTCAGCGATTTAAACTCATCACTCAATTCCGGATGCCTCAGCGCCAGCTCTTCCCCGACCCGATGGACGGCCCCGTCCAACCCCATTCCGGCTTCAACGCAAACGACCAGTAAATCCAGGGCATCCGGGAATCCTTTGACGATCCTGTCCCGTCTTCCCGAGGTTTTGAACTTCAGCCACATATCCGGCAGATACAACCCCAAAAGGGACCAGAAAATGGCCATCCACAACAGCCCGACGCTTTTCATGTCCCTGAAAAAAAGAAAGGCAATGGCCAGAAAAGCCATGGGCAAACCGACGGCCAACAGAAACTTGATCCCCCAGAAAACGGTTGGAACATTTCCCCCCCGAAAACCGGCTCTTAAAAACTTGAGTTTGATATCGGCGTCGTCGGTGGATCTTCCCGGATTGGTTTTAATGCCGATGGCGCTGAGCGCCTTCATGAAAACGCTGTCGGTTTCCGCCGGAGTCAAGGATGTCACACCGCTTTCAACCGCTTTCCAATTATCATCGGCCTCCCGTATTTTTTCTTTTACCGAACGCCGATAGCGTAGCTCTCTGACATGTGCAAGTATCCCCATGGTCAAAAGACACATGATCAAAAACACCAAAGATGCCAGCAGAAGTGGAACGTTAATATCTGAATAAGCCATTTTGCTACCCCCTAAAGATCTTATACATCGACTTTTATGATACGTCTGATCATAACGAACGCCAGGAGCATCAGCCCCCCCATCATCCACAGCATGATCCTTCCGACGGGGTCTTGATACAGTGGCGCGACCACATCCGGATGGAACACAAACAGAAACGTACCGAGAACAAATGGGAGCGCGTAAAGAATCAGCGCCGACAATCTCCCCTCAGTCGAGAGCACGCGGACTTTTCCTCTGAATTTGAACCGCTCCCGCATGAGGTGGGCAAGGCCTTCGATAATCTCGGCCAGGTTTCCCCCCGTTTCCCGCTGGAGAATCACCGAAACCACGAAAAAATTCAGGTCCGGACAGTCCACCCTTCGCGCAAGGTTTTTCAACGCTTCGGGTACGCTCTGTCCAAAATTGATGGTATCCAGTGTCTCCTCAAACTCAGGACCGAGAGGGGCCGGAAACTCGTCGGCGGCCAGCTTCATACCGCTGGTAAATGCATGGCCGGCCCTCAGCGACCTGGCGATCAAACCCAGCGCTTCCGGAAGCTGTTTTTCGAATTTCGCCATTCTCTGTTTCTTTTTGGATCGTATGTACATCAACGGAAGCATAGACGCACAAACCGCCAGCAGAGGCGACAGCAGCATATTGCGCGTCAGTACGAGACAGAACAGATAGACGATACATCCGATGGACAAGCTTAAAAGGATAATAAACCCGGGTGTAAATTTCATATCGGCCTGGTTCATCACCAGTTGCAGGCGATCGATCCCAGGGAGCAGTGAAAGGGTGCGATGGATGAACGGCACTTCGCTCAATACCTTTTTTTTATAAAGGGTTCCATTCGGGTTGCCGCTCTCTTCGGCCATACTTTGCCTGAGACGCCGACGCACCGTCGCCTGATCCGGATACCGGAAAAGCCGGAAAGCATATAAACTCAGCTCGATCATCAGCAAGGTTAAGGTAAAGATGATGACACCCCACACAAAGATATTCATAGCATACCCCTTTCGTTTTACACTTCCGTCACGTTTGAAGGGTCGAACATGGCCGGAGAAAGCTCGATACCTGCCATACGGAACCGGTCGATAAATTTGGGTCGTACTCCGCCATAGGCAAATCGGCCCATAACCTTGCCGTCCGGACCGATCCCCCTTTGTTGAAATGAGAAGATCTCCTGGGTGGTGATTGTGTTGCCTTCCATTCCGGTGATCTCCTGAAGGCTGATCAACTTCCGCGAGCCGTCTGTCAACCGTGCCAGGTGGATCACCACGTCGATGGCTGAGCTGATGTAGCGCCGTAAAAATTCGCTGGGGATTTCAAAATTAGCCATGGCGACCATGGTCTCCAGCCGCATTAACGCGTCCCGGGGTGAGTTGGCGTGGATCGTGGTCAGCGATCCGTCGTGACCGGTGTTCATGGCTTGAAGCATGTCAAAAGCCTCTTTGCCGCGCACCTCCCCCAATATGATCCGGTCCGGCCGCATGCGCAGGCTGTTGATCACCAGGTCCCGCTGGGTGACTTCACCCTTGCCTTCGATGTTGGGCGGCCGGGTTTCCAGCCTCACCACATGCCGCTGTTTGAGCTGCAGTTCCGCCGAATCTTCGATGGTGACGATCCTCTCTTGGGCCGGAATAAACCGTGATAAAACGTTGAGAAAGGTGGTTTTGCCGCTGCCGGTGCCCCCTGAAATCAGGACATTCAGCCGCGATTTGACGATCCCCTTCAAAAATTCGCCCACCTCGGGAACGAGAGTTTTAAAGCCGATGAGGTCCTCCAACTCCAGGGGGTCAACGGAAAAGCGCCGTATTGAGAGCATGGGACCGTCAAGCGCCAGCGGGGGGATAATGGCATTGACCCGGGAGCCGTCCAAAAGCCGGGCGTCCACCATGGGCGAGGATTCATCGATGCGCCGTCCCACGGCCGACACGATTTTGTCGATAATCTTTCTCAAGTGCTCGTCGTCCTTGAACCTGACATGCGTCGGTTCCAGCCGCCCGAACCGCTCAACGTAGACCTGCCGGTAAGTATTCACCAAAATATCCGAAACCGTGGGATCTTGCAGCAGGGGTTCCAGGGGGCCGAAACCCAGCACTTCATCGAGAATTTCGGCAAGCAGTTTCGCTTTCTCCTGCGCATTGAGCGGGATAGCGGAAGGATCTTCCTTAAGAATTTTGTCCACCACGGCCCGCAACTCCGGCTTGAGCATGTCCGGATCGACCCGGTCCAGCATGGACAAATCCACCAGGTCGAGCATGCGGTCGTGAATCCGGCTCTTGAAATCGAAGTACTCTTCGGGAAGTATGTCTTTGTCTCCCCTGTCCGCGAATTCGGTCATTGCTAAAATGTTGGTATTCACTGGTTCCCCCTTATGTCCTTAGGCCCTTGGAAATTGGGCGTTGGGTGCTGCTCTTTATCGCTTGAAAAAGCGCCACTTTTTCTTTTCAGGCGCATTGTGGTCACTATCGAACAACGTACCGGCCAGTGCCGCAAGGTTCTTGGTAATGCCGGCCTTAGGTGAAATATCGTTCAGTGATTTGCCCTGGTTGATGGCCGACATGGTGGTCTTGTAGTCGTTGGGAATGGTCCAATAGATTTCGCTTTTAACACTTTCCGCCGCTTCCTTGATGGTGATGTCGGATTTTTTCAGGTACCGGTTGATCACCAGGCGAATGTGCTCCTTGGATACCGTTGCCGAAGTCGCCAGGGACCGAAAAACATTGTTGGTATTGTGCAGGCAGGGCAGGCTCAACAGTGTAATGAGGATGACCTGGTCGGACATTTCCATGGTCTTTAAAGCCGGACCGTCCAGAGACTGTCCACCGTCCACAATGATGACATCAAACGTTTTCTTCATGGCACCCAAGAGACGTTCCATAATCTCGGCAGTTGCCGGCGGGTGTCCGTTAAGGTAACTCGGTGAGGGAAGGATATGGACGCCTGAAGAGTGCTTGGCCATGGCATTGAGAAGAAAGGTGCTGTCGAGCCGGTTCATGTTTTCGGCTATCCGGCCCCAGTGATAAGTGGGTTTGACGGATAAAAACAGAGGGATTTCGCCAAACACAGTGTTCAAATCAACAAGGGCCACCGATCCCGCGTCTTTCATTGATTGCAGGTCCATGGCCAGATTGACGGCTACCGTTGTGGTCCCCACCCCCCCTTTGGCGCCCATGATATGGTAAATTATGCCATCGTGCTCCGGCACCTGCACGGCCGTCTGTTCTTTTCGCTTTCTAAAAGCATCCAGGGCCGATCTTACTTCCATTTCGCTGAGGGGTTGGGTGAGAAACTCTATTGCCCCGATGCGCATGGCCTGACGCAGCAAATCCGTGTCCTGTCTCTCAGATGTGACAATGACTTCCCCTATGGTGTTTGAATCCTTCAGAGACTCAAGCAGTTGAAATGCTTCGCCGGACTTGTCGCTCAATTCGTAAATCAGCAGGTCTGCCCTCTCTTTGAATCCACAAAGCCGGAATCCACCCGCAGCAATGGTTATGCTTTCCAACTTTTTTGCTTTTTCTTGATTTTTGACCTTGATGCTTACTGAATATCTTTGATTATTCATTTCTTACCATCTCCATCTGTGACAATATGTCCGCTTATTGGCTTGAGTCATGACACCTGCTCTTTTTGAGGCTATTCAACCAGACCGGGGATGGTGCCTTTCACACCGAACTCCCCGCCGCCGCCCCTTGTGTCGAAGTCGGAAAACAGATCGCACATGATTTTTCCGACGATTCTTTTTTCCGGTGCCGTCTGAACATTGGTCATCGCGATTCTGGTGTAGCCCACAATTGTTATAGGGGCATTGGGATTATCACAGCTGTCCCAATCGTAAACCGCCACAGTGGTCTCCCACCGGTGCAGGTTTCTCGGTGTCCCATCCGGATATTCAGCTTGCTGCAGTGGGTCTCCGTTTTCATCTAAACGCGGGGACCCATCTGCTTCATAAAGTGGCAATCCATCTTCGGCGATGGGAATGACATTTTCATTTGTCAGTGATCCCGGCCTTGGAATTTGGATAGGATTTCCCTCTTCATCTTGCGAATCGATATATTCAACCGCTGTTACGCCATCGGCCAGGGTATCGTAACCCTTGCGCTGGAAGAGCGAAAGAAGCGCATCAAACGTTGGGTTGCTCAGGTTACCACCAATAAAGTTAAACACCGTATCTCCGGCAATGGTGGCCGGGCTGCCGGGGTCGCCATTGATAATGTTGCGAAGCAAATTGTCGTTGGGCGGCGACATATCGAAGCTATTCCAGCCTGCACAGGAATCGGGGTCATTTGTGGGATTGAATACGATGTGACCGTTGCAGGAATTCCCATCTTGATAGAAATAGGACGATATCCCGATGGGCAGTTCCAACTCGCCGGGTTCGGTTGTGCTCTGGCCTGTCAACGCGGCAGTTGCATCCATCGAAACCTCGAGAGTGTCGATCCCTATCACTCCGGCAAAAAATGTCGTTATCGGGCTGTTTTCATTACCGTCTCTGCGGGCAATGACCCTCACGGCATCGGGCTGATCAAGGGTCGGGGTAAAGGCATCCCCATTCCAGGTCCCGATGATGACATCTTCGGAACGTATGACCATATTGTCCAGTCCTCCGGCGCTGTTCAAGGCCCCGACATTTATTGCCGCAGTTTTGATACTTGCCGCATCATCACTATCGCAAATGTACTCCTGTTGATCGGCTGGAGGGATGTTTTGGTAGATATTGCCAAGCACCCGACCCGCTGCCAAAGCCGCACCGTCAGCTATATTTTGCAGTTCATTGCGTGTAACCATATAACGACCGACATCCACAGCGAGTGCCGTAAAGGCCAGCAAGGCAACGAGTAAGGCGGCAACAAAAACGGCAACAGTGCCTTGTTTGTTTTGAACAATTGACTGGAATATAAACAATCGCTCCCAGACCCGGATTGCTTTTTTGGGCTCATTCATAATTCATCACCGTATGTGCCGAAAGTGTAATGGGATTGGACAACCCGACACCCGGTAAGTTCGGAAGGGCTAAAAATCGATGCTGCCACTGAACTTGCACTAACAAGGGGTCACCGAAGTCTTGTCCCCCTGCATGGTTGGGGGTGACAGTCGGATCTGTCCATGTCCCGAATGTTTTAAGCAAATTGCTGTCACAAAACGATCTTACGAAACTACTGATCTCTTCATCTGTGCGTCTTGGAGACCGTGAGACAATGCCATATCGCGCCCCTTCCCTGCTTGCATTGGTGATCACTGCCTGGTTATACAGCAATATGCCGAAATCGATGATTCCAAAGAGCAGTATGAAAAGCAAAGGCATTACGATGGCAAATTCCACAAGTGAACCACCGTGTTCATCTCTTAGCATTCTCCTTTCTCTTTGCCTTGTTTTCATTACGTTCCTCCGTATGTTTTGCATATCCATACTTTCTCTATTTCTTGATGGTCCCAACGCCGACTTCCGTCGGAGACTTCCGTTTCAATGTTTTCCCGCTGAAATGATCTTTGATGATCCTTTCGGCGGCCGGACCCTCGAGTCCCTCTACCGGATCGAGGTTTTTTCCGGCCTCCGGATTCAGGATTTGATTGTATCTGGCTGATTCGTAAGAACGCCCCCAGTTTTTATCCAACGCAGAAGGCGCGCATCCGACAGCCCATATGGCGATGATTGCGCCCATTACGATAATTACGATATGCTTCGACATGGTTCCCCCTTCTTACTGGTCATTTTATATAAACAGCCTTATCTTATTGCTGTTTCGGCATGGCATGCCCGAACATCCCGTCCAGGTCGCCCTGGATGTCTTGCGTAGATTGCTTACCCTGACGACCTTCCATCATCCCCATCAGATAGAATTCCGCATCATTGGGTTCCTTGTAAAAATCGGTCGGAAGCGTTTGCTTTGCCATATCCAAAGGTTTGACCAAATGGGGGGTGGCGATGATCAACAATTCCGTCTCGTTTCTTTGAAAGGAGCGGCTTCGGAAAAGCATGCCAAGTATGGGGATATCTCCCAGCAAGGGAAATTTATTCACCACGTCCCTGGCCGTTTCCCTCAGAAGTCCGGCGATGGCAAAACTCTGGCCGTCAGCCAGTTCAACGACCGTAGCGGCCTTTCTGGTGCTCAAGCCCGGAGTGACGAATCCTTCGAACTGGACTGCGGTTGAAAAGTCGAGTTCGGATACTTCGGGCTCCACCCGGATGCTGATTTTGTTGTCGGCCAATACGGTTGGGGTAAATGCGAGGCGAACACCAAACTCTCTGTAGTCAATGGTAATATCGCCGTTACCCGAGGGTACGGGAATGGGAAATTCACCGCCGGCCAGAAAATAGGCATCGTTGCCGCTTAGAGCAATCAGGGTCGGTTCGGCCAGCACCTTTACAAGCCCATTTGATTTCAACGCATCGATGAAGCCGGTCCAGGTCGTGCTGCCTTCGGTAAACCTGAAAATGGCGTTGATCGAGTCGCTGACAACGGTTCCGAAAGGAGCCCCCTGACCCAAGTCATCGCTCAGGCTCGTAAGATTTCCCAATTGACTTATTCCAAAATCTCCATCTTGTTGCAGGAAGTTGAAATTCACCCCCATTCTTCTGGCCATACTGCGCTGCATCTCGGCCACCCGCACCTCCAGCATGACCTGCTGGACACCGCGGACTTCGATAAGGTTGTGCACCTTGCCTTCGGACGCGTGCGACCGGGCCAGAGCCAGGGTTTGAGAAAGGCTCAGCGCGTTGGATACCCTCCCCGAAAGGGTGATGGTGTCGCGCGTGGCCGTCACCCGCACGTCGGTCTCTTCAGGCAGGATTTCATGGAGCTGCTGTTTCAACTGGGAGATGTCGATCCCGACCTCCAGGTTGAAAACTTTGTAGACCCCCTTGCCCTGCCACACGGTCATGTTGGTGACACCGGCGGCTTTGGCGGTAACGTAGATTTCGTTCGGAGAGATCAACACAAAGTCGGCCACCTCCGGGTCTGCGATGGAGATTCGCATGGCCGGTGCTCCGCTTTTCAATATGACGGACTTGCCCACCTTCAGGCTGATCTTTTTTATTGCCGGTGATTCCAGCGACGGCCACTCGGCCGCCCACGACACACACGCCATTGAGCAGACGATCATCACAAGGATTCCTCCGGCAATCCATTTCTTTTTCGATCCATTATTAATCGGAAACATACGGACCCCTTTCACTTCTTAAAAATCAGAGATTGAACTTCTTTTTACCGACCTTGCCGCCTTTGATGGTTTCAACAGTCGTCGTGCGCTTTCTCGGACGCCACTCCTTGATCTTGGTCGGCGTTTTGGCCTTTGGATCTGCGCCTCTCAAAGAGGCCAGCGTCTTGCTGATCGTGGCGCCCTTGGTGAGCACCGTATCTGTATCCAGGTTGTTCCTCAGGGCGAACTGCAGTTTGCCTTCGGCCGCTGACAGGGCCAGCTTCTCCGCCTGATCCGGATCCACCTCCAGGGTATAGACATCCACCGGGCCGGGCTTGCCATCCCGTTTTTCCTGAATTTCGGTTCCGGTGGCCAGGACAAGAACGTTGCTCAGAATCAGCTTGGTTGTCTCTTTTTTGGTCCCGGGGTCTTTAAGCGTGACCAGTATATCCACCCGGTGGCCGGGTTTGATAAAACCGGAAATCCCGATCACTTTATTGCCTCTAACCGCAACGGCACGCATGCCCGGTTTGATTACAGCAGAAACGCCGCCAATACTCACATCCTTGGACGCCAATCGTGATTCCAGCACGGTTTCTGTCGCCAAAATCGGCGAGATCACTACACGCCCCACTAACTGGTCGGGATCCGATTGGTATCCTTCCGGCAGACTTTCCTTGAGAAACGGCACGGTCTTGAGCATCTCCTTCTCAATCCTGGTGCCCCACGGCAGATCGACAACCGCTGCAACCACATTCACCGCCTCGGCCTCCACCTTTTGAACCACTTCCTGCGGAGCGGTTTTAAACTGAATCCATTTATAAACGAATATACTGCCCCCTGTAGCCAGAATAAGGGCCAATCCAATCGGAAAAAATGCTTTCCACCTACCCATCATGGGCCTCCTTCACAAGTTAAATGCTGAGTTGAATCCCCAACACCTGTTGAATCAAACGGCTGCCGCCAAGCTTGATGAGAACGGTACACAGGGTTCCCAAGGCAATCGGCAGTGCGTAACATAGACCCGGTGCTTTCGCGCCGGTCCCCGGCGAGATGTAAATCCACTGCCGGGTAAACAAAAACGTTTTAAGCGTGATCCATGATCTATTAAGAAAAGCTCTGCCGTAATCGCGATAAATCAACAAAAGAACGATGGCATACACCAACCCCAGCAGGACGGAAATGACGGCTGCGATAATAACCCCGGTAGATCCCAGGATCGCGCCGACGCCGCCCATGAGTTTGGCATCCCCGGCACCCATTCCGCCCAGAAGATAAGGGATAAGAAAAATAGCGATGCCGATAATCAAGCCCGTCCCGCTGAACCCCAATCCGTGCAAACCGCTGCTTACCCAATGATAGAAAAGACCGAATAACATCAACGGGTAGGTCAGCAGATTTGGAATCTTTTGGGTTTGAAGATCCCATACGGCAGCGATGCTGATTGCTGCAGTTAAGATTAGTGCGAGTATCGTTTCCATGATATGTTAAAGTTCCCAGTTATTCTTTTTTCGATCGGTTATGCCCCCATACACATTTGTGCATGGGGGCATGGCAGACTTATCAAGAACCCGCGCCAACAGCAGTATTCACGGCAGTAAATTTTGTGTTTACCCAACCACCTAAAGCAGTAATAGCCGTGATGGTTCCGGCCACGATAAGGCCCAGAATGATCGCATACTCAACAGTTTCCAAGCCGTCTTCGTCCTTAAAAAATGCCATCAGTTTCTTCATTTTAATCTCCTTCTAAATTGAGTGTTTTTGGTAATCATTGTCGTTTTATGCTTCAATTAACTCTTCCATAGCCTGACCTGCTAAATTTAATTTTCCACATCCCTCCTTTCCATGATTTGTTATCGGACACCCCTCGATGCCGCGCCGACTTCAATCCGATGCCGGAGGGCGCCGGGCAATTGGGTTACGCCGTTGTTCGCCCATACACGGACCGGTAGAAGATTCCATGTGAGCAGCGCCGTATTGTGGCTCTGCTTGCTGGATAAAATCGCCATCATCCCACGGGAAGATCGCAACCTGTTTGTGTAATGCGGGGGATTTGTTTTTGAAGTTGCTATAGGATTTTCTGTGCCGTCTCAGTCAACGTACCGGAGCAAGAGGGGGTTCAATCTGGAGCTTGGAACTCGTAATTTTACACAAAACATGTAAAATCAAATTTGGAATAGTAGGAAAGCAACAAAGGTGCCAACAAGAAAAATAAATCATAAAACAATTTATCTATTGATATTACAGCAAGATACAACACTTCAGACTAAAATAGAGAAGAGAATTTATCTTCCAACTATTGGGCAGTTTACTTCTTCTTTGCATATTTTGGAAAGAAAAGTTTTTCACACCTTTTATCATGGCATCTCTCATATTGATAGAAGAAAATACTTTTTATTGCTTCTTTTGGAAATGCACGACAATTCACAGCGTCTCATATTGTCAGACTCAATCCTCAACGTTCACGCATTGGCCGGCCGGAACGGATCCCTCGGAGTATGCCTCGACAATATGTTAACAGCGGTATTTGATGATCTATCAAAATGATCGTGCCAGGACGATCTGGCTTTTCCGGTAATGAAAAACGAATTCATTTATCAGCTTGGCACCGGGATCACATCGCTTTAAATTACAAATATGTAATGTTTAGGCTTACAAAATACATTTATGTATTTCTACGAAAACAAGACAGGCCCCACCCAATCTATCAATTTCCGATATCATTACGAAACCTTGCAATCGTATGAAATCTTAATCAGACAATTGGCACAGGGATTGCTTCTTTTAGCATAGCGGCATCATGACGGCCGAGAACCAACGGTATTGATATGAAGCGAGGTGTGATATGAACGCAATCCCAGTGAACCGACGTGTAAACAACCTTGAAATTTTGTCCAAGTTGATGAACAGCGTAGCCAAGCAATGCGATTGCCGCGTCAAATATGACAAGAACGATAACACGCTTTGTTTTTCCGGCGATGCATCGTGCCAGAGGCATATCGCCGAAGAGACTTTAGGCTTTTTTCGATCGGCTTGATGTTCTTTAGTGATATAGCTTTTTCCAGGGTGATTTCTGCTTTTCGCGGGCATCGGCGAGGGCGAGATAGAGCGCTCCGGTTGCCAGTTCCGCGCAATGAAAATGGTCTTCGGGAAGGGTTTCAAGATAGTCGGCCACATCCTCGGGTTCGAGGCCCCACGCCTCGGCCAACGGTTTTCCCGTGAGCAGATCGATGATCGCGTTGGCGCAAGCGTTGGTATTGATGCAGCCGTTCATGTCATACGAAATGTGTTCGAGGCGATCATCCCGGATCAAAAGGAAAAATTCAACCGTGTCCCCGCACTCGCCGGTCTGCTTGCCATGGCCATCCGCATGGGCGAGTTTCTCACGCCGGTCGGTCCGAAAGGCCGATTCAAGAAATTTCATCGAGTGGGTTTGCCAAACGTCGGCGTCGGTACTGTGCATGGTGCCCCCTGTTGTGCCGTTAAGAGGCTTTCTATAGATAATCACAGGGTGGTTTGTCAATATTAAGCAGTGACGGATCACAGCCGCAACGAATGAATTCAGTTTTTAACGCTTCTGCATGGCATTGTAATTGATGTATGAATCACGCTTTTCTAGAAAAAAAGTAATACATTGAATATATTTAAAAAAGTGTATGGAGAAGGCATGAAAGTTTTCCTTTGGATAATTAAACTTGTGCTTAATGCGAAACAACTCCTTCACTTTTTCATAGTAAAAGTTCCCCGTATAGCTGAATCCCGTCCTGAATCCGCAATTTTTTCCGTAATCCAATAGTTCGTCAATGGATAGGTAATGACAGGAGTGCGTTAAAAAATCGGCATAGCTCTCAGCATAATCATCAAGACTGCAACGGTTTTTCAGACGCTTCCATTTCCCGATACGCAAAGCGCTCAGAAGACGGATGTATCGATATAAAAGACGCCACTGTTTAAGGCGATGCACAAACGGCAGGCTTAGGTGACCCTCGAGAATATAATTTTTCACAGGAAATAAATGGACGGAAAATCCATTTTCTTTTAAGACACGCCAATTCTGCGAAAAAAAATGGCCATGGTCATGAACATGTTCGACCACTTGATTCGATACGACAATATCGAAGAATTCATCATCAAAAGGCCAGGCATCTGTGCTTCTGATAATCTTCAAGCGTGTTTCCCAATCGATATGGCTGTGCCGGTGCGTAAGCGTCTGAAACGCTTTATCAAAGTAGTCATTGAATTGCACCTTGCTGTCGGTCACGTCAAAACCATAGACCTCGATATCCAAATTTTTTTTGAACAGAGGCACATAGGTTTCAAGATATGATATCAGTTCACAGTTTCCACATCCGACATCCAATATCCGTATGGGCGTATCCTTGGAAGGTGCGATTGCCCGGGTATTGATGATCGACAATAGATGTTTGTGGGTAACACTCTTTGCGTCTCTGGCGGCGTCGTGTATCGAGTCTCCGTTATCCATTTTCCGTAACCATCTTGACGATTTGTGAGCATTTATCGAGCGTGTATCCTGCATCTCCGCGTGTCAGCGATTCAACAGTCGCAAGCGATACCATATCTGCAATGGCTGCAAATATAACGATCGCCTTTTTTGGGGCCAAGGCGATCTGCCGCAAGCTATCGCTGAAAGTTAAGCGGACAAGAACTATTTTGTTGCGCCCGAGTATGTCAGACCGATATTTGAGTGTCAATCTCATTGTCAATACAGCATGTTGTGCTGCCCCTGCCGCTTAATCCCGTGTTTATTGCCCCTGCCAATCAGGTCGACCTCCGGTTGTCTTTTTTTACAGCGCCAAGGGTGTAATGGATGAATCGGCTTGTCGTTCATATTAAATATATTTGACATATATTTTTTGTGTATGTATGACTGAATTTAATTGTCACCCTATCTTTATCCCGGGAGGGATCACCATGCCGGCCGCAAAGACAACACCCGAGACAACATCCAGCTCCCATCACCGCCGATCACTGGCGGCAACCGCTTACCAGACCCTTTACGGCAACATCATCTCACTTCACTATCAACCTGGGCAGCCACTGGAAGAAGCCACCCTGGTGGATGAATTGGGTATTGGCCGGACACCCGTCCGCGAGGCCCTTCAACGCCTGGCCGCCGATTTGCTGGTTGAGTCCCAGCCAGGCAAAGGATTTGTGGTGCGTCCCATCACGCTGCAAAACACCAAAGCCGCTTTTGCCGCGCTCCAGATTCTCGAATTGGGGGTTGCCGAACTGGCCGTACGCCAGGAGAACCGGCTGTTGCTCGAAGCGATGCGCGAAGCCAACGTTCAAGTGGCGGAGGCGGTCAGCGAAATGGATATCTATCGGCTGGTCGAGGCCAATAGCACGTTTCACGATGCCTTTGCCCGCTGCTCGGATAATATTTACCTTGTCCAGAGCCTGCAGAAAGTGCGATGCGAAACCAACCGGCTGGCCTACCTGTCGTTCGGCAATGAAATCGATCCCGAACGGAACCTGAAAGAGCATTATGCATCCGTCATCGATCAGCACAATGGCGTTATCGAGGCGCTGCGCGACCGTGACGCCGATCGCCTCAAAGGGCTGATTGTCGAACATATTCGGATTTTCAAAAGCCGGATCATCCATTATCTGGCAGGTTTCTAACCTATCGTTTCAAACGGTGACCACAAGGAGGGTGTTATGAAAAAGGTATTCGCCATCAGTCTGATTATGGTTTTGGTTTGTTTTGCCGCAGGAGATGCGCTGGCCAAGATGAAATGGGATATGCACTTGAACTACCCGGCCGGCAACTTTCATTCCAAAGGAGCTCAACGCTTTGCGGATCGTGTCAAAGCCGCCACCAACGGCGAACTGGAGATCGTGCTGCATCCGGGATCTGCACTCGGGTTTAAAGGCCCGGAACTGCTGCGTGCCGTGGCCGAAGGTCAATTGTCCATCGCCGAGGTTCCCACGGGCATGGTGGAAGGGGATGCTCCTGTACTGGCCCTGACAGCCCAGCCGTTTATCTCCGCCAACGCATTTGAACAGCGGCTGCTCTACCAACTGGCCAAGCCCACTTACGCAAAAGAGCTCAAGCGCTTCAAACAATTTACCCTCTACTCATCGGTGTGGCCGTTTTCCGGTATTTATACCCAACGCGCCATCACATCCGCAGACGATCTGAAGGGGTTGAAAATGCGAGTCTACGACGGCACAGGGTTGGCTTTCGGTAACGCCACCGGTATTGCCGCCCGCAAGATGCCCTTCAGCGAAGTCTACCCCGCCATGAAGGCCGGCCTGCTGGACTCCATGTACACCAGTTCGGTCTCCGGCGTCGACGCCAAGGCATGGGAAGTGCTCAAGTACTTCACTCCCATTAACATTGTGGGGCCTGTCAACATGGTCAACGTGAACCTGGATGCATGGAACAAGCTGCCTTCAACTATTCAACAGACCGTACTGGAAATCGCTGCGCAGATGGAAGATGAGATGTGGAACCTGGCCGGTGATATGGATCGCAAAAGCCGCGAGACGTTGACCGCCAACGGCATGGTCGTCAGCCCCGTGAACAAGGCTTTCCGCAGCGAACTGGATAAAATCGGCATTGAACTGCGGTCCCAGTGGGCGCAAAAGGCCGGCGCAGATGCCAAAAATATCCTGGATGAATATGATCGGATCACCGGCCGTTAGGCCTATCATCCCCGCCCGGCCTCAACGGCGCCGGCCGCTGCGGTCGGACTGAGGAAGCACAATATCCAAGGCCTCCCCGTGCGGTTTATCCCGGGAGGCGTTTCAGGAGAAAAGGGGAACGATGAATCGAATCGTAAGGTTTACCGAAAACGTCAGTGACTGGGCGGTTCGCGTATCAGCAGTGCTGTTGGCATTGATGACGGTGCTGATACTGGTGGAGATTCTGCTGTGGAATACGGTGGAAAAAACCACCCTGATTGCCGACGAGTACAGTGCGTATGGTCTGGCCGCGATTATCTTTATGGGAGCGGGATACTGCCTGAAGGAAAAGGGGCATATCCGGATCACGCTGGTACTTGGCCTGCTGCCGCCTGCCCTGGCTCGCTGGATGACTTGCATGGCCACGGCAATTACAACTGTCTTTATGGGATACCTTTGGTGGCGTCTGTTCAAGATAGTGGCGTCCACGTTGCGCTACCACACCACTTCGGGAACCCTGACCAATACACCGCTGTGGATTCCCCAAACCCTGATGCTAATCGGTGCGGCCTGCTTCACAATCCAGTTTGTGGGGACCACCATCAAGACCTACCAGGCCATCAGCTCCGGTGAGGAAGTAATCTAATGGAAGCAAGTATGGCCTTGATGGCCATTGTCGTTTTCGGTGTATTGTTTCTGTGTCTGGCCTGCGGCATCTGGGTAGGGTTCTCGCTCTTCATCGTCGGTTTTGTAGGGATGACATTGTTCAGCACACTGCCGGCCGGCAACAATATGGCCTCTTCGGTATGGGCCACCATCGAAAAATGGGAATATGTCGCCTTACCCATGTTCATCCTGATGGGAGAGATTCTCTATCGCTCGGGGATCTCCGAAAAGCTGTTCCGGGCCCTTGTTCCCTGGCTCTATCGGCTGCCCGGCGGTTTGCTGCTGATGAACATTCTCTCGTGCACCCTGTTTGCGGCTGTCTCCGGTTCCAGCGCCGCAACGACGGCCACAGTAGGTCGTATCACACTGTCCGAACTGGACAAACTGGGATATGACCGCAAGATCGCCATGGGATCTCTGGCCGGCGCCGGCACGCTGGGTTTTTTGATTCCACCATCGCTGATCATGATTGTCTATGCTATTTTAGCCAGCGTCTCCATCGGCAAGATGTTCGTTGCCGGGATTCTGCCGGGCCTCCTTCTGTCCGCAATCTACTCGCTCTATATCATTTACCGTGGTATTCGCAATCCGGAGATCGCACCACGCATGCAGGCCCACTACAGCTGGGCTGAACGAATCGCCTCTTTAAAAGATCTAGCCCCAACCGTGATGTTGATCCTGATGGTGCTGGGGAGCATTTACGCCGGCATCGCCACCCCCACGGAGGCGGCGGCGTTGGGCGTACTGGGTGCCACAGTATTCGCCTTTATCAATCGCCAGATGAACCTGAACATATTATTTGAATGCCTGGTGGGTGCGGTCAAAACCAATGCCATGATCATGATGATCGTGGTGGGGGCCGGTTTTCTCTCCCGGGTCATGGGATTTCTGGGAATCCCGGCAGCCATCACCCAGGCCATCACTGAATTGCAGCTGTCGCCTTATATTCTGATGATCCTGCTGGGAATGGTCTACGTCGTACTTGGATGCCTGCTGGATGGGTTCTCCATCGTGGTGATGACCCTGCCCATCGCCCTGCCGATGGTCACCGCCGCCGGCTTCGATCCCATCTGGTTCGGCATCTACCTGATCCTGATGGTGGAAGTCAGCCAGATCACGCCACCGGTGGGTTTCAACTTGTTCGTTATCCAGGGGTTGACCAAAGAACCCATTATGCGAATCGCAGTACATGCACTGCCCTTTTTCTTCCTGATGCTGCTGACAACAGCCATTATCACGGCTTTTCCACAGATCGCGCTCTATCTGCCCGGGCTTATGACCGTCAAATAGGCGCCAGCCAAGAGGAACACCATGACCGAGCAAGACAAATTCCGTTTTTCCATCGACCGCGGCGGCACGTTCACGGACATCTATGCCGAAATACCCGGTGAGCCGGGATTCATGGTGGTCAAATTATTAAGCGAGGATCCGCAGAACTACCCGGACGCCCCCAGAGAAGGCATCCGCCGTGTGTTGGAGGCGGTGACCCGGAAGCCCGTTCCAAAGGACCGTTTCGATGCATCCGACATTGAATGGATTCGTATGGGTACGACTGTGGCCACTAACGCCTTGCTGGAACGCAAGGGTGCCCGTTGCGCCCTTGTGGTGACCAAGGGCTTCGGTGATATTCTGCAAATCGGCAACCAGGACCGCCCCCATATCTTCGATCTGGAGATCAGCAAACCGGATTTGCTCTACGAGACCGTGATCGAAGTGGACGAACGGCTGCGCATTCTGCGACCGGATGAAGCGCCGCCGCAACAGCCCGTTGTGGAGGGCAACACCGGCGACCGCCTGGTGGTGCTAAAATCCCTGAATACGGATGAACTGAGGGACACGCTGCAAGCAGTGTACGACCGGGGAATCCGCAGCCTGGCAGTGGTGCTGATGCACGCTTATGCCTGGCCGGAGCATGAACTGGCCATCGGCCGCCTGGCCGAAGCCGTCGGGTTCACCCAGGTCTCCCTTTCGTCCCAGGTGATGCCGCGCGTCAAGCTGGTCCCCAGGGGAGACACCACCATGGTGGATGCCTACCTCAACCCCCACATTCAGAGCTATCTGGCCAGTTTCCGTGAAGGCTTCAGCGGCGGCCTGCGTGAGGCCGGCCTGCTGTTCATGCAATCCGACGGCGGCCTGGCCAGAGCCGACGGCTTCACCGGCAGCCGCGCCATATTATCAGGCCCCGCAGGAGGCGTCGTGGGTTACGCCATGACCACCTATCAGGCCGAAAGCGGCCAACCGGTGATCGGCTTCGACATGGGGGGCACCTCCACTGATGTCTCCCGATTCGGCGGCGAGTACGAACTGGTGTTTGAATCAGAGACCGCCGGCGTCCGCATCCAGGCACCGCAGCTGCACATCAAAACGGTGGCCGCCGGCGGCGGAAGCCGTCTTTTCTTCGAGAACGGCATGTTCATGGTGGGACCGGAATCAGCCGGAGCACACCCGGGTCCGGTGTGCTACCGCAAACAGGGGGATCTGGCGATCACCGATGCCAATCTGGTGCTGGGCCGCATTCAACCGGACTATTTTCCTAAAATCTTCGGGGCTACGGAAGATCAGGCCCTGGATGTGGAGGCCAGCCGCAGCGCCATGGCCGAGCTGACCGCCCGAATCAATGCATTTTATACCGATAAAGGCCGCGATCCGTTGTCCGTTGAGCAGGTGGCCTTCGGCTATCTCCAGGTAGCCAACGAAGTGATGGTAAGACCCATCCGCGAGATATCGGTAATGCGCGGGTATGATATCAAGGAACATATCCTGGCCACCTTCGGGGGAGCCGGTCCTCAACATGCCTGCGCCATCGCCCGCATATTAGGCATATCAAAGATCTTCATCCACCGTTTTTCCGGAATTCTCTCCGCTTATGGGATCGGCATGGCCGACGTTGTGGTTGAGCGTCAGAAGCCGTTTTCCTGGGTGTTGGCTGACGGGGTATTGCCTTCGGTGGACCGTGAGATCAATGACCTGCAGAACGAGGCCTGCGGCGAATTGAAGCGCCAGGGATTCGAGCCCGATGCCATGGAGAGCACGGCCTATCTGAATTTGCGGTACCAAGGAACCGATACGGCCATGATGATCCCCCGGCCGGAAGACAACGATTATATGAGTGCTTTCCGCCAGGCCTACCGTCGCGAATTCGGTTTCGATCTGACCGGCCGCGACATTCTGGTCGACGATATCCGGGTGCGGGCCCGAGGCACCAGCGCCCGTTTGAACCGGATTCCCATTGCCGAAGCTGAAGATGAAGCTCCGGTACTCGATACGGTGCCCTGCTATTTCGAACAGGGTTGGCGGAATACGACACTGTACAACCTGAATGAATTAAAAGCCGGGCATACCGTGGGCGGCCCGGCGATCATCATCCACGACACTTCCACAATCGTCGTGGAGCCGGATTGTCACGCCGTCATCACTCCCTATGGGGATGCAGAGATCACCTTGGGCAGCGGCGACCGCCGCCGGATCGGCACCAGTGTCGATCCCGTTCAGCTGTCGATTTTCAGCAATCTGTTCATGTCCATTGCGGAACAAATGGGACGCATGCTCCAAAAGACGGCCATTTCCACCAACATTAAGGAGAGACTGGACTTCTCCTGTGCCCTGTTTGGTCCCAACGGCGAACTGGTAGCCAACGCCCCCCATCTGCCGGTCCACCTGGGCGCCATGAGCGAGGCCGTTAAGGAGCAAATCCGACGCCAGGCAGGAAATCTGAAACCGGGCGACGTGCTGGTTTCCAATCACCCGGCAGCCGGCGGAAGCCATCTGCCGGACATCACCGTGATCACACCGGTGTTCAAGGACGACCGGATTATCTTCTGGGTTGCAGCCCGAGGGCACCACGCCGACATCGGCGGGATATCTCCAGGATCGATGCCGCCCAACTCCCGGCGCATTGAAGAAGAAGGTGCCTGCATCATGTCATTCAAACTGGTGCAGGACGGTCTGTTTCAGGAAGAGGGCATCTCCCGGCTGCTGCTTGCGCCAGGTACAACAGCCTCTGCGCCGGGTCGGCCGCCCATTGCCGGAACCCGGCTGCTGGCAGACAACATTTCCGATCTGAAAGCCCAGGTGGCGGCGAACCAGAAGGGCATCGAGCTGGTATTGGAGATGGTGGATCATTATGGGTTGAACGTGGTGCAGGCTTACATGCAGCATGTGCAGGACGCGGCCGAAGAAGCGGTGCGCAACCGCTTAAAGGAGCTGTCCTTTGCCAAGGCAATGGCGGAAGTGGACACGGTCTGCGCTGTGGATTACATGGATGACGGCAGTGCGGTCGCCCTGGCGTTGACCATCGATCGCCGCGACGGCAGTGCGACCTTTGATTTTACCGGTACCGGCACCGAGACCTGGGGCAATTGCAATGCGCCCAAGGCGGTCACCAAATCGGCCATTCTCTATTGCCTGCGCTGCCTGATCAAGAAAGATCTGCCCCTCAACTACGGCTGTCTGATACCGATCACCATCAACGTACCAAAAGGATCGCTGCTCGATCCATCGCCGGACGCAGCTGTGGTCGGTGGCAACGTACTGACCTCGCAACGCATCACCGACGTCGTCCTCAAGGCCTTCGGTGTGGCGGCAGCCTCCCAGGGGTGCATGAACAACTTCACCTTCGGCGACAACCGTTTCGGCTACTACGAAACCATCGGCGGCGGTGCAGGCGCCGGTCCCTCCTGGCACGGTCAGACCGGGGTGCATACCCACATGACCAACACGCGCATCACCGATCCCGAAATTCTCGAGCGCCGCTATCCCCTGTTGCTGAGACAATTTGCCGTACGCAAGGGTTCCGGAGGACGTGGAAAATTCAACGGAGGCGACGGCCTGGTGCGGGAAGTGGAGTTTTTGGAATCCCTCAATATGGGTATTTTGTCCGAACGACGGGTATTCGCACCATACGGCCTGGAGGGCGGCCGGCCGGGCGCCAGGGGCGTCAATCTGTTTATCCGTAAAGATGGACGCAAGATCAGCCTGGGAGCCAAAAATGAGATTGTGGCCGAACCGGGAGACCGCTTTCGAATCTTGACACCGGGTGGAGGCGGTTTCGGCGCACCCGAATGACCTGAGAAGAGCAACGTCACCGCCCTTCCCTATATATGTAGTATTTAGCTTTAAGTGTTCAGTGATCGACGACGTCTTAAAAACCCTGACTTCACGTTTTGCGTCATTCCGGAGAAATACGGAATCCAGTCATTTCAAACTGTTATGGATTCCGGCGTTCGCCGGAATGACGATATGAAGACGTTTTACGATACCATCAAGTGATTAAGTGTTAGAGAACCGGATTCTTGAATATGCTATTGATTTTTCATCGATAAGAAGATAGAGAAAATGTAAAGTACGATCATATCCCGCCTTCCGGTACTATGTTTGTCGAGTCTTTATAAAAAACGTGCGCCGCATAGCACAGATAGATATAATAATGGCTCCAAGTAACGAAAAATTCAGCGCCATGGTTCCGCGCTCATACCTGATTCCGTATCCGGTTGAGTCCTTCTCAAATCCTGTGTCCATTCTCTCTGGATCGGCCAGCATCGGGACGGATTTTCGAAACAGCATTCGACTGTCCGACGATTCAGTAGCCCCGCAACATGCGCAAATCACGTTTGAAGAAGGCATCTTCTACCTGCACGATCTCGATTCGGTCAACGGCACATTTGTCAATCGAAAACGAATCCAAAAGTCCGCCATCAAGCATCATGACAAGATCGGAATCGGGGATCGAACGTTTTTGTTCCTGCTGCAACCCGAATCCTCGATACATCTTCATCCGCATGATTCCGAAAAGCTGTCCGATACGGTCTCGATCGGTGACGATGCCATCGATCCGTCAGAACTGTTGGCGCGCAAGGCTGCCGTTGCTGCTTCCGACCTGTTCATCGAACCGCAGATCGTAGACCCAACGGCCTCTGAAAAGCTATCCGCAGCGCACCACCGGCTGGCAATGCTGTACCAATTGAGTGAGAAAATCCGTACGACCAGCGACCTGGACCGGTTGCTGAACCAGGGGGTCGAGTTCCTGCTCCAGGCGATCCCGGAGGCCGAACGCGCCGTGATCATGCTGTGGTCCAGTCACAGCGGCACGCTGGAAATTAAAGCCCTGAAACATCGGGAAGGAAACGGCGAAACCGGTGCGATTCGAATCAGCCGCACGGTCATGGACTGGGTATTGAGCGAAAAAATGGCGCTGGTCAGCCAGAATGTATTGGACGATCAACGATTCGACGAATCCGAGTCGATCCGCATCAACAGCCTCAATTCCATCATTTGTGTCCCCATTACCAGCGATGATAATGTAACGGGCATCATTTATACCGACTCCAGCGATATATTCGAACCCCTGACTCAGGATGATGCCGCATTCACAGCGGCGGTGGCCAACGAGCTGGCCTTGTGCATCGATAACATCCGGTTGCAGGAGCAGGCCATCATCAATGAACGAATGGCCGCTATCGGAATGACCATCAGCAATCTGTCGCACAATATCCGAAACATGATCGCCTTGAATCAGAATGCCGTCGATCTGATGGGAATGCACCTGCGCCGGATGGACGATGAGAAAATCAACCGCAGCTGGCAACGCATCGAAGCCAGCTTTGCCCGGATAAACAATCTTTCCGCCGATATGCTGGAATATGCAAAAGATTACAAGATTAAGCTCAAACCTGTTGATATTAATAAGCTGATCAAAGGCAATTGCGATTTTTTCAAACACGGCCTGGCCAATGAACAAATCCAAACCGAATTGATCCTGGCACCGTCGAACCCCAAATGGATCATGGACAAGGTTCAATTTCAACGAGCCCTGTTGAACTTGCTGGTCAACGCTATCTACGCGATCGGGGATAGCGAGGATGGGAAAATAACCATCACATCCACTGTTGAGGATGACAAGCAGTTGATCGTCAGCGTCGGCGATAACGGATGCGGCGTCGCGCCGGAAAAACGTGACAAGATCTTCGAGCTTTTCTACACCACCAAAGGCACTGAAGGCAGCGGTTTGGGGCTGCCGATGGTAAAGCGGTTCATGGAAAAAATGAAAGGCGAACTGGTTATGCAATCCCAAGTCGGGGAAGGTTCGAGCTTTCAAATGATCTTCCCGAAACTTCCAACATGATCGCCTTTTCATGGGCGATGACAGCCATGTTCATATCGAATAGACAGCCCTCCCTCTCAGAATGATAGCAACACCCATTTTGCTCACTATTCTTGCGGTGCAAGAATGATTGATGGAGAAAAAAATATAGGTGATTTCACCCAAACGGCGTATGATTGCCGGGTCAAATGACCTATATCTGTGCTGATTCTCTTATTTTAACACCCGAAGCCCCTTTAAATTCGACAAACAATCCCTGACCTTTCCTGGCACGCTAATTGCTGTTTGTTACCGTCAGCGTTTTGGCGATATCGCACCAGCGGGTTCCGGCGCCTCTGAAAAACTTCCAAATTTAAAAGGCGCAGGTATCTGCCATCAACGAAACGAGGTAACGGTGGAATCAACCAAAGAACCCGGCACAGAATTTCTGAAGGTTTCCAAACTTCAGAGTATCAAAACTAAAATTCTGATCTTTGCGCTGCTCGCCACTATTTTTCCCTCTCTGATTCTGGGCGGTCTCTCTTATCTGCAAAACAGCAAACTGCTGCAGGCCAAGATTACCAACACAATGCGGAATGCCACGGCCCAGGCCGGAGGGAAACTTGACCTCTGGCTCAAGGAACGGTTGTATGACCTTCGCGTCTTTGCAAGTTCCTATGTCATTTCTGAAAATGTCACCCGCCTGGCTGTTGAGCCGACCATGAAAAACGACTCAATGACGCCGTCGAGCCATATCAAAGGATACCTGCAATCGGTATGCGATAAATTCGCCGTTTACGACGAGTTGATCCTGATCAGCCTGGACGGCAGGCCTATGGTTACCAGCGCTGAGGATGACTCCGCCTTAATGCTGCCTGAACGATGGAAAGGCCAAATGGCGGCAACGCAGCCCATCAATGCCGAAACCTTTTTCGACCGGCGAACCGGTCTGAAATACCTGATGATCACCGAAAGGATCAGAGCTGGTGACGGCCACACGCTCGGCTATCTGGCGGCAAAAATCAACCTGAACTCCATCAGTTCGATTCTGAATCACCATGCGGCCGGTGGGATCGATGAAATATACCTGGTGGATGCAAACAGCCGCCTACTGGTAAGTTCACAACCTCTGCCAAAGCACTTTTTGCGTTCAAATCTGTCTGTTCGGATACCGGCGATAGAAGACAGCCCATGGGCGATGCCCACAAGTTACACCGATTTCCATGAACATTACGTGGTGGGCATGGCGACCCCCATAGCCTCCATCGATTGGACCATGGTAGCCGAAATGAAACACGAGGGTGCCTATGCCGAACTGGTCATGCTGCGCCGCGTCACCACAGCCTTGGTTGGCGGCTTGATGCTCAGCATCGGTCTGCTGGCCTATTTGTTCGGCCATGCCCTGGTTCGACCGGTACGGCGCTTGAGCGAGGAAGCCGCCCGAGTGGCAGGCGGAAACCTGGATGTGGACATACCCGTAACCGGACTCAGCGAAGTGAGTTACCTGACGCAGGTATTCAATCACATGGTATCCAGCCTGAGAAACGGCAGAGAAAAGCTATCCGACGCCAACAAAGCCCTGCTCGAAACCAATAAGGAGCTGCATCAGCTCTCCATCACCGACGGTTTGACCGGTTTATTGAACCGCAAGCATATTTTAGACCTCCTCGACCGTGAAATCTCCAGATCACGGCGCTACGAACATCCGGTTTCCGTATTGATGCTGGATATCGATTATTTTAAAAAGGTAAACGATACTTACGGCCATCAAACCGGTGACACGGTCATGCGCCGTCTGGCGGAACTATTTTGCGATGCTCTTCGAGAAATCGACCTGGTCGGAAGGTATGGTGGTGAAGAGTTCCTGATCCTGCTGCCGGACAGTGATGCTCAAAGCGGCGTTAGAACCGCAGAGCGAATCCGAAAAATGGTGCAAAACCAGAAGATCGAGACATCCGGTGAAATTGTTTCGATAACGGTCTGCATCGGCGTCTCAAGCTATCCGCAATACGGCCAGGATGCCGATGCAGTCATTTGCGCCGCGGATGCAGCGCTCTATCAGGCCAAGTCCAACGGCCGAAACCAAGTCGTTCTTGCGGAGACAACTGAGTGTTCGTTGCCGGCCGTTGTTGTACTGGCGGACCACAAACGCTCAGCACAATAGACGTTCAGAGAATGTTTTTGGCCGCGTTATCGGTCGTCGCAGTATCGGGATACGGCTTCCTCCCTCTGGCCTTGCCAAAAACATTCTCTGAACGTCTATTGCCGGGGAATAGTTTTGGCCGCGCTATCGGTCGTCGCAGTATCGGGATACGGCTTCCTCCCTCTGGCCTTGCCAAAAACATTCTCTGAACGTCTATTGCCGGGGAATAGTTTTGGC
>JBNKKC010000026.1:0-39698 GCA_050291625.1 Desulfobacteraceae bacterium
TGATGCCCGGAATTTTTGTCTCATTCAACTCGGTATCGATGACCGTATAGTTGACCTTTTTGTGACTCTCAGCAAGGGCCTTGGTCAAGCGTTCTTTAAACCCGTCCCTGATCCCAGACGACCAATCATCAATGGTGTCCATAATGATCATGACGTCGTATTTGTCCTTTAACAGACCGGCCGTCTTCGAAGGCTCATCACCTGATGCGTCGAGTTCTTTTTGGGAGCAGAATACGCTAAGGGCTACCAGCAATAGAAGGAGAGGCGTTCTGACAATCATCATCATTCTCCTAAACGCAGGTAGTTACTTTTGTTTGATGTTAAATGCCACGTCCAGTTTGGTAATTATAACAATATATTTCATATACGATCAATCACTTTTAAATCCAATTGAGCACTTCATAACGAAACAACTCCTCCGGATCTTAGGCCACCGAACCAGGGTATTTAGCGAATGTGCCGCTGCCAAAGAAAGCAACCATCGGTGGCGATCAGGTGAAGATGGGGATTAATTGGAATTAATCATGTGGTTTTGTGAGTTTTCCACGACCCGCGGCCATATACAACTCAAGCACGTTGGTGACGCGATCCACGGCCAAACGTCGCGGATCCTTGGTCAGTCGGCCTGCTCTCAGACGGGCGTACTGATTTGGCAGAAACTGGCTGATCAGGCTCTCCGGCAGGTACGGCGCAAGATTCTCCATCAACTGTTCCTGGGCGGCGACCACTTCGCTGCAACCCATGTAATACCGCGCCCGATCCGAATAGCTGAAGTTGAGTTTGAATTCAATTTCCTCCGGTGAACCGAGGTAATACCGTTTCCAGTGCCGGGGATCGTTGTTCATGACGTTCAATAAGGTTTCGCGGAAACGGGAGGGGACGGGGGGCCTGAGTTCTTTTTCGATCAATTCGAGCAAATACAGCCCCTCTCGTAGAGCGAAGGTCAGCCAGGGGCCGACCTTGAGGATATAAAAGTGATGGTGTATCATCTCCTTCAGCGCTTCAGCCGTCTGATAATCCGTCGAATGGGCCTCGTAGACCATGCCTCTGTGATTTAAAATCGTGGAAGATAACAGAGGTACGGACTGAAAATCGTGGATCACATCGTCCCCGAATTCGACACCGGGCTGCACGACCAATCCGACGACTCGATCCCAGGCCGCCTCAAGATGATGACGACGGAAGACCGTTTCAAAAACGTCTAGAGTGGTTTCCACCTGGGCGGGCGTGGTGATATGCATCTCTTCATGGTCGAAAGCACCACCCGGTGTCGGGACCTCCGTTCCAACAACGTAAACGGGCAGATTATCTCCGCAGCGGGCTTCACAAACCCTGGCCATTTCGGCACAACGGGTGGCCACTATTTCATCGGACAAAGGGGCCGCATCGTCTTGACACACAAAACTGGCGTCCAGATGAATTTTCTTATAGCCGGCATCGATGTACGCCGCCGCCAGTTTGCGAGCCTCATCGAGGGCATTTCGCGCAGGCATGGAACGCCAGGAATTGGTGCCCAGATGGTCCCCGCCCAGAAGAATCGCATCGGGTGGGAAACCCACCTCTGCTGCGATGTGATGGACCAGGCCCACAAAATCAGAAGGTTTCAGACCTGTATATCCGCCGTACTGGTCAACCTGGTTGGAAGTGGACTCAATCAAAGCAAATGTCTGGTATTTATCTGCTGCTTGAAACACGGCCCGCAAGACGTCGGGGTGAGCGGAGCACACGGAAACCGCTACGCCTCCCCGGCCGGCACGATTATCCTCTATACCGGTTTGAAATTGTTCAATCGCCTTCATGAAGCATGTCCTGCTAAGGGTGGGGTGCGAACCGCAATGGAAAGAGCGGCGCCGGCATGATGCATGCGCAAATCCGGGCGCCGCTCCGCATTGCTAGTAGAGCACGTTTTGTGCCTCAGGTGCATTGATGTTGTCTTTAGTGACAATCACGACACCGGTGTTGATGAACTTGTCTACCTTCTTGCCGCCAAGAATTTTGACGACGGCATTCACGCCGAGTTCGCCCATCTGGTAGGAACCCTGCACCGCGATGGCCGCCAATGTCCCGTCTTTAACAAAGTTCTGCAAGTCTTCGTTGCCATCAAAACCGATGGCCACGACCTGGCCTTTTTTATTGGATTGAACAATAGCCCGGGCCATGCCGATAGCGGTGGGTTCGTTGGCGCCGAAGATCCCTTTGAGATCGGGATTGGCCGCCAGCACATCTGTCGTCTGATCCAGGGCTTTGGCCATCTGGGCCTGTGAATAGTAGGTCCCGACAATCTCAAGGCTGGAATTCTTTTTGATGTAATCCTTGAAACCTCCAACGCGACCGATTTCGGAACCCACGCCCGCCACATAGGACATGACGGCGATTTTACCTTTGGTGCCGATTTTCTGGATGAGCTTCTTGGCGCACAATTCCCCAGCCAGGCGGTTGTCCGTGGCCAGAAAGGCCTGATAGTATTTCTTGGCGCTGTCCGCCAGCAATGAGTCGATAATGACGACCGGGATGCTGTTTTCATAGGCCTTTTTGACTGCCGGGACAAGCGCCTCGGGATCGGACGGGGCCAGGACAATGCCGGCCACTTTACGGTTGACGGCGTTGTCGACCATGTTCACCTCTTCGGCAATATTGGTTTCGGCGGCAGGACCCTGGAAGGTGATTTTATACCCGGCATGTTTTGAAACGGCGTCAGATGCGCCTTTGTTCACATTCTGCCAGAAATTGGAGTTTGTCGTTTTTACAATAACCGCGATCTCTTTTTCTGCAGCATAAGCGGACGTGGTTACAGCAGCCAGCAACAGTATGACCGATAAAATTGAGATAGCCCTTTGCATGATACATCCTCCTACTTTGATTGGATTATTGCTAATGGAACTGAAGCCCCAAACGGCCATTCAATTCCGGTTATCGATTTCGTAAATGGTCGATCCAAACCGTGGTGATGATAACCACACCGATAATGATCTGCTGGATGAAACTGGAGACGCCGTTCATATTGAGGCCGTTGCGCAGAATCCCGATAACGAAGGCGCCGATACAGGTGCCGGAAATCGTTCCCACTCCGCCCATGAGGGAAGTGCCGCCGATGACGGCACTGGCGATGGCATCGAGTTCGTACATAATGCCCTCGTTGGGTTGGGCTGTCACCAGTCTGGACATAATGATGATTCCGGTCAAACCGGCAAAAAAACCGGAGATGGAGTAGGCGACCAGTTTCACTTGCTTTAAGCTGATACCCGCCAGTCGTGTGGCATCCTCGCTTGATCCCACCGTGTACATATAGCGGCCGATCCGGATCTTATTAAGAACGAAGGCGATGACTACCGCAAAGATAACCATGATGACAACGGGATAGGGGATGCCTGGAAAAATGACTCTCGGCAGGCCGTTGGGCGCCCTCTCGATCATTCTGAAGAAGGCGCCGTTGCCCAGAACCCCGAAGGATTCGCCCAGCCCTGAAACGGGTGCCGCACCTGTCAACTGCAATGCGATCCCCCTTGCGATCATCATCATACCCAGGGTGGCGATGAATGGTGGCAGCTTCAGCTCGGTGATAAACAGGCCGTTGACCAGCCCGCAGAGCGTACCCACGACGAGCGCGGATGCCATCGCCAGCCCCAAGGGAAAGCCGCTTTTTACCAAAAGACCGGCGACGGTGCCGGCCAGGGCCAAAACCGAACCCACGCTGAGATCGATGCCTCCGGTGATGATCACGCAGGTCATGCCGATACCCAACAAGGCCAAAGATGTGGTCTGCAGCGCCACGGTCATGGCATTGCCCATGGAGAAGAAAGCATCGCTGGTCAGCGAAAAAACCAGGATCAAAATCAGCAGCCCGGTCAATGCGGCGAATTTCTGAATCAGATCTTTGCGCGTTTCTTTTGAGATCATTTCCTAAAACTCTTTTGATAGATGTTCCACATATCCTCACGGGTCGGCGGCACCGGGTTGACGGTATGATCCGGGAACTCCATGGCGTGGTCGAGCACTGCCTCCACATTATCCCTGGTGATGCCAAAATCTTCCAGATAACAGCGCAGACCGATGCTCTCCAGGAACGCTTCAATTTCGTCCTGAAATGATGCCGCTGCGGCCTCATCGTTTTGTTTCTTAAGGGCGGGGTTGAACAGTCGCGCCACTTGAGCAAACTTCGCAGGTGCTCCGGAACAGGTAAATTCAGCGAAGGCAGGATAAACCACAGCCAGTGATTCACCATGGCTGATATGTGGAAAGTGACCGCTGAGAGGCTGGCCGGCGGCATGGGGCAGGGTGGTTCCCACGTTGGCGAGGCACATGCCTGCCAGGGTGTCGGCCCAGGCGATTTTGGAGCGGCACTCGATGTCGGATCCGTCCTTTACAACGGCGGGCAGGTTCTTGATGACCAGAGCAATCGCCTCTATTGCCAGAAGATCGACAAATACAATGCTGTTGACGTTGATCAATGATTCAAAAGCGTGGGTGAAGACGTCAAAACCAGTGCTGGCGGTAATTCTGGGCGGCAGGGTGAGCATTATCTCGGGATCGATGATGGCCGCCCGGCACAGAAGGTGGTCGTTCCACATGGCCGATTTTTTATTTTTTGCGGTATTTGTGAAAACCGAAACCTTGGACGTCTGGGTGCCGGTGCCCGATGTGGTGGCGATCGAAAAAATAGGAAGTGTTTTGTTTGTGGGCGCTTGTTTGTAATAGAGGTAATCCCAAGCGGTTCCCGGGTGTGTTGCGGCGACGGCAATGGCTTTAGCTGTATCAATGGCGCTGCCGCCTCCCATACCCAGGCAAGCTTCCACCCCTTCCTTTTGGGCCAGTTCGGCCCCGGTCTGAATGTCCTCCAGGGTCGGATTTGGGGTCACCTGATCATATTCAACGAACGTCACACCCGCCTCGTTCAAGGAATGTCTCACATCCCGGACCATGTCGGGTGCTGCATTGATGAGACCCGGATCGGCAACCAACAGAATTTTACGGGCCTCGGTCCCGATAATGTTACCGGCTTGATGACGTTGCCCGCAGCCGAAAAAAAGGCGTGTGGGTTGATAATAGGTAAATGGTTTCATGATCTTTTCCTTGTTTTCGAAGCACACGCTTCATTGTTTTTATATAAACTATCTCCTGCAATCCAACACCAGCTTACCGGTTGCGCGATGGGGGCCATGCAGAAGGTCCGGTATCCCATCAGCCTTTGAAAGGGGGACGATTCGTCCAATCAAATCGTCCACCGTGACCCGCTGCCGGGCCAGCAAGGCAACCCCATACTCCCACTCCCATCCGGGGAACGGTGCCGAATAGTTCATCCAGGCACCTTGAAGGAGAAGTTCTTTGCGGTTGATCAGCTCAAATTCCTCAGGCTGAAGGGTGAGCGGCGTGTGAGGCGTTCCCACATACACCACGCGGCCCTTGGGCGCGGCCAACCTCAACGCCAGGACTTCGGCACCCGGCGAACCCGAGGTCTCGAAAACGACATCGAATCCGCGGGGAGCGATCTGCGCCATAGCGGCTTGCATCTCTTTTTCTTCTCTGATGTTCAGGCAAGCATCGGCGCCTAATAATTCGGCCAAATCCAACTGATGCCGATCGACATCGAAGGCGGCGATCGTCTCCGCACCCAGGTGCATGAGACTCTGAAGAAGTAAAAGACCGATGTTGCCCGCTCCGGTGAGTGCCACGCTACGGCCGGGAAGAAAATGGCTGATGTTGACAGCGTGCAGTCCTACGGTCAAAGGTTCCAGGAAAGAGGCCGTCATAAGATCCGCGGAATTGTCCAGCAGAACCGCATTGCCTTGAGGAATGACCACGTATTCGGCAAATCCGCCCTGCCGCCGCGATCCGATGAAGTCGTAGCCTTTTCCCAGGGAATAATTGCCCTTGACGCATTCGGGATCGTCGAAATTGGGTATCAGAGGCGCGCAAGCCGCTTTTTTGCCGATGAGATCCGAATCGACGCCGTCCCCCACATCTTCGATGACACCGGAGAATTCATGCCCCAGGATAATGGGGTAGTAGTGCGCACCATCCTTTACGATCCTGGGAAAATCAGAACCGCAGACGCCGCAGAAGGCTACCTTGAGCAATACGTCATGGGGGCCGGGTTGAGGTGTCGCTACCTCTTCCACCCGCAGATCAGATACCCCGTGCAAGACAGCCGCTTTCAAGTGTCACCCCCATATTTTTTCTGCAACCGGTTCAGTTGACGAAATGTCCGGTCAAGATGGTTGTAAGTTTTCAGATACAGGTCGTAAAGTTCTTTGTAATAGGAAACTTGCTCCGGCTCAGGATCGCAGCGCTCTCCCTGTGGCGCCCTGTCAAGGGCATCCTCAAAGGATGGAAACAGGGAAACGCCGACGCCGGCAAGAACAGCCGCACCCAGGCAGGTGACGTCGGCATCGCTGCGGCTGACGATTCTGGATGCGGTGGCGTTGCAGAAAATCTGTACCCAGCGAGGATTGACTGTGGGACCGCCGGTAAGGGACAGGAGTCCCGGAAGACGACCGGTCAGCTCGGAGAATGCATGCCGCGCCCCCAGGGCCGCACCTTCCATAATGCTTTTGACCATATGCTTCCGATCTGTTTTAGGCGTCAGGCCGATCCACACTCCGGAAACATCTTCATTCCACAGCGGCGCGCGCTGGGCGGTCATATAGGGCAAAAAAAGCAAAGGATGCCGATCATGCACCGTTTCAGACTCCAGCATCGTCAGGGTCTTAAAATCGGTTTCCAGAAGATTCCGGAACCAGTCGAGGCCGGCGGACCCGTAATCCACGCCTCCGTTGAGCAGCCACTTGCCCCGGACGCCATGCTGATAAAGCAGGCCCCGGCCATCAAAAACGGGCTGGTCAAGCACCATTCCGATATTGGTCGCCGTTCCGGCCGAAATATAGGCTTCACCGGACTTTAAAAGCTTCAGGCCCAAAACAGCGGCCACATTGTCCATACACCCGGCCACGACGGGAGTCCCTTGGATCAACCCGGTTTCCGCAGCCGCACTTTGCGATACCGTGCCTACTAAATCGTTACAGTTAAAGACCGCAGGAAATTTGTCTGCTGCTAATCCGTGCGCCTCGATCAGCTCGTCCGAGTATTCACCCGTCCGGATATCACAAAGCTGGGTCAGGCCGCACTGGGAAACATCCAGGCTGAACACGCCGGTCAGTTTGTGGATCAAATAAGCGTTGCAGTGCAAAACGTACCGGCTTTTATGATAAATTTCCGGTTCATTATCCCTCAGCCACATCACTTTGGGGGCGAAGTTGGAGGGGTCGCTGCGGTTTCCGCTGATGGCGAGCAGGCGCTCATGGTGGTGCTGCCGGATGACATCGCTTTGAACCCGGGCACGGCGGTCGAGCCAAATCATGCCAGGCGTCAGGGGGTGCCCCTGGTCGTTCACCGGCAATGCCAGACTCGACATACCGACAATGGCTATTCCTGCCACCTGGCCGGGAGATTGGTCCGATTGATCCAGCAAATCCCGTATCGCTATGGTGAGAGCCCGATACCACTGTTCCGGGTCCTGCTCGGCTCGTCCAGGGGCGGGATATCGGGTTGCGTATTCAACTCGGGAGTCGGCCAGGAGTTTCAGCTGGTCATCAAAAAGGACGGCTTTCAGGCTGCTTGTGCCAACATCAATGCCCAGGATCATATCCATGCCGAATTCCCGCTCTCCCCGTGATCGGGGATAAATTGAGGCTTCTTGTGTTTTTATCGGTATCGTATCTTTATGAGGTTTTTATTTGCGTGTCAACCTAAAACGTGTTAGTTAATACGCTGACATTACCGAATTTGTGATACTTGTTGATTTCATTCAAAATTTTGACCTTGCCACTTAGGAGGGAAACATCGTGCCTCAGACGCCCCTCGTGAAAATGCAAAACATCCATAAGCGTTTCGGCGGTGTTCATGCCGTCAATAATGTCAGTGTCGATCTCAACCCTGGAGAGGTGGTCGGATTGCTTGGACACAATGGAGCGGGCAAGTCCGTGCTTATGAAAACGCTTTCCGGAGCCATACCTTGCGATGAGGGCAAGATCTTCATCAAAGGCAAGGAAGCGCAAATTCAATCCCCAAGGGATGCGAGGAATTACGGAATCGAGACAATTTACCAAACCCTGGCATTGGCGGAGAACCTTGGTGCGGCGGGCAATCTTTTTCTCGGGCGTGAAAAACTGACCCGTTTTGGTACTCTCGACGATAAGCTCATGGCCCACGAGGCTCAAAAGGTCATATCGCGCCTTAACCCCAATTTCACCAACTTCAAGACATTGGTCAAACATCTATCCGGAGGGCAGCGGCAGGCCATCGCCATCTCCCGGGCCATCTACTTTAATGCCAAAATTCTGATTATGGACGAACCGACTGCCGCTTTGGGGCCTCATGAGTCCGCCATGGTGGCGGAATTGATTAAACAGCTGAAAAAGGAGGGCATCGGAATTTTCCTGGTCAGCCATGATTTGCACGATGTTTTCGATCTTTCCGATCGCATTACGGTTATCAAGAACGGTCGCCTTGTGGGGACTCGAGCTACTTCCGAGGTTACAAAGGATGACGTGCTGGGAATGATTATCATGGGCAAGCTGCCAGAGGCGTAATACAGGATAGAAAGGTATGGGCAAGATCTCCATCAAGGAACTGTCAAAATTAACAGGCTTTTCGGCAACAACGGTCAGCATGGTCCTCAATGGGAGCGCCGATCAGTATAAAATAGCCAAAAAAACCCAGGAAATGATCCTGAGAGTCGCACAAAAACACAATTATATTCCCAACCTTCACGCCAGAAATCTCAGGAATAAGATCTCGAACATCATCGCCTTGATGATTCCGACGCTCACCAACCGTTTTTTTGCTGAAATGGCCGAGACATTCGAGCAATTGGCTCGCATGAACGATAAATTCCATCTGATCACAGTCACCCATCATGACGAAGAAGAGGAACTGAAAGCCGTCGATTATTTCATCACCCAGAATGCAGACTGTATTTTTACCGCCAATCCTATGGCGCAGGAAGAGGTCAGCCGGCGTTGCACGGAAGCCGGTGTGAAACAGGTCATCCTCGATGCGGCCGGCGGTAATAAGAACATGGTCACCACGGATAATTTCAACGCTGCCCGGATCCTGACGCATAACCTGATCGTCGACATGGAAAAATGCTATGAGGCACCCAAAGAACTCTACCACATCGGCGGTACTGAAAAGCACAAAGTCACCAATCTCCGATTTCAGGGCTTTCTGAAAGCTATCGAAGAACGGGGACGAACCTATTTGGAAGATCTGTTCGTTCCCTGCGATTTCAATCCCGAAGCCGCATACCGGGCCGCCAAGGATCTCTTTGCCACCCGGCAAAATATCGGCGGGCTTTTTATCAACTCCCTGCAGACCATGGAGGGGGTGATCCGTTTTTTCACCGAAGATTTAGATAAGTTGCCTGACGTGCATCTGGGGGTATTCGATTATCATCCGTTTATCCCGATTTTAAACCTCAATATCATCAGTGTGATGCAGGATGCCCATCAAATGACGCAAATGGCCTTTGAATTATATTCCAATGCCGCGGCTGAGGGTGTGCAGGGCAAAACATATTATAGTCCTTATAAAATCATTTACTCCCAAAAAGCCAGTGAGTCTTGAACTCAAGCTTTCAGAATTCCATGGTTTGACGATTTGGCATACCTACAGCAACATATCTGACATACTCTGAGACCAAAAAAGCAATTCCGGTCCCTATCATATTGGCAAATATTTTGTTTTCGTATTGAAAAAGGCGGAGATGCAGCTAATCATGAAGCTGAAAATGTGGTCAGGTATCATAAGCTCAGGTGATTTATTCAATTGGTGTTCAAAGACTCTTTCTTCACAACGACCCAGACCAGCAGGGTAAGCAATCAGCATGACAATATTGCCACGGGCGGTCCGGGCGGGAGCGGCCATAGCTGGGGATCATTCTGCGTGCTTCAGACCGGCGACGGCGGATACAATCCACCCTATCTTCAAGCTCATTCCAATAATCTTCCATCTTCCATCTTCACAAGGGACAACCATCCGTCCAGACAAGATAGATTAAGAGGCCGGAAAAACATATTGGGTGAACCTGCATTATGACGGACCGGCCGGAGAATGCAAAGTGGCCGCTTATGATCCTGCGAATCACCAGCATGGGTGTCTTTTCATAACTCGAGCCATTTTTCGATTTTTTCCAACAGTGCTTCAGGATCCACAGGCTTTGTGAGGTAATCATTCATTCCAACTTTTAAACACTGCTCCCGGTCACCTTTCATGGCGTGTGCTGTCATCGCAATAATGGGAATATCATGATTGATGACGGCCGAGTCCGTATTTCGGATCTCGATCGTGGCTTCAAATCCGTCCATTTCCGGCATCTGAACGTCCATGAGCACCAAATCATAAGGGATCATCTCCAGGGCCCTGAGCGCTTCCTGGCCGTTGGCAACGGCATCGGCTCGATATCCGTTATTTTTCAAGATGTTCAGAGCGACTTGCAGGTTGATCATGTTATCCTCGGCAAGGAGGATGCGAATCTTGCGCTTTCGATTGTCGAAAATGGAGTGTTTGGTGACAATGGGCTCTGAAGATAAATCCTGTCTATCTTTAGTCTTCCGGTCCACAACAGCAATGAGGCAATCATAAAGCTGGGACATCTTGACCGGCTTGGTCAGATAGGCTGAGAAACCAATTTCTTTCACCCGTGCGGCATCACCGCGAAAACCAGTAGACGTGAGCATCACCAGAAGGGTGTTTTTCAACTCAAGGTCTTTTTTAATCTTGTGTCCAAGGGTCTCTCCGTCCATGATCGGCATTTGCATATCCAGGATGGCAATATCAAAGGAGGCTCCATCCGCAGCGGCCTGACGGAGTTTCTGGAGGGCCTGTTTCCCGTCTGAAGCCTCATCAAAGCGGCAACCCCAGTGTTTAAGCTGTTCAGTCAGGACTGAACGGTTGGTGGCGTTATCATCGACCACCAGAATGCGATTGTTTCGAATATCGCGAGGCATAACGAATTCCATGCCTCGGTCAATAGCCTGCTTTTCAAGGACGGCCGTAAACCAGAACGTAGAGCCCTTGCCCACTTCACTTTCGACGCCAATGTTACCGCCCATCATCTCGGAAAGTTCCTTTGAGATGGCCAGGCCCAATCCTGTGCCGCCATACCTGCGGGTTGTGGAGGCGTCCACTTGGGAAAAGGACTGAAACAAACGATCCATGCTGTCCTCGGGAATACCAATGCCCGTATCGGTGACACTGAATCGAATCATGGGGTTTTTGTCATCCTCCTGTTCCAGTGAAACGCGGAGGACCACCTCTCCCTTTTCAGTAAATTTAATGGCATTGTTGGCGAGATTGACCAAAATCTGACGTAGCCTGCCGGGATCCCCCCGCAAAAGAACCGGTACGTCATATTGAACGAGGTGTGTAAATCCCAACCCCTTTTCGCGGGCGGCAATGGCCAGAACATCCGTGACATCTTCCAAGGTGATTCTGAGATCAAAATTGACAATCTCCAGTTCAAGCTTCCCCGCTTCGATTTTTGAAAAGTCTAAAATATCATTGATGATCCTGAGAAGGGCTTCGCCGCTGATACGGACGGCTTCCGAATATTGGCGCTGATCGGGGCTCAATTTCGTGTCAAGCAACAGACCGGTCATGCCGAGGATGCCGTTTAAAGGCGTACGAATTTCGTGGCTCATGTTGGCCAGAAATTCGCTCTTGGCTTTTGTGGCAGCCTCAGCCTGGATGCGGGCTTTATCCAGTTCCTTATTTTTCAGCTCTAATTCCTTTGTCCTCTCTTTTACCTTGACTTCCAATGTGTTGCTATAGTCTTCCAGCGCTTCCCGCGATGCTTTGAGGGATTTGGTCATATCGTTAAAGGTGCAGGCAAGGTCGCTGATTTCGTCATTTGATTTCACATTCAGCACAAAATCAAGATTCCCTTTAGCCAATTCGTTGCTTCCTTTAACCAATTGTGAAACACTTTTTAAAATTCCTTTTTTCACCAAAATCATAACGATGATAAAGGTTGCGAAAAAGCCAAGCCCATCCAAAAGGAGTATCAGATAGATATACCTTAATATTTTTTTATTGATATTTTTGTTCAGAAATTCGACATGAAAAACACCCACAATCGAATTCCCATATGCAATCGGATAGATATACGAGTATGAATGCTCGTTCTTCAGGAATATGATAATATTTTCTTTAAAGGACCTGTCCACTAACGCCTTGTCCAGATAAGTGGAAGAAGCAACAGGGTTTGTAGTATAGGGCGTTGAATAATCTCTTCTAATGAGCTCTGCAACCAAAACATTTTCTTCGAGAATCGATTCCAATTCATTCTTCTGCGAAATACTCTCAAAGCTTAAGGCGTCAGACTCCAGAAGGACCGCATAGCTGTTCAGCCGTGTGATGATCACTTCCTTTACAGTATTGACCTTATTTTCAATGGTGATGACACTGATGATGAGCATCACAAATAAAAAGGGGCCCATTGTATAAAGAAATATCTTTTTGCTTAAATTAAGCCTGGCCCCTCTTTTTTTACATTTTGTCAGCTTTGAATTTTGCATGTTTCAACAAAGATCACTATGTTGTACCATCTATTGAACATTCGTCATTACACTGCGATATGCTTCCTGAGCTGTTGTTTCGCCGTCAAGCAACTTAAGGATTTCTGCTTTCACCACATCTAAAAGGAGCGCATTTTGTTTCTCTTCTCCAAAGATATAAGCTGTGCTTGGAATGTAATAGATATTCCCGTTATATCTTTTGGTGATTTTAGATTGCCACACGGCAAAGGGATGTTCTCCTTCCGTTCCGGTTGTCAAGTGGCCTTTGATGCCTGTGGGCGCCATGGTATATTTTACCCATTTTTCGGCGACTTGGGGCCTTGACCAGAAGATCATCAATTCAATTGCTTCCTCTTTATGGGGTGATTCCTTCCAGACCGCCCATGCGGGGATATAGCCCCCCTGGTAGAAGTCAACCTTTTGGAATACCGGCAACTCAGCCGGGAGCATCTTTTTTGATTTTTCTTCATCAATGCTCATCCATTGGCTGTACATCCATATGCCATTGACATAGAACAATACCTCGTCGTTTAATGGCACATGCCTCGTCTGGTACCAAAGACTCTTGTTATGCTGCTTATACAACGGCTTGTACCTGCCTAATTTTTCAAAAGCCTCAAGTGTTTTCTTGAAGGCCGCATTTTTCTCCGCAGAACCTTTATGCTCCAGGCTCCTTTTGAAGTCTCCTATTTCCGATTTTAACAGTCTTTGGAACAGTATCTCCTGGCATGTCCAATCGCTTGATTCAAAGAATGCTGCGATATCGCTGCCGGTTTTCCGGTTGTAGTCATCAACAGCCTTGACATACCCCAAAAGATCTTCAAATGTCATTCCCAAGTCTTTTATCTTTATGCCAATGGTGTCGGCAACATCTTTATTGAAGAATATAGCGTGGTAGTAGCCTTCCAACATCGGTCCGACAATAATACCTCCTGTCTGGGCGGCCCAAATGGGATTGTCAAAGATAAAATCCTTTTGTAATTCTTTAAATCCCGGTACTTGACCGAAATCAACCAGATGTTTTGGACCCCATCCCGAATCCTGCAATTCATCTGCAACATATTGATAACTCTGGTCATCCAGCCAAATAATATCCCACTCGAAGTTGCCTGTTCGAATCATCTCTGCATACAATTTTGCCATATCCCGCTTGCTTCTGTAGCCCCTGATGCTTTGTGGAAATTTCAGGTTTAGATCTATCTCCGGATGTTTTATTTTAAATTCCTTAGCAACTTCTTTGACCAGGGTTTCCCGATCATGATTATCCAGCCAATGTCCAATCCAATTCAGTTTGGTCTTCGAATGCTCAACTTTTTTGGGAGTCACTTTTTTCTCAAACGTTTCCATTTCCCCGTTACCACAAGCTGACAAAAGCATCGTCACCATCGCCAATATAAATATGTGACGCATGAGATTGAGACTCATTGGGTTCACCCCCTTTAACATTACCAGGGAAAAGTTAATGAATTTTCTCGATAATCAATCATGGATTCTCCGAGATGAAATTCACCAACGGGTTTCGTATTTTTCTGCTGCGACAGGATTCATTTATATTGGAGATTCAATGCAGTGATTGGCATAGGATCGGTGGTCTTGGATGTAACATCGTCATTTGCAGCCTGCTTACCGGCATATTTGCTTTCCATGCTGATAGCATCGACTATCAGACGCATATCTGTCATACCTCGTCATTTTATGCCGTTTATACAAAACGATCGGTTTCTGCCCGCTTGCCTCTCCTGGACCACGAATGGCGATAACGCGGTTATGTTTTGTCGAAACCGTTTAGCCGCTTTCATTTTGTGACATATCAGACGCCTTTTTCGCGATAATCTGGTTTCTATAATTTCTAAGCCAGACGATCGCTCTTTCCTTGTCCTCGAAGACCCGGAGGTTGTCTTGATACAGGTGGTGGATCATTGCCGCTTGTTTCGACATGTCACTGTAAACGACAATTGCCAGGGCTGCGAGATTCTGTAGTTTGGCAACTTTTTGCATTGATTCAAGTGTATGTGAATACGAATTCACACGATTGATCAGCAGCGCATAGGCATCGCTGTACAGTTCAAGCAGTCCTGCTTCAATGTTGTCGATATGCTTCGATCCCAACTCGATTCCTTCGTTGATAACGATCTCCATAATACCTGGTTCAATCTCCCGAAAACTTCCGAAGGTGATCCCATCGAGTATCATTGAAGCTCCTTGTCGTCGACGCATAGAGGTTGTTTCAAGGCCTTTCCTTGAACCCATTTCGGTGACGGATTTTAGATTTAACTCGTAGAAATAGCATACTATTCCTCCGGATTTAATCAGCCGACCGCCTGTTTGCCCCGCTGATCATGAATGGGAAACTACAGGCCGGTTGCCCAAGATCCCGCCGATCATCTCGGGCAGGGAAGGCACCGAAACCTCATCTGCCATGCCAGCGGTTGGAGTATTGCTGCAATTTACCCCCCAATATCCAAGCCTTTGGAAAATGGCTGGCCGACAAGGATATGAGGCCTAAACGCTGAACCAAAATCTCAAGAAATGCAAATCAACAACATCTGACCAATCGGCGTGCAGGTGGTGGATAAAAATACCATACCATGATCAGGCGAGGTGTCAAGCGATTGAAATTTTTACGATATAATAACATGAGTCCATCTTTCGGTCCAACCCGAAACGTCGGCCGATACAGAACCTTCCAATGCCTGATTTGCTTTTTCCGGACCGGCTCTGTGGCCGGCCGCGGCAACGGGCTGCTGGGGCAGTCCGGAGAGGTTCAATCATGAAACGATGGTTTCCCTTCTAAGGTCGGATGGAATCGGGCCAAACGGCTCGTATCATTGCGGCTTGTGATCCAGGTCACAGACATTTTCATCGTCTTTTTTTATGTTTATGAAGCCAGCGTCAGAAATTGCCGAAAGTGGATACAGATCTTTTTAAGTAAAATCAAAAGAGGAGGCACATCAAATGGAGAAGGATTTCCACTATTTTCTTATCTATGCCATTGCCTGTACCACGGGCTTCGAAAACGCCGACATCATTGCGTTCGCATCCCAGTTTGTGGACGACAACAATGAAGGTCAATTCAGCATCGATGGCCAAAGCGCATCTTTCCCCAAGAAAATACCTTTCAATGGGGGGCATTATTTTCCCATCATGACTCAATCCCTTTCTCCTAAATCCCTGGATACCTATGTGCAGAAATATGTCTACATGCCGTTTCATTTTCTACCGGGAGACCAGTCCCAACCCATCGATGGTGAGACGAACGCCTTTGCCGCGACACCGGGAAGCCCCATCGCCCGGCAGATTCTCAAAAGCGCCCTTGCAGGCAACAATCCGTATCGGATCGGCATAGCCCTTCACAGTTATGCCGATACCTGGTCACATCAGAACTTTTCCGGATTTCAAGAGAGCTGGAATTCCGTATATCCATGGTACAACGTGTTTAAATCCATCGTGCCCAACATCGGCCATGCAGAGGCGGGACATTCACCCGATGTGATTTCCGAAAACTGGACCGATCATCGGTTGAAGCGGGAAATCAAGAACAGCGACAGGGCTTTCAAGGCCACAGGGCAGATCTATCAAGCCATGCGCCGCAAGTCGGGCCGCGGTCCGTTGTGGGGCGAGGCATCATCTGCATTTAAAGCCATTATCCGTGCCCCGGATTACGATGCCCGGATTGCAGCCATCAGCGATTACTTGCAGAATCCCATTCCGAAGTATAACAAGAATGAATGGATCGATGCCGCTTTGGACAGAGAAGGGGAAAACATTGTCATGAGAGATGATTTCGAACAGACTCACTGGTATCGGTTTCATCAGGCCGCCAAGGCCCAATTCTCCCAGGTCGTGGATTTGACCAAAACACTATAGGATAGGGAACGGGTGATGGTTCCCGGTTTTGTCCCGTAATAATAACTGATGATGTCTTTCGCAATGGGGGTCATTGTTTCGATGATGCCGTACCCGTAGTCTGACCTGGCTTGCGGATCAAGACCAAAAGCGTTACTGGCCGCCAATCCGAAACCGGCCTGTTCAGGATTGGGTCCGTCGTGACCCCCGTCAGTGCTGATAGCTGCAAAACCGCGCGCAAGGGCACTGTTGTTGCCCGTGGCGTTTCCGCCCCCTTCGGCAGGGACAACGGTTCCGTCATTGCCTCCGTTGGTCTGGAACAGGAAGCGGTTGTTCCAAACTGACGGAAGTCGGAACTCAAAACCGATCGCGTAAGTTACTCCGTCGATACCGGTTCTTTCGTTTACTTTGCCCAGGACTTTGCAATAATTGTAATATTCAGTGGCGTCAGTAACCAGTTCGCTGCTCGTGATATCGACCCCACTCATGCCTAAATCATCGGTTGATATTTCAGACACGAATGTTGAGGAATGCCGCCGTATCTCCAATGACGTGCCAGTATACCAATAACGGCTAAAGAGAAGTATCGTCAGTTGATCTTTTTAATGTAGAATTAAGACGATGGCTTTGTAGGTCTATGACGACAAAGGCGATAGGATGGAGACAAGCTGCTATCGTGAATAGCAGTATCGTCCTTTAAAAACAAGACTTGTGCAGCAGTTTGGCACACATAATAAACAGAACGGCACTGAAAATGACTTTTATGTATTTGCCCTTCATGCGGGTGCTCATGATCTTGGCTCCGGCCCGGCCTGCGGCCAGGCATGCCAATGCGGCCGGCAAGAGAAAGGCCCAGTTCATCGTTTGCATGGAGGCATAACCCAGAAATCCCGTAAAAGATGAGAAGCATACGATGAACGTCGATGAAGCAGCGGCAATTTTCGTCGGTGTTTGAAGGACATAGATCAACAGTGGAACGATAAAAACGCCGCCGCCAATACCCAGCAGGCCGCCCATAAGACCGATACAGGCACCGATGCCGATGCCGCCGCATATTTTTAAGGTGGAAGATACATGCTCATCCGTCGTCGTGCCGGACGGAGAAAGCAGCATTCGAACGCCCGCCAGGGCCAACACCACTGCCATGGCGATAAAAAACGGTTTGGTGTCGATTCGGACGTTCAAATATGCTCCCAGCGGAGCGGTGAGGCTCGATGAGATAATCAGTGGAATTGACAGGGAAAAGTCCACCATCCTTTTCCGCGAGTAAGTATAGGCGGCTGACGCGGCGGCAATCAGATTTAAAAATAGCGAGGCAGACGCCGCTTGGGATTTTGCCATCCCGAGGATTAAAAAAAGCGGGGAATAGATAAGGCCGCCGCCGAGACCGACCATGGTCAGCACCAGAGAGATCCCGAAAACAGCTGCGATTAGAATCAAGGATAGGGAAATGCCCACAAAAAACACCCTTTTCCGGATTATGGTTTGTCATGCGGACCGTTGTCTCGGGTACAAGGGTGCTCTTTGGTATCGCCATGGCATTCCTTGATTTGTTCCAGGGTGCAGTTTTCCGGCTTGTCCATCAATTTTGCAGGCTGTTGACAACCGTTTTGACACATAACGACCTCCTCCGACTGGGATTTGCTTTCACCGGTGTCATAGATCAGATGACAAATCGTTTCAAGGGCTATTATCCCTCATTTTCCATCGCCGCAATACCTTATTCTGGATCAGCGTGAGACCCGCGTGCAGGTGCCCTGGAAAAAATGGGCAGGGCCTTTTTTATAAAACTCGGAAATAGCCATAACCTGGCTAGGTCTTCAATACGTTCCGTTCCTTCCTTTATTCATACCAATTGGAAAGCTGAAAGTTAAGGGGGCTCCCGATAGGGGCTTCACGGCGGGCCTCAACTGAGCCCTATATAGGATATTGAAACAGATGTTGACAGAAAAACTCAAGATCGCTATAAATCCCAGTAGAGTAGAAGTATTTTCCTGTCAGCATCCCATCGGAAGAGTGACATATTTGCCCAACAAACGAAAGACCATTTACAGAACCGAACTGAGGGGATGCAACGAAAACATTTGAAATATTATTAAGTTCTTATAGTATAAGGTCGAAGCTCTGAAACCGATTGAGTTCGGGAAAAAACTGCTAGACATTTTACAATGATGCCTATCGGATTCTCACCTGATATGACAAATGAGTCAATGAATAGCGGGGCAACTGATGGTGTGGAGAATGATTTTCTCTCCGGCCGGTACCACCTTCCCATCTCGGTTGAATGCATAGGGAAAACTTCAGATGATCGGCTTGTCTTCTTTGATCCCTCTGCTCCTAATTGGATCGCATTGCCACAGAAATTCGCATTGCTGCTGACTCTTTTTGACGGTTGTCGATCCATCCGTGAAACAATTTCCATGTTCTGGGGGAAGAGTGCATTAGATCTGCACCTGCTGGAATGGCTCGGAAGACTTATTAGCGAAGGGTGGTTGATCAAATCAGGGCGGGACGCATCCTGCCATCGTGTCATGCGGTCGCCTCCCAAACTGACAACCGTTTCTCTCTATCTGACGAGTGCCTGCAACCTCAGGTGCCGCAACTGTTTTTACAACGCCGGAAACGGCGCTTCTGACACCTTAGAAACGACTGATCTTTTAGTATTCATTTCCTCCCTGGTTGAAAGCGGTGTGAGCAGGCTTTATTTTCTGGGTGGCGAGCCGCTCATTCATCCCGAATTGTTTTCTTTAGCAAAACATGCAGCGACGTGTAACCTTTCTGTCCATCTGATCACAAATGGCACCCTTATAGACACTGCGACAGCCTGTCGGATTCGAAATTATTTTACTGATGTGCAAGTAAGCCTCGATGGTCTGAAGGATGACCACGAATATAATCGGGGTGGCGGAACTTTTCAAAGTACAATTCGTGGCATTAAAAACCTTATCAGAGCCGGCGCTAATTTATCGGTCAGTTGCACACTCTCCAAGAGAAATATTGATTCGGTCGATCAATTTGTCAATTTCCTTCACGAATTGAAAGTCCCAAAACTTCATTTCACAAAGTTACAGCCGGCAGGGCGTGGTTCAGAGTCTAATAACCAATACCTTTCCGACGCCGACTTTTACAAAACGTTGAGACGGATTCATGGCATTTGCAGGGGCAGGCTTGCCTCAACGCAGTTTCTATCTCTTTGCAATATCCGACCATTCGAAGGAAAGCTTAAATGCGGAGTGGCTTCCGGATCGCTCGAAGTCGATCACCGGGGCGACATCTATCCTTGCTATCAGTTGATGACCGGGAAATACAAACTCGGAAACATCCGTGACGTGAAGCTGAGCGAAGTCTTTAAAACCTCACCAATCCTTGATGAACTGCGTTCGATGACCGTTGAAAACGATCCAACCTGCAACCGCTGTTCCGTCAGGCAGCTTTGCGGTGGCGGGTGTCTATCACAGCGGATTGGCGGTATCGACAAATTCGAGTGCGAAGGCCGCAAAAAATTCTGGACATCCATTACGAAGCTCGCCTCCGAGGGAGAGATTCAACAGCTTTATTCCCACCAAAGTATCATACAAAGAAAGGAGGAGAACTATGAGTATCAAAGCTATGACAGACCTGATTCAGAAATTACTCCACCAGAGCGATGCTTGTGAGGCCTTCCTCAATGACCCAACGGATTTTGTCTCGAAAGAGGGCATCGACGTTCCTGAAGAAGTGGTCCAATCGTTGGCAAGCCTTTCAGCCGAAGACTTCGAATCCATTCGGATGGGGGGTGACGTAACGAATGAGAAGCTGGTAATCAAAGCAAAAGGACCGGTAGAGGTGATATGCGCCTGTGGTGGCGGCTATTACGCAGGTTAGATCTGATGCCGGAAAGTGATGGGGCGGGGACTTCGTTCCAAAGAAATAGCCGGAAGTTCCCACCCTTTCCTGTCACCTTTGCGGCAAGGAAAAAATGGATAAATCAGATCACCGGAAACCGACGGACGGCAGGATCGGATAGGATTCAACCTTGTGCTCAAACCCAACATCGACACGTTTGGTGGCACCTTCTGATGTAAGATCACATGAATCGGATAATTCTCGGATTGGGAGCGGTTCATTGACGATAGTCGGAACCGGGATAGAACTGGTTTCTCATATCACGCGAGCGACCGAAGAAGCGATCCGAAACGCTGACAAGATGTATTACTTGGTAGTCAATGCTGAGACTGAACTTTGGCTAAGATCTATTCGAAACGACGCAATATCGCTTAAAGCGTGTTATGGTGTAGGGAAAGAAAGATGCGAATCTTACGACGAAATGGTTGACATCATCCTCAAATCCGTGCGGCAAGGATACTCGGTATGCGCTGCATTCTATGGACACCCCGGTGTATTTGTGGCGCCATCTCACGAGGCGATCGCGATTGCTAAACGCGAAGGTTTTCCGGCGAGGATGCTTCCCAGTATCTCAGCGGAGGATTGCCTCTTTGCTGATCTTGGAGTAGATCCAGCGAGGGGGTGCCAAAGTTTTGAGGCAACTGAGTTTTTGATCTTTAAAAGAAAGTTTGACCCGAGCTGCCATCTCATCTTATGGCAAATCTATGTCATTGGCTGCAGCACGTTCGACCCGGGATTTGATCCCGTGCGCGGATTGAAATCGTTGGTTGATGTACTTATGAAAAAATACCCGAAGTCGCATCCGATCACCATCTACGAAGCAGCTCAGTTTCCTGGCGCCAAATTTCGGGCAGACATGGTCCGGCTTGCTGAACTTCCCTTCCAAGCAGTAAACCGTATATCCACCTTGTATGTTCCTCCTTATCCTGAACGCTTCCGAGACCCCGAGGAACAAAATATATAAATTGACATAACTTTTTGATTTTGATATCTATACAGCATGCCGATGCTTGACTAATGTATTTTTTGAATGTCCCAATTGGGGCCATCGTTATGGCTGTATCTTAAAGCGCCCCTTGAATAATATCGCAATATTTGGAGGGTCTTATCATGTCAGATTACGACGACATCAAAAGCGTTGATCCCGACAGAAGTGGCTCTGTCAAAGGAAGTAGTGGCGGCTGCGATTGTGATGGTTGTGATTGTGATACCAGTGGTGGAGAGAGTGTGCGGGACACGAAGGTAAATGATGTCAGAGGTGTAAAAAACGCCTAACGTAGACACAGATTTAGAGTTTTTGTGCTCATGCTGTCGCATGACATGCAGCAGAAACACATCTGTAGACGACGCAACAAAGCATTCAATAAAGAAGGCGCGCTCAGTGATTGCCACCTGAATCTTCCTGGCAGGTGCTATTCATTTTTCAGCGGAGGACAGGAACAGCCTTTCGCCTTTGTATCATACCGGACGGATGCTCGCTCTACTTTAATGTCAAGCTATGTCAATATTCATTGACCCATCTCAAGACGTTGGGAAAGATTATTGTCGCATCTCTGTGGGGGGGCGATTTTTTATTTACGACTGTATTACAAATGAGATCCTTCAAGTTCCCAGAACGTTGTATGATATATTTCCGTCTTGGAGAGACGGAGAACCCCTAAAAGATGTAACCCTCCAAAGCAAGCTCAATCGCGCTGTTTTAAAAGGGCAGTTTGGAAAATCGCCGCCAGTATTGAAAAATCCCCTGTTTGGACCCGGACAAGCCGCTTTAAAAGATATTTCAAATATCACCCTATGCACTACAGAAAAATGCAATCTTCGTTGTGCCTATTGCTCGTATGATAAGAGATATAATTCGAAGAAGATAATGTCGTTTGATATTGCCAGACAAGCAGTTAATCTTATTTCGCCGGATCAGGGCGATGGTCCCGGCATAGGATTTTACGGTGGTGAACCGTTGCTTGCATTTTCGCTTGTTCGAAAAGTTGTGGCCTACGCAAAAAAACGGTTTCCGAGCCACCCGCTACACTTTAATATGACGACCAACGGGACAATCATAAATCGTGAGATGGCGGCATTCCTTATCGAGAACAACTTCAGCCTGTTATTCAGCCTGGATGGACCTGAAAAGATCCACAATCGTTACAGGGTTTATAAGAATGGCAACGGAACATATCGCCATGTCATAAAAGCACTTCTGTTATTTAAGCAACTTTCAAAGGATTTCTTCAGAAGCAAAGTCCGAATCAATGTTGTATTAGCTCCTCCCATAGATGCGTTGGCACTCAACGAGTTTTTCGCCAGTCGGCTACCAGTTCCGATAACTCGCTGCAGCTTTTCCCTGGTTGACAGCACGGATATCACGTTTTTAGATGCCGTGCCTTACAATGATGATGATTATGCCGCACTAGAAGAGCTTAGAGTCGCAGCAGAGAATAGCCTTATTTCAGGTGATCTGAAAGCCAATCCACTGTCTGTGAGCCTCTTCTCAAAACCGTTCAGAAAGATTGCACATCGGAACAACAAAAATATATCAGAATGTTCCTTTGTCCCTGCCGGACAGTGTAAGCCGGGGAAAAACAAAATTTATATTGACGTGGACGGCAAACTGCATATCTGTGAGCGAGTAGGTGAAGGCAATCCTATTGGTTCAGTGAGTGATGGAATCGATAGAAAATTAGTTCATAAAGTTATTGGTCGGTTTTTCAAGGACTCTGTCGAGCTTTGCTCTGGTTGCTTCGCCAAGCGCATGTGCGGTATGTGTATAAGCAGAACATTGGATCAAGGACGGTATAACAAAGCAAAAAGAGCGGAAGAATGCGAAAAAGCGTGTAGGTTCCTTGCAAGAAATTTAAGATCTTATCTCCGCATTGTTGTGGAGAATCCAAGAGCTTTTGAGAATACTTCCGGGTTTATTCCACAAAAATCATTTTCGCCTGAATTAAGGGAGCCTCAGGCACATCTAAAATTCTCTTGATTAACGAATCATCCTCTATATAGGCAATGATCCTCAAGGCCTTGGACATCGCTGGGCCGGATAGTGGGGCTGCAGTACCAAAATTGGAATTTGTCGATACCGGGACAAGGCGGTCTGAACACCTGCCCTTTGTGGTCGAGTCACAATGGGGACGGGTCCACAAGGGAAATAGACAAGAATCATTTGAAAGGTATCCATCAAAGGCAATATTATCATTTGGTTCGGATAAAAAATGGGCCGCGACCAATATTTCCTTGCAAAATCCCAACATAATCTATATACCGTTGGCATCTTTAATAAGTTCCTTCCATGCAATGCAATTAAGCCATATGTCCCCACTGTCTCCATTTTGAGTTATTGCCAGGATCTTTGTGACGTTTGTTGTGTCGTACTCAAGCTATCCTGTCCTCTTTTTTATTTGACGATAGATTTCCTATTTTCTGTTAGTAAGCACAGATAGTGATATACATCTAAAAAAGTTAGTCACCTGATCTTCTCCAATCCGGAGCGAATTTCGCTGCAGAGCTGGTCACAAGAACGCTCGGTAATGCGTTCGATCATCCGTTCCAATTCGAAGATCCTGAAATGGGATTCAATTCGGCACATGCTACCTTTCAAGTGGATCTTTGCCTGAGAAAAATACAACCAGATCTATCGTGCGGCAATATTCGTTAAAGCGATGAAACAGCAGTGAAATAGTAGCTCCACAGAGCTGGAAAGGAGGTGCACCGAAAACCTTGGGTAGGCGTAGGGGAGACTTATTGTTTTTAACAAATGTTTTGAGGGGGGGAAATCATGAAACAATCCGTTACCGCATGTTCGCTGGGTTTGCTGATCATTGCAGGAGTCGTATTGGGGGGAATGCCGATCCCATCCGCGATGGGAGAGACCTTATCCGATCAACTCCGTTTTGAAGGAATCGATCCCGACGTCCTCGATCGATTGGAGCAGATGGGGCCGATGAAGCCGGCGATGATCGAAGGCCAATGGCTCATCTGGAGGCAGATGAACGGGGGCGAAGAGACGCAGAGATTCTGGAATTTCTTTTCGATCATCGGACCGTTGGGACTTGTGACCACCACAGATGGCGAGTCCGGATTCACCATGGACCTGTCCGGCTCCCCGCCGGTGAGCGCATTCAAGCTGAATAATGATTTTTTTGCGTGCAACGCCGTCTACATCGGTTTCCATTCGGAGGAGACTCCCAACCAGGTCTTTGGCCTCTTTTTCTGCACCGACGGCACCGGAGGATCCGGTGTCTGGAATGGCTGCAATGATCCACATTTTACGGGGATTAATTATTATTGTGTAGATATGCCTGACTGCTATGGGGAATTGTGTGACTGACCGGAAAGCAACAAACATAAAGCCCCGTCGGTTCCGGCGGGGCTTCGTTATCTCACATCAAGTTTACAGCATATGGCCGGGTTCAACCAGCGGGTGCGGTTGGGAAAACGGCCGACACATCATTATTGACACTCAATAATCGCTCTTCTATACTCATTTCGGCAGAAGTTGAGTTCGATCCTGTTTTTTTCGATAACGTTCCAGATGACAGCGGCCATCGAATCACCATTCATCTCCTCCGCACAATTTCGCAGCTCTTTTGATTTACCACTATCTGCAGCATATCCTCCGTTCCCGAAACGATTTTTCAATGCCGGGTGTGTTTATCGCTTTTTTTCCGCCCCTGGGCTTATGTAAGTTCAGCGAACCGGTATCGCCGTCGTTCAGCGGCACCGGACCTATTCAGAACCGGATCCTGAACGGCCGGGGGAATAAGGAGGCCGTATGCGCCGTATTGTGATGCCGCTTTTTCTGATTTGCCTGTCGTTCTGGGCGTCGGATCTGTCTGCGCAATCCAATATCAATCGCGAACCGAATGTCCTGCCGCCGCTGCCCGGCAACACGTGGCCCCTGGAAGTCACTGCGCCGGAACCTGACGACGCCAAAGCGGAACGCATCGGCTCGATTCTGGGACTGTGCACATCCCGTCTCGGCCGATGGCCCGAACCGATCGAAGAGGCCTGCCGGGAGCTGGTTCTCGATGCCGTGCGCACCGAGCGATTGAGGCTCAGGGCGATCGCGGATTTGCAAGCGATTGCTGCCAAGGACAGCGCTCAGTTTCGGGCAGACCATACCAAGGCAATTTTAGCGGATCAGCGGGCCCAGAGTGTTTTTGTCTTCTGGCTGGTCGTCGTGGTCGTCGCGGTTGGTCTTGCGGCCGCGGTCGCACAATTTGTTCGATCGTTCTATGTGAAGGGCGACACGGGTTCTGCGGAAATTGCAATCAGCAATAACGAGTTCAAATTCCGCACCACGTGGCTGGGCGTGCTGCTGCTGGGCATGGCGATGGGCTTGCTTTTCCTGTACCTGGTGTTCGTGTACCCGGTGCGGATCGTGGGCGCATAACCGGATGTTGTCATAAAGATGTCGATATCGATACGCAGCGGCGGGGAGGACAAACAAATGCGTATAATGCCGGATCGACGATTGTCGAAACGAGTAGTCGAGCCGCGGAAGCGTCGATGCACCGGAGCTGATTTACGCCTGCTGCGGCGCATTTTCGGAGCCGGAGCCTGTTTATTTGTCATTGTTGTTTTGATCCGTCCGCACCCTGGATTTGGCCAGGACCTGCTTTTCAGTGCGAATCAATGGGGACGGATCAATCTGACAATCGAGCAGTCATCCAGTGCGACGAATCTGGAATCCGTTCTTTCCAACAATCCCAACTTCGAGCGGCTCGAGCCTTATCCCGTCGATGGCCGGCTTCGCCGACTGAGCCGTCCGGTGGGTCGGCTGGACGTCCGCTTCCCCAGTGGCCAATTCATCACTTGCACCGCCTCGTTAATTGGAGCCGGCAGGCTGATCACGAACCACCATTGCATTCCGGGATCCGGCCAACACGGTCCCGTGACGGATGCCCGCCTCGTGATGGGCTACTACAGCCAATCCGATTCGACAGTCAGGACATACAAAGTCAACGTGCGCCCAATCGAATCCAGCCAGAATCGCGACTATTCGATTCTGGATGTGGAGGGCCGCCCCGGTGACGAGTGGGGGCGGGTAACGCTGGAGGAGCGCCCGCCGCATCCGGGCGAAGGCTTGTTGATCATCCATCATCCGGGAGGATTGGTGAAACATGTCACGCGAGGCGGTTGCCGTGCCGCCAGCCCCAGGCCGGAGCGCGACGGTGTGCTGCTGCACCTGTGCGATACCCTGCCCGGCAGTTCGGGGGCGCCTATCTTCAGCGACGATGCCGGCGGCATGTTGGCACTCCATTTCGGCGGGGCTTCGGCTCCCGGTCCGGGGTTGTATAATGAAGGCGTTCTTGTGTCGGCGCTCAGGGACGCTGGTGCAAATTTCGGTCAGCAACCTGAATCGTCTTCGCCCATTGTAATTGAGGATCCCGCATACGGCTGGACTTCAACCGACGGTTTATGGCGGCTCGAGAATGATACGCATTTTGTCACCGGCATCCGGGGCTTCAACAAATCCTACTTCGAGCCGAAAACATATTCAGACCTTTCATTCGAGGCTGAATTTCGAAAGACTTCGAACAACGACGGCCCGCTCGGGTTGCTGATCCGATATGACCCCGGCCGCGATAAGGGGTACCTGCTTCTTGTCTGGCCGCATGGCGGATATCAGTTCTCGATCCTGACAGGGAATGATCGGCAGCGACTCGCCTCGACAGATCCCCATCCGGCGGTTCGCAAAGGAGGCGCCTGGAACACGGCCACCATCACAGCGGTGGGCCCGCAATTCACGCTTGTCATCAACGGAAACCCGGTGGCGTCGTTCAAGGATGATGCGATCGATGCCGGCAAGGTCGGTCTCGTGATTCATGGCTCGTCCAAGAACACCGCCGAGTTTCGGAGTCTTAAGATGACTGCCCGCGGAACAGGTCAATGATCGTGTCAAAAACGACCCGCAAAGCTGACTTGCATCTACAAGCCATCTCAAAATAAATCTAAGGGTTCCCGGCAGGAAGATTTAGAAGTCTCGTCGTATGGGGGAACTGATCCTTTCTTCCGCATGCCGGTTGGAAAGCGGAAAGACCGTCATGGGTTGAGAAATGGCAAACTCGGTATCTGATTTGAATGTCAGTATCGGAAATGCCCATACCGAATACCAGACACCGATGACCTTCCCATCGTCGTTGAAAATGTCGGCACCATTGGGATCGATATTATATTCCGAATCCGGAGTGTTCAACATATTATTGACCATTCGGCGCAGTTTGGCGCGATCCATCTCGACGGCATGCCAGATAGGGGATGCCAACGAATATCCCTTTTGGATGCCGACCACGGCAATGGGACTGGCTTCCAGGCCGTTGTAATAATATTGATACCCGCTGAGGAGCTGGTAATTTTCAAAGGTATCCGTCACGTCAAAGTTGCGTCTGAAATGGGCCGGGCCTGTCGCGCATGCGAGCAAGATAATAGGCAGTGCCATCATGCCGCCGAATAGAGCCCTCCGTGCAATGACTTTGAGTATCATGATCCACCTCCCATTGAGGATGTTGCCGCTCTTTCAAAGAATAGTGCGCGTTCTATCGTTGGTAAGAACCAGCTCCGTTCAATTGAACATGCATCATGGGAGCGGATTCCATGCTTTCTCTCATAGGAATAAACATCAGGCCAGACATTTCAACCTCTTTTCGATTCCCGGCCGTTTGGAATGCCTGTGCCAGGAATTGGAGCGTGGGTAACCGTGCCGAGATGCAGCGTTACATTACATCAATTGCGCAGATAATTACGATATCTTCCCATATTCCGAACCTGATCCGGAAACCCAAAAAATGGCATTATTAAGTGTTATTACAATGACTAAGCCCTTTATTAGCGCTAACAACAGGCTGAACGCCCACGCTCCGGTATTTTCCTCCTGCAATCGGGCCAATAATAATTCAACATGATTTCAGTGCCTAATCGGCCGAACCCATTTAGTCATACGACATGCCGGATATGTTGGCAGGCATTTTGCTTGCCCATTGGCAATATTGTGATAGCGCCAAGCGGTTCAAGCGCTTGCTTTCATTGTTCTAATGACTGCCCCATGCGCCGAGGATCCGGAAATGGCCACGGGAAAAACCTGGATCATGGTGCCGCATAATCCAGGGAATACAACCACCATCCAGAAGAGCTGACTGCCGGAAGACAGTGTGCATCATAGTGAATGGGTAGCGTCATGTTGCGGCCTATCCAAGCTGTAGTCAAGCGTCTCTCCTCCTGTTGTTGTCATGCGTCTCTCCTGGATTATTAAGGAGAAACGCATGCTTAACCCTTCCGTTAGTTTCTGCTCCCTGTTTTCAAAGAATCAGAATAGATCAGCAGTCAAAAAGTCAACATACGCTGAATACCTCCTGGACGGTATCAGCGGCTATCCTTCGATCAGCAAGTGCGTATTCCATCAGAATTCCGGTTTTCGGTTTTTTTTCAACAACTGGATAATACTGGCAACCCTGTTGTTTTTTTTGATTCCCTCAATATCTCTGGCCGCCCAAGTGACGTTGGAATGGGAGCCGAACTCTCAGTCACCGGAAGGATATTACGTTTTTCACCGGGTCGAGGGGGATGCGTTCGATTATGACAATCCGGTGTGGCCAATTGACGGCAAAGATCATACGGAAACCAAATGCACCATAGAAGGTCTGACGGAAGGGGTGACCTACTATTTTATCGTCAGGGCTTATTTGGGCAGTATTGTCAGCGTTGACTCCAATGAGGTATCATACCAACTCCCCTCGTCCCTGCCCGCCATCCATACTATTTCGGCGTCTTCCGGCGCCAATGGCAATATCAAGCCTTCAGCAGGCGATATCAGCGTCAACCATGGAGGCTCTCAGACATTTTATTTTATACCGGACAGCGGATACGAAATTTCTGTTGTCACGGTCGATGGACAATCCATCGGCTCGCCTTCCAGTTACACCTTCAGCAATGTCATCCTAAATCATTCAATTACTGTTGCCTATGCAGAACTGATGGGAAAAAACATACCTCAAGCAAATGAGGAAGAGATTCGGTTTGAGGCCGAAGACGGCGATATTTATTCGCCGATAGTCATAGCAGACGATCCTAAGGCTTCGGAAGGCGGCTATATCCATGCACCGGCCGGCAGCCTCGCGTATGTGAGAAACCCCAGCGCCGCGACGGGCTACTCCGAATATATCTTTGACGTGTCGTCAACCGGTGACTATGCAATCTGGGGCCGGGTGAATGCCACTAGCAGTAGCAGTGATTCCTTCTACGTGGCGATGGATGACGGCAGTTATCTGACCTGGCATGTCCTTCGGACCGCAACTGACAGCTGGGCTTGGGACGTGGTCTGCCAGCGAAGCGCAAGCGACCCTCGCGATGTGACGGACGCACCCTTTACCTATCATCTGCAAGCCGGTTTTCATAAACTGACATTTGCCACTCGGGAAGCCGGTACGAAACTGGACCAAATCCTGATTACCAGCGTCGCAGGTGACATCCCGACGGACATGCCGGCTGACATCACAACAGACATACCAACCGAAACGGATCAACCGTCGGGCACTTCCGTTATTTCCAAAACCGATTGGCGCCTGGTGTCGGTCGACAGCGAAGAGCTGGTCGGGGAAGATGGTGCTGCGGTCAACGCCTTTGACGACAATCCCGGCACGATCTGGCACACCCAATGGGCCGATGCATCTCCCACTCATCCCCATGAGCTGGTTATCGACCTGGGCAACACCTGCCAATTGGACGGTTTCAGTTTGCTGCCGCGCCAGGATGGCGGCGTCAACGGCCGAATCATCGATTATGCATTTTATGTCGGCGACCACCCGGATCAATGGTCGGCACCGGTGGTCTCGGGCCGTTTTGCCAACACGTCAACTGAGAAATCGGTGACCTTCGGTTCGGCCGTCGGCCGGTATATCCGGTTGGTGGCTTTGAGCGAATCCTTTGGGAGTCCATGGACATCGGTGGCTGAGATCGGCTTAAAAGGACTGGTATTGACGGAATATTCCGCACTGGTCGACAACAACGACACCCCACCGAACAATGACAATAGCACCGCACTTGACGATGTCGTAGAAACCCCGGGAAGTGATCAGGATCAAAATTTGATACCCTCCAAAACGGATTGGCGCCTGGTGTCAGTCGACAGCGAAGAGCAGGTCGGGGAAGATGGTGCTGCGGTCAATGCCTTTGACGACAATCCCGGCACGATCTGGCACACCCAATGGGCCGATGCATCCCCCACTCATCCCCATGAGCTGGTTATCGACCTGGGCAACACCTGCCAATTGGACGGGTTCAGCATGCTGCCGCGCCAGGATGGCAGCGCCAACGGCCGGATCACCGATTATGAATTTTATGTCGGCGACCACCCGGATCAATGGTCGGCACCGGTGGCCTCGGGGCGTTTTGACAACACCTCAACTGAGAAATCGGTGACCTTCGGTTCGGCCGTCGGCCGGTATATCCGGTTGGTGGCTTTGAGCGAATCCTATGGGAATCCATGGACATCCGTGGCTGAAATAAGTGTGACAGGGCCAGGCAGGTGAATCAGCCCGGATTCGAAAAAGCCGTAAACGAACGTCATTTATCATCGAAACGAATGTGGGGGGGATCCTGTCAAGGACGCCCCCCCGTTTGCTTAAGTGACAGGAGCGCGTGATGATTTTTCGTCAGCTCTTTCGAATGGCTAAATGCAGCGGATCAGACAGTTGACATGTGATTCTTGAAAAGTTAATACCAAAATGTATGGCAAGATGCTTTATGTGAAAAAGCAGACCCTTGACAACTCTTGTTCAATAGAAACCCAGCTTAACGCTTCATTGTGACCACGGTTGCTGTATTGCCGGGCTCAATTTATCAGAAACGCGATCCTTCCGACCCTGATCAGATCCGAAAACCAACAGCAAGCTTTTCTGCCTCATATAAAGCCGAAAACATCATCAATGATTTTATGCCGTCGCGTTGTTTGCGGTGAAGATCAGGTTATTTACGATTTGTCATTTCCCATTTTCCTTTATCAGCAGAGGAAGTCAGCATGGTGGCATGCCCTGTTTGCAGGTCTCAACAATCAAACCCTTTGATGAAAGATGAGAGTCGATATCGCATTTTATCATGCGGTAGTTGCAAGCATGAATATCTTGATTTTGAGCCGCGATCCGACCACGTATTAAAAATATTTTCAGATGATTATTTCAACGGCGGCAAAGACGGCTATCCTGACTACATCCAGCTGGAGTCATTACTTGTTGAAAGGGGGGGCTATTATTCAAATATCATTCGCCGATTTATGAAGCCTGGGAGTATGCTTGATGTCGGATGCGGTTCAGGGTTTATCATGAAAGGTTTCAGAGATAATGGTTGGGAAGTAAAAGGCGTCGAACCGAATATGAAGATGACAACATATGGAATTGAACAATTCAACCTCGACATATCCATGACATCGTTCGAGGCCTATCGTGATTCGAATTTGTTTGACCTGATAACGATGATTCAGGTCATCGCACATTTTTACGACGTCCGGTCATGTATAAAAAATGCATCTCGACTTCTGAAAACAAATGGCCTTCTTTTGATTGAAACATGGAACAGAGACAGCTTTACAGCAAGAATTATGGGAAATGCCTGGCATGAGTACTCCCCTCCGAGCGTAGTGAACTGGTTTACACCTTCGTCCTTAAAAATGCTGGCAAAACAATACGGATTTAAATGCATAACATCCAAACGAACATTTAAAAAAATTCAAATGAGACAGGCCAAATTACTTCTATCAAGTAAATCGAAAAGATTCGCTGCCATTGAAATTATAGAAAAAATAGCAAATTTAATACCCGACGAAGCAGAATTGATATACCCGGGTGATGATCTTTTTTACATTCTATTCAAGAAAGTCTAAACATCACAAGCAAAGGAGGGCCTGTCATATGGAACTTGATGAGATAACGATCACGCGGGCCATCATCTCCCGTTATTTTGAAAAACTGACCCGCAACCTGGAGACCGATGTGGCTGTTGTGGGGGGAGGCCCTTCGGGTCTGGTGGCCGGCTATTATCTTGCCAAAGCCGGCTTGAAGGTTTCCTTATATGAGCGCCGGCTGAGCATCGGCGGCGGCATGTGGGGTGGCGGGATGATGTTTAATGAAATTGTGGTTCAGGAGACGGCCACACGGATTTTGAATGAATTCGGCATCCGTTGTCGGCTTTATGACGAAAACTACTTCACCGCTGATTCGATGGAATGTGTGGGATGCCTGACGGCAAAGGCTGTTCAGGCCGGCCTGACCATCTTCAATTGTATCGGCGTGGAAGATGTGCTGATGCGCACCGATCGGATCATGGGACTGGTGGTGCTCTGGTCGGCTGCGGAGATGGCCGGTTTACATGTGGATCCGCTTACCGTGAGGGCCCGATACGTCATCGATGCCACCGGTCATGACACGGAAGTGGTCAATGTGGTGCAACGAAAGGTACCGGGCCGGCTGATGACTCCCAGCGGCAAAATTGAAGGCGAAAAATCCATGTGGGCTGAAAAAGCCGAAACCTTGACTCTTGACAACACCCGCGAAGTGTTCCCCGGGCTCTATGTGGCGGGAATGGCAGCCAATGCCGCCTTCGGTGGGCCCCGCATGGGCCCTATCTTCGGCGGCATGCTGCTTTCGGGTGAAAAGGTGGCCAATGAGCTGATTCAGCAGCTCAAATAGAAATTCTTATGGATGCATAACATCGGTGGACGGCAACACCAATCTGTTCAAGCATTGCCATAATAACCCCCGCCGCCATTGCCGTTCGAAGGGTCAGGGGTGCCGGGAAAAGAGCTTGCCACGGCTTTCCGGCTGGGGTTCATGAGCAGCATAATTGCCGGCGGTGTGTATAAAGCAAATTTGCCGGCGGTTTTCATAAAATCTCGGCGGGATGTTTCTCGTGCTTCCAACGATTGGGTGTCGACCTTTTTCTCTTTCACTTCCACTTTGTTCCACTCCTTTCGCATCAGTTTTTCCAGTCAAGTCTTGCGGACCTTCTTCCAAAAAACGTTTCATAGACCGTGTTCTGATTTACTACCTAAAGATGTCGGGATAAAAAACAGGAACCAAGATCAAATTTTGTATTCGATCTTCGGGGAGTATCGAGTAATATGCGTACCAATCGGGCACAAGTTTATAACATTATGAATATACATTAAATTATGAATATTGGTGGAAAATGTATCAAAAGAGGGTGTAATACACTTCACAATTTTCAGGAAGTTTTGCAGGAAACAATTCCTGGTGTGTAATTTTAATCCGTAACAGCTCGGTCCTTGCGAGCATGTTGCGTATCAGTGAATGATGAAGAATTTAAGATAAAATGAGCTGCTTTCGTTTGGCGCCTTTTGATCACCGATAAGAGTGCTTGCATGCGATAAGCCGATAGCGGGATGAAATTTGAAGAGCAGTTATATCGCCTGCATATATTTTCGGCACACAATCGTTGATAGGCTTTGTCGATCAAATGGTGCAGGGGATCAAAATTGTGCGCTGTGCGGTAGACGGCATAGTGCAGCCGCGGTATGGAACCAATCGTGCATTTGTCTCCAGGGGGCAAACCAAACATCCTTGCTGCAGCCAGCAGGTATAAGCGAAAGGCATTTCCCATGTGGTTTGTGTCCAGCTGTGCAAAAATAAATTCCCAGTCGATCTTGTTGGCAGACCGTGACGCCAGGGCGACAAAATCGTAAAGCGCCCGAAGGCTGAATTGGCATTGGTCACTGATTTTGCTATGGGTAAAACCGATCAGGACCGCATGCGTGGCACAGGGCAAACGAAATACTATCCCTTCGCTGGCTACCTGAATTGCGGCTTGCCAAACATCTGTGGACGGCAACACCGAATCGTAAATATTATGCAAAACGCGCCGGTGCAGCTCTACGACGCCGAAACTCCCGGGGCGCACCAATGGAGTCAAATGATGCAACTCTTCTGTATCATAATCAATATCGGCAGGTTCATATCCCGATCGTATCAATGCATCATAGGCTGCATGTACCTGATCCGGCAATATGAATATATCCAGATCCGTCATGATGCGGCTGCCTATATGATTGTGCAGGGGGTGGAAAAGTTGACTCGCCCCTTTAAATAGAAGCGGCGTAATTCCCGCGCTGTTTAGAACGCCGATGGCATCGCTCGCCTGCTGATGAAGTTGAGTATTGCGATGGGCGTTCATCGTCTGAAGTTTTTCGAGATAGCGCTGAAGTTCTTCTTCAACGAGATCGCCCAGACCTTTTGTCGTTATGCCTTCCCATAGTGCCGGAGAGACAAGATACCCATGGGCCAGTTCAATGACTTTCGTCCAATTAACGGCCTGACGGCGGAAGATGTCATCAAGCGCTTTTATCGCTGATTTGCCGGCTGCAGGCGTTATCATCCGGCAGATTAGATCAAGATGCGCAAGCTTCATGACAGAAGTTCTTTTATGACCGATACAGCATCATCAAGATGACTGAAGTACATTTCATAACAAGGAACGTTGGTAATCCAATCGATCAGGTTCTGAACAACATCAGGATTTAACTCACCCGGTACGTCATAACCGGCTGCGGTCAGCAAACTCAATCCGTCTGCGGCGCTGATGGATGCAAGGTCGACCTCTCTGCCCGCCATAAAATGGGGAAAGACAAGGATATCCACATTAAAAGTCAACGAATCCCAACCGATGGCATCAACCGGCGGGACGAAATAGCGGATCGATTGGTTGTCGGCACGCAGATGCACGGGCAAGGCCTCGATGGATGGGAAATAGCCTCGAAGGGGAGCCCATGACCCGCTTTTCAATCCAATGGCCGTCGGAACCGAGCGCATGGACATGTTTTTCGATGTACACAGCACCATATCATCCGCCAGGAAAGAACACCCCGAACCAACCAGTGCCGCAGTCAACGTGCTTTTTCCTGAGGCGGGCAATCCAGGCATTAAAACGCTGCGACCCTGGAATGCTACAGCGGCGGCATGCAATCCCATCAGGTGCTGCGATTGGTCATAGGCGGCAAACACCGCACTGGCGAACACCATGGGCGTGACACCATCGAGCTTACGACATGCATCAACGGGAAGACCGTTTATCAGTGCAACGTATCGATCCTGATTTTTTACGACAGCGATATCCATATCATGACCCTTGTCGGATTCATATGACAGGTGCTGCAGCATTGGTGTTATCAATTCATGGGTAGCAGAATCCGGCATCGTGAGTCGAAAGCGCGTGTCGACCATTTGGAAATTGTATCCAAATTCACCAGGCATGCTCGGAATATCAACGTCGTACAGATTCCCATCCGCGCTCTGAATTTCTTCTGATTCATTTTCGATAGCCTCTTGCGCGGGGAAATCGAAAAACCCCAGACAGCGCCACTGCTCCACCATATCATTAACGTCCTTCAATACGCGAGGCAGCGCTTCTCCGGATTGGGCGCTTAAATGGGATGCAATATCGTCGGGCGGAATGCCGGCGCATATTCCCTGCCAGATAGCCATGGCCGTGCCATTGATACGATAAATCTGGCGGGTACAGGCATCAAACAGGACCAGTGCATCATCCATCCTGTAGCTATGTATCGATTCGCGTGGAAGGTTTTCTTTATTTGGATCCACTGAGTTCGACTCCATGGCGAATTGACAAACCGATTTTGAATCGATTGAAATCCGGCTAACCAAGCAACTGCAAAAACAACCACGTGGCTGTGAAGCGGGGAGGGGATTGCCAATCTGCGGAAGCGAATAGAACCACTGCCGCAGATTGGCAGTATAGCAATCCCGACGTTTCAGGGGGAATCAATCAAATGGCCTTCAATACATTAAGTTGGCGTTTGACCTGATCGCTTTTGGTGCCGAAGAAGGCTTGCTTTACCACCACTTCGGGGGCCACCAACCACCGCAATTCGGCGGCTTCGGGGGGAGTCCTCCCGGCGGCTTCGGAAAATGCGGAGGCTTGTTCGGAAAAGAACATGCCACGGCCTTCCGGCTTGGGTTCATGAGTAGCATAATTGCAGGTGGTGTGTACAAGGCAATTTTACCTGCAGTTTTCATAAAATCTCGGCGGGATGTTTCTTGTGCTTCCAACGAATCTGAGTTGACCTTTTTCTCTTTCATTTCCACTCTCATTCCACTCCTTTCGCAACAGTTTTCACGGTCAATGCTGAACAGACCTGCCCCCTAAAAACGCATAAACGACCCTACTCTGATTTTCTTCCAATAATTGAAGGGATATAAATTAGAAGCAAGATCGAATACTGTATTCAATCTTTGGGAAGGATGCTGCAAAACAGGTGCCATCCCGACACAACAGGATAACATATTGTAAATATTTAAATTATAAATATTGGATACATACACATCAAAATAGTGTGTAAAATAATCCATAATTTTCGATTGATTTTATGTCAAATAATTCTCATTGTGTAAAATAATTCCATAAAAGATGGCATGTCGGATGCATCGCCCGGTTTTTTCAAATGGAGTTGCACAACTTTTTGGTCTACCGGGTTGTCTTCGACGATCAGCACGCGGGTCTTGGATCTATCCACTTCTTTAATGGTTAGACAAGAGCCCGATTGACACCCGGGAAAAGGTGATGATTTCTTCTACCGGCAGGAGAGGTCCGATCGGCGCCTTTTACTCGCGATCGTCGCGCTTTGCACTCATCTTTGGGGGGGTTATAGCTTCAGATTCTCCAGATTTTCGCTCATGCGGTCAATGATCTCCAGACTCAATGCAAGCGAAGCACGGCCATCCTCGCCTGTTACGACCGGCTGCTGTCTCGTTCGGACGGCTTGCACAAACGATCGTATCTCGCTCTCCAACGGGTCGCACTTCTGAATGGAAACCGGGTTTTGGCCAATCACCGGCTTGCCCTGCCCGTCAAAGCGGCGATGAAGCGAAGTAAGCTCGCGTTTGGCGAAGTCCACCGAGTTGTACCCCTGCTCACTGAAAAATCGCATCTTCTGCATCACCTTGCTGGTGACACGGCTGGCGGTAACATTGGCCACGCATCCATTTTCGAATGTGATGCGAGCGTTGGCGATGTCGATTTCCTCGGACAGCACAGAAATGCCGGTCGCATCGACTTGACTGGGAGGAGAATTGACAAAGTGCAAAATGATGTCCAGATCATGAATCATCAAGTCCAGGACAACATCCACATCCGTACCGCGGTTGAAAAAGGGATGGAGCCGGTGGGACTCGATAAACAGCGGCTTTTCCAAAAATTCCGTCAGAGCCGCGATAGCCGGATTGAAGCGTTCGATAAAGCCGATCTGTAAAATGGCCCCATGTTCCTTGCCCAGGCGCAGCATTTCGTCCGCTTCCGCCAAGTTGGCGGCGATGGGCTTTTCCAGCAGGACGTCGATACCATTGGCCAGAAAATCCTTGGTCGTGCGGCAATGATCGCTGGTGGGAACAGCGATGCTGACCGCATCGACTTTGCCGATGAGGTCCCTGTGGTCGGTATAGGTGTCGCAGCTAAAGCCTTCAACCGCATCGTTGACGCAGGTTTCGTCCACGTCCGCTATCCCGACGATGGTGCATTCATCGATTCCCCGGTATTTCTGGAGATGGTACGTTCCCATTTTCCCCATCCCGATGACACCGATTCTTGTTGGTTCCATAGATATCCTTTTCATGCGTCCAATCTGATTCGATTACTTGCTTTACCTTAAAAATTTGAACAGATCAATTCGGATATAACGGGTTTTGCCTGGCGGCGGTTATGCCATCTATGGCGGGATCGCCCTTGTCAGGCGGTGTGGCCGCCTTGAGCAGGAAAAACCATGAAATACACGGCTTATAGCATGAGACCGTCGATCAGCGCCGCGGCATTTTGACCGATGACGTCGTGGTTGTACCCGCCTTCGAGGATGGCAAAACAGCCTCCTGTGTTTCTGACGGCGGATCGGACCACCATGCGGCCCATGGCATGGTAATCTTCAGTGTGCAACAGGCCGCCCCAATCCTCGCGATGGTTGTCAAAGCCGGCACTGATGCCGATGATATCGGCCGCATGAGCGGCGAGAAAATCGTCAACCTCCTTTAAATAGACGCTGCGGGTCTGACCGGCAGGGTTGCAGATTTCCACCCAGTCCAGGTGCTCCAGGATATTGACATTGCCGTCCCCGAAATGAAGATCAAAATCGAGAATTGCGGCTGTATTGATTTTTCCCTCTTCTTTCAAGGTCAAGAGCGCCACCGCCATGTTGTTGAAATAGCAAAATCCCCAACAGCTGTCCGACGAAGCATGGTGTCCCGGCGGGCGAATAGCCCCGAACGTCGGCGCTTCAAGGCCCAGGCGCGCCGTTTGAACAGCCCCTCCGGCCGCCAGAGCTGCAATGTCATACAACCCTTCCCGGCGAACGCGCTCAATATGACCCGGGGTATGCGCCAGAGAGAGTTGCGCCGCCGTCGCCGGTTCGGCTTCAATCAGTTGCGTGTTTCGGGGCAGCGCATTCATTACGGCCTCGATCCGACCTGCAGCGGCTGCGGGATCGGAGGTGTATACCGGATAAAAGCTATGGCTGTAGATAACGTTCATGATTCAATACTCCAATGTGGGATCATGATTGGCGTGGCCTTTCTCAGCCGACATCTTGGATGTTCATGACGCTTTATATGTGCAAAACCTCTCGCCGTAAAGCGGTTTTCACGGGGCGTGATCAATGATTCACTCCTATGTTTGCACCGCTTTGACACTTGTCTTCCTATGGAATGCACCCCACAGTGTGGGATCTGTTGCACACCTGGATCCGATATCTTGTGTATCGATTATGCTGTAGCTACTACATCTTGATGGCACAATGATTGCTTGCCTCAATAGTGTCTATTCCGATACAATACGCACCTGGTTTTAATGCTCCATGCTTTTTGGCCTTGGCTTGAGGCGCTTGTTTTGATAAAAGCGACAGATATGGCATGTACATAAAGGTCCCGCTCCGTTCACCTTTTTAATGTATTGGCCATATGACGAATTGATGCGAACGGCATTTTCGCTCTTCTGATGTGTTCGCATTTTTAGCGATGAAAAAAATCAACTAAACACCTATTCCGTTCGGATTGATCCCGATTTGCGGCGAACGTTCTCAAGCGTCTATTTTCGCAATTGTACGTATCTCATCGCAGAGTGTCTTCTTTTTTAGTTCAAAGTTCTTCCTTCTTGGTTCAAGATCTACTTTTATTGGCAGGTCCACGCACTACATGTGTACCTTTTTAAGATGCGAGTTGAAATTTATGACGGGAGGCAACCCCATGGCCAGGTTCGGAACCGCTGTCATTTGTCTGAGCGTTATGCTTCTTTTTGTATCCTGTGCATCGCAAAAAACCGTCGAGAACAGGCCGCCGCCCAAATTTCAGGGGATGCAGCTGGCAAAGGCCGTCGACGAGTCCGGTTCCATCGGAGTGC
>JBNKKC010000027.1:0-12921 GCA_050291625.1 Desulfobacteraceae bacterium
GATCAGAATGGCATTTCTATCAGATGGCTGGAGATACCGGCCCTGGGTGACGCTGGTGCCGATGAACGAGAGCGCCTTCTCCTCTTCCGGCCGGATTCCCACCATGACGGCACCGGTGTTATGCCGGGCGTTGTTTACGACGGTATTGACCCGCACACGCCGGCCCCAGCGGCTTCCCTCGGGCAGTCGTTTCTTTATGGTTCTCTCGATGGCCTCAGGATCGGCGATGCGGTTTTCCACCACCGGATCGTCCGGGTAGTCCTGCTGGTGAATCTGGATGTGGCCTGTCAGGGTGTCGATGTTGTTTTGAATCATCCCGCCGATAATCCCGCGCATCAGGGCGCTCAGAAACACCATGCTCCACAGCCCGATGATCACGGCGGTCATGATTACCAGTGTGCGTCGCGGATTGCGCCAGATATTGCGCCAGGCCATTTGGTATTCCATCGGTTCATTCCTTCATGGCATCGACCGGTTTCAACCGCCGGATCTTCAAGGCCGGGTAGAGAGCGGCGACGAGCGTGATCAGAAGTACGACCACCGGACCCACGGTTGCGGATAAAAGTGTCAGTCGAGGATAGAGGCGACTGGGAATTCCGTACTGGCTCAGAATCTCCGAAGATCCGGACAGATCGATACCGACAACCTGGAAATACCACGTCAGCATGCATCCCAGCAAAATACCCACAGCGACTCCAACCAGTGTCATACCGCTCGATTCGGTTAGCACCAGACGCGTGAGTCGGCCGGGACGGGTGCCCATGGCCATCATGATCCCGAATTCGCGGGTCCGCTCCAGGATGGCCATTAAGAAGGTGTTGAGAATGCTGAATGCCACGACCATGATCAGTATCAGATAGAAAAATGAGCCGCTGACCAGATCCATGTGGATGGCCTGCTTCAGACCCGGCATCAATTCATCCCAGTCCAGCACCGACAGGGAGCGTGACGTTTCATTTGCGCGCAGGGCGCGACCCACTTGATTTTTGATAAGCGGTACATCGGCCAGGGTGTGCCCCATCACGACGACTTCGTGAACGGCTTTCTCCATCGCAAACACCTGCTGAAAATCGGACAGCGGAATCTGAATGGTGCCGCGGTCAAATTCATCCATACCGGAATCGAAAATACCGTGAACCCGGACAACAGTCGCCGCCACCGAACCATCCCGGCCCTGGCCCAGAAGCGTGATTTCATCTCCCAATCCGACACCGAGATTTCGCGCCAGCAGGCGTCCTACCAATGCCTCTGACAAGTCTTCCGCTCCGCCGTCGTCCGACAGGTAGTCTCCCTTTCGAACGATGGATTTCAAGCTCGAGACCCTGGCTTCCCTGGCAGGGTCGACGCCTACAATCATGGCGCCGTAGGTTCGCTTAAGCGAAGAGGCCAGTGCAAAGGAGCGCGAGCGACTGGTAAAGGCTTCGACTTCGGATATCTTTGATAAAATTTGATAGACGATCTCGGGTTCTGATATCACCAGCCTCATTTTTCTGTTCTCGTTATATCCCTTTGCCTGGACCTGCAGGTGCCCCGTGTTTATTTTGACCGACGCGTTGATCATGGTGTCGTAGCTGCCCAGTTGAAACGAGAGCATGAACACCAGCAAGATGCAGGCAAAGGCAATGGCCGAAACGGTCAGCCATGTGCGTCGCGGGTTGCGCCAGATGTTGCGCCAGGCCATTTTGGTGTCGAACAGCAATGTCCTATCTCCTTTAGCAGTGGATGACCATTTCAATCGTCGCTTCGGACGCATTTCCGCGAAAATGCTTCACGCAGGCTTCAATGATGGCCTCAGCGTCTCCGGCGAGTGCTGTTTCGACAAGGCAAGCCTTGATAAACCATGCAGAAAGAGGGATCAATACGCCGTGTTTCATGGTTCCTCCAACGGATGGGACGAATATAATCCTTTTATAATCAGCTGGATATGCTGGCGACTGGCTTCGAGCGGGTCAAAATAGGGGTCCAGCCAGGCCTGCAGCAGCAGTGCATCCCAGGAACCGATCAATGCCGATGCAACCTGTTGCGGGTCGGCGGATGCTTTGAATTCTCCGCTGTCATATCCGCTTTGGATCAGATCTGCAACCACCTTTCGGAAATCATCATAGGCCCGCTGGAACGCCCGTTTGAACCGACGGCGGCCGGGAAGGGTGGCTGTTGCCGACCAGAATTCCATTACCAATGAGTAGAGATCAAGCCGCGGCAGCCACATGCGGATCAACCCATCGGCCAGCCTCTGCAGCCGCAGGGCGATCGAATCTGCAGCGTCGGCCGCCGCTGCCGCCTGCATCTGGGATCCGGATGTGATGATCAGGTTTTCGAAAACAGCAAAAAAGAGCAATTCCTTGCTGCGGAAGTACTCATAGATGGTGCCTTTGCCGATGCCTGCGGCTTGCGCAACCTGGGCCATGAGGGTACCGGTATAGCCGTTGCGGGCAAAGACACGTGCGGCGGCCTTAATAATGCGCTCTTTTTTTGTCGGGTCTGCTTTGCGGGCCATCTCTTTCGCTCAGCCGCGGTTGCGGCGAATTTGACTGGCATCCCATTGGCGATCATATCGGCGTTGCATCAGTCGCAATTGAATACCGACTGGTCGGTCAATAATAATTCTATCAGGGGTGCTTGTCAAATGATATACGTTGTCGCCGGTTTAAACGTCCGGGTCATGTGTCTGTTTTACGGATTTTATTTTAACGGTTCGGTGCTTTTGCGGGGATTGCGCCGGCTTGACAGGATGCGGAATCATGTTAATCTACTGGGTTGGTGACCTGCTTCAATTCATAACCAAGCGGCAAGCTGCAGACATTTGTTGACATTTAACTTTGACAAACCGAACCGATGGCTGCAATTGAGAACCGCTATGGAGGCCGGCAATGAAACGATTGGGTGACATGTTGTTGCGAAAGGGGGCTTTTTCAGAGATTGTCATGGGCAATACCGCTTTGGTTCGCGCCATGGTAGAGGCGGGCACGCGCGTAGTGACCTCCTATCCCGGTTCCCCGACACCCGAAATTGCCGCAGCCATTGCCAGCATACCCGATTCCGGGAGGCCATTTTATTTCGAGTTTTCCACCAATGAAAAAGTGGCCACCGAGGTGGCCTACGGGGCTGCGGTGAATGGCCACCTGTCAACGGTCTTTTTCAAGAGTGTCGGACTCAATGTCGCGGCGGATACCTTTGTCCAGTTGAGTCTGATGAACATCATCGGCGGCATGGTGATCGTGCTGGGCGACGACCCCGGTGCCAATTCATCCCAGAACGAACAGGACAACCGCCATTATGCCCAGATGAGCTATACCCCTGTTCTTGAGCCGGCTGATCCTTCTGAAGTCTACAGCTTTTACAAAGCCGCCGCCGCATTGAGTCGGCAAAAACACATGCCGGTAATTCTGCGCCTGACCACCCATGTGTGCCATGCAAAGTCCAAGGTGCAATTTGGCGAGTGGATGCCGACGCCGCCGGACAATGCACCGCGTTTCGATGTAGCGAACGGTCCGTATATCCCCATTGCGGAACTGGTTATGCCGATGAAAGTCAGGGCCCTTGCCAATCTGGCCGAAGTGCGCGATGAGGCGGAGACATCTCCGTTGAATCGTGTCGTGGATCATGGCAATACCCGGCGAGGCATCATCACCATGGGGCTGCCCTATTTGTCTCTTCTCGATGTGCTGGAGTCCGTGGACCAGAAGCCGGATATCCTGAAACTGGGCATTGTCTATCCTGTTCCGCCTGAGCTAGCCAGAGATTTTCTGGCGGCACATGAAGAGGTGAAAGTGATGGAAGAGCTCGACAACGAACTGGAAAAAGAGATCAAGACCATTGCATACGATTACGGGCTTAGCACCAAAATACTGGGAAAACTCGATGCCGATGACTGGATAGGCGAGTATACACCCGATAAGGTTGCCGATTCATTGAGCAAGGCCTGGCCCGACATACTGCCGCCCCGGCTTGAACCTGCGCATCCACCGGCGCCCGTACCGTCAAGACCGGCCCAGTTGTGCCCGGGCTGCGGTCATCGCAGCGCCTTTCATGCCATCAAAGCGGCCCTGCAAGAGACCGATATCAGCGTGGCCGATATCGGTTGCCACACCCTGGGATTTCAGCCGCCGTACCAACTGGGGCAATTGCTGATGTGTATGGGGGCTTCCACAGGCATCGGTTCGGGATTGTCGCTGTTCAATAACGAGTGCAGCGTGATTGTGTTCATGGGAGATTCAACCTTTTTCCATGCCGGTCTTCCCGGGTTGATCAATGCCCTGTTTAACCGGCACAATGTGACCATGATCGTCATGGAAAACGGCACCACCGCTATGACCGGTCACCAGGATCATCCCGCCAGCGGCCGCAACTTCAACATGGAAACCGACAAGATTCCCATTCGCAGGGTACTGGAAGGCTTTGGTGTTGAATCGATCTTTGAAACAGATACTTACAATCAGAAGCGGTTGACCCGATTGGTCAGGGAGGCAATGGCCGTCAAAGGGTTCAGCGCGGTCATCGCGCGCCATCCGTGCATGCTCAAATTCACGCGCCAGGCGCGACGCAAACCCGGTTATCGGTTGCGGCAGGTGGAAATCGATCAAGATCTCTGCCGGCGGCTGCATGCCTGCGTCGCTGAATTCGGGTGTCCCACCTTTGCACGGGATGCGGACGGACGCATCGAAATCAACACCGACCTGTGCATCGGGGATGGATCCTGCATCCAGACATGCGCTTCCGAGGCCATCGCATCGCCGAAAATCGCTGCATCGCAGCCGAAAGGGAAATAGCGGATGAGCCCATTCAGCATCTATTTATCGGGTGTCGGAGGCCAGGGGATAGGGCTTCTCAGCGAGATCGTCCTCAGGGCAGCGGACCATGCCGGCTATGCCGTCAAGGCGGTGGATACGCACGGCCTTGCCCAGCGCGGCGGCATCGTGGTGTCACAGATCCGGATGGGCAGTCGAGTGCACACGCCGCTGGTTCCGACCAATACAGCAGACCTCGTCGTATCGCTGGAGCGCCATGAAGCGCTGCGAGCCTTGAACCGCGCTGCCAGAGACGGCGGCACACTGATCTATTACAATACGGTTTGGCAGCCTCTGGATGTGCGTTTGGGAACCGCCGAAGAAGTTGCCTGCGATGCGATTCAGTCGCAGTGCAGGGCGCGCCGGATACGGCTGCTGCAGGTGTTCGAGCCCGACTTGCCGGACACTCGCATGCAGAACATCGCCATCCTGTCGCATATTTGCAAAGAACAGCTGATTCCCGGCATCGATTTAGAAAACTATCGCCAGGCCATGGAAGATCTGATGGAAGGAGGGATACTCCAGGCAAATAGGACGCTGTTCGAGTCCTTGGTCAGCCGGGAGAATTGTTAGAAGTGGTTTCAAAACCCCCTTTCAGGCTCAATCTCTGTGTTGGAGCATGCGATTCAAACCTCGAAATACTCAATGTATGCCTCCGTTTGAATCGCATACTCCGCCTTCCAGTCCCGTCTGGTTTTTAGCGGGAGACCTTGAATCTGAAAGGAGGTTTTGAAACTACTTCTATTGTCCGTCTAAACATCTCGTTCTCCTTTTTCTTTCAATGAGAAGAGGCGAGATAATATTCCTTTCCCCCTCAGAGGAGAGCCGAACCTTTTTCCTCTCCCCCTCGGGGGAGAGCCGGGCCCTTTTTCTATCCCCCTCTGGGGAAGAGCCAGGCCCTTTTCCTCTCCCCCTCAGGGGGAGAGGTCAGGTGAGGGGGTGGTCTATAGCAACGTTCACCCTCACCCTAACCCTCTCCCTCAAGGGAGAGGGAATTAAGGATGGACACCAATTAGTGTTCTTCCATATGCCTCAATCCAGAAAGGGCTATTTCTGGATGGGCGCCAGTTAAATTGTCGGGTGGTTGAACGGTTGAATCGGCCTGTTCGACGTTCTCAAGTGAAATAGCTCTATTCTATATCTGTTTTTCCAGGTATATTGGTCATATAGGAAAACAAGGGTTATTTATGCATTGAAGGTGAAGAACAATGCAGGATCAAGCAAATAATCTGACCTGTCCCGGCTGCGGGGAGCCGGTTCAAACCAACTGGAAGCTCTGTCCATTGTGCGAGACGCGACTTCAATCACCGGTATGCCCTCGCTGTAGCGCGCCCGTAGAAAGTGTTTGGAAACGGTGCCCCCGATGTGAAGCCAACCTGGTCTGCAGGCAATGCGGCAAGCGCCTTCCGCCGGGAGCAGATGCCTGCCCCGGGTGCATCACCGCTCCGGCGGAACGCTCGCCGTGGGTGGACGCCATCTGCGGCTTGAAGATGATCTATGTTCCTGGCGGACACTTTGAGATGGGCGACCCTTTTGACGAAGGGCTTGAAAACGAAAAACCGTTACACGAGGTCCGGCTGGAGGCATTTTATATCGGCTGCACCCCCGTGACACAGACCCAGTGGCTGTCGCTGATGGGCGACAACCCATCCAGTTTCCAGGGCCCGCTGCATCCGGTGGAGCAGGTGACCTTTGACGATGCCATGGACTTTGCGCGTAAGCTCAGCCTGGCTCATCACGGTTCGTTTCAATTTTCTCTGCCCACCGAAGCCCAGTGGGAGTTCGCCGCCCGCAGCGGCGGAAAGACGGAGCGCTACGCCGGCGGTGACGATATCGGGAGTGTGGCCTGGTATGACGCCAACAGTCAGGGCAGCACCCATCCCGTAGGCGGCAAAGCGCCCAACGGACTCGGTTTGCATGATATGAGCGGCAACGTATGGGAGTGGTGCCTGGACAGTTTCGACCCGGAGGCCTATGCTGCACACGCGGTAGAGAACCCGCAGGTCGATCGGCCCGGAGCCGATCGCGTCATTCGCGGCGGCAGCTGGAGTCTCGATTCCTGGAGTGCCCGATGCGCGCGCCGGTTCAATTTTCGGGCCGATGCGTTCGGACCCGGGCTTGGTTTTCGACTGGTGATGAGGCCGTGATGATCATGAGGACAGGTCTGCATCTTTCCATGCGGGAAAGGCCTTGCGGTAGTCCGCAAGTTGCCGATAGGAGAGGGTGGCCGTTTGGGTGACCACCTCGTCCCCCGCCTCGAAAATCGCCTCGCCCAGCGGATTGATGATAGCGGAAGCGCCATCGTAGGCATGGCCGTTTCCATCGATTCCCACCCGGTTGACCCCCATCACGTAGCTCTGGTTTTCAATGGCCCGCGCCACGAGCAATTTGCGCCAGTGGGACGATCGTCTGGCCGGCCAGTTGGCGACAAACAGGGCCAGGTCGTAGGCCAGATCCAGGTTGCGGCACCAGATGGGAAAGCGCAGGTCATAACAAATAAAGGGGCGCACGCGCCAACCGTTGAGATCCACTGTCATGCGCCCGCCGCCAGCCGTATAGACCCGGTTTTCGTCCGCGTAGCGAAAGAGGTGCTTCTTGTCATAAGTTGCCAGGCTGCCGTCAGGCCGGGCCCAAACCAGCCGGTTGTAGTAATTGCCGGAATGTTCGATGATCAGGCTGCCTGTCATCACACTTTTTGATGCCCGGGCTTTGGCTTGCATCCACTGGACTGCTTTACCGCTCATGGGTTCAGCCAATATCTCGGCGGACATGCTGAAACCGGTGGAAAACATCTCGGGCAATACGATCAGATCGCAAGGCTCTGACATCGCATCGATATGGGCATCGAACATTTCAAGGTTGGCTTCGATGTTTTCCCAATGCAGATCGGGTTGGATCAGGGTGACTTTCAGATCTTGCATAGACGCTCCGCCGCTTGTTCGAGGGTTTGGTCCTGTTTGGCAAAACAAAAGCGCAGGACCCGGTTGTCCCGACGGTTGTGGTAAAACGCCGACGGCGGGATGGCCGCTACTCCGTGCTGCGTGGTCAATCGGCGGGCGAAAGCCTCGTCCGCTTCGTCTGAAATCTCACTGTAATCCATCATCTGAAAATAAGTGCCGTCGCAAGGCAGGGATTTGAAGCGCGACGCCAGCATCATGTCGCGAAAGAGATCGCGTTTTTTCTGATAATAGTCGCCCAATTGCAGATAGAGTTCTTTGCGCTGCATGAATCGGGCATATGCATGCTGAATCGGTGTGTTGCTGGTAAAAGTCAAGAACTGGTGCACTTTTTGAAATTCGGCGGTCATCTCCGCCGGGGCGATGCAATAGCCGATTTTCCAGCCGGTGGTGTGGTAGGTTTTGCCGAAAGAGCTGACGACAAAACTCTTCGCGGCCAGATCAGGGTACCGCAGCATGCTTTCGTGGCGAAGCCCGTCGAAAATAATATGCTCATACACCTCATCGCTTAAAATAAACATGTTCCGATCGGCGGTGATGGCGCGCAGCGCCGCGATATCATCGGCATCCATGGTGGTGCCCGTGGGATTGTGGGGCGAGTTGATGATCAGAAGCTTCGTGCGCTCCGTGATGGCGTCCTGGATGCGGTTCCAGTCGTAAGCGTATTCGGGAAAGGTCAGGGCTTGGTAGACCGGTATGCCGCCGTTGAGCTCAATAGCCGGCACGTATGAATCGTACGCGGGCTCGATGACGATCACCTCGTCCTGCGGATGCACTGCAGCGGTGATGGCCGCAAACAGCGCCTCGGTGGCGCCCGATGTGACGGTCAAATCGGTGTCCGGGTTGATCCTGGCTCCATAGAGCGCATGGGTCTTCTCGGCAATCTGCTGCCGCAGGGCGGGCACACCCTGCATGGGGGCGTACTGGTTCAGGCCCTGGCGCATGAACCCGCTCACCAGGTCGATCAGCTCCGGGTGGGCATCAAAATCTGGGAATCCCTGAGACAGATTGATAGCTTCGTGCCGGGCGGCAAGGCTGGACATGACCGTGAAGATGGTGATGCCCACGTCGGGCAGTTTGGATTGGATTGGCATGGGTAACTATTTCCCTGGATGGTGATTATTGGGTCATACTGACGCATTGCCCCTGTTTAGGCAAGAGGTGAATTTTGGATATTCTGATGATCATTGATAGTGATCCAACATAGCAAGCACTTCCCTGGAAACCGCCTGGCGCAGCTCGTTCGGGGCCAGGACCTCGGCCTCTGCGCCCCATTTGAGAACCCAGCGTTTTATTTCGTCGATGCCTGCGACCTGGGCTTCGAACATGAGCCCGCCGTCCGGCTGGGGAGTCAGGATTTGGGTGGGGTGCCAGATCTTCTCGGAGATATAGCCCGCGGCCTCTCTGCTGAATCGAATTTCGACCGTTACGGGAGCGCCCTGAAACACGCCGAAAGAGGTTTGCATGAACTGTTCGGCGTCGAATCCCTCCGGCGGGTCGAAGGGCTCATCCAGGATCTCGATCTGCTCGATGCGGTCGATGGCAAACAATCGAATCTCCTTGCGCTGGTGGCAATACCCGATCAGGTAGAAGGTCTCGTCGTAGTACCACACCTGGTAGGGGGCGATCCGTCGCCGGGTGCGTTTGAGGCGGCTCATGGTAAAATAGCGGACCCGGATGAGCCGCCTGTTCTGGGCCGCTTCCTGGACCTGATCCAAGGTGTCCTTGAACTTGCGGTACGGTTTGTGCGCCTTGACTCCGACCGTCAGGCTGTGCTCGATTTTTGCCAGGTAGTCGACGTACGGCTGCGGCAGGGTGGCTTTGACCTTTTCAAACAGCGAGATCAATGAATCATGAATGGCGCTTCCCTTGAGAACCTTGAGCATGTTGCGGCTGAAGTAAAGTGCCATGAGCTCAGTCAAGTTGAGCGGGATGGGCATCTGCTGCGAACCGGGATCCAGAATGGACCACAAGGTCTTATTGTCCCGTTTTTGATTATACAGCGGAAAGCCGGCCGTCTGCAGGGCCTCCAGATCCCGATAAATGGTGCGTGAATGGCACTCCAGCGTACCGGCCAATTCCGAGGCGGATTTACCTTGTCTGGACGAAATCAATGTCTGAATGATCCGCCACTGCCGGCTGAGCTGGTCGCCGCGCGCCATCTTTATACCAGATCGGTTGAATTTGTTATGGTGTTGAAAAACTCGGTGATCCGCTCTTTCTTATCGGACTCCATATGCGCCATTGCCGCACGCGGGTGCTGGTTCAATACGCCGGTCACCATGTACGGGATAAAATAGCCCCAGTCGATTTTTTTGCGCCAAGGCACGATGTGGGACTCGATGACCTCGATCAGGGGACCCACCTTGAATTTGGGATTTTTCAAAAAGGAGATCAGCAGTTCCAGCGGACAATTGCCGGCGCCCCGGCCGATGCCGTAGAGGCTGGCATCAAGATAGTTGACGCCGTTGATAATCGCCGCAATGGTATTGGCAAAGGCCAACTGCTGATTGTTATGGGTGTGGATGCCGATGGTTTTATCCGGCAGCGCGGACATATATTTTTGGGACAGCATATCGATGTCCTCGGAGTAGAATGCGCCGAAGGAGTCCACCAGGTAGATGACGGGCACGCGGCTTTTGGCCAAATCGTCAAGAGCCTCTTCCAGGTCCCTCAAACCCACCGTCGATACGGCCATGAGGTTGATGGTGGCTTCATAACCCTTTTCCATGCAGTGGTGCGCCAGGGCGATGGCTTTATCTATCTGGTGCACATAACAGGCCACTCGAACCATATCCAGTGAGCTGTCCGACCGCTGCGGAATGTCATCATATTCGATGCGTCCGATATCGGCCATGGCCGACAGTTTGATCTTTTTTTCACCATTGTGACCAATGATGCGCTGCAGATCCTCCTCCGCGCAGAAGCGCCAGGGTCCGAACTTTTTGCGGTCGAATGCGGATTCGGAGCTCAGATAGCCGATCTCCATATAATCAATCCCGGCAGCGGTGTTGGCCAGGTAGACCCGCTCCACCAGATCGTCTTCAAATTGCCATTTGTTCATCAGGCCGCCGTCGCGTACCGTGCAGTCCACCACCTTAATCTGAGGTCGATACATTCTCTTTCCTTGTCGTACTGTTCAATATGAAATCGTTTCCAGAAATCTTCTGATATTCGCGCCGATCGCTTCGGGCCGCTTCTGAGCAAGAGCCGCTTTTCCAAACAGGGGTGCGCCCACGCCCACCGCATGAGCGCCGGCGGCAAAAAAATCGTTTGCATTGTCTGCATTTACGCCGCCGACCGCCACCAACTTGATGCGGTCAAACGGTCCTTTCAAATCCCGAATATACCCGGCTCCCATTGGCCCGCAGGGAAACACTTTTACCATGGAGGCGCCGGCGGACCAGGCGTTATAAACCTCAGTAGGTGTCAATGCTCCGGAAACAACCGGTATGTTTCTGGCCGCTGCATACACGATCAGATCCGGATTACAATTGGGCGTAACCAGAAACATGGCGCCGGCATCTATGGCGCGTCGGGCCTGTCGCACATTGCATACGGTGCCCATGCCCAGCCATTTGCCGTCTGGTACACGGTGCCGCTGAGCAGCGATCATCGTTTCGGCTCCATCGGTGTTGAGCGTCACTTCGAGCGCCTGCAAACCGGCTCCAAAGGCTGCATCCATCAGGTCTCCAAGAAAATCACCGTGAATACCGCGCAGTATGCCGATCACCGGGACCGCCAGCTCCATCCGTCACCTCAGCCGTTGTATAATCGCAATGGATCTATTTATCCGGCGCATGGTCTGTTGTCAAGTCACCGGACTGATTGATATTAATTGAAGATTAGATGGGTTGTCCCGTTCAGGGGCATGACCCGTCCGATGATATGGGCGGCCGGTGTGTTGAGGCTTTCGAGTTTTGCCACCAGCGACCGGCCCTGCTCCTCCGGCAGGGCGACCAGCAGCCCTCCACTGGTCTGCGGATCGAAAAGGATCTCCTTGTGCCAATCCGGAACGGAAGTGCGCAGCGACAGGTTGGCTTCCACCAATTTCCGATTGGCGCCATTGACTCCGGTGGTCATTCCGCGGCGATACATATCAAGAGCCTGGTCCATGATCGGAAGGCGGGCTACATCAATCTCCAGGGTCGTACCGGATCCTTTGGCCATCTCCATGGCATGCCCGGCCAATCCAAATCCCGTGACATCGGTGGCTGCGTGGATGTCGAATGACCTCATGGCCAGGGCGGCATCGCGGTTCAGGGTGGACAGGATCTCGACGCAGGCTTCGAGAGCCGCTTCAGAAACCCATTTCTTCAAATTGGCGTTGAACAGCACGCCGCTGCCCAGGGGTTTGGTCAACACCAGGACGTCGCCAGGCCGCGCACCTGCGTTGGTCCAGATGTTTTGAGGGTGCACCACCCCAACCACCGACAATCCGAATTTAGGCTCGTCGTCTTCCACCGAGTGCCCTCCGGCCAGTACGGCGCCGGCTTCGGCTATTATATCGGCCGCACCCGCCACGATCTGATTCAGGACGTCAGCCGGCAGCTTGCTGGATGGAAAACAGACCAGATTCAGGCAAACCTTGGGTTCGCCACCCATGGCGTAAACATCACTGATGGCGTTGGCCGCGGCAATCTGGCCGAATTGAAACGGATCATTGACCGGCGGGGTGATAAAATCCGCCGTTGTCACAATGGCCAAATCGTCTGTGAGTCGGTACACCCCTGCGTCATCGCCGGTGTTGAATCCCACCAGCAAGTTGTCGTCCGTTGCCTGCTTAAGCGTTGACAGCATATCACCGAGCCCGACCGGGTCGATTTTTGCCGCTCAACCGCAGGTTTTGGACAGGCTTTGCAGGGACGGTTTTTGCAATAGTTTAAACAATGACATAGCAGATGATAAACATTCAAGGTTCATGGTTCAACATTTAAGTTGTCGATATCCAGCCGTTTTCCATACCATTTTTTATCTCATTTGTCGTCTCAAATAAATTTATAACTCAACTTTCGATTTTCATGCGACGGTGCCCCCAGCGGGTGGTTTGCGCCACACGCAACTTCATTTAAGTGTCACTAAGACGCGCTGCGGGCGCCCCGCAAACTCGCTACGCTCAAACAGTGCGGGGCGCTGATCCTTCGCTGCGTCTAAGTGACACTAAAATTCGCTGCTGA
>JBNKKC010000028.1:0-5011 GCA_050291625.1 Desulfobacteraceae bacterium
ATCAATTACCGTATCCGAATTGACGAAAGTTCGGGCGCGAATTGGAGCTTAAAACGTCAAAAGCAAAACACAAAAAAATACAACCGAATGCTCAGGGAGAGGTGTTTTTTCTATTGACGAACCCTTTAATGGATGACCCCAATACTTTTCTTATGAGATGTTTCGTATCCAAATACAGCTTTCCATAAAGAAATAACTTGATGCCTATGGTTTTTATTATCGAATGCTGTGATTTCGAATTTCATCAGTTATCTCCTACAGCGAACGCTCCGCGCTTCACAGGCGCGCGGGCTTTGCGCGTCCTATGTGGAAGCGCAGGTTATGTGCTGCATTTCTTTTGCAGGCTTTCTAAGTGATCTGGCTTCATAAGGCTGATATATTCTAGTAAATATTTCTCTATCATTTTACCAATTTTGGTATCAAATTGATACGACAAGGCCGCCCCAAAAAGAATTACCAATGTCAACAAGGCGGTTAAGAACGGTGCTAATGAAAACGAAAATAATAATAGCTGAAATATATACAGCGGTAACATGACAATGATTACCAACAAAATTCTTAATAGATATACCTTAATAGAAAGCTTCAGGCTATTTTCAAAAGGCGCCTTTTTAAAAATATTGAACGCCAAATTAAGTAAAAGCTTTCCTTTCGAGCTATATCTTTCAAGGCCTTCATACTCTTGAGTTTGATTTGAATTTCGCAAAATCAATGTCTTTAGATCGATGCCCAAAAAATACAGGAATAAAAGAAAGATTAGGCTTTCAAATGAGTTTAAGGTAAGATTTCCAATTAGCTTATCGAAGTCGGTTCCGCTGAAATTTAAACCAATAAAAATTTGATTGCATATCGTTAAGACTACAAAGCCGATAGATGCAAACAAATAATTCAATAAAAATGCGATGGGAATAAGCAATATGTCTTTAATATTATTCTTCATAAATAATTACACATAACCATTATTCACGAGCAAAAACGCTCGATATTCCCGATCCAATCAGCCTTGTTTTTTAATAATCACGGCAATTACAATAGGATTGAAAGAAACCGACTTCATATTCAAATCGAAAAAACAAGCCCTTTTACATCGTTTCTTTCTCAGAGTTTTAATAATCAGAAAAAAGGGTTGAAATTATTGTTGAATGCTCTTGCTCCTTTTTTCTGTAGCGGCTCTAGCCGGAAAGGCATCTGAAATATAATCCAACTCCAGGCCATTGGCTTTTACGCCGGCAGAGGGACGAGAATGCAGGATGTTTATTTCCTATTTAATACAGAATCCATTGGATCACAAGGACAACGGCTGCTCTGTATTTCATCCCGCTTCGCTTACGAGCTCTCAACCAAAAGGTATGACATTAGCAAGTGTCCATCCATAAATGGATGGTCTGGCTAACAGCTGACGACCAACGCCTGACAACTTCTTCCGGAAAAAGTTTATTTCTGGATGGACACTATCTAAAATGCAGCGTTTCCGTGAGCAGCTTCAAGGTGGGAGGACTCACGGGCAGCATATGGAGGGCTTGGGCATCGAGCCACCGCACCTCGTCGGCATCGTCCCCGGGACGGGGAGTTCCATCGATGTATTCGGCGGCCAGATCGATGATAACGTAGTGGAACTGGACGGCGCCGTCTTCATCGCGGACGATGGCATCGAAGGTGTAGATGGGATCACCGGCTCGAATCACGATGCCGGTCTCTTCCAGGATTTCTCGCTCGGCGGCCTGCTGCAAGGTCTCTCCCAGCTTGACATTCCCGCCGGGGATGGCCCACTGGCCTTTTGCCGGCGGCCTGCCGCGGCGTACGAGCAGCACTTTGTCATCTTTGAATACAACGGCCCCGACGGCGGCACGCGGATGCTCGGGATAGGCCTGTTTCGGCAGGTTCATGCGACGATCCTATTGACGGTTTTAAAACGGCCAGAACTGCTGATCGTTCCAGACGGCCTCCCGGATCTCTTTGTCCAACCGGGCCAGGAAGCTCAAATGGCCGCGTTCCCAATCGGCCAGCCAGCGGTACAACACGGCCTCGTTCGGATCTTCGGCGATCTGCGCCCGCTCGCTGTACAGGGCGATGGCGCGCTCTTCCATCAGCATGGCGGCCGATATGGCGGCGGCCTCGAATTCGGCGGCGGATATCTTCTGTTTGAGAGACGATGACAGAACCTGAGCGGCGTCGACCGGTTCGTTCGACATCTCCATGCCGACCTCCTCAAACTGCCGATTCTGCACGAATGCGGCGAATTGCGTTTCGAGAATTTCGATGTGACGGGCTTCCTCATCGGCCATCATTTCAAAAAAATCTCTGACCTCTGCCTGCTCGGTCTGACGCGCAACCTGGCTGTAAAAGGCCTGTCCGCGGCGTTCCAGCAATATCGCTTCCTTCAAGATATCGATCGATTGATCTGGGGCCATGGTATCTCCTTTTTTTTCGGGGCACCATCATTGCCTAAGCGGGTACCCGGATATCATATCACCTTCCGAACCGATATCAATTCTCATTTGTAGGTCGGATGCGGATCAAGCACGAAAAATCGGCCGGAGGGGACGATTATCCGGAGTGTAGTGGACAGCGCTGCGTTGGATGGCTTGAATGAATCGCTTCACTTTTGATAAATTCTTGCGGCCCGGCCGGGCTTCCAGGGCGGAGCTGGCGTCTACGGCATCGGGCAGCGCCGCTGCAATAGCTTCTTCGACCGTATCCGGCCCCAGACCGCCTGCCAGTATCAGCGGGTGCTGCTGCGCAAACGACCGGGCGGCGCCCCAATCCCAGACCATGGCATTGCCCCCCGGCAGCGGCCCGCGGCCGCACTCAACCAGAAAGCCGCTCACACGATAGGTGGGCGCCAGCTGCATGCCGGGCGGTTTTTCGGCAAACAGCGCCTTGATGATCTTGCATGGGGTCTGTCGGCCGAGCAGGGAAACATATTCCGGGGATTCGGCCCCGTGCAGTTGAATCACGTCCAACCCCACCTGATTCACCGTTTCAAGCAGCTCCTCGAGCGGATAATCGGCAAAGACCCCCGCAGCCGAAACCGAGGGCGGCAGCGCTTCTCTGACGGCCGCCGCCTGCTCGACGGAAACATGTCGCGGACTAGGCGGATGGAATACCAGCCCGATGGCATCGGCCCCAAGATCGGCGCAGGCCTTGGCTTCATCCGGTCTGGTCAGACCGCACACTTTGATTTCAGGATAATGACGTTTCACTTTAACCATGGATCAGCCGCCTGAGTAAATTCACCCGATTATCTGAACGCACAAGGCTCTCTCCAATCAGGAACGTAAAGATGCCCTGCTCAAGGTTGTTGACAATGTCTTCGCGGTTGGCGATCCCGCTGGCGGCGACCGGGACTTCGTGGGGCGCCAGCAGATTCGCCAGATGCATGGCCGTGCGGATATCGGTATCGAAGGTGGCCAGGTTGCGATTATTGATTCCGATCAGGCGGGCGCCGGCCTGGTGAGCGGCCGTGTAATCCGCTTCGTCGTGGATCTCGACCAGAGCGTCCATGCCCAGTTCATGGGTCATAGAAAGAAGATCGGACAACTGTTGCGGCGTCAATATGCGCGCGATCAATAAAATGGCGTCGGCTCCGGCGGCCCTGGATTCATAGACCTGATACGAGGATACGATAAACTCCTTGCGCAGCACGGGCAAATCTACGGCGGCGCGAACCTGCTTCAGATCTTCGAGGCGGCCTTTGAAATAGGGCGCGTCGGTCAACACCGAGACGGCGGCGGCGCCTCCACTGCGATAATCGGCGGCGCAGGCAGCCGCATCCAGATGTTCGCTGATATTTCCCTTGGAGGGAGAGGCGCGTTTGACTTCCGCGATAATATTGACCCCGCCGGGGCCGGGACGTTTCAGGCGATGGTAAAACCCGCGCGATTGCCAGGGGGTTTCGGCGATCAGGCGCTTGAGCTGCGCCTCAGGCACCCGCTTTTTCGCGTCGGAAACCTCCTGCTTCTTATCTTTTACGATACGGTCTAAAATGGTCATGCCGCGCCCTTATGCAAACCTGTTTATCCGTTGTCCCGCGTATACTCGATCAGGGCATCCAGTTTTTCGGCGGCCTTGCCCGAGTCGATGGCTTGCGCCGCCAGATCGATTCCCTCTTGGATTGCGTCCGCTTTTCCGGCGGCCATCAGCGCAGCCCCGGTATTGATCAGGACGATGTCCCGTTTCGCTCCCGGAACGCCGGACAAGATGTCGCGGGCGATGGCGGCGTTTGCTTCGGGGTCGCCGCCGCCGATCTCTTCGGGCTGTGCCAGACGGCCGAACAACGGCTCGGGGTCGAGATCATAGGTGCGGATGATGCCCTCTTTCAGTTCGCTGACGCGCGTGGGCGCACAGATACTGATCTCGTCCAGTCCGTCGTGTCCGTGAACCACCATGGCCGAACGCCCCCCCAGGAGTTTGAGTGCCTGGGCGAACATCTCGGTCAGCTGCGGGGCATACACCCCCAGCAGCTGACAGTTGGCGGAGGCCGGGTTGGTCAGCGGCCCCAGCATATTGAATATGGAGCGGACTCCCAGCTCCTGCCGCGGCTTGACGGCGTATTTCATGGCGCTGTGATACATGGGGGCGAACATGAACCCGATGCCGATGGTCTGGACGGCCTCTTCGACCACCTCCGGCGGCGTGTCCAGCTTGACACCGAGAGCTTCCAGCACATCGGCGCTGCCGCATTTGCTGGAAACGCTTCGATTGCCGTGCTTGGCCACGGTGACGCCGCAGCCGGCCACCACGAAAGCGGTGGTCGTCGAAATGTTAAAGGTACTGGCGCCGTCGCCTCCGGTTCCACAGGTGTCCACGACGGTCGAGCCGGTCGCCTGGATGCGGCGGGCGTTGCGACGCATGGCCTGGGCCGCTCCGGCCAGCTCCTCGAATGTTTCTCCTTTCGTCGCCAAGGCCGCCATCATGGCACCGATCTGGGCTTCGGTGGCATTGCCGGTCAGCACCGTGTTCATCATGTCGGCCATCTGAGACTCGGACAGGTCCTTACGCTGGATGATTT
>JBNKKC010000029.1:0-114903 GCA_050291625.1 Desulfobacteraceae bacterium
CCGCCGGCCATAACCCCGAGGGCCTCCATTTTCTGGGATCGCTGCAGTTGCTCTTCCAGGCGTTTTGACCGTGTGATATCGACCAATACGCCGTGGACACCTGCATTGACGGACTTTTCCGAAAAGGGCCGTGCATTCACACGGCACCACTTTATTTCACCGGACTTGCTGACAAACCGGTATTCTTTTGGAGCGCCGGATCGCTCCAGCGCTTTGTCGAAATCGCTTTTCAACCGGCGGATATCTTCATGGAAGACATAGTCGAAAAACGTCTTCCCAATCAGCTCATCCACGCCATACCCAAGCATACGTTCAATCACCGGGCTGACATACGCTATCCTGCCCCGCGAGTCGACCGTAAACAGAACGTCATTGATATTTTCCACCAACTCGCGATATTTTTCTTCGCTCTTTCGCAAGGCTTCTTTGGCTGTTTGCTGTTCGGTTACGTCTATGGCCACGCCGATCGCACCGACAACACGATCATCCGCATCCAGCATCGGCTGATATCTCACCACAAAATGCACATCCTGTACCTGGACCGTCTCGGCAATGAACCTTCCCTTCAATACCCGCCTGGTTATCTCGATCAATGCCGCATTCCGGCCGGCAAAGGCAGTCAGCGGCTGCTGAAGCGCCTCGTCTGCATCGAATCCAAAGCTGGCCATCCCTTTGCCGTCGACGAACGTCAGCGTTTCATCCCGGTCGACGGCCCAGATCACCAGCGGCGCATAATTCAGAATGGCGCGCAACCGCTGATTGGCCTTATGCAGTTGGGCCGTTCGCTGCTCGACAATCTCTTCGATGGTTTCCTTTTGTCTTCTGAGGCGATCTTGAGCCGACTTGCGCTGCTCAACTTCCTGCTGCAGGTTCGCAACGAGCAGTTCCCGTTCGTACTTGAGAGACAACAAGGCCAATGTGTTGATATGCATTCGGCTTGCCGCCTGGCTGATCAGGATCAAAAACAGAAGCACCATCGAGCCCATTGCAATGTGCAGTTCATCGCCGATCAGAAAGAACCGAATGCATATGGGCAACAGTGCCGGCAGGCTGAAAACGAAAAAGGCCGGTCGAATTGCGCTGAAAGCCCCAACAGCGCCTGCCACCATGCCGCCGGAGACAAATGCGATAAACGCCTGATGCGCTACCGACTCGGAAGGAAAAATGATAACGGCCGCCGATCCCCATCCGATCCCCGAGAACAACAATGTGGCCATGAACCAGACGTACCAGTGCTGCACCTGGCTGGATTTCGCATCGGACGCTCTGTAGCGGGAATTCAAAATCAGGCGGCAAGCACTGATACCCCCCATGCAACCCAGCCAGATGAGAAGATTATCGGCGGGAACATCGGCCCTGAAAATGAACGCAAGGATAATGCTGTTCACCAGAGTTGCGACCGCGCCGATATTGATCTCTCCATACAGCTTGTGGACCTGATCGGCAAACAAGCGCCGAGCATTTCCAGAGTCGCCGGTCTGTTGCAAAGGTGTGTGCATTAATCATCCCCTGTCTTTGGAGCCGTTAGCTGCAGGTTTAGCGATCGGTGGAAAAAAAGCAGGGCCAGCATCCGGATTCATCCAGGGATGGACATTACGGATTACCGTATCGCCAGAGGTGGTGGCGTTCACTCCCAGTCGCTGTTTAAAAACGAATATAGAACATATTTTTAATATGTAAAACAATTGTAAAACCGCAGACGCCGCTTGAGCCGTTTCCAATCTTTGTCTAAGTTAGAATTTCCGGCTAATGAATATCGAATGGATCGCCGCACCTGTGCGCATGCTGAACAGATTTCGAGAGGTTTCATGTTCAATTTCCTGCCCGCCCCGGTACGGGGCTGTTTATCCCTCTTAGGGTACTGCCTGAACAGCCTGTTTTGGGTTCCTTTTCTGATGATCACGGCGTTGTTGCGGGCGCTGGTTCCTGTCAAGAAATGGCGGCGTATGTGCGGCCGTGTGGCCAGCATTATTGCCGAAAGCTGGATCGACGTGAACAATTTCAATCAGAAACTGACCGCCGGCACCCGCATGGAGGTGCGTGGAATTGAGCATCTGAAGCGGACCGAATGGTACTTGATCCTGGCCAACCATCAAACCTGGGTGGATATCCTGGTGCTGCAGCGGATCTTTAACCGCCGCATCCCCCTGCTCAAATTTTTCATTAAAAAGGAGTTGATCTGGTTCCCGGTGATGGGTCAGGCCTGGTGGGCGCTGGATTTTCCTTTTATCAAGCGTTACACCAAAAGCCTGATCAAGAAAAAACCTCATCTGAAGGGCAAAGACCTGGAAATCACACGCAAAGCCTGTCAAAAATTCAAATCCTTCCCGGTCTCCGTCATGAATTTTGTCGAGGGTACCCGCTTTTCCCGGCTCAAACATCGTCGACAGCAATCGCCCTATGTCAATTTGCTGAAGACCAAGGCAGGCGGCATCGCCTATGTGCTCGGCGCCATGGGAGACCGGATTCACAATATTTTGGATGTTACCATTGTCTATCCCAAAGGCGGCAATAGCTTCTGGTCGTTTTTATGCGGAAGGATCGACGAGATTAAAGTCCGGGTCAATACCGTACCGGTCAATCAGGATCTGGTGGGCGACTATGCCAACGACAGGGCCTTCCGGCGCCGATTTCAAATCTGGCTCAATCGGCTATGGGAAGAAAAAGATCAATGCATTGAAGGGATGCTCGACTGCTGAAAGACCCGGCCCGTATGAACGGTATCATCTCAGGAGTCAATGGTTCCGTTCAGACAGAATTTGACATATTTCCGCTCCGCCTCCTTGTAATCGTCCTCTTCGTAAAAATCTGTATTTTCGGGACATCTAAATTCTTCACGACATTTTTCCACCAGTAACTCGATACCCACGGCGGAATTCAGGGTACTGCTCATCGACACTCCTATAAAACCAAACGCGGCTGCAGTGCATCGACACGCCATGCAACCGGAAACCAGTTGTTATTAAAGATAAAGAGGGTCTATATGTTCAACTCACGGAATCAGAACGGGGATCTAAGAAACGTACAAGAATAGACCAGAGAGGGGTGGTTCCGGCATAAACAATCGAATGCTCGGAAAGTCGACACCTCACAAAAATACAATTTGTTACGGCAATGCACAATTTGAGACACAAGCTGGATATACTTCTTTTTTAGGCGATCATTATCAACATGTCAATGCTTAAATTTTGCATTGCACCATTATCCGGCATCCGCTTCAAACCACCTGCTCCAACCATCAAGCAAGCTTGATCGACCGCGCCGGATGCCGTTCCTGCAAAATCGAAATCTTCGGCCATGACGACGTTTAAGATTTTAAGTTGCAAAATAGAAAAATGGGAACAGTATATGTATCGAATTGAGATAACATCTCCTGTTGGGTGCTTTTGGACCAAAGATCGTCAACCTGGCAGACGAGGATTCAAAGGATTGGTATAAGCGATGCCTACGCTGCAGACGGCCATACGGTTGATAGCCCTGGGTGCTGCCTTTTTGGTGTTTTTCAGCTGCATTTCGCAGCCGCCCGCAACGGATAAACCTCACCATACTCCCAGGGGTTTCAAAAACATTTACACCGATGAAGCCAATCGCTTTCGGGATTTCATCAAATGGCGCAGTGAACGAGCAGGAAAGGATATCCCGGGAGCGGAGAGCTACAGCTTTCCATTGGCAGACAACAATCCGGATCGATTGAACTGGAATCGGGAACAACAAACGCTGACCTGGATCGGTCACGCCACCTTGCTGCTGCAGATGCAGGGCTTGAATATCCTCACGGACCCGCACTTTTCAAAGCGTGCATCCCCGGTTCAATGGGCCGGCCCCGAGCGCGCCGCCCCGCTGGGATTGGCACTTGAGGACCTGCCGCCGATTGATATTGTGGTTATTTCCCATGATCATTACGATGCACTGGACACGCAGTCCATCAGAAAATTGCATCGACGCCCCGGCGGAGATAATACCCGGTTTTATGTGCCCCTGGGTTTGAAGCGATGGTTTGCCGGACAGGGAATCGACCGGGTCATCGAAATGGACTGGTGGGATCGGCAAGCAGACCAGTCACTGGAAATCATTGCCGTGCCGACGCAGCATTGGAGTAAGCGCAGCCTCTTTTCAGCCAACGAATCGCTTTGGAGTGGGTGGGTGATCGCCAGCGGAACCTATCGCTTCATCTTTGTGGGCGACACCGGATATGCCCCCTTTTTCAAAGAAATCGGTGAAAAGCTGGGCCCCTTCGATCTGGCGGCCATCCCCATCGGTGCATACGAGCCGCGCTGGTTCATGAGCCGGCACCATGTAAACCCCGAAGAGTCGGTTCAGATCCATATGGATATCGGATCCAGACAATCGGTTGGGATCCACTGGGGTACATTTATCCTGACCGACGAACCATTGGATGAGCCGCCTAAACGACTGGCCGCTGCCTTGAAGCAACACCGGATTGCTCCGGAAGATTTTTTCGTCCTCCGGCATGGTGAGACCATCATTCTGGAATAGCGGCTTCAAAACCTCCCAACGAGCTCAATATGGGCATTGGGAAAAAGGGACAAATGAGCGATTGGGGCCTTATGCCCAGCTCGATTCCTACAACCGTCCGGCACGGAGGCCGGCCCGACATCCATCGTTTCCCGTTGTCGCTGTTTAGCGCTGAAGCATCCGGTCACGATTCTGCGAAAGAAATTTCATAAGTGACTCGCCCGCCTGTCCTGCAGACGGTCTGCCGCCGCTGCGCAACCGTTTGAGCGCCGCCTCTATGGCTGGCTCGGTATAGCCGGCGGAGATAAGCAGATAGTAGTGATTTCTTTCGGATTCCCGCAGGCGCCGGGACTGTATCCCGTCGATATAGGTCCGAATATAGTCGCCCTTGGGAGGGGGCAGAAAGTGGGAGCCGAAATTCTCTTTTCGGGGTTCGGGCCGCGATGCGAGCCTATCCACCTTCTTCTCCACCAGATCCGCCAGCCTGTCCCCTTCCGGAATAGGCTGCCTGTAATCTCCGACAGCCTCGGACACAAACGCCAGGACCCAATGCGACAGTCGATCATCCTTGGAAAGAATGGATTCAAAGATGGCATTGATATTGGCGATGGGGTATTTGGACCGGCCCAGAACCTTAGCGGAGAGAATCAGGACCATCTGGTCGATACGGGGATCGGCGTTTCGTTGATTGATCAGAGACATCAGCAGCCGATCCATGTGGGCAATCTCATGCGACGTCTCGGTCATCGTTTGATAGACCTGCATCAGGGTATCATAGTCGATCTGATCGCCACCCGACTGGATGAGTTCGTTCAGAGTCGCGTAGACCTCAAGGCCCGGATCTGCGGGTACCGGCTGCGGGGCCTTCCTTCCAGTTTGTCCCCCGGTACAAGACAAGCACAACCATCCACTGACAACGATCAATGTCAATACGATTTTCATTGGATGGGTGGAACACTTCATCGCAGATTTTATACCCGGTGAAACATCGTATTGGGGCCCACCAACAGAATATTATTGGGCATCCATGACTGGATCGATTCCATTTTGCTGCCGAACAGAAGGTCCTTGATCAAACCGTGCCCGTAAGCGCCCACGACCAGCAGGGCGTCATGGGGCACCCTGTACAGATGATCCTCGAACTTGCCCTTGCGGATCTTGTGCCAATCGCGAACCCCCTGTTTGACCGGCCCGAGCAGTCCGGCGGTCTCCAGCTGGCGGTCGAAATAGCCATCCGAGCGCCTCTCGGTATGGGTGACGATATCCAACGGGAACCCCGATGTCTTCGCCAGATGCAGCCCCCAGCTCAGCGCATTGCTGGCATTCTGGGAACCGCCGTAGAACACCGCCAGGCTTTTCCACGCCTTGAATACGGAGCTGGTAAGCAGGACCGGAAAGTTTGAGGATTTGATGATACGGCGCACTTTTGGGCCGATATAGCCCAGACCAATTTTTGATGAGAGATCGGTGATACTGCGCGGGCAGCACATGTAGCTGAAATTGGTCGGCAGGTCGGGCAGCTGCCTGGCGGTGTAATTTTTGGGAACCAAAAAGTTGGGTGTCAGGCCGGCATCTTCGGCCAGTGCGGTCGCGTGGGCAACAGCCGTGTCGGGAGCGGCCAGATAGCTTTTATCCAGATCCACCTGCACGGCGTCATGTTCGAAATACATTAAAAACTGGGTGGCCTTCGGCACATAAATATGCAGACCGACATTCAGAGTGCTGCAAAAATAGAGCGACTGAAGCAATGTCTCGCGCCCCAGCGGGGTATTTCTGAACACATGCAATAAACGCTCTTCCATAGTTGCTCCTCTATATTTTATTCATAAAACATATTATTGCTTATCCAGAAAGCTCAACTCTTTATTGGGAGAAATGTTAAGTGTTGAGTTTTAAGTGTTAAGGACATGTTCATACTGCATCACACCCCAGTCTGTACGATCAACTCTTTCCGATAATAATCCAATAATACCGATTTGGACAGCATCCCCACGAAGCGTCCGTTTTCCACGACCGGCAGACTGCTCAGCCGCGAATTCTCCATGATATTAAGAACATCGACCAGCTCGTCGTCGGGGCCGACCTGGGGCACGTTGATCTCCATGACCTGCTCGGTCATCAACACGGCATGCATCTGTGAATCAAATAAATAGGGCCGAATGCGATCGATAAAGATCATTCCCAGATAGCGCGAGTCGTCATGGTCCTCCACGGGAAACAAGTACTTCCGGGAATGCTTGATCACATCGATAAATTCCTTGAGCAGCATGTTGCCTGGGACCGCCAGATAGTCGGTCTCCACCAGTTCCCGCACCGAGAGATCGGACAGGACCCGTGCATCCGTGCCGGGCCTCAGATACTGCCCCCTTTCGATCAGGTCGCGCAAATAGAACGATCCCGGCTCGATATAGTGGCAGAAGGTCGAGGTCAGCGCGGACACGATGATCAACGGCAAAATGACCTCGTAACTGCCGGTGATCTCCACCACCAGGAAAATGGCGGTCAGCGGCGCCTGCAGGATGCCGCTGATCAATCCCGCCATACCCAGCAGGGCAAAACAGCCCTCCGCAGCCAGCGCCCCGGCGGGCACCACCCATATCAGCAGGCGGTAATAAACCAAACCCAGCAGGCTGCCCACCATCAGGCTGGGTGCAAAAATACCCCCGGAACCGCCCCAGCCCAGGGTCAGCGCAGTGGCGATCATCTTGGCAAATACCGCTACGACGACGATGGCCAGGCCCGGGGCAAAGCCGCTTTGAATCATGCTCAGAATGGAGTCGTAGCCCTCGCCCAGCACCAGGGGAAGATAGATGCCGATGATTCCCACCGCCAGCCCGCCAACGGCCGGTCGCAGCCAGTGCGGCAGTTTGGTTCCGCCGGCCAGGTGGTGCATGGATCGCAACAGACGGCTGAAAATCACGGATACCACGGTGGCAAACACAACGACCCCGAAACTGGCCCCGATGTCCGGCAGTCCGATGTTGAACGCCTGATCCCCAAAGGCGATCTGATTGCCCTGCAGCAGGCGGCTGACTTCGGTTCCGGCCACTGAAGCGATGGCGATGGGGATGATGTTAAACGCCCGCCACTCTCCCAGGATCACCTCCACGGTAAAAACCAATCCGGCGATGGGCGCATTGAAAATGGCACCGATGGCGCCGGCCGCACCGCACCCCACCAGGGTGATACGCTGCCGCTCGGCCAATGAAAACCGCTTGGCGATGTTGGAACCCAGCGCCGCACCGCTCATGACCACCGGAGCCTCGGGTCCGGCCGATCCACCGCTGCCGATGGTCAGGCAGCTCGAAATCAGGCGCGAAAAACTGGATCGAAACCGGAGCAGTCCCCCGTATCGCGAAACGGCATAGACCACTTCCGGCACACCGTGGCTGGCGCGCTCCTTCAAGAGCGTGTTCAGAAACAGTGCGGACAGCGTTGCCCCGAGAGCCGGCAATAAAAAAGCCCACCAGTAGGGATGCATCATATGGGTCAAATGGACAAAGTAGTGAATGGCACGGTTCAGGGTTACAGCCGCCAGACCGCTGCAGCAGCCTACAAATCCCGCTAGCGCAATGACAGTCAGACGGTTATCGGAACGGAAGATGGCCCACTTGAGTTTGACCATACCGAACCATTGGGAAAAATTCACTTTGACAGCCCTTATTCCCGTTTGGATTCCAGCTCTGCAATTTTATCAAAAATGTCAGACCGGGATGGTTTGGTTAACAATTGACTTCGAAATGCCGGATCTCGGAGAAAAAAGGAGAGTTTGGACAGCATGACCAGATGTTGCTTGGTTGACTGACTCAACAGCACCATCAGCACCTGAACCGGTTGCGCATCGATGGCATCATAGGGAATGGGACGGTCCAGAAAACACGTGGTGATCTGGGGCGATTCAAGGTCAATGTCCAGATGGGAGCGTGGATGGGGCAGGGCGATGCCGTGCCCGATTCCGGTGGAGGCCAGCAGTTCCCGTTCCAGGAGCTTGTCAAAAATCAGAGGCTTTGCATCGACGGCAATATTTGGAATGTGCTGTACCGCAGACCGCAGGGCCGCCTCGCGATCCGCACTCTGTATATCATAAAACACCCCGCCCCGTTGCATGGCCTGCAGGATGCTGTCAAACTCGGCCTCTTCAGCCTCTTTAGGGCCTTCAAGGGTGGATCGGTCCTGAATCTCGAGCTTATGTTCATCCGCCCACCGCTCAAGCATCTCACGACGAATAACGTAGCTGCCCCCCCGGCGCTGCATCGGGATTTTACCTTGGCGTACCCATCGATGGACCGTTTCAAGCGGCAAATTCAACCGGGCAGCCACTTCGTTGATGGATAGTGCCATATGACCTATTACTCCAATCCGGTTTCAGAAAGATGTTTCGTTTGCGCCTATCAACCAATAAAAACAATCTAATACAATAGAATTGGGAGTCATTGTCAACACTTAAATTTCAACAGCCATCCGCTCGTCATCAAATTGTCGCTGAATCGGCAGCATTTGCCCATCGAGCGGGTGTATGCGTTTCAAGCAAGATCCAACCGCCCAGCCATCATCGAAAAAAGCGTCTCATTTACAGATAGTTGCACCAACCCTGAAAGCCGTGACACCGAACAATGGAATAAGGAGGTTATTGGAATGGTTTTTGCTGCATCTTTCCATCATGAATGACGGAGGCATGCATGCACGGCAAGACAAACCTGACCATAAGAGATTACTTTAGGTTCAGCGGTGTCGGCGGGGCAGATAACGCCCGCGTCTGCAACCAACGTTCCGCCGCTGAAACACGCGAAACGGCCTTTTCCAAGGCGCTGGCAGCTGCCCAATCGGGCTCCCGGCCAGACAAGCGGGGCCTCTCTATCCGGGACTATTTGAATCGGCCAGTGATTGCGACAAGAGAGCGGAACACCTTCGTGTCGATGCCGGGGCACGATCCCCTGCACCGCGCGCCCAGTCCGGAACCTGCCGGGAAATCAGACCCCATCGAGGCTCCGTCAGATCAGGTCAGGTCTGCATCGGTGCCACTGCCCGAAAAGCCGCCGGGCCGTCCGGCAATTGAAAGAAGCCAAATCGCGGCCTCCATCCACAAGGCCGCCCGAAAATATCAACTCCCCAGGCGGCTTCTGAAAGCCGTGGTGCGGGCCGAGTCCGACTTTCAGGTACGCGCCGTATCACCCGCCGGGGCCCAGGGGCTCATGCAGCTTATGCCGGCAACGGCCAGAGAGCTGGGCGTGCAGGATCCTTTCAACATCGACCAAAACATCGACGGCGGCGCAAAATATCTGCGCAGCATGCTCGATCAATTCGGCGGCGACCTGAAGCTCGCCTTGAGCGCGTACAACGCCGGCCCGGGCAACGTGATCAAATATAAGGGACAAGTACCTTTTGCCGAAACCCGAGCCTATGTCGATCGCGTCATGCGCTTTGCCGGCCGCTACGCTTGATGGGCAACCTGTTTTTATTCGGATTTTTCCGACGCTCCGTGACCTAAAAAGTCATGGTATTCATCGTGAGTGAGCTGACCGTCGCCATCGGTGTCACAAGCTTTGAATGTCTTCTCATCCTTGCCGTAATACACCGCGAATTCCTCAAAAGTGGCGACACCATCCTGATTGGCATCGACTTGCTGGAAACAGATGTGGCCGGCGCCGTCCGATGCCGCGCACGCACCGGTCCACAATAATAAAAGCCCAACTGCACAAAGATACCGAACACCGTTTCTCATCGTTCATCACCATTTACCGAAAGATTGTATCAGTCAACGACCACCCCTATAGGGGACTTCATTACATGCTTTCCATGTAGGTAGCGATAAATCGCCGCATCATCGAAAACGGTCAATCCCTCACCGCCGACCTGCCATAGATTTTTCAATATGGTCCTGCTCATAGCGCTCCGATCTTTATCACATTCGCATGGAGGATGAAATAAGGATCGATCTTATGCAAAACAGTCTACAAGCTATCTCAAAATAAATCTAAGTGCCCCTGCCGGCGTTGCGAAACGGTTCAAAATGCTCACATACTTCGTGTATGCTCCGCTTTTTCACCGTTCCGCGCCTTGCCAGGAACCCTTAGATTTATTTTGAGATAGCTTGTAATTGTGGTGGAACAGGTCACGGATTGACCTCTCGCCCGTTTTATCTTACATTTTGATTCTGGATCCGCTCCAACAGGTGTTCGAAAAGGATCTGCTCTGCTCACAACCCGATCATTCCGTCTCATACCGCTGCTCCGCTGAAAACGAAAGGAGATGAACCATGCCCGCAATAATAAAAATCGGAATCAGTTCCTGCCTTCTGGGCAACAATGTCCGCTGGGATGGAGGCCACCGGCACGATCGTTACCTGACAGATACATTGGGACAGTATGTGGAATGGGTGCCGGTGTGTCCGGAGGTCGAAACAGGGCTGGGGACTCCCCGGGAGACGCTCCGACTGATCGGCGATCCGGACGACCCGCAACTGGTCACCACCAGGACGCACATCGACCACACCGACCGCATGAAACAGTGGGCCGCAAGACGCCTGAAAGCCCTGGAAAAGGAAAATCTGTGCGGTTTTATCTTCAAGTGCGATTCCCCCAGCAGCGGCATGGTCCGGGTGAAGGTCTACAGTAAAAACGGTATGCCCCGGAAAAAGGGCGTCGGAATCTTCGCCAGAGCCTTCATGGATCATTTCCCCCTCGTCCCGGTGGAAGATGACGGACGGCTGAGAAACCCTCTGATTCGTGAGAATTTTTTCGATCAGGTCTTTACCCTCAAAAACTGGCGCGACACCCGTTCACGGCGCTCCTGCGTCGGCAACGTGGTGGACTTTCACTCCCGCAACAAACTGGTTCTAATGGCCCACAGTCCTCGCCATTTGAAGCAGATGGGTGCCATGGTGGCGGGAGGCAAGCGGATGGGGTGTGCGCCGCTCTATCACGAATATGAAAAGATGTTGCTGGAAGCGCTGCGCCTGAAGACGACGGTCAAGAAGCACTTCAATGTCATGATGCATATGCTGGGATACTTTCGAAAGCTCCTGACAGGAGATGAAAAGCAGGAGCTGTTGGAAGTCATGGAGTACTACAAGCAATCGCTGGTGCCCCTGGTGGTGCCCTTGACCCTGTTTAAGCATTTCGTGCGCAAATATGACCAACCTTATCTGGAACAGCAGACTTATTTGACGCCGCACCCGGTCGACTTGAAGCTTCGGAACCATGTATAAGATGTACAGGAGTCCATTGAAACGATGGCCGACAAACCCATCCTGGTAACGGGAGGCACCGGTTATGTAGGCGGACGGCTGATTCCGCGGCTGCTGGAGGCCGGTCATACCATTCGAGCCATGGCCCGCTCGCCAGAGCGTCTGCTGTGTCGGCCCTGGGGACGCCATCCCAACATCGAAGTCATTGCCGGGGATGCGCAGGACAAGGAGGCCTTTTTCCACGCGGCAAAAGGTTGCGGCTCAGCCTACTACCTGATCCACTCGATGAATGCAGCCAAAGGCGAGTTTGCCCGGGCCGATCGCACGGCGGCAAACAACATGGTGGCCGCGGCGCAGGCAAACCAACTGTCCCGCATCATCTACCTGGGCGGGCTGGGGGAGCAAGACCACAAGGCACTGAGCAAGCATCTCAAATCGAGGCACGAAGTGGAACGAATCCTGCGGGATTCATCCGTTCCGGTCACCAATTTACGGGCGGCGATGATTCTGGGCGCCGGCAGCGCCTCGTTTGAAATGTTGCGCTACCTGGTCGACCGGCTGCCGGTCATGCTCACTCCCCGCTGGGTCGGCACCCCCTGTCAGCCCATCTCCATCCAGAATGTACTGGACTACCTGGAAGGCGTCCTTGCGGTCCCTGAAACCGTCGGACAAACCCTGGATATCGGTGGAGACGACATATTGACCTACCGCGGCCTGATCCAGATCTATGCCAAGGAGGCGGGTCTGAAAAAACGCTGGATCATTCCGGTGCCGGTGCTGACGCCGTGGTTGAGCGCCAAGTGGGTGCATCTGGTGACACCTGTGCCGGCGTCCATTGCGCAACCCCTGGCCGAGGGTCTGAGCATTCCGGTCATCTGCCGCGACAACCGCATCCGCAGCATGGTTCCGGTGGATCTGGTCAGCTGCCGCCAGGCCATTCGAAGGGCCCTGGATCGGATCCGCCAGGAAACGGTCGATACCTGCTGGTTCGACGGCGGCGGGTCCCTGCCGCCGGAATGGGTCACCTGCGGTGATGCCGCATACGCCGGCGGCACGATTCTCTGCGACGCCTACCGCATCGTGCTTGAGGCCACAGCCGACAGCGTCTGGAACACGCTTCAACGGATCGGCGGGCGCAACGGCTGGTATTTTGCCCAGGCCCTCTGGCGGCTGCGCGGGATGCTGGACCGCGCACTGGGCGGCCCGGGACTGCGGCGGGGACGGCGCGACCCTGTGGATCTGCGCGTCGGTGACGGCCTTGATTTCTGGCGAGTGATCGCCCTGGAACCCCCGAACCGGATGCTGCTGCTGGCCGAAATGAAATCACCGGGCGACGCTCTTCTCGAGTTCAACATTCACCCCCAGGGCACGGACCGCATCGCACTTGAGATGGCTGCGCGTTTTCTGCCGCGCGGGCTGGCCGGTATTCTGTACTGGTATGCCCTGCTTCCATCCCACCGCTGGCTGTTCAAAGGCATGCTCGAAACCGTGGCCCGACGCACCGGCAAGCGCGTGTTGAAAGGCCCGGAAGCATTTGAACCGGACAAAACGGTCACCTGCAAATTGTAAGGGCCGTGGAACAATAGAACAGGAGGATCAATGCCGCTCACCGAGGCCAGGATTCAATCCATGAACGACCGGGACATCGTTGCGGGCGACTACGTGCTCTACTGGATGCAGCAGTCCCAACGCGCCGAACACAACCCGGCCCTGGACGTCGCCGTAAGGGAGGCCAACCGGCTCAAACGTCCTGTACTGGCGGCCTTTGGTCTTACCGACGCCTATCCCGAGGCGAATCTGAGGCACTATCGATTCATGCTGGAAGGGCTGCAGGATGCGCAAACCGCCTTGCGCCGCATGGGCATTCAAATGGTCGTACGCCCGGGCCGACCAGTGGAGGTTGCCCTGGCACTCGCACGCCGCGCCGCCCTGGTGGTATGCGATATCGGCTATACCCGTCATCAGCGCCAATGGCGCCGAAGCGTGGCCGCCGGAGCCAACTGCCGGGTGTTGGCGGTGGAAGGCGACGTGGTGGTTCCGGTGGCCGTGGCATCCGCTAAAGCCGAATACGCCGCCCGCACGCTGCGTCCGCGAATCAAAAAGCATCTGAACGACTATCTCACCCTTTCCCGGGCTGTTAAACCCCGCCGGACGTCCCTGCATCTTGACATGGATGGAATCGACCTGGACGATATCGACCGGGTCCTGGCGGGTCTCACCATCGACCGCAAGGTGCCTCCGGTATCGCCATTGTTCAAAGGCGGCTGCCGGGAAGCCAAAAAGCGGCTTCGCGCTTTTATCCGTAAACATTTGAGCCGGTACGATGCACACGGCAACCAGCCCCAGACGGACGACATCTCCCACATGAGCCCTTATCTGCACTTCGGCCAGATATCACCGGTCTATGTGGCGCTTCAGGTCCTCCGGGAGCGCCAGGGGCGGCGTATCGACCGCGACGCCTATCTGGAACAGCTGATCATCCGGCGTGAACTGGCCGCCAATTTCGTGCATTACACACCCGACTACGACCGCTACACCTGCTTGCCGGAGTGGGCCCGCAAGACGTTGAAGGACCATGCCGACGACGAGCGGCCTGTGATATATTCGCGCAAAGAACTTGAAGCGGCCGGAACCCATGATCCGTATTGGAATGCGGCCATGCGGGAGATGAAGCACACCGGATTCATGCACAACTATATGCGCATGTATTGGGGCAAAAAAATCGTGGAGTGGTCCGGCGGCCCGGAAAAAGCGTTTAAAACGGCCCTGGCCATCAATAACAAGTACTTTTTGGATGGCCGCGACCCCAATTCCTACGCCGGCGTGGCCTGGCTCTTCGGCAAGCACGATCGCGCCTGGCCTCGGCGTCCGATCTTCGGCAAAGTCCGCACCATGACAGCCGGCGGCCTGGAGCGCAAATGCGATATCCAGGCCTATATCCGCAAAGTGGAGGACCGGATCCGGAAGTTAAACGCCTTTGACCCCCCGTAGGTTGGGTTGAGCCTGCGAAACCCAACTCACGTGGCCTTAACAGCCCTCCAATACCTCATAGTCCCCTTCGACCATGGCGAGAGGGTCCACCAAGGTGACCAATTCAGGGTCGCGCATACGGTTCCAGACAAAATGTTCGTAGGAAAGGCGGGCAGAGGGCAACCCCAGCGATACGTGAAGATGAGGATAGATTCCGGCCTTCGAATGGCTTGTATCGGCAATGGTGGCTATGACCGTCCCTTTTTTCACAAACAGGCCCGGCTCGATGCCTTCCAGCGGTGTTGTATGGGCATACACCGACAGCCAGCGCCTGCGGCCGTCCACATGCTCGACAATCAAGGCCCGGCCAAGGTAATCGGGGAACACGGCCCTTACCACACCGTCCCGCATCACCGGAATCCGGATATTCGGATCCAGGCGTACAATCTTTCCGGATGCCCCCCGATAGAGGCAAAAATCGAGTCCTTCATGGGGAAAGTCGCGCCGTCCAAAATCGCCCCACCACTTGTCAGGCGAATGAAAGAGCATACCCGGGCAGAACAGCCAATGCTCGAAGTCGTTCGAATCGAAGCTGTTTGCCTCGACCATCAGTTCGGCAAATCGAATTTCCAATAGATCCATGTCACATATCAACCACTTGGCAAAGTATCCGCAGGAAATAGTCATAGGAAATTTCATCCGTCAAGCAGGATATGTCGAAACGGAGTTGCGCCACCCAATTTTATCGTTATCTTATGCCTATCATTCGCCCGCCCAAGCGCGCTTTGGATTTGCTATAGACAGAACCATATGGATGTCATAACGACAATATCCGCGGATATCATACCACCTGCTTTCCCAGCTATATCTCATGTTACGATGGGTACCTGACCTGGTACAGGTCAACCGTTCCCTCCAGTTCAACCGCGGGCGGCCACACCCTAACCAGAAGGAGGTCCCATCATGGCAACCTACATTACCCTGGTGAACTATACCCGAAAGGGGATTGAAAACATTAAAGAAAGCCCCAAAAGGCTCGATATGGCAAAAGAGGTATTTCAAAGCTTCGGTGCTGAGATGAAACAGTTCTATCTGGCCTTCGGGCGCTATGACATCGTCCTCGTATCCGAAGGCCCCAATGACGAATCGGTGGCAAAAGCGGCTTTGGCCATCGGGTCCCGCGGGGCGGTGACGACGGAAACCTTCCGTGTCTTTAACGAAGCTGAATACAGGGACCTCATCAGCGCTTTGCCGTAAACGATGCCGTCCATCTAGAGGGCGCTTTCCGGGTGAAAGACATCGACCTGTTTGAGGTCCTCGCCCAGATAGGTCCGTTCGTTGGGACCTAAAATCCCCAAAGAGAGGCAGATCATCGTCCACAGGTGCACCACCGCGTACCCGCCGCCGTAATGCTCGCTGAGCTCATGGATCTGGGCGTGGCAGTTGTGGCAGCCGGCAATGCAGTAAGCGGCGCCCGTATCCTTGATCTGCTGATCTTTGAGCCGGCCGTATTCAAGGCGTTGCTCCTTGAATCCGGACTGGAGAAAACCGCCCCCGCCGCCGCAGCAATAATTGTTGGACCGGTTGGGCTGCATGTCGATAAAATTGTCTTCGCCCACCACCGACTTGACCACAAAGCGAAGATCTTCGGCGATGGGATCGCCGTAGCTCTTGCGCACGATCTGACAAGGATCCTGCACCGTGAATTTGATTTTCAGATCGGAGTTCCAGTCGGAGTTGACCTTGAGCTTGCCTTCGCGAATCCATTTGGCGTAATATTCATAGATATTTTTGACCTCGAAGTTGTGGTCGAGATTGAATTTTTTCAGTCCGGTCCGGACCGAGAAGGTGACGTGCCCTCACTCCGTATTGAGAAATGTTCTGACCTTGAGCCGGTTTGCCTGCTCCACGGTGGTGCGCGTGACATGCTCCCAGGACGAATCGTCCGCCAGAAACATGCAGTAATTTTCTCCGGCCCAGCCGCGGCTGCCGTAGGTCCAGTCCGCTCCTGCCAGATGCATGATTTTCCATAACGGTACGAGTTCGTCGGGTTCGGTCACCGGCTCTCTGGAATTCTGGTTCAGGAAGAACTCGGCCTGCTCCTTATCGATGGGTGCCTGCATGCCGGCAAATTCCGGCTGACTTTCCCGGTACTCCGCCAAAACATCTTCCACCACAAAAACAAAATCATCGGGCGGTGTTCCCATGGCGCTGGTGCTTTCGTTTTTCAGGGCCATATCACAGGACCCCAAAATTCCCTTTGGCCGCTGCTCTCTGGGCCGCAAGGCCCGTGCGTGATAGACCAGTTGGGGGATATCGATTCGCATGGGGCAGGCATAGATGCAGCGCTGGCACATCGTGCACATCCAGGGCCAGTCCGACGCTTCGATCGCGTCGTCCATGCCCAGAGCGGCCATGCGCAGAAATTTTCGCGGATCCATGTCATCCAGGCCGGCGGCCGGACAGCCCGACGTACAGGCCCCGCAGGTAAGGCAAAGATTGAGATTGCCGCCTTCGGGCAGCAGATGTTTCACGCTATCGATAAATGTCGACTGTTTTTTGGCGCCCAGTTTGACTATGTGTTGATGGCTCGTCATACCACACCCCCTCTGAACGTCTAGGATTTTTCATGGTTCTGTTCAGTTTTCTGTTTGGGTACCGCCAGCCGGAATTTGCTGCCGCGTCCTACGGCGGAAGACACCTCGATACTGCCGCAGTGCTGTTCGATGATCTTATTGGCGACATAAAGTCCCAGCCCGGTACCTTTTCGTCCTTTGGCGGAGAAAAATTCGGTAAACAACTTTGCCTGGGTTTCCGCATCCATGCCGGTACCGTCATCGGCGACGCAGAAAACGATGCGGCCTTTGTCTTCGCGTACTTCGAAGGCTATATGGTGAACCGCCTTGTCCGTATCCCGCTGGCACGCATCGACCGCATTTTCAAAAATGTTCATCAGAGCCGCATTGATATAGCCCGGATCGATCTGGCAGTTTCCCACAGACGAAGCAATGATGGTTTTAAACTCGATGGGGCGATCGTTGAGCTTGGCCGTCATCATGCGCGCGATGTCATCTGCAAATTTCCGGACATCGACGTTTTCCCATTGCAAATCCCGCTTTTTGGCATGAAACAAAATATCCATCACCATTTTTCGGATGCGCTCCACCATCATCTTGACGGTTTCCCACCCCTCGTCAATGCGCTCCTGATTTTTATGACTCAGACCGCTTTCCAGGAGGTACATGCCGCCGTCCAGACCGGTGAGCAGGCCTTTGATGCCATGGGAAATGGAACCGATCATCAACCCCAGCGAAGAGAGATGGTCCTGCAGTTCTGTTTTCTCGCGAACCAGCGCTTCGAGGTGGGCCGTGTATTCCTGCAGTTTCTTGCGCATCAGGATCCTCTCCTGGGCCCGGCGCAGCGCTATTTCCAGGGCATCCACGTTGATCGGTTTGGTGATGAAATCGGTAGCATTGTACTTCAAGCTGCGGATGGCCAGATCCATGTCGCCATGGCCGGTGATCATGACCACTTCCGTGTCGGCATTGAGCTGTTTGATGCTTCTGAGCAATTCGATGCCGTCCATCACCGGCATCTTAATGTCGGTCAGCACGATGGGCGGCTGCGTCTCGGTGTAACGCGCCAATGCCTCTTCACCGTTTTCCGCCATGATGACCCGGTACCCTGCGTCGACAAGCGCCACCTTCAGCACATCGCGGATGTCTTTCTCGTCATCCACCAGAAGAATGGTTTCCCTGTCATCATCTTTAATCTTCGCTTCTTGGATCATAAGGCTCTTCAAACCTTCCGCCATCTTTTTTATGCAACACCCAGGTCTACTCGATAGCAGCAAACTTCATCGTAAAACAGGCTCCGCCGGAATCATGCGCACCAGCCATAATCTCACCCCCGCACTCTTTTACGATGCCGTAGCTGATCGAAAGTCCCAGCCCGGTGCCTTTGCCGACCTCCTTTGTGGTGAAAAACGGCTCGAATATTTTATCGGCCTTGCCCGGCGGTATGCCCGTCCCCGTATCGCAAATGCGGCAAATCGCGTACCGCTGATCATAATAGGTGGCGATGGAGATGGTATCCGGCTCTTTGTCGTGGCCATGCATGTGCCGCTTTTCTTCTATGGCGTCCCTTGCATTGAGCAACAGGTTGATGAACACTTGCTCCAGGCGCTGCGGATCGGCCTTGATTTTAGGCAATCGCTCCGCAAGATCCCATTGCACCCCTATACCGCGCACTTTGAGCTGCTGGTCGAAAATCTCAAAGGCACTCTGCAGCACATCATTGATCTGAATCTTCTGGAACTCGGTATCGCTCTTGCGGGCGAACAAACGCATGTGATGAATGATTCGCGCCGCACGATCCACATTGCGGTCCAGTTTGGTCAGCATATTGGCCAGCATCTCTTTGGCAATGGGCTCATCTTTTTCCAGCTTGCGCAGGAAAAAGCTGGAGGTGGTTTTGATTACCGATAGCGGCTGATTCAGCTCATGGGCCACTCCCGTAGACATTTCGCCAAGGGTTGCCATCTTGCTGGCCTGGATCAACTGCTGCTCTGCCTCCAGCCGTTTGGTGATATCGCTGGTGGTTACTAGCAAGACTCTCTTTCCGGAGTACTCGGCGGTCGGCGAAACCCTTATGTTGACAAACAATGTACCCCCATCATGATGGCGATGCCTCACTTGATTCAAGACCGGGGTTTTGGCCAGCAGGTTCGCGTAATGCTCTCTCTCCTCTTCCAGAAAAAGGGTCAGAAACGATTGGCCGATCAAGGTCTGAGCCGGCTGGCCGTATACGGCCTCCGCATTCTGGTTGCAGTCCAGGATGGTCAATTTCTCCGTATCCAGAACAAAGACCGGATTCGGAATATTGTTGAAAATCGCATGATATTTCTTTTCCGATTTTTCCAGCTCGATTTCGAGTTGTCTGTGCTCGGTGATGTCCAGGGAGATCTCCATGCAGGCCACGATCTCACTATGATCGTCGCGAATAGGCGACGTGCGCACGATCCAATGGGACAGGCTGCCGTCCTTTTTTAAGCCGCTCTCTTCGGCATAATGGGAAAGACCATCCATGTATGTTTTCTCCACCGGGCAGGGATCGCATTTCTGATTTCGTCCTTTGTAGGCATGATAGCAATGATCTCCCGGCTGGGGGTTAAACAGCTGCGCAAATTGGTTGTTATAGTTCAGCAGCCGGTAATCGCGATCCTGGACCGTTATCAGGCACGGCACGCTTTCAAAAAGGTTCTGGTATTGATCACGCTGCTTGTTCAGTTCGGCACGCTGTTGACTGATGTCGTTGCTCATCTGGTTGATGGCCTTGGCCAAATGCCCCATCTCGTCCTTACGCTGCAGATCGACGGGCGTGTGAAGATCTCCTTTGGCAATTCTGCGGGTGCCCTCGATGAGTTTTTTGACCGGCTGATTGACAAAGCGCATGACAGAAACAAAAATGATAGCCGACGTGAGAGCGAAAACGCACACGGTCAGAGCCGAAATCCACTTACCTGCCGTTCGAATGGCGTCATCGACGGTTTTTAAAGAAACCACCACGTCCAAGGCTCCCAATACGTTCTTGTCCGTCGGGTGAAAGTGACAGTCATCGGTGCTGCAACCGGGATCGTTGCAAATGGGAGTGATGATTCCCAGCAGACGATATCCTTCCGTCGACCTGAAGATACGAATGCGCTCATCCAGGGTAATGGTCGTCAGCGGCGGATCTTCCCGATGGCACACATAGCAGGCCTCGGCCTCGATATTGGTGATCCGGTCCACCTCGTCGGTACGGTTGGAGAATTTGATCTCTCCGGCTTTATTGTAGATGCGGATATTTTCGATCTCTTCCTGTTTTCCGATATTGGCAATGATTTGTGTGATGTCGTCCCGGGAATTGAGCATCATTGCGTATTGAGTCCCCAGGCGAATCGTGTTGGTCAGACGATCCGTGCCGGCCACGATGTTCTCCATTTGTTTCTGCTTCTGATAGTCAATATTGTAATTGGCCCAGATCATCATGGCCATCAGCAGCACCAGACCGGTGGTGACAATGAGCTTGGTCACCATGCGATGCCGAATTTTTATTTCTGATCGGGTCATGGCGGGACCTTCGGTCCAGTTTTAAGTTTCGAGTTTAAAGTTTTAAGCAAAGGCATCCTGTCGATTTTTTATATGCTGTTGGATGCTTTGCTTTGTCCATTTTATGCGACGGCTTTCCCTTCAACCGTTGCCCGACCGATTTTAGCCCGGAACTCATCCGTGACCGCCAAATTCAAGTCGATTTTCAGATCCTGCTCGGCAATTCCCATCGCCAGGCCCAGCAACTGCGGCAGATACAAAACGCTTACGGGCATGGTCCGTGCGGCTGTACGGGACAATTTTTTCTGGTAGCCTTCCAGATTCATCTGGCACATGGGGCACACCGTCACGATGGCATCCGCCGTTTGAGCGGCGGTCAGGATGGCGCCGCACAGGGCGAGCCCCACCTCCATTTTGGTGTTCATGTGTGACGCCCCGCAGCACTTGGGCCCCATGGACCAGTCAAAAACGTCTGCCCCGGCCGCCCGGATCAGCCTCTCCATGGAGCGCGGCTGCTCCGGGTCATCAAACACGGCATAGGGCCTCAGGCATTGACATCCATAGTAGGGAGCTGCGGATACGCCCGTGAGCGGGTGAACCATCCTATCTGTCAGTCGCTCGGGGCCGATGTCATTGACCAGTACTTCCAGCAAATGTTTGACGTTGACAGGGCCGCTCAGCCTCAAATTCTCCGGCGCCAACACGGCATTGATCTGCGTCAGCAGTTCCGGTTCGGTGCGAATGTTGACCGCCACTTTTTTCAAGTTCAGGTAACAGGCACTGCACGGGACCAGGATATCCAGACCGGGATTCATCTGTTGCGCCAGAGCCAGGTTGCGGGCCGGCAGCGCCAGGGAGAGCAATCGGCCGACGTTCTGTGCGGCCGTGGCCCCGCAGCAGGTCCAATCGTCCAGTTCCAGCAGCTCGACGCCGACCATTTCGAGCACGGCACGGGTTGAGACGTCGTACTCCGCCGCCGTGCCCTCCAACGAACATCCGGGGTAGTAAATGTATTGCATGGATCTACCTTTCCATCTTCTCCGCCTGGCCGAACATCGCCGCCAACTTGCCGCGCCCCTTGGACGGGAGCTGCAATGACAGTTTGCCTTTACGGATGAGTGTCACTCCCAGGGCCGCGAAGCGCAGCGGAACCAAAGGGCGCTTGAGTCCGGCAAAATAGAGCGTCATCAATTCCATTTCCCGGACCCTTCCATGGCGGCGTACGCTCTCCATAAAACTTTGATAAAACAATGTGCTGCTGCGATAGCGGGGCAGCTGCCGCGCCGAGGCCATCTGCTTGAGCGCGGCCATGGCTTCGGTGAGCGGCAATCCGCGCGGACAGCGCAGGGTGCAGTAGTAGCACGCGGAGCAGAGGGTAAATGTCCGGGATTGAAAAATCTCCTCTTCACGATTCATCAACACCATGCGCCACAGCTGCCGCGGCGTTTTATCCATGGCAAACTCGTTGGGACACGAACCGCTGCAGGTCCCGCACTGGATACAGGAATGGACCATCTCCCTGACATCGGCCAACCCGCCGGCACCCGCGGTCGGCAGTATTGTCGTTGCGTCTTGCATGTTAACCCTCCAATGCCGCGTCAATGGTTTCCAATATCTGCCCTTCGCTGAAACCTTGCACGACAGCGGCGCCGTTGGGGCAGGCGGCGGCGCAGGCCCCGCAACCCTGGCACAATACCGGGTTGACCACCATCCGGTCCATTTCCGGATTGAGCGTGCGGGCAGCAAAGGGGCAGGCGTCGATGCAGCGCTGGCAGAGGCTGCAGAGGCTGTGGCGGACATGGGCCACCGTGTGATCGGGGACGATCGCCGGCCGGGCCAGAATGTGCAGCGCCCGCTGGGCGGCGGCCCGGGCCGTGGCGATCGATTCGGTAAGGTTGCGAGGCGAATGGGCGATGCCGCAGCCAAAAACACCTTGCACCAGGGCGTCCACCGGACGCCATTTCCTGTCGGCGGGTTGGAAAAATCCATCCTCGTCCACCTCCGCCCCATACGAAGCCGCCAGATCGTTCGGCACTTCCGGCACGATCCCTGTGGCCAGCACCACCAGATCGGCATCAATCGAAACCGGTGCCCCCAGAACCGGATCTCGTGCCAGCACCTCTATTGTTTCCTCTTTTCCCACTTTGACCTGCGGGGGATGCGTCGGATCGTAATGCATAAAGATCACCCCGGCCTCGCGGGCCTGGGAAAAGTAAGTTTCAGTGAATCCGCAGGTCATCATGTCGCGATAGAGCACATAAATCGCTGTATCCTGATGCTGCTTCTTGATGTGCAGGGCATGCTTGATGGCGGTCGGGCAGCAGACCCGGCTGCAGTAGTTGCGCGGCTTCCGGCGGGAATCCACGCACAGCAGCATGACTACCGTGCCGAGTTTCCCGGGTTCGACGCGGGCTTCGGCCAGCCCCGTCTCCAGCTCTTTCTGGGTAACGATGGCCGGATGGGTTCCGTATCCGAACGATCGGGTCGGTGCTTCACTGCCGCCGGTGGCCAGCACCACCACGCCATGTTCCAGGGTCTGCGGGGGCTCGTCAGGGGTTTCAACCGTGGTGCGCCACAACCCGACCTGCCCGTAGGCGCCTTTCACTGAACTGTTCAGATAGACGGTAATATGGGGGTGTTTGGCCACTCGATCCATGGTTTGGGTCAGCAGTTGCTTGACATCGTGCCCCTCCAGGGTCTGCCGTATCCAATGCAGGTTTCCCCCGAGAGCCCTGGATTTTTCCACCAGAGTCACCGGATAGCCCTGGTCGGCGATGGACAGGGCCGCATGCATGCCGGCGATGCCGCCCCCCACGACCAGGGCTTTCTGGGTCACCGGCCAGTCATCCGCCGGTCGGGGATCGACGTGCTTGAGACGAATCAAGGCATCGCTCAGTCTTGTCCAGGGCGAACGGTCGCCGGATACGGGACCTGCCGGACGGCTGAAAATGTTCAGATCAACCGCATCGACAAGGTGGGGAGCCAGGTTCATGGCCTGCGCCAGTGTTTTCATCCGGGCCATAAAACCATACGGGTGGCAGGCGCCGACCAGTACGCGGTTGGATGGACTCGCCGCCGCCGATTCGGTCAAACGGTCCCACCCCTCATCGCCGCAGAGCTGGTCCTCGAAAATCACCTTCTCCACGGCCGGGTCGCGTTGCAACCGTACGGCCAGGCGGTCGGCGTCCACCAGCTGGTTGAGGCGGTTGCTGCAGGTGCAGACGACCACCCGTATCTTCGGCGGTTCGGCGGACAGTTCTCTTGTGGCGGCTTCAGGCCCGGCTTCAACCGAAAGACCGCCTCCCGCGGAAAAGAGGACGGCCCCCGTCTCGGCGGCGGCGGCCGATGCCTGAAGGACCGATTCGCTGATATCGGCAAGCCCGGTGCAGGTGCCGGCGACCAGCACCCCCGGATGATCGGTTGCGGTCGACGAAAAGGGACGGGTCTGAATGAATCCCCATGGATTCATCTGCAGGCCGGCGATCTCTGCCAACGATTCGCTGCCGGCTGCCGGCCGCTGGGCGGTTGCCAGCACCACCAGATCAAAGGTCTCCTGCCGGACAAGGCCGTCCATGGCCGCATGACGCACCGTCGGCTCGATGCCGCCCGGCGCGTTCCACAGGGAGTGCACGCGGCTGCGCTCAAAGCGCACATGGTAGTCATGGCGGGCCGTGTCGCAAAAGCGCTCGAATCCCGGACCGACGGCGCGTAAATCCATGTAGAAAATGGCCGCATCGATGCCGGCGTCTTTCTCTTTGGCCAGCATGGCTTGTTTCACGGAAATCATGCAGCAGACCGTTGAGCAGAAGTCGGCTTCCAGCTTCAGATCCCGCGATCCAACGCATTGCAGAAAGGCGATCTTTTGAATCGGCTTCTGATCGACCGGCCTGAGCAAACGGCCATGGGTCGGGCCCGTGCCGCTGAGCAGCCGTTCGAACTCCATATGCGTCAATACGTGAGGGTTGACGCCGTAGCCATAGAGGTTGCCGATCCCGCCGGGGTCGAAGTAGTCGACGCCGCCGGCCAGCACCACGGCGCCCACTTCCAGCCTTTCATCCCGGCTGGCCAGTCGATCCTCGTAAATGCCGGTCACCATCGGAATCATCTTTTGCGGATCAAAGGGCTTCATCAAGTAGTCCAGTGCGCCGATCTTCATGGCCTCCACTGCGGTCTCCACCGTGGCATAGGCCGTCATCATGACCACGGTCAGATCGGGATAGCGCTCTTTGGCCTTCTGGAGCAGTTCCACGCCGTCCATGCCGGGCATCTTGATATCGGTCAGCATCAAATGGAATGCTTCGGCCTCCATTTTTTGCAGGGCCTGCTCGCCGGACTCGGCCATGTCGACCCTGTATCCCTCGTCCACCAGCCACTCTTTCAGCGAGTCGCGCACTACCAGCTCGTCATCCACCACCAGGATACGAAACTGCCGGCGCTGCTGCCCGGCCAGATCGATGGCCTGGGTGGGGCAGGCGGTTTCGCATGCTCCGCAGCGCGTACACGCCTTAAAATCGATGACGTACGGATCGCCGACAGCGTGCGGCACCGGTCGATAAATGGCTTTGCGCACGCCAAGTCCCGCATTGAAAGCATCGGGCACCTCAACAGGACAGGATTCGGCGCACAGGCCGCAACCCACGCAGCGCCGCACATCCACCCCGGTCGGTGATCGACGCAGCCGCACCGTCATATGCCCGGGCTCACCTTCCACGGACGTCAGTTGTGTCGCGGTGAGGATCCTGATGTTTTCGTGAAAGAGTCCTTTGCGAAGACAAAATTGCGATCCTCTGTCGCGTTCCACCACGGGCAGCATTTTACACATACCGCAGCGATTGGTGGGAAACTGACGGTCCAACCGGCTCAGAATGCCCCCCAGGTGAGGCTCGCGGTCGATCAGGACAACCCCATAACCGGTTTCCGCCAGATCCAGGGCCGATCGGATGCCGCTGATGCCGGCACCGACCACCAACGCTTTGCCGATTTTCTTCTGCATATTCTTTCCTTTTATTCGAGACGTCTCAATTGATTCCCACCACCTCCTCAAACTCCTGCTCTCTGAACTCGCTCAGCGGCGGTTTTTGTTCAGCATCTTTTCCCGCCTGATATTGAAAAGCGGTCTGAGTGCGCAAGGCCACGCTTCGAAACAACTCCATCACCGGCACATCATTGGGACAGGCGTTGGAGCACTGCCCACAGCCCACACAGGCCGTACTCATGTGGACCAGCCGGGTCAAATGGTAGAAAAGCGTGTCGGTGGGCATCTTGATGGCCCCCTTGCGTTTGGCCCAGCCCAGGTACTGCCCGGGGTCATGATCGAAAACATCGGTCACGAAGACGCATTCCCGGCAATAGCAGACCGGACACGCCACCCGGCAATTGTAGCAGTTGACGCAATTGGCCAGGTAGGCGGACAACTTCTCCAATGAGTTCGAGGCTGCTTCGGTGTCGGCGATCATATGGTCACGGACAGCCAGGCGTTTGTCCATCAAGGCCTGGACCACCGCGTCCCTTTGGGGCGGCACCTGTACAGAAGACAAGGCAAGCCGATCGAGTATCGCTTCACCCGAATCACTGCCTGCCCGGATCAACAGTTGATTGCGCGTATCCACCCCGAACAGCAACACCGCCAGATCGGCGCCATGCGGCACGAACTGCTCACAAGCCCGGCAGGCCGGAGCCAGAGAGAACACATCCTCGGCGCTGACACTTGGATCCATCGCGGCCTTAAAGAAATTGGACGTGCTCTCCCGGCCCTGGTCCCGGACAAATGCGAGATAATCTTTATTGGAGAAGGCGCCCGGACAGTCGTGGCCGATGATGACGACATCTTCGCGGCAGCCCTGTTTGAGCTTGACCAGTTCCACAAACGCCCTGATTTCGCAGGGACGCAGCATCACGGCCACCTTTTGCCCTGCCGGCCGCCGGGTAAGGCGGGTAACTATTTTAGCGGCATTGAACGCAAAGGCCGGGGCCAAGGGATCCATGCCCTCGAGCTGATCCGGGTCGCTCACCAGCACCGGCATCACCAGGGCTTGATCGGACAGCCGCAAGGGGACCAATATCGCCGCGATCTCCTCCATGGCCAGAACCGATCGGGCCAGTTCCTTCAATGCCGCGGTCTGATCGTTGTCATGCACATCGATAATAGCGGTGTTTGCCATGTCATTCTCCTCTAGGCTTTAAGATAATTCATTTGGACTGCGTTATCGGTCGTCGCGGTATTGCCATACAGCTTCCTCCCTCTATCCTTGCCAAATGAATTATCTTAAAGCCTATGTTTTTGATTATCATATCAGCATCGCTTTCCCGGCCTCGCCGGGACCCAATGTTTTCACCTGGCCGACCAGGGTATGCATCACTTCCGCAAATTGAATGCCGTCGCTGGCGCCGATCCAGGTCAGGCGCAGGCGTTCGGGGGCGATCCCGAATTGCGGCAGAATCTCTTTGAGCAGCTTGATCCGGCGACGGGCTTTGAAGTTGCCGTTGATGTAGTGGCAGTCCCCGGGATGGCAGCCGCTGACCAGCACGCCGTCGGCACCCTCCAAAAAGGCTTTGATCACGTATTGGGGGTCCACCATTCCGGTGCACATCACCCGGATCAGACGCACATTGGGCGGATAGCTCAGGCGTGACGTTCCGGCCAGATCCGCCGCCGTATAGGTGCACCAATTGCAGACAAAAGCAATGATGGTGGGTTCGAAATCATTCATTGTTTTACTCCTGTTATGGTACGGCGACGGCAGATCACCGGTGACCCAATCCCGCCGCTATCCTCTTCTCGGCGTCGAAGATGCCGTCGATTTCGGCGAACACCTGTTTGCTTTTAAAGTGCCGGCTGCCGGCCGCGTTGCTGGGGCAGAAACCTGAACAGCTGCCGCAGCCCTTGCACATGGCCGGGTTGACTTCCGATACGCCCAGGCGCTGATTGAACGCGATGGCACCGTATGGACACAGATCGATGCACACCTGGCAGCCCACGCAAATATCCGGATCGATCCAGGAGATGGTCGGGGAGACTTCCACCCGGCCCCGGGTTGCAAGGGCCAGCGCTTTGGCCGCCGCGCCGGATGCCTGGGAGACGGTATCCGGGATATCCATTGGCTTTTGGCAGCATCCCGCCAAAAAGACACCGTCGGTGGCGGTATTGAGCGGCCCCAGTTTGGGATGTTCTTCCAAAAAGAAACCATCGGCACCCAGGTTGACCCCGAAGATGCGTCCGACGGCCGCGGTATTGCTGCGCGCTTCGATGGCGGTGCACAAGATCACCATATCTACCGGCACCCGAATGCGTCGGCCCAATAGCGTGTCTTCGGCCAGAGCAACGAGTTTGCCCTCCTCTTCCGGGTGTTGTGCCTGGTCGGTGATTTCGGCCACTTTGCCGCGAATAAAAATGGTGCCTTCATCCTGGCAGCGGCGGTAGAACTCCTCATAGCCTTCACCGAAACAGCGCATGTCGATATAAAAGTCGTACACCGCCGTATCATGGCCCACCTTCTCCTTGATCAGGTGCGTGTACTTGAGAGCATACATGCAGCACACCCTTGAGCAGTATTCGTGGTAGTTGACATCCCGGCTGCCGATGCAGTGCAACAGGGCGACGCTTTTGGGTGGTTGCTCAAAATCACCTTGTGAATTGCGCATCAGGATCCTGCCGCCCGTGGGCCCGGTGGCATTGCTCAAGCGTTCGAATTCCAGGGCGGTAAAGACATTGGCAAAACGGCCGTAGCCGAATGGCTTCATCGGCGTAGGATCCAGCGTGTCGTAGCCGGTGGCCAGAATGATGCTGCCCACCTTGACCTCCAGTGTTTCAGGCTGCATGGTGTGGTCGATGGCCTTGGCTTCGCAGACGCTCTCGCAGGCCATGCACTCGCAGCAGATGCCGCAATTGAGACAACGGTCGGCCTCTGCACGGGCCTGTTCTTCTGTCAGGGCCAGTTCCACTTCATCGAATGTATCCCGGCATTGCTGCTCCGGCCGGCGGGGGGACAGGGCCCGGGGGACCGGCGTCACATCTTCGGGGATCGCCGCCCAGTCGTCGCCCGGTTCCGGCAGGGCCGCTGAATCCAGTGCCGTCGGCACGTCATCTTCTATGAAGCGTTCGATGGCCGCCACGGCTCTGTGCGCGGCTCCGACCGCTTCGATCACGGTAGCCGGTCCCGTGGTCACATCGCCGCAGGCAAACAGCCAGGGCAGCGTAGTTTGACCCGTTTGAGGATCGACCACCACGGTGTTGCGCTCTGAAAACTCGAGCTGCGCCAGATCTTGCGCCCAATCGATCTCGGTTCTTTGCCCGATGGCCGGAATAACCGCGTCACAATCGATCGTAAAGGTCGAACCCTCGACCGGCACGGGCCGTCTGCGACCGCTGGCATCGGGCGGACCCAGCTCGGTGCGCAGACACATCAGCCCATCGACCCTGCCCTCTTTTCGCACGACTCCCACCGGAGCGGTGAGAAATTCAAAACCGATCCCTTCCGCCTTGGCGTCTTCGATCTCTTCTGCATAGGCCGGCATCTCAACCTCGCTGCGACGGTAGACCACCGTGACCTTTTTGGCCCCCAGGCGTCGCGTGGTGCGCGCGGCGTCGATGGCCACGTTGCCGCCGCCGATGATCACGACGGCCTCTCCGGGCAGCGTGCGCCCCCCCAGGTTGATCTCCTGTAAAAACCGGAGGGCATCGATGACCCCCTCGGTATTGTCTTCACCGGTAATTCCCAACCGCAGTGAGCCGTGGGCGCCGATCCCTATAAAGACGGCCCGGCAGCCTTCCCGGCGCAGATCGTCGAGCGTAAAATCCCGTCCCAGCCGCATGCCGGGTTTGACCTGGACGCCCGTTTTCAGGATGTGGTCGATTTCGCTATCCAGGACCTCCGGCGGCAGCCGGTAATCTGGAATGCCCATCCGCAGCATGCCCCCCAGCCGGTTCAGGGCCTCGTAAATCGTCACCTGAAAGCCTTTCAGTCTCAGGTAGTAGGCCGCGGTCAGCCCCGCCGGACCGGAACCGATGACGGCGACTTTCTCCGGGCGCTCCTCGATATGCGGCTGCGGCAGATCGTCGAGATCGACCTGATCGGCGGCAAAGCGTTTCAGAGCCCGTATGGAGACCGGGGCCTCGACCTCGCTTCGCCGGCATCGCTCCTCGCAGGGATGGGGACACACCCGCCCCAACGTCCCGGGCAGGGGCAGCCGCTGCATGATCAATTGAATCGCTTCGGCATACTTGCCCTGGCCGACCAGCTGCACGTATCCCTGGACATTGATGCCGGCGGGGCACGTGGCGACGCAGGGTGCGCGATCTTTTTTTTCGATATTGAACGTGATGGGTATGGCCTGGGGAAAGGCGCGTCCGATGGCCCGGCGCGAGCCCAGGCCGACATCCCAGGTGTTGGGAATAACCGAGGGACAGACTTTGGCGCATTCACCGCATCCGGTGCAGAGCCCCTCATCGACATAGCGCGGCTTTTTTTCGATGGTGACGCTGTAATTTCCCACAAAACCCGTCACTTCCTTGACCTCGCTGAAGGAGAGCAGTTCAATGTGGCTGTTCTGCGACACCTCCACCATCTTCGGCGTTCCGATACAGGCGGCGCAATCCAATGTGGGAAAGGTCTTGTCGAATTGCAGCATGTGGCCGCCGATAGTGGTATCTTTCTCCACCAGGTAGACCTTGTGGCCCGACTCGGCAATGTCCAGCGCTGCCTGCATGCCGGCAATACCGCCGCCGACCACCAGCATGTCGGGGTGTACCGGCGCATAACGGGTCTCCAGGCTCTCGTGAAAATTGACCCGGTTGATGGCGCCGGCCACCAGCGTTTTGGCCTTGTCGGTGGCGGTGGTGTCATCCAGGGTCACCCAGGAGACCTGCTCGCGCACCGATGCCATCTGAAAATAGTATGGATTCAACCCCGCCCGGCGGCAGGCCCCCATAAAGGTCTTGCCGTGCAGGCGCGGCGAGCAGGAGGCCACTACCACCCGGGTCAGATCCATCTCCACGATGTCCTTTTCGATCATGGCCTGGCCGGGGTCCGAACACATAAACTTATAGTCCCTGGCCACGACGACGTTGGGCAACGCCCGGGCAAAACGGACCACCTCTTCGACCCGCACCTTATGCGCGATATTGATACCGCAATGACAGATGTAAAAACCGATTTGGACAGTCATGGCTCCTTCCTTTGAGAAACTGAAGGGAATTTCACCAGGCGTTCCACAACCGTCAAAAACTCCTCGGCCTCCGGTGGCTTGGTTAAAAAAGCCTCAGGATCGGGGACTTTCACCGGATGCTGCAGCTGCTGGCACTTCTGGTAGTAACAAAAAGTGCGCTGGTCGATGGATGCCAGCATGACAACCGGAATGTGCTGAAGGTCGGGATCGGATTTCAATCGATAGTAAATCGCGATGCTCTCTTCGTCCGGCAGCATGCCGTCTAAAACAATCAGGGCCGGTTTTTCAGATCGAACCTTTTCAATCCCCGCGACCCGATTCCGGGCGTCGGATGGATCGAACCCATTGGCGCGCAACAGATTGCAAAGGTAAATGCACATGTTCAGGTCGTCTTCTATGACCAGCACCTTGATATTATTACGCTTTCTGCTCACCACCACCTCATACGGGCATACCTCGATGGCCGTATGCACGTTATGAAACGATATTCATGGTCTGAACTGATTTGGGTATCGCATCAATCGTGCCGGATCGACAGTATTGTATAACTATTTGTTATATTTCTATATTTCTGAATACCAGCCGAACAGGAAGTGGAGCCTTTGCGGGAAATGTTGCAATAATGTTGCGCATCATCATTGCACAATATTTTTTTATTATACTGTTTTATATACTTTTTATTAAATTCCAGGTCACATTACCGTTCGCAACATATGTTGCAATTGTTGCATACCAATGCAGCGGCGAGGCCGGCGCCCGCTGTAACCGATCTTTCTCAAAACACCTATCGACATCTTGTAAATTCAAAACAACCTGATAGGCTGATTCACAATTGAATTTCCTGTGCTGCATGATTCCAAAAGTTCCATCGGCCTTGCATGACATCCAAACCTACATTTCCGAACGGCCTTAATCCATCAAGAAGGAGGGACCCATGGCGTTAGTCAAAACCGTTACACCTGATCAGGCAGAAGGCAGAATGAAAGAAGCCTATGACATGTTCATTCAAAATTTAGGTGTTATCCCGAAACCGTTGGAGATGATGAGTGCCAGTCCGGCCATTTTCGACCAGCAACTTCAAAGAATTCGCTATTATAACGAGCATCCGACGCTCAGTTTCGCTTTGCTGTCCCATATCCGCTATCTGGTGGCGCATAGCCTGAGCTACCGGTTCTGTATGGACTTCAACAAGCTGATGCTGAAAAAACAGGGATTGGAGGAGCAGGACATCAAAAAAATGGAAGCCGACCCGGCCCAGTCCCTGTTGGAGGAAAAAGAGGCCGCCATGCTGACCTTCGTTGTCAAGGCCGTCAAAGACCCCACCTCAGTTGGTGCGGAAGAGATTCAGCAGCTCAAGGCAATGGGTTGGAAAGACAGCGACCTGGTCGACGCCCTGGCTCACGGGGTCAACATGATCGATCACTCCATCATGATGCAGGTATTCCAGATAGACCAGGATTGCCTGGTCGGTTGAAAGAAGATAATGATGCCTCCATGGATGTGTTCAAGAGCAAGCCATGGAGGCATCCAAGAACACCGCTGCTGAAAAAAAGATCAGGGCATATGGATATACCGGGTCATCGCTATCTTATTTGCTAAGCGCCGGTTACAGCAATTTTTTTGGGCACCGCTTTCTCGGCTTTGGGAAGATGCAAGCGAAGCACGCCATCCGTCATCCTGGCTTCGATCTTGTAAAGGTGTATGGTGTATGATTTCATACATGACGATCAGCCGGTTTTCACCTCGATGTGCGTGACATCCGCTTTCGGCAGCGCTTTTCTTGGCAACGTCACGGATAAAACGCCTTTCTTAAACGTTGCGCTAATGTTGTCCTGGTCGGCATCATCCGGCAGCGACAAGGTCCGCTTAAATGAGCCGTAAGAGCGTTCCATACGATAGTAATTTTTACCCTTTTCTTCGTTTTGATGCTTTTTTTCACCTCGAATGGTCAGGACATCGTTGGCGATTTCGAGTCGAACGTCCTTTTCATCCACCCCGGGTATCTCAACGGCAATGCTGTATTCCCTGTCCGTAGCGCCTAAATCCAGGGTCGGTTTGAGCATCCCGTCGGACAGCTGCGGCATGATGGGCCGATCGAACCCGAAAGGCCTCAATCCAAAACCGCGAAAAGCCTGTTCAAACAGCCGGTCCACCTCACGGTGGAAATGTTCGATGGGGCTGCCGAGCGCATAGCCATGTTCCTGTGCGCGGGAGCGTGTCACCGGAACGGACTTGCCGGTATCCTCTTCCTCCTTTTTAAACCAGTTCCATGGAATCCATTTTTTGACGCTCATGAGACACCTCCTGTCTGTCTATTACTTTTTATGTTATATATAAATAGTAATGTATAAACGGGGGCTGTCAAGGGGATGCTGTTTGTTTGGCCATTTTTGCATCATTATGAAAATACAAGTATTTACTCTATCGAGAAAGTAATGCCTTGAAGCTGAAGGACAGGCCGATATGAATTCTGATGGAATGAAGTTGAGGTGTTAGAGCCGGTACCGGTCCATTGCTCTGCCGGCAACCGGCCCTAATCAGGTTAACCTGCCTGGACGGTAATGGAGCGCGGTGCGGCTTTTTCGACTTTGGGCAGGGTAAGGCGAAGCACACCATCTTTCAATTGAGCGTCGATTTTCGCTTGGTCAATCACCTCTGAAAGTGAAAATTGCCGGTAATACTTACCCACCTGGTATTCGATCAGCACATCCTCTTTCCCTGAGGTCTCGAACGGCTCCACTTCGCCATCCAGTGTCAGCGTATTGTCTCGCAGATCGATGTTCAGCGCCTTGGCCTGCACACCCGGCATGTCCGCCAGCAGCACAATCTCTTTTTCGTTCTCGAAAATATCCACAGACGGTGTAAAAACCAGTCCCGGTCTGGTTTGCTCTGCCGGAGAGCTTACTTCTTGCTTTTCTTTGACTTTAAGTTCTTTTGTTTCTGTACCACTCATGGCGATCACCTCCTGCTTTTAAAAAAACGTCGATTAATTGATTGAAATTTGACGCGGTTTGACAGCTTCGGCTTTGGGTACCTGAATGGTCAGAACGCCGTCCTGCAGTCTGGCTTCGATACGGTCCGGATCGATCTCGGTGGGCATGGTGACGATTCTGGAAAACTTGCCGGCCTCACGTTCACGGCGATGGTATCGAACGCCTTCGTTTTCAGCTTCAATTTTACGTTCACCCGCAATGGACAGGCTCTTGGCCGTGGCCTGCATCTCAATGTCATCGTTTTTGACACCCGGCAGTTCAGCTCGCACATAGAATTTGTCCGCATCCTCAGTTAAATTGATCTGAGGGAATACCCCGGCGCCAAGCAGTCCGCGTGACGCTCCGTAATCACCTTCAAAGAGCCGGTCAAACTGCCGTCGCATCCTGTCAAGCTGTTCGAAAGCGCTACGAAAGCCAACAGTCGGAACATTGTAAAATCTGCGGTAAAACATTGTAACACCTCCTCTTTATATCGTTTCTTCGTTTCCGAGTAACCCTGTTTGGCCAGAAATTAAAAACTATTTTGGATGTGTCAATACTATAAATTAATTTTTTCTTGCATTACTTATAAATTTTATTAGATTAAAGTAATGTAAATCGATGGTGACAGAAAGGAGGTGTGCCTTATGGCTGGAAATACCGATTTGGTTGACACACCACTGGATATCGAGCTGCCCTATGCCGATACGGCCGAGCTAAAGGCCAATCAATCCGTCAGAGCGACCTTCAGACTCTCGGAGAACACCATCCTGACGCTGAATATTGTATCCAATCAATTGGGGGTTAAACAAAAATCCCTGTTCGATCATCTCATTTCGGATACGGACGCTTTGGAAGCCATTGCCCGTGAATTGAAGCGATCCCGGCATCGTCGTGGGGGCAGCGTGCAAAAAACATTTGTCGTCAGCCGCAGGACGCTGGCCACACTTCAAAAAATGGCCGAAACGCATGCCGCCTCACGAGATGCCCTGGTTGAGTTTTCGATCCAGCGGCTGAAGCCGGTGATCGAACAGGAAAAGCGCAAGCTTGATTTACGCCAAAGACTTTCAGAACGCATCAAAGCCGCACTGGACTCCCAAAAAAAATTGCTGAAGGAGGCCGTGAAACAACTCGGCAGCGACGATCCGCTGTGCGAGCATTTGTCTCAAGCCGTGGATAAATTTGAGAATGAATGCCAGTGCATCGCGGCCTACGTTGAAAAGAGCAAACGCATCAGGGATCTGAATACGTCGTAAACGCCGGAACGAGAAAAAAATTTATTGCCGCTCTTGAACATATCGAATCAAGTTTTATTATAGTGGCAAAATAGATACCTGAATAAAAATGGAGGCCTACAAGAACCACGAACCCAATAGATACGTTGACATCTTGTTGATTCTGGAATTTCGGTCAAATGGGACGAGATACTCTGGGATTGGCTCTTGCCAGCCTATTTATTGAATGACGCAAGCCATTGATAAGATCTATCCCCACCGTTCCTTCCGTTTGACCCTTACATTACCAATTCCGGAATAGCTTTTTTTTCTCAAGATATGGGGTTCATCGCCCAGCGCCGGATTCGTGGTTCCACCGATCGCGAGAGGAGGTTCTCAATGGCGAAAAGCTATTACGCTATCCTGGAAGTAAGGTCAAATGCGTCGCGCGCCGAGATTCGCTCGGCATACCGCCGCCTGGCCAAAGAATTTCATCCGGACCATTACCGGGGCGGCAGCAGGCCGTTTCGTGAGATTCAGGAAGCCTACGCGGTACTGGGAAACCCCGACAGTCGGAAGGCATATGAAGATACGCTTTCCGATGTCCGGATGCGAAGGTCTCCTGTGCGCACACCGCGTCCGGGGCCTGAGCCGGAACCGCTTATCCCTGATGAGAAGCCGGTTAATATGGGCGACATATCGCCGGTCCGCTCGTTTGAAACGTTCCGTCCATCCCACGACGAAATATTTGATTGGTTATGGGACAATTTTTCGAGCATCACCCACTCAAAATCGGAACGGGTGCAAAACCTCACACTCGAGGTGCCGCTGACTCGGCAGCAGGCGCAATGCGGGGGCAATGCACGTGTCATGGTTCCGGCACAATCGGTTTGCCCGACCTGCCGGGGATACGGCCATGTCGGTATTTATGAATGCCATCGGTGCGCGGGTGAAGGCGCCATATCCGGAGAGATACCCATATCGATCGCCTTTCCTCCGGGTTTAACGCAGGATCATTCCGTCATCATTCCGCTGGAGCGGTTTGGGATAAGGAATCTGCATTTGACAGTACTGTTCCGCCCCAGGGATGTCGACGGCTAAAGCGAGACCGGACGAAAAACCGCTGCTGAAACGGAAAGGAGGCAAAAAGGTGAAAGGGGACGCCCTTTAATGAAAGGGGACGCCCTTTATATTTCTATATTTAAAAGCTCCACCAGCTTCAGCCCTTCTCTTTCAACAATCAGCCGCCCCTTTTTAACCGCAACACTGACCGTCGATACCGATATACCAAGCTGTTTGCCTATTTCAGTCATTGTCACGCCCAATTCGGTCGCAGCCCAATAGCATACCAATGTCCGTGCTTTAACGATTGCGCGTTCTTTGCGCGGCCCTAAGAGATCTCGAGGCGGAACAGAGATCAACGCAGAGACAGCCTCAACAATGTGTGCAAATTGAACTCCCTGTGCTGCCAGTGCATATTTTTTATCCAATGCCTCCTGTGCCCCGGCCAGCACATCGTTGACAAAATCGCTGCTGCCTAATATGCGCTCATCGCTTTTAATCAGCACACCCGCCTTGCGCATGGAATGCACGGCAGACCAGCCGCCTGCGCTGCGGACCAATCCGCCGCCGACCAAATCAGTCCTGCGGCCTTGATCGACCCCCTCTTTAATGTAATCCCGGTACCTGCGCCGAGCCAAGGTTACGCGGTCGGCAAAAAGCGCCAGCACCTGATCTGTGGCCTGCCATTCGTTTTTTCTCCATCTTTCCATCAGGCGGCTGTGCCCGCAATAGGCGAAAGTGTCCAAGGCTTTCATATCCTCTACAAGTCTTGCCCTTAAAGGGTTGAGATGAATATAGCGCAGCAGCTCTTTAAGATAGACATCTTGCTCACATAAAATAGATTTATAGCGGTTTTGAAACACATGCCCGCTTCTGCTGTGACGCCGATTAAACACGATGGCATAGCCGGTTAGCAATCGACGCATCAACGTTGCCAGCGGTACACGCCCGGTCTTGAGCAGCAGATGAAAATGATTGGGAATCAAGGCCCAAGCATAGCAAAGCGTCTGGGTTTCGTTTACCAGCTTGCCCAACCGGCGAACAAACTCATCACGGTCCTGGTCATCGAAAAAGATTTTCCGCTGTTCAATCCCCCGGGCCATGATGTGATGCACGGCCCCAGGTGCGTCTATTCTGGCTCGTCTTGGCATACATCATTGGTAACAGAACAAAATTGACTTGTAAATATGGAAATATAAAGGGCGTCCCCATATACGTATACGTATAAAGGGCGTCCCCATATACGGGGCGTCCCCAAATACGTCAGGTCCTGTCTTCCAGTTGGTAGCGCTTGATTTTGCGCCACAATGTCGTGCGGTCGATGCCCAGGGTTTGGGCGCTGCGGCCCCGGTGCCCGTTGTGCCGGCGCAATACGGTTAAGATGCGGCGGGCCTCCTGGGGAAGTTTTTCGTCGGCTTGAGTAATGTATGGCGGTGGGGCGGCCGGCGCAGGCTGGCTCAGATAGCCGGGAAGGTGATCCAATTCTATGGGGCCTTTGCGTCCCAAAATCAGGGCGTGCTCCAGGATATTTTCAAGCTCGCGCACGTTTCCCGGATAGGTGTGGTTCAACAACACCTGCATGGCCTGTTTCGACATTTCCGGACGGGCGACACCGCGAGCGGCGCACAGCTTGCGTATAAAATGGCGGATCATCAGCGGCAGATCGTCCCGCCGTTCGGTCAGCGGCGGCAGATCGATGCGCACCACATTGAGGCGGTAGAAAAGATCTTCGCGGAACTGCCGCTGCTTGATCAACTGTTCCAGCCCGCGGTTGGTGGCGGAAATGATGCGCACATCCACTTTGCGCGTGTGACGGCTGCCAAGAGGGTAGAACTCCTTGTCTTCCAGCACCCGCAACAGCTTGGCCTGCAATCCCAGCGGCAGATCGCCGATTTCGTCCAGAAAAAGAGTGCCGCCGTCCGCTTCCTGGAATCGTCCCGGCTTGTTGCGTTCGGCGCCGGTGAAGGCCCCCTTGACATAGCCGAAGATCTCCGATTCGATCAGGGTCTCGGGGATGGCGGCGCAGTTGATTCTCACAAGGGGTTTGTCTTTTCTTCTGCCGGCGGAATGAATCACCTTGGCCAGAAGATCCTTACCCGTACCGGTGGCCCCTTCGATCAAGACGGAGGCATCGCTGCGGGCCACGACCGGGATCATCTCGAACACCTTCTGCATCGCCGGGCTCTTGCCGATCATATCGAAAAAGGTGTAGCGATTGCTGATCGCCTGGTCGAGCTGGTGCACCAGGGTTAAATCATGGAAGGTGGCCAATCCACCAATAATAACTCCCTTTTCATTGCGCAGCGCCGTATAATGGGCCCGGATGGGTATGGCGACACCATCTTTGTCGATCATGCGGCCTTTGTGGCTGCCCTGAGAGATGCCTTTAGCGATGGATTCCTTGAGCAGGCAGACGTCCGGGGCAGCTTCGCTTTCAAAGACCAAGTGGCACGGTTGTCCCAGCACCTGCCGGCGGTCATACCCGGATATCTTTTCGGCCGTCGAGTTGAAAAAAGTGATCAACCCCCCCCGGTTAACGGTAAATATGCCGATGTCGATGCTGTCCAGAATGTTCTTCAAACTTTGTTCTTCGTAGTGGAGTCGGTCGATCAGATCACGGATGGGAGAGTGGTCCTGCAAAATAGTAAAACAGCCAACCACCTTCCGGCCTTGATCGAAAATCGGTGTGGCCATACGGGTGATCAGGTGCCTGATATCCGACTCATCAACCAGTTCAACATCCGGCTCCGCGCAATCGGTGGCGTCCTGGCTGCGGATCATGCAGGAGTCCAGGCACGGTACGCCGGTAAATATCTCGCGACAATCGCGGCAGAGCACCTCGGATTCGTTCAGGCCGATCAAGGCCTGCGCACAATAGTTGATGGCGGTGATCTGATGATCCAGATTGACGGTAAAGGCGCCGATATTCAATTCGTCCAGAATGTCGAGCCACTGCTGACAATGAATGGATGGATCGTTCACGGGATCCTGGCGGCCGTCTTTTGTCATTGCGATGCGCCCTCGCTGTGTGCCGGCAGCCGGATCAAAAATGTTGTCCCCTTCCCGGGAGCGCTCTCTACCTGGATGCCGCCGCCATGGTGCTGAATGATGCCATACGTGGTGGACAATCCCAGGCCCACACCGAAGCCCTCTTCTTTGGTTGTGTAAAACGGTTCAAAGATTCGGGCCTGTTCGTTTTTCTCAATCCCGCACCCGTCATCCATGACCCGAATATCGATAAATCGCCGGTCATCGCAGGGCCGGGCCGACAGCTCCAGCCGGCCGCCGCCGGGCATGGCGTCGATGGCATTGAAAATCAGATTGATGATGCACTGCTGCAACTGGTTCATGTCCCCCATCACCGTCATGGATTCCATGCTGATCCGTGTTTCCAGGGAAATCTGATCCAATGCCATGCGATGCTGGCTCAGAACCACACAACGTTCCAAAAGCTCTTGAATGCTAAGCGGCGCTTTCTTGTCCGTGGGCTTGCGGGAAAAGGTCAACAGGTTGCTGATGATCCGGGCGCAGCGATCGGTTTCGGCGGTGACCGTCTCCAGATAGCCCTTGAACTTCGCCAGCGCCGCTTCATCATGCGCACCCCGCTCCAACATGCGGATCATCAGCCGCAGGTAGTTTAAAATACCGGAAAGCGGATTGTTGATCTCATGGGCCACGCTGGCGGCCAGGCGTCCCAGGGACATCATTTTGTCCTGATGCAGGATGCGCGCCTGATTGGCCATCTCCTGTTCGAGCCGGCGCAGTTGCCGCAGATCCCGCACAAAACAAACCAGACCTTCGTTTTGCCCCTCATCTTCAAGTTGGGCGGCAGAGATTTGTACCGGAAGCTGGTCACCGTTGCGGTGTTTCAGAAACGTTTCATAAAGCTGAAGGCGGCCCGGCCCGCCATAGTCAGGGCCATGCAGAGCCGACAGCAGCCCCTGTGCATCAGCCGGTTTGAATAAATCGGCCAGGGGCATCCGGTGCAGCACATTGTCTTTGGTGTAGCCCGACATCTGTTCCATGCTGCGGTTGAAGGTGGCGACCTTGTCGCTGGTATCGCACCCCACGATGCCATCGATGGAACTATCGATTAGCTTGCGCTGGTACGCATAGGTCTCCATCAGTTCCCTGGTGGTATCGTCCCATCCTTTTTCAAGGTAGCGTGTATAGTCTTTGAGTTTTTGCCGGGTTTGAAGGCGCTGCTGGGCTCTTTTGACGGCAACCATGAGCGCGTCGTTATGGAGCGGTTTGGTGATAAAGTCCGATGCATCCAGTTGCAATGCTTTGATGGCCAGGTCCATTTCCGCAAAAGCGGTGACGACAATAACTTCTACATCGGGATGATCGGCCTTGATCTGTTCCAGCAATTCAATGCCGTTCATGCGCGGCATGCGAATATCGGTAATCGCAACGTGAGGCTGAAAATCCCGGCAGGCTCTGAGCCCCAGCAGACCATCGCTGGCGGTTTGCACCTCAAAACCGGCGTCGGCCAGGGTCAGCGACACAACATCGAGGATATCTTGTTCATCATCGATTAACAGGATGCGCCAGTTGAAAGCGTCATTCATAGCGTCTCGAAGGGTTTGCCAATGTTGAGGGGCATCAGACCACATGGCCCGATTCGTTTATTATATCGCTAATGATTCGGACGCGTCAATGCCATGCTCGGGTGTGTCGTCATCAAAATATTTGACACCGGAGATGGAAAACATTATATTCGGTTATGAGCAATATCCCATAACAAAATTATTTTCCACCCGAATACAGGGTGTGCAGACGTGTTATAAATGCCTGAAAAAGACGAAACCTGGCCCCAAATGCTGCCGACGCCGACGGAGGCAATCCTGGAAAGCATCTCGGATGGTGTATTCACCGTGGATTTGAACTGGCGAATTACCTCATTCAACCGGGCGGCTGAAGAGATCACCGGTATCGGCCGAAAGGAAGCCATTGGCCAATTGTGCAGTGACGTGTTCCGATCCAGCATGTGCGAATCCGAGTGTGCGCTTCGACAGACGCGCAAAACCGGCAATCCCATTATCGGAAAATCGGGATACATCATCGATGCCGATGGTTCCCGATTGCCGATCAGTGTATCCACGGCGGTACTCAGAAATAACGCCGGCGGCGTCATCGGCGGCGCCGAAACCTTCCGGAATATGAGTGAAGTAGAGGCACTGCACCGCGAGCTGGACGGCCGTTTTAAAATCGGCAGGCTCGTCAGCCATAGCGCGTTGATGCAAAAAATATTCGACATCCTCCCCGCTATTTCCGTAAGCCTCAGCACTGTTCTGATTTGCGGCGAAACCGGAACCGGCAAAGAGCTGGTGGCCCGCACCATCCACTCGTTGAGCCCCCGCAGAAACAAGCCGTTTGTCGCGGTAAACTGTGCCGCGTTGCCGGACACGCTTCTTGAATCGGAGCTTTTCGGGTACAAAATCGGAGCATTTACGGGAGCGACGAAAAACAAGCCGGGCCGCTTTGCGCTGGCCGATGGCGGCACCCTGTTTCTCGATGAGATCGGAGACATCAGTCCGGCGCTTCAGGTGAAATTGCTGCGCTTTCTGCAGGATCACCGTTTTGAAGCCCTGGGTGCGATAAAAACCGAAACGGCCGATGTTCGGATTATCGGTGCCACGAACAAGGATCTATCCGAAGAGATGCGCAAGGGGAATTTCCGCGAGGACTTGTATTATCGCGTCAACGTCGTGCGCGTCAAGCTTCCGCCCTTGCGCAAGCGCAAAGAGGACATTCCGATTCTAGTCAAACAGTTTATCGATCGCTTCAACCGGCTGCAGGACAAATCCATCGACAGCATTTCCGGTGAAGCGCTCTCAATTCTCATGGCACATCATTGGCCGGGAAACGTGCGCGAACTCGAGAACGTTATTGAGCGCTCCTTTATTATGTGCAGCACCGATCAAATCGGCATCGAGCACCTGCCTGAAGAGCTTATCGCTCATCGCGCCCCCCATGACCAGGCCCCCAGCATGCAGGCCGCCAGGGAAATACTTGACGCCCAGAGCATCCGCGCCGCATTGGAACGAAACGGCAATAATCGCCTGGCCGCTGCACGGGATCTGGGCATTCATAAAAGCACCCTGTTTCGAAAAATCAAAAAACTGGGCATCACGTTGCCTGATTCAGACGGTCGCTCTCAACGAAGTTGTGTGTCGCACTGACGCGACTGTACGCCGGCATCAATCGCAAGCGTAAGACGCTGAGACATCTCGCGGCGACGGATTCTTGTTGCTTTTCTTAATATTTCCCGAAGGTTGAAAAATAAACGGCCGCTTCTTTAGCATGGCACACCCCCTGCAATTCTTCTGTCCAGGAGAAGCATAGCAATGAAAACAGCCTTCACAGTATGGAACGATCGTATCGCCCCCCTTTTCGATGTGGCCGGTAAGATCCACCTGGTTGAGTCGGAGGCGGGCAACATCACGGCACAAACCAGAGTATGCCTTGACGATCCATTACCTGCCCTGAAAGCGCGGCGGCTCTCCGATCTCGGGGTACAGACGCTGGTATGCGGAGCGATATCACGCTCCGCACGGAACATGATCACAGCCTATGGCATTGAACTGGTCGCCTACATCAACGGCGATCTGGATACCGTCATCGACGCATGGCGGCACGCTAAACTTCGCACCGCCGTCCTGCGCATGCCTGGTTGCAATAGTCAATTTCAACGAGGTTGCATATCAAGCCGTTGGAAAACCGAGGAGTCTAACATGAAAAACGATCAACGAAGCGGTCGCTATCAGAACCGCGACGGCAAGGGCCGCAAAGGACAGGGGGCCGGCAAGGGAGGTCGCTCCCGGCAAGGTGGAGGCCTTGGCCGATCAAACACGTCAATGGGTCAATGCATCTGCGCAACTTGCGGGCATCAGGTACCCCACCAGCAGGGGATACCTTGTTTCCATCAACAATGCCCGAATTGCGGCGGTGCCATGAGCCGAAAATAAAATTCTATAGGTTTTAAGATAATTCATTTGGCAAGGATAGAGGGAGGAAGCTGTATTATCAATACCGCGACGACCGATAACGCCGTCCAAATGAATTATCTTAAAGACTATAACAGGAGGTGTATCATGCCCGGAAGAGATCGAACAGGACCCGTGGGACGGGGAGCCATGTCTGGACGCGGTTATGGAAATTGTACAGGATTCCATGCCGGGGGAACCGCCAATCCCCGGCCATGGCGAGGTTTGGCAATGAATGTAAGGGGCGGCGGCTGGTCGCACAGAGCACCTGGCGGATACGGTGCGTGCTATCGGCAAGCCGGTGCAGGACGGCCGGTCCGGATGCGTGCGGTGCGCCGGAGCCGGCCGGACACGACACCTCCGGAGACTGTTCCCATCGATAAAGCGTCCTTGAAACACCGGATGCAGACGCTGCAGTCGGAGATGGCGGCCATCAACAGGCAACTGAATGAACTGGAAGCGTCAGCCAGGGAAGAACCGGCAGAAGAAGAGGCGTCGGAATGACCCTTTGTGATTCATGCGGGCGGGACCAATGCACGGCGGCGATGCAGAAGCCCGGCGAAAGCAGGGAAGCGCATAGAGAACGCCAGAAGCTGGAATCCCGGCTGTGCCGCGTCAAACATAAAATTGTCGTCCTGTCAGGCAAGGGCGGTGTCGGGAAAAGCACCATTGCCGTCAACCTGGCGGCCGGATTGAAGGCCATGGGATTAAGAACCGGATTGCTTGACGTAGACATCCACGGGCCGAGCATTCCCACCATGCTGGGGCTTGAAAACAACGCGCTTATCGCAACCGAAGAGGGGTTGGACCCCCTGGATGTCAACGGCCTGAAGGTCATCTCCTCAGGATTCTTTTTAAAAAGTCAGGACGATGCCGTTATATGGCGCGGGCCGATGAAAGCCAATGTCATTCGGCAGTTTCTGCAGGACGTGATCTGGGGCGAACTGGATCTTCTGGTGATCGATTCACCTCCCGGAACCGGCGATGAGCCGCTCTCGGTATGCCAGCTCATTAAAAATCTGGATGGCGCGGTGATTGTCACCACACCCCAGAAGGTCGCCGCCGTCGATGTACGAAAATCAATCACCTTTTGTCGGCAGCTCAATGTACCGGTGCTGGGTGTCATTGAAAATATGAGCGGCTTCGCCTGCCCCAAATGCGGAGAGATCTTTCCCATTTTCGGCTCCGGAGGCGGTGAGCGCATCGCCGTGGATATGGGCGTTCCCTTTCTGGGTGCTATCCCCATCGATCCCCAGGTGGCCGCAGCCGGAGACAGGGGACAAGTACCTCTTGAACTGGATGCGTCGGCTGCAGCGGCGCGACATATGCGAACGATAATAAAAACTCTGGCGGTAAAGGCGGCTGTTGTCAAAACCACTTCTGGAACAATTGAGTGCTCGGGCTAATGATAGTCGTGGGTTCCCTGAACCACTTCGATGCCCGTCTTATTTTTCAATATTTCCGCCATCTATTCGGCACTGCTGTACGGGCAGCCCGGTTCGGCGTTCGCCAGACAGGAACTCAGGTAAATTTTATCCGGTTTGATCTCGGATAATTTCAAGGTCATACCCATGTTGGGCGCCAATGATCTTCCCGGGCATTCGCATTTGAGAAACGCAACCACATGGGACGGGTTCTCAAACGTCCCATCCCCAAGCGCGGCCGCCTTTAGGCAGCGCCACTCACCAGGACATCCATATCCGCTGTTCATTTAAGCGCCACAGCCAATCACCGCCACGTTTTCCATGGTCACCTGCTCTTTCGTTGATCATTGTTATGCCCGAAACGACAATGGGCATTGTATTGGAAAAGGGGCGTCCAAACGTCCGCCTCGAGTCGTTTTTTTCCGGCTTGCGCCGGGCCGGGGCCGGGCGCAAGCCGGTGGCGGGAGGAGGTGGCGGAGGTATATCAGATGACTCCCGACAGACGCTCGCTTAATTGTACAGCCTCCTGCCGATCGGGCAGGGGCGACAGCTTCATCAAGATGCCCAGGCCTTCCGTCTGGTCATGAAAGATCTCTTCCGGCTGATCGCTGACCAGTGCCGTGTGAATCATGGCGTTGATCTGCAGCAGCCGAGGCACCAGTTCAATACCCGGCCTATCGCCCAGATGCTGGTCGATAATCACGATGACGGGCTTTTTTTCCCGCGCCGCTTCGACGGCTTCGGCATCGGAGTGAACCTCGATCACATCCGTACCGCAGCGACGTCCCAACTCAGCGGCGAAATCGTTCCATTTCTCCACTCGAGGAGATACGATAACAATAGGTCCCACAAATCACTCCTAGTGATTCATTCAAATCAGTGACCGCCGCCGCCGCATGTATGCTCTTGCTGGAACTGCGGCAATTCGCCGGCCAACATGGCCTCGACAGCCTGCCCCACCGTCTGGGCGCTGCCGCCGAAGTAAACATCGATCCCGGCCTGGTTGAAACCCATCAAAGGCCGCAGGCCCATACCGCCGGCGATCAACTGGGTGACGCCGTTATTGGCCAGGTGCTGAACGGGTGCCATGCAACCGCCTTGCTGGTGAGGCACATTGGGGATGACCTTGACATCGGAAATCTTGCCGTCGTCAGCCGTCACCAGTGTGTAGAGATCGCAATGACCGAAGTGTGCTCCCAGTGGAGCGCCCAGCCCTCCGGGGGCTGTCGATGGTATGGCGATAATTCGACTCATGATTCTTTTTCTCCTTTCAGAAAACATTAAATTGCCGCTCTCTTATCGTAATTCGTATCCATCCGGAAACTTCATTCCCCTCTCTCTCCCTTGAGAGGAAGAGGCTCATGTGGCGAATTATTCCTCTCCCCTTCAGGGGGAGAGCCGAGCCCTTTCCGGGTTGCACGCTTTTTCTCTCCCCTTCAGGGGGAGAGCCGAGCCCTTTTCCTCTCCCCCTCATGGGGAGAGGTCAGGTGAGGGGGTGGTCTTTCACAAGGTCCACCCTCACCCTAACCCTCTCCTTCAAGGGAGAGGGAATATATGGTGCACCTCTCCCTCAAGGGAGAGGGAACTTATGTAGTGCCTCTCCCTCAAGGAAGAGGGAACTTACGTAGTGCTTCCCCCTCCAGGGAGAGGGAACCTGTGTGATGCTTCTCCCTTCAGGGAGAGGGACCCCTGCGGTCGCTCCATTTTCAAAGTCGCCCGACACCGGACTCCAGATTTTGTGCGCTGTCGACTACCCTGTCTGGAATGGCTTTTGAGCCCGCACACGCAATCGACAGCGCCAGAATCGCATCCCATGCCAGCCTGATCTGCCGCACCGAATCGCCGTCTGCATATTCGGTGACGGCTTTGCCGTGCACCATGGCGTGAACGAACATCGGATCATGAGGTAATCTGGCGACAACATGGTGATGTTGCTCATCGCAAAACGTTTCGATCTGACCGGTCATCACCTTGCTCAAATCGAACTTGTTCACCACAACGGCCACAGGAACCGAAAAATGGTCGCACAGGGATGCAATCCGCTGCAAATCATGAAGCCCCGAAGGTGTCGGTTCGGTAACGATCACCGCCAGGTTCACGCCGGACAGGGCGCTGATGACCGGGCAGCCGATTCCAGGAGGCCCATCGGAAAGGATCAGCGCTTCTTTTCGGTTCTTGGCCATCTCTTTGGCCCTTCGGCGCAACAACGCCACCAGGCGTCCGGAGTTTTCCTCCCCGGGAAACAGCTGCGCATGCACCATGGGGCCGAAACGCGTATCCGACTCGAACCAGGCGCCACAATGTTTGGAAGTAAAAGCAATGGCATTATCCGGGCAGAATTCCACACAGACCTTGCACCCCTCACACTTCAGCGGGTCGATAACAGACGTGGGCTCACCCGGCCGAACCGCATCGAAACGACAGATTTGACGACAGATGTCGCATCCGCAACAGCGATCGGGTAAGATGGACGCTTCATAGCCGGAGTAGAAATCGTGCTGCTGCCGTGTCGCAGGGTGCAGCAGCAGATGCAGGTCCGGTGCATCAACATCCAGATCGCAAATAATGGATTCGCCGGCCAGATGGGCGAAGGCGGCCGTCAACGACGTTTTGCCGGTCCCCCCCTTTCCGCTGATGACCAATATTTCAGGCATGGCACACGTCTTTGTTGCGAGTATGGGCATTGACAATCGATTCGGCCAGATGATGAAAGGTTGATTGCAGCTCGGGCGAAACCCGCGCAATAATCCTGCCGTCGGCATAGGCCGCCGCGATATCGCGTGAAAACGGGATTTCAGCCCAAATGGGAAGATGCTTCGATCGACAAAAATCGTAGACGTTTTCTTCACCTAGCCCGGCGCGATTGATGACGATCCCCATCGGTTTGCCAAGCGGCAGAAAAGCGTCGTGGGCCAGACTCAGATCGTAGAGCCCGAACGGCGTCGGCTCGGTGACCAGCACAATCACATCAGCATCCATGACCGCGCTGACGGCGGGACAACTGACGCCCGGCGGCGCGTCGATCACTGCATCGGCATGGGCAGGTTGAGCCATGGCATCGAGCCTGGCCTTGACCTGCCGCATCAGCGGCGGACTCATGGCCTCACCCACACGCAGGCGTCCCATCAAAAAGTCGATCGAGCCGGCGGCGCCCCAAACAATGTCCCCCAATTCACGCTTGCCGGGCTTCAGAGCGTTTTCAGGGCATACAGCCAGACACCCGCCGCATCCGTGACACATCTCCGGGAATACCATCAGCACATCGCCCAGCACGCTGATGGCCTTGAACTGACAGAGCTCCGCACAGGCCCGGCACCCGTTGCACTTGCTTTCATCGGCCACCGGGATTTCCACATACGCTTTTTCCTCGCCATCGATTTCCGGTTTCAGGAAAAGGTGCAGATTGGGCTCCTCCACATCCAGGTCGAGAGCCACCAGAGGGCGCTGCCAGGACACAGCCAAAGAGGCCGACACCGTCGTTTTGCCGGTCCCGCCTTTTCCGCTCGCGATAGCGACTCTCATCGACCATGCCCCCGTCGATTGGGCTGCTGAGCCCACTCCACATTGCCGCTGGAGAACATCTCTATGGCCTCACGCACGGTCATATCCCTCAGGTTTTGAGCGACTCGAATGCCGACCGCCTGCAAAACCTTGAATGCTTTCGGCCCGACATAGCCCGTCAACACGACTTCGGCTCCGCTATTGGATACAATTTCGGCCGCCTGAATACCGGCCCCCTGGGCCATGGCCTGACTCGATCCATTGTCCACATATTCGAAATCAAGGCTTTGGGGATCGACGACAATAAAACCGGCCGCCCGTCCAAACCGCGGATCCAAAGCCTCATCCAATCCCGGGCCTTCGCTGGAGACGGCTATTTTTGCCATAATCATCTCCTTCCTTCATCTAATTCGCCCGGCGACACGCAGCAGGGCTTTCATCGGGATAGATGGTGTGCCGCTTTGACTCCTCGGCATTTTCGAGGTGCGGCATCACATCCCCCATCGAAATATTATGAACATATGCTCATTATAGATATGAATGCCAGCCCGTCTTGTCAAGCATTTTCCGAGCATATGCTCAAATAATGCCGGCAGTCCAACGCCTGTCCGTTTTAGTTAATTACTTGTTTTAACGTGTCATATTGTCAGATGGTGGAATTGTGGGGTGAACAATTTGACGAAATAAAGTGGGTCGTCATAAAAGTGAAGGACTCCGGATCCTAGCCTGTCGGGCTATAGGGGGGGACTGCAGTATGTCTGCAGTATGATGGAAGGCAATCCATAGGATCTGGAGCCCTTCACTTTTACGACGACCGGTATAACATGGCTACACCTTTGATAATATGCTGTCAGGCCCGCGGATTTCATCGCTGAGCGGCCAGACGATTTACCGATATAAGGCCTTCTTCATTGGTTTTAATATTGTGATGCCAGGCACGCAGTTTGGCCATCAGCGTGTCGGGATCAATGGGTTTTGATATGTAATCGCTCATTCCCGCTTTGAGGAAATGCTCTGAATCCCCCTGCATGGCATGAGCGGTCATAGCAATAATCGGGATATGATGATCTCCATCGGCCTCCCTTCCCCGAATCTTGCGGGTCGCCTCAATACCGTCCATGACCGGCATCTTGATATCCATGAGCACCATATCGAATCGGCCCTTTTCCATCTTTTTTAACGCATCGGCGCCATTTTCAGCCGTACTCACGCAGGCGCCCATTTTTTCCAGCATATAGGCGACCATTTTGCGATTGATCAAATCATCCTCAACCAGAAGAATATCAAGCGCACACCGCTCAGGCCATAAGCGGTTCACGTTTCGGATCGCCTGTTGCGGCGGAGCTCCTGTTCGGGCCGGACCAAGGCCGGTTGCGACCACCTCCGCCGTATGCATCGATCCGGATTGGTCGGCTTCTTGTACCGCATGCAACGTACCGTGATGAACGGACAATTGAACGGTGAAATTGAAACTGCTTCCCGATCCGGGCGTACTTTCCAACCAGATAGCGCCTCCCATCAGCTCCACAAGATGCTTTGATATGGACAACCCCAAACCTGTACCGCCGTAATTTGCCTCGGCATGCATGTCGGCCTGGGCAAATCGATTGAAGATTCGATCGAACTGGTCCTTCGGCAGGCCTATACCCGTATCGGTCACACTGAATTGAAGGGTTGTTTCTCTGGGCGTGCGTTCCTTTGCCCGGCATCGAAGGTGGACCTCGCCCGAACCGGTGAACTTGATGGCGTTGTACATCAGGTTAAACAGCACCTGGCGCAGCCGGGTCGGGTCGCCGATGAAATCCTGCGGGACATCCGGATCGATGCGGCAGCTCAATGTCAGTTTCTTTTCCCGGCTTTTCGGCGTCAATATCGCAATGACCGTTTCCACAACGGTCGACAAGTGGAACTCGGTCCTGGCCAGTTGCAGCTGACCCGCTTCAATTTTCGAAAGGTCCAGGATGTCGTTTATCACCGACAGCAGATGATCACATGACAGTTTGATATAGTTTATCTGCTCCCGCTGCTTTTCCGATAGATCCGAATCCATGATCAGGTAAGTAAAACCGACGATGCCGTTTATCGGTGTCCGCATTTCGTGGCTCATGTTGGCCAAAAAAGTATCTTTGGCTCTATTGGCGGTCTCGGCCGCTTCTTTAGCCAAGATGAGTTCGCCCGTTCGGTGCGCCACCGTTTTCTCAATTTCGTCATGGGCATTGGCCAGAGCCGCCCGGGCCTGCTCGGAGTCGGCCATCTCCTTTTTCAGCTGCCGCTTGGCCTCTTCAAGCTCGCCGCGCAGCCGTTTGATTTCCATCAATAACTTTTCCCTGCCTCTTTTTTTGTGCATGACCCATCCCCTGAAGGTTTTTATCGGCAGTCAACAAGATCGTCCGGTGAAAAACCCTGGTGGTCGGACATACTGCACAGAGCGTACCAATGAGTTGTTCAAACGAGCGGGTCGATGATTACCGCCGCAGCCTTGATCGGAGCCGCATACCCGCCCCTTTCCGGCTCGCGATTGAAGCCGGGAATTTGGACCATTATTATTGGAAAATAATAAAATATTTTTTGACGATAAAAATGGGACGGGCATCATGGGCGGCCTGATTGGCCTTTCGATTGCGCACCCATTCCACTCCAATGCCTTAAGCGTCGATCTTAACGGTTCTCATCTGCAAACAACATGGCCGAAAAGCCCCGAAGAAATGAGCTGCATGGCGCCGCGAACGCCATTTCTTTTTCTGGTATCACTTTTGCTACCTGTCAGGTTGTCACAGGAGCCAAATGATGATTTCACACACAGACCGAACGGATTTGAAGCGAGGTGCGGCTCCCAGTTTAACGTGTTGGGACCGGTTGGGTTGCGCCGGTTCCAACCGCAACTGCCCTTTTCAATTGGATCAGAATGAAATCTCTTCCCTGGATTCCCGTTCCTGTGGTAGCAGGCTGTGATAGACAAACCGATTCACCGGCGTGGGCACATCCGCTTTTTCGCCGTACCGGACCACCGCGCCGCTCTGTTCGTGAAGCTCCGACGGGCGGCCGTCTATGATATCGCGCTGCATGGAAGCCGTGCCTTCCGGAGGCAGTTTGTCGATGAAGGCGATGGTGTCCGGTATGGCCGTCTCTTCAATACCGATCCCGTTGGCCTGGGCGACCTCAAGCACCTCTCGAATCGCATCCATGAGCATCTGACGGGTTTCAGGCAGGCTTCGAATGACGCCGATGGGCGCCCGCGTCAGGGCGCCGATGCCGCTCCATGGGGCGATCAACATGAATTTCTTCCACAATTGGGCAAAAATGTTTCGCGAGACATGCACGTTCATACCCCGGGCCTGCCCGAATGCCCGGGCAATGGCTTTTACGCGAGGGCTCTTCCGCCCGTCCATCTCCCCGAAGGCCAGGTACGGATCCGCCCCGGCATGCCGAATTCGGCCCGGGCCGTCGATCATGGTGATCAGCTTGCACAGACCCGGCAGGACGTGTTCGGCCCCCAAGGCTTCGGACAAAACGGTGTGGGCCTCCACGCCGTTTTGTACGGGTATGACAACGGTCTCCGGTCCGATAAGCGAACGCATGGATACCGCCGCCTGCGCAACCTGCCACGATTTGACGCAGCACAGCACCACGTCCACCGACGTCACCTGTTCCGGCCGATCGGTCGCCGTCGCCGGGCGGACGGTAAAATCGCCGCTGATACTCTGGATGTTCAGCCCGTTGGCCAATATGGCATCCAGATGCCTGCCACGGGCGATAAAGGTCACTTCATGTCCGGCCTGGGCCAGCCGGCCGCCGAAATAGCCGCCCACAGCGCCGGACCCATAGATGCAAATTCTCATGAGAGCTCTCCGCTATGTGGTTGTACCGTCCGTCGTCCGGATCTCGATTCAAAGCGAACCATCGAAACATTGGATGACGGGTGTCGCTAATGAAGGTATGGCCGGCAGTGGAGGTGTCAACCTCCGGGAAACCACAAGAGCGCCCTGATGTCATAAAAACTCAAGACGTTGGTCCGTCAATGGCGACGCAAGGAAGGATCGCCGAGCAGTCGATAAGCGGATGGGAACCATCAGGCATCGTTCTGGAAGCGTTTCATCCGATAACGAAGCCCGGAATCGATGACCAGATACGCCTGGGTCATATGCCATGACGGCACAACGATACCGGTGGTGGAACCCTGTTTGGTGACAACCGGCCTTTCGGTGTGGAAGTGCCCAACCAGCAGCAGACGTGGCGCACTTTTCTGGTGGTGAGCCTGGAGAAACCGGGACCAGTCGTCCTCCGGAAAGTAGATTCGAAACTGCTTGTTGGTCTGTTTTATCTTCTTTTCCGACGCGTAGATGAGCTTCCTGCCTCTTTCAGCGGGAATCAGCTTGAAAATGGCCTTCAGCAATGAACTTCTGACGATCCTGCGCCACCATAAATAGGCATTGTCTTTTCGGTTAACGGTATCTCCGTGATGCGCCAGGATGATATCGCCCCCTGAACTGAAGCTCAGAAAATTGCGACTGACGGCGTCAAACGGCAATCCATTCCCGCCTGGCGAATCCGATCGATCCTCAAAAAAGAGATCGCGATTGCCGACTGTCAAAAAGACCGATCCCCCCCGCTCCCGGAATGCGTTGAGTTCATTCAGCAATGCTTTTTGACCAGGCGTGTGATATCTTTTGAATTCCGTCCAGACATGAAACAGATCGCCCAGAAACATCAGCACGTGTCGGGCGGGGTCCAGAGTCCTGACAAACTGAATCATGCCCTCCACATCATCGGCCACCGACTCCAGATGCGGATCTGCAACGACAATCATTTCTTTATCGTCCACGGATATCGCATGATGTTTCCCGCACATGTTCAACTGGCTGTTCTCCATCCGTTTATTTTCAATGTGATGCCTCTCACGTTTTCCGTGTGAGGATTGTCATAGCATTTCAGGGTCGAACGATTAATATCCGTGGGCAAAACGTTACATATTGTCATGGCCAATCGCGACCGTACCCGAACAAAACGAACTGCCCCATGAATAAACAAGATTTAGTATCTGAGCTGAGCAAGTTCAACGGCCTTTCAAAAACCGAAGCAAAGCGGATCGTGGAGCTGACTTTCGCCGCCATGGCCGACACGCTTGTCAAAGGTCGCCGCATCGAAATCCGTGGCCTGTGCACCATAAAAATCAAAGCGTACAAGGCATACAAAGGCAGGAATCCCCAAACCGGCGCGTCGGTTCACGTTCAGCCGAAAAAGCTGCCATTTTTTAAGCCCGGAGCTGATTTGAAAAAAAGGATGAACCACTGAAGGGCAGCCTCAAGTCATTCTGAAATCGTCCGCATCGCCTAAAAAGCGATATTTAAAGAATCGGCCAACGGGCCTTGTCATATCGCCATGTGGCACTTGGGTGCGTTTGTTCCACCTGGGCGGCTTAGAAAGCCGCCCATTTTTTAGAAGAAATGCGGGCGGGTATTCGACGCTTCGCTATGGATACTCGCGTTTACGCGATTCCGCCGCTCAATACCCTCCCCTGACACCGGCACGGACTTATCCGCCGGTAACGCCTTAACCCTCCGCCTTTTTTTCGAGCTCATCCAGTTTGTCGGGTTCGGAAACAGCGATGTCCACCAGGGCCTTTGGGATGGAGCTCTGCTCGCACATCACCCGGATCTCCTTTTCCTGATCGCTGAACTCCATGATTTCACGGATGGATTCGATGTAGTCGAGCATTTCCTCCGATGATATATCATCCAGCGAGGGCCCTTCGGCTTCTTTCTTTTTCCGTGCGGCCTCTTCTTCCGCCAGTCGTTGCTTCTCCTTCAGCTCTTCTTCCATGGATTTTTGGACGGCATCGAGGGCACTCTGGTCGACACCGGCCATTTCCATGATCAATGCTTCGGCGACATTATTATCGAACAGGTACCGGACCTTTTCTTCGCTGGATTTGTCCGCAACCTTCTCGAGCAACCCCGCCACCCTGGCCCGTTCGGCGCGCTCCGCCTTTATCTGCTTGTGGACCTCATCGAGCTTCTCGTCGGTAATGTCCAGGGCCCTGGTGATCACCTTGAAATCGACCTCTTCCTCGATGAGATATCGAATACCCAGATCACCCTGCATCTCTTTTGCCTTGGCTATCATCAGATCGAGCCTTGTCTGTTCGACGATCTTAACCACATCCGGCCTTCGTTCGGAGCTTCTGATCTCCGGCCATGTATCGCTCAGCTTTTCGAGGAGATTGTTCGTGGCCGCAAAAGCGTCAACCACATCGTCCAGCGACAGCGCCGAAACCGCTGTGTTGAAATCCTGCAAAAAAGGCCTTCCGGCTTTGCCGGCCTTGTCTACGGCAAAACGCACCTTGATCATGTTGCCGCCATGACGCGAAACATTGTACCCTGCATCGTCAAGTTCGCCGGCAATCCGCTGAATCGATGCTTCCATGTTTCCCCCTGAAAGATCTTGCGAATCGAGTGCAAGAATCCGCTCCTCAACAGACAGCCAGAAAGGCTTTTTCCCCGCGGCTTCGCTTGTCGTCATTTTTCAATCTCCTTTTTATAATTTAAACTGAAATAAATGCACCGATGGAATCCTATTGAAAGGTCCATACCGTCTATCAAAAAATCAGGCATTAATCAAATTTGAGCGTCGCCGGGAGCACTTGCCGCCATGACGACCTGATTGGGAGCGGCCTTCCGTTCCCGAGCTTTCATTCTGATAGGCCGCCATACGCCTATTCTATCGAATTAGTAGATTGCATCATCTTTTTCGATCACCTTCCCGATCATAAATCATTTAATTACAATATGTTATAAAATCCCTACCCATTGGCCCGCTATTGGCATTGGTAACTGCCTACGAGACGATCGTCCAAGTGCGGAGAAACAGTCATGTCCAAAATAGCCATCATCGCATTGATTGCATTCCTGATATCCCTGGTCTTGATCCAAATTGCATACTGCGTTCCGGCACTGGATACCGTCCGGCAGATCGAACAGCCTGACGGAACCGCTTTTGCCGCAAGGCTGTGGGGAGATGAAACCGGACATGGCTGGGAGACCCTGGACGGCTATACCGTTATCAAGGACCCGGCCACAAAGTTTTGGCACTACGCCAGGGTAGACCAGACCACCCATAAACTTACGGCGGCCGGAATTGTCTCGGCAACGCGCCCCCCTGCAAATTTACAAAAGCATCAGCGCCTGAAAGCAACCGACGCTCGGCGAATCCTCCGCAACAACGTTTTGCGCGGCGAATCAATGTCCGTCGAGCATGCGGCCGTTACCGGTTCGAACCCGCTGCCGGTCATGATGATCAACTTCAATGATACCGCGACGACCTATGATGCCGCCGATTTTGAAAACCTGCTGTTTGGCGCCGGAAGCAACAGCATGAAGGCGTACTACGAAGAGGTATCATACGGTGCATTTACCATTGCGCCTGGGACCGCGGGCGTCACCGGCTGGTATACGGCTGCCAACACCATGGCGCATTACGGACAAAACGATGCGTACGGCTATGATCGTCATCCGGGCGAATTGGTCATTGAAGCGGTCGCGGCTGCCGACGGCGCCGTCGATTTTTCCGAGTTTGACACCGATGGGGACTGCTATGTGGATGCCGTCGTCATCGTCCATCAAGGCCCGGGCGAGGAAGCGGGCGGTTTATCGGACACTATCTGGTCGCATCACTGGAATCTGAACAGCGCCTCGTACTGGGGCGATGGAACCGGGCAATACACCACAAATGATGTGGGCGCATGCGGGCCGATCATCGTCAACGACTACGTGATCCAGCCGGAAAGGCTGGGCAGCGGCATTCAGACCATCGGCGTGTTTGCCCATGAATACGGCCATGTGCTGGGCCTGCCGGATCTGTATGATATCGATTACAGCTCCAACGGCATCGGTGACTGGGGGCTGATGAGCGGCGGCGCCTGGGGCGCCGTGAGCAGACCGGGCGACAGCCCGGTTCATTTGTGCGCCTGGAGCAAATATGTCCTGGGATGGATCGACCCTGTGCCTGTCTCTGAACAGCTCACCGATGAGGTGATCGCCCCGGCAGGCACCCATGATGACGTCTATCTGTTTTTTCCGGACAATCAAATTGACAGCCAGGAGTATTATCTGATCGAAAACAGACAGTTCATCGGATTTGACGCCGGTCTTCCCGGCACCGGCCTGGCCATCTGGCACATTGACGAGGCCAAGGCCACCGTCAACAATCGGGATAACAGCCAGGAGTGCCTGCCCTCCGCCGATTGCGCCGACGCTCACTATCGGGTGGCACTGATTCAGGCGGACGGATACTCGGATCTCGAAACCGGATACAACCGGGGCGACAACGGCGATCTCTACCCCGGCGCTTCCGGCAACAGCGCGCTGACCGGCGCCACCGCCCCCGGCACTCTGCTCTATGACGGTTCTGCCAGCCACGTCAGCATTTCCGACATTTCCGAATCGGATCAAACCATCACGGCGACCTTGTCGCTGAGCTACCTTGTCACCCCCTCGGTCACCGGCAGCGGCCGCATCACGCCGGAAGGGACAACCGCCATCGCCTATGGAGACAGCAAAACCTTTGCCATCGTCCCCGATAGCGGGCATCGACTGATCGACGTCTATGTCGATGACGTCTCGGTCGGAGCGGTGACGGAATACACCTTTTCAGACACCCGGCTCGATCACGAGATCAGCGCCGTGTTTACTTCCCCGTCCGGCTCCGGCTCGTCACAGGGGCAAGGCGGCTCCGGCGGCTGTTTTATTGCAAGCGGTTTAAATTAAGCAGATGGCATACTAACACAACTTTTTCCGAATAAGTATGACCGCAACATATTGTGGTACCTTAAGATTTGACTTTGTTACGTAAAGTGGCAAGTACCCACAGGTTGGCTATTTTGTGTTGTATCTGGTGGCTATCTTGATTCGAACGTCGGGCTTCGGTGGGCGCATGGTCCTCGCGATCCGCTGCAAGCCTTGGTTAATCGATTTTCTTGAAGTACTCTCTCATGTTAAGATCTACTACGTTTCCGCCTCCTAAATAAACCCAGTAAGTATCGCAGTTGATAAAGTTTAATGTTCGAACAATTTTTCCTAATTCAGAGTCATCATAAACAGCCACAATAACCTTTTCATCACGATATATTATTTCATATTCGACAACTTCTTCAGATGCCTCAGTCTTGTAATCATTTTTGTTAGTATGAACTGCATTTTCAGGAAAAACAATTTTACACCTGCCTGGAGCAAAATAATCAATCTCCATTTTACCGAAGATTTGCGAAAAAACTTGTTGTTGTCATTCCGTTAACTTTGCGTTTTTGTCATTATAAGAATTGGTAAGTTCCAAATTTGAGCGCCACTTGCCTGTTAACCGACTATCGACTGTTTTACATCCTGTTGTAATGTTACAAATCAATAGGCACAGCAACAATATGTAAACTCTATTAATAATCATAATTCAAACACAACGGCCTATGTCAGGGGCGGCGTGATCTTCGCCGTCCCTTGAACACAGATGTTATTCCATAAAATGTGTGCCTTCTAATCTAGCATACTTTGCATTTTGGATTATAGCATTATTAAGATCTTGAAAATTTTTAATATTCTTAAAGCCTAGGACAACCTTCTTATCTGTATAATTTACGCTTCTTATATAATAACGCCAAGCTCCACCACCATAGACTATCTTCCGCTCTTTTCCAAATTCACAGATGTCATCCCATGTTACAAAAAAGGATTTTAAAGGACTACGAATCAATAATCCTTTATCACTTACGATCACTATTGTTCGCGAGTCAATAAGCAAACTCAGTGCAGCAATCCCAAATACAAAAGACGCCAATATACAGAGGATTGTATAAATTCTATTTTCAACTGGAAATGCTTCTCTAAAAAATCCATAAACAAAAGGCACGGCCACAATGCATAGAAATAATGAAAAAACTGTGCTAAACAAAGGGCGTCTATATTTTTTTTCCATATGAACGACGGTTTCACCGGCGCGTCGAAGCCGTGTCGGTGTATAAATACAGGTTAGAGCCTTCAGTAAAATCTATTACTTCAAGGCTTCTCAATTCATTAATAATTCCCGGAAATTCTTTTATCGAAGGATGGTTTACTATTCGATTTAAAAATGAGGGATTTCTCTTCACAGCCTCTTTAAAGTGATATAGTGGATCCTTTTCATTAACAAACAGGTCATAGAATCCTAAAAGATAATGTGGTTCTCCCTCTGTATTGTCTGCTGCCATTGCGCGTTCGGCAAACTCGATGGCTTTTTTATACTCGCCCTCCATGTACATAAAATGTGAGAACTGGCAAAAACAGTATGAGACATAGTGACCATTATAAGATTCAAATCCATTTTCAGAAATGCTTATCAATTTGCTCATTATTCGATCGTTATCTAACATCCGTGCACAATAGGCTGCATAGCTCAAAAAGCACCACCAATAGAAATCATCCATCAACTTATTATTCGCGCTGCATTTTTCGAGACCATCCAGGGATAGCTCAAGTGCCTTTAAGTAATCCCCATCCTTACAAATTCGTGGAATACGACCCATTAAACCTGACTTCGTTTTAGAAATATATCTTTTGAGTGGTGGTGCATTAAAGACCGGCCTTAATATTTTCTGCGCAAGCTTAAACCACCGGCTTTTAAAAAATGGAATATCCGCAGTTTCTGATTTTGGATATAAATTCGTCACATTCGAGTGATTCATAATAAATGGTTTCTGCTTCGCGATTCAACGGACAACTTCTCGAATACCGCTGGATGGATCTCATACAAATTCCATTCGCCATTTTTCAACTCACCGTAAACAATTGAGTCAACTCTTGAAAGTACAGCTCGCGTTACAGCCGCTGAGGAACCAGTCTTGATGATCACGACTTTTTCATTCCAACGAAATTCGTTGCTTCTTTGAGAAATCCTTGCTGCGCTCAACAAAGCGCCAATCTCGTCAGCATTTTTGTATCCGTTTTCACGTCCTTGACGCCCTGTCTCTGAATCTTGTGGCATGAGAATACCTTAGTCTTATTGCCGAACTATAGTTATTAATGGGAATTCCCCACTTTGTGCACGATTTTGGGCTATTCCGCCAATTTTGTAAATATTTGCTCATTAAAATAACATTTTTTCCGATCTTCCATAAATATCATAACCATCTGATAAGTCAAACAATCGAACCTATTTTACAGAAAGGCGACTCATATCATTTTGCTTACTTATGAGGAATTCCCCTGTAGCACCCTGTTTTACTTCTATAGGCACCGCAAGTGGCCTGCACCGATGGCCTATATGACGGAATACGGGACGGATATCACAGAGAAATGGTCATCTCAAAACCTGGAGGATCTGCTATTAAAGCAAACAATTGGACAAAAGAAGCCAACCACACCATCAAGAGCTTTGCATTTTGTGTCATTGGCCAACGGGTGCCTTTCTGCAGGCGCATGGCCCTTTCGATCCGCTAAAAATGTCAGCTGCTGATATCACAGATTGCATTTATGCTATCTTGAGTTTCTTTGGTAAATCGCCCGAAATCCTCTTCAGTGAGAATTCCATATTTCTTCCACATCGCAAGTTTGAATACACCAGTGCTTCTTTTCAAGTCATCAAACATTAGTGCTATCTGTTCATCCTCGCTTTTTATGAGCTTCCATAGTCGCTTATAGGCCTTATGGCTCTCTGTGCCTTTTGTGTTAATCAGATCGCTTATTTTATCGAAAATTCTATCGCATGCCGCTCTAAGAGCAGCGTCTTTTAATGATCTCAGTCGTTTCCAATCTCTTTCTGGTATGCCTCCTGCCATATCATTTTCCCAATTAAGATTTCTTTAGCGTCCCGCTGCGGGGCGGCACGGTCATCGCCGTCCCACGCCAGCGATATCGGCTTAAACGCACTTTAAAGTAGATTTTTACTTATCATCTTTTTTCTTATTTTTTATCAGGTCTGCCAATCCTGAAAATGGATTATGGCTAAAGCTATTATCCGGGGATTCATCACCCGACTCGACAGCATAAGCTTCGGCAACCTGGTCGCGGGCATGTTCATTGTCGTGACAATAGATACACAACAATTCCCAGTTACTTCCATCAGGTGGATTATTGTTATGGTTGTGATCTTTATGGTGTACCGTGAGTTCACGCAAGCGCTTGCCACTGAACTCTCTTCCACACCGCCCACAAATTTTGGGAAAAAGTTTAAAGGCACGTTCCCTGTAACTTTTTTCTCGTTCCTGCCTCTTACGGACGGCCTCTGCAACAATCCCCTTGATATCGCCCGCCTTTTTTGAGGACACGTCAAATCTCCTGGAATATTCAATATGATGTAGACTTATTACGAAATTGCCGCCTTTTTTTGGTATGCTATACCCAGATTTAATGCATACTTGTCAACCATCTTAATTCTACAGGCACTTGATGAGTCAAGGTCAAATTTGGTTTTTCCTAACTTCTCCAATTTAATAAGGGAAGGCGCTTATCCATAAAGATCAAGTTGACGGTTTGTTCGAACGGGTCCCCTCTCCCTTGAGGGAGAGGGTTAGGGTGAGGGTGGACCTTGCGATAGACCACCCCCTCACCTGACCTCTCCCCCTGAGGGGGAGAGGAAATTAATAGACTGGCTCTCATACCCTGAGCAGGAGAGGAAATTAATAGGCTGGTTCTCAGACACTGAGCGGGAGAGGAAATTAATCGGCTGGCTCTCATACCCTGAGCGGGAGAGGAATGTCGTGGCTTAAGCTTTATAGAGAACCGCGTAAGGGAAAAAATGATATGAGGGGTTGGCAAGTATTCGGTGGACCCGGTTCCTTGATGACGGCTTTAATTGACAGCCGATTTTTTATTGCTTATGCTGAATGAACAGCAGACGGCAAAAAATATCAAATGAATCCGACAACCTGGGGTATTGCGACCCAAAGTGTATTGGGGAGGGATGGAAATGAACGGCTATCGTCCGAGTGTCCATCTGTTGATCGTTTCGAGCCTGCTCTTGTTCTGCCTCTCTTTCGCCGGTTGTAGTGGTGATGGCAGCCAAACGAGCAGCTTGACCGTTGCGCTGGAAGGCACCGGGAGCGGACGTGTGAGTTCGGTCCCGGCCGGAGTCTATTGTGAAAGCGATTGTGCCGAAGACTTTGCGGCCGATACGGCCGTTGTGCTTAGCGCACAACCCTATTCGGGCAGCGTCTTTACGGGGTGGGATGGCGGCGGCTGCAGCGGCACCGGGACATGCAGTCTATCCATGGCGGATGACACCGCTGTCACGGCAAACTTCGTCCTGGCCGCGCCTGCAGCGCTCAGCCTGGTTGCACCGTATGCAGATGAATCCGACATGAGCGATATAAACGATTTTTTCAACGCACAATACAAGAACGAACCCTGGGGACGAATCCACGACGGACTGGATATCGATCCCAACGGCAACCTCAAAGCCTATCAGTCGGAGTGTGCCGGAAGAGTGAACAGGATTTACACCTTCGATGATCAGGTCATGGTGATGATCGACTGCGATGTGACGTATACGATCGGCTATAACTTCGAATGCCAGGCGCCGGGTACCGGAACGACTCAGTACAACAACATGCTGGTTACCGAAGGGCAGCTGGTTACGCAGGGCGAGGTCATCGGCTATCTCTATTCGGCTGAGAACCCGACCAAAGCTCATGTGCATGTAACATTGTACCAAAACGCCGTGCCCGTTTGCCCCGATCCATTTTTTACCCAGGCGGCACGTGATTCTGTTTTAAATTTGATTTCGGTTGTCCACACGGATGTGGTGATATGCAACAGTGATGATGTGATGCCGCCCCTGTTCGCCGCCCCTTATTCCAGCGAGGCGGAGATGGCAAACATTACAGCCGGATTCAGCTCTCAATACAGCCTTTCTCCCTGGGACTACGAAAATGACGGAATAGATATCTACCCCCAAGATGATCTTGCAACGATTCAGTCGGCATGTTCCGGGACGGTCGATGCCGTTCAATTACGGCAGAGGGCCGCCGACGACACCTGGCAGGTGGAAGTCTCCATTGCCTGTGACGAGTATGTGACGGACCCCGATGAGGGCGGTTATTTTATCCCACTGACGAACAAGTATGCGTTTAATACCATGTCGAACAGTGCCCAGGCCGGGCAGGATCAATTGGACAATATCTCCGTCGCTCTGGATGATACAGTCACTCAAGGCGATACGATCGGCTACTTGAAGATGTTCAACGAATCGTCGCATCTGCATTACGGCGTATGGCAGTTTGGCCAGACAAAATACCAGGCATATGGCGTATCAGGTATCCCTGTGTGCCCGGAAGCGCATTTTACAGCTCAGGCAAAAGAGTCGATTCTGAATTTGTTGCACGTTACCTGGCCGAATGCGCAGATGTGCTATCACAACTGAAGCAATGGTTACCGGCGGGGCGTTCGTGTCAGGAAAGCCATGACTGCGGCACAAACGAGCATGCCTCCAAACATCCAATACACCTGATCAAAGCTTTTCAGCAGTTCGCCGACATAGCCGCCGAGCTGAGTCCCTAACACTCCGGAAACACCGAAGGCGGTGCCGATCATCCCGTAGTTGACACCCAGATTCTTTAAACCATAGAAATCCGCCATGATGGCGGGCAGCAAGGCGAAGAACGCCCCGTACACCAGCCCGGACAGGACAAACGCACCAATAAACGGAACCTGGGTTTCGTATACCGACAGCAAGGCAATGTTCAGCGCTTGAATCAGGAACGCAGCGATCAATGTTTTCCGACGGCCGATCAGGTCTGAAATATATCCCCCTAAAATCCGTCCGGCAGTACTGAACGAAACGATCAGAATCGGAGCGATGACCGGGTTAAACTTCTGGTTTGCCGTGTAGCTCAGAATCTGCACTGAATTGGCGATGATCATCAAAACCGGCGCAACGGACAGCACATACATGAACCATACGCCATAAAACTGGGGCGTTTTCAGGACCTCCATCCAATCTGTATCGGTATTCGATCCGCCGGTGCCATCGGCATCTGCCCGGGTGGCCTGCAAATAAATACGCTCCGGCGGATTTCTCAATACCATGCCCAAAGCAACGACAATAACCACTGTACCGACACCCATGATTCGGAAGGCTCCCTGAATACCGTAAGCGCCGACCAGCCAGTTGGCCAATGGCGCATTGAGCAGCGCGGCCATGCCGACACCTGCGACCACAATCCCGGTGACCAGGCCCTTGCGCTGCGGCGGGAACCATTTCATGGCGACCGGCACTGTCCCCGAGTAACCCACGGCGATTCCGGCTCCGCCAAGAAGCCCGTAGGTCAGCGCAATCATGCCCGGGGTTTTAAAAAAGGAAGATAGAATCATCCCGCCGCCGAACATCAAACCGCCGGCAATCGCGACGAACCTCGGACCGATCCTGTCCTGCAATCGTCCGGCAAAAATCATCGCCAACGAAAAGCTCACCGTAATCAGCGCGAAGGGCAAACTGGCCTGGGTTTGGGTCCAACCCCACTCCTTGCTGATCGCCTTGCCGATAACGCTCCAGGAATAATAGGACCCCATCACGACATTGATGGCCGAAGCGGTGAAAACGATGAACCAGCCGAACCGGACAAGATCGGCCTCAACCGATTGTTTGCCTTGATGCGTTGAATGATTCGACATTTGATCCCCGCTTAAGGGTTTTGGGTCCAAAACCGCGACATGACCGTCCGTTCCGCCAAGATTTATTCATCTGCTTTTCCATTGCTGCGCTCTTGCAATGGCCGCGGCAGCGTAAAGAAAAACGCCGCCCCCTGGCCGGGTTCTCCCTGCGCCCAGATCCGGCCGCCGTGCCGGGAAATGATGCGGCTCACACTGGCCAGCCCGATGCCGGTGCCCTCGAACTCCTCGGCGCGGTGCAACCGCTGGAACACACCGAACAGCTTTCTGGCATACGCCATGTCGAATCCCACGCCGTTGTCGCGAACAAAAATGACGCTTTCCGAGTCCCGGTCGTTCTGCGACCCGATTTCGATCCGGGCTCGCGGCCGGTTCCGGGTGAACTTGAGGGCGTTGGAGATCAGGTTGGCCAGAACGATCCGCAGCATGCGCTCATCACCGATAGCCGAGGGCAGGTCGCCGATACGCCATTCGATTGTCCTTCCGGCGGCATCGGGTTCGAGGTCACGGATGACATCGCGCACAAGCGGTCCCATCTGCACCGACTGAAACGAAAAGGCATGGCGTCCCATCCTCGAAAAAGAGAGCAGGTCGTCTATCAACCGGCCCATTTTTTTTGCTGATCCGGAAATATTGTCCATGTAATGCCGGCTCCGGTCGTCAAGGGCGGTTCCTGCACTCCTTCGGAGCAGTTCGATGAAACCGTCGACATGGCGAAGCGGTGCCCGCAGATCGTGTGACACCGTGTAGGCAAAAGCATCCAGCTCTTTATTCACCGCTTCAAGTGCGGCGGCCCGCTTCCGCAGATCCTGATTCAAGCCTGTGATCTGCTGCTGACTCTCTTCCAATTCCGCAGTGCGCTCCCCAACCAATTCCTCGAGATGGTCGCGGTATGCGGCCAGTTCCTGCTCCATCTGCTTCCGATCGGTAATGTCGCGGCCGACCGCCAGCACGCCGACCGTCTTCCCATCTTCGTCAAATTCCGGGACGATCACATATTCCAGAAAAAGCTCTTTCCCAAAGGCATTCGTCCAGGAGAACTCCGCAGTCCGGGACGATCCGGTCTCCAACACTTTCTTCAGCTTTTTCAAGTACTCATCGACAATCGGACTCGGGACCTTGGGAATATCGGCCGGACGCACGCGGGTGACCTCCTTTGCCGTCAGGCCGCTAGCTTTTTCCCATGCGGGATTCACATAAATCCGCTGCAAGTCCGAATTATACCGGACGATGAGATCCGGAACGCTCTCAACCAGGGTTCGGTATTCACGCTCCCGGACGATCAGCTCCCGTTCCATCTGTTTGCGATCGGTGATGTCGCGCACCAGCGCCAGGTTATAGCTCTCCTGGCCATATTCGATGAAATTTGCGTTGATCTCCACGGGCAGGATGCGGCCGTCCTTTGCCTTGTGGCGGCTTTCGAATGTCATCACGCGGCCGGCGGCCAGTTCCCGCCAGTGATCAGGCCACCTGTCCGTCGGAAAGTCCGGGTCGATATCCGCAACCCCTCTTGCAAGCAGTTCATCACGGGTATATCCCAACGCCTTGCAGGCCGCTTCGTTGACGTATGAAAAGCGGGCGTGTTCGTCGATCAGGAAGGCGGCTTCGCCGATGTTGTTCAGGGCAAAGTTCATGAGCGCCACGTCCTGATCAGCCTGCTTGCGAGCGGCGCGGGTTCTCAGCACACAAATGCCGAAGGCCAGGTTCCCGGCCAGCTCATCCAGAAGCGTCATCTCTTCCGATGTGAAGGTGCCGGACTGCGCGGAATAGATGCAAAAGGCGCCGAAAGGGGTGCCGTTTTCGTCCTTGAGGGGCAGTGCGGTACTGGAACAATAGCCGCGCTGCAGGGCACTCTCGCGCCAGGGCACCGCAGCAGGATCGGTGGCAAAGTCCTGGATGCAGACGCTGACTCCCTCGCAGATCGCCCGTCCGGTCGGGCCCCGGCCATGCTCCGTATCGGCACAGGTGATCGCCGCCTCTGCGAGATAGCCCTCCTCGAACCCGGCCCAGGCCATGGGGCGGATGGTCCCGTCTGCATCATTCTGGAGATATCCCACCCAGGCCATGCGGTATCCGGCCTCCTCGCAGACGATGCAGCAGATCCGGTCAAGCAGGGCCTGCTCGTCCGAGGCCTGCATTAAAAACTGGTTGCAGGTGCTGATAGCCCGCAACTGCCTGTTCAGCCGAAGCAAGGCCTCTTCCGTCCGCTTCCGGTTGGTAATATCGGTAAACATCCCGAACGAGCCCTGGTAACGGCGCAGCTCGTCAAAGACCGGGGTTGCGGAGATCTGGACCCAGACGGTATCGCCGTCCCTGCGGCGCAACCGGCGCTCATAGTTGTCGGACACACCTTTGCGCCGGGCCTCCATTTTCTCCAGATGGTCGGGCACATCCTCCGGGAACATGAAATCGGTCAGCGGCCTCCCGATCATCTCGGCGGCCTCATAGCCGAGCATGCCGGTCATCCTTGCATTGACGAACGAGATCAGGGTATCCGGGCCGAGCATCGAGATCCCCTCATTGGCCGTATCCACTATGCGCCGGTATTTTTCTTCGCTTTCCCGCAGCGCCTCCTGGGCCTGCCTGCGTTCGGCAAGCTCCTGCCGCAGTTGCGACGTGCGCCGCCTGACGACCCTGCTGAGCGTCCGATTCCAGAGGACGACCCCCGCGACGATCACGCAGATCACCACCAGTCCGGCTGCAAAGAAAATCCAGAATGTCCTGTCGGCAAAAACGCTTTTTTCTCCCACAATGACCCATCGGCGGGTGATATTACGCCTTTCCTCCTCAGTGATGGCGGCCAGTCCCTTGTCCAGAATGCCGCAAAGAACCGGCCAGTCGCTGCGGACCGCGAACCGCAGCCGATACACCAGACCCGCGTCTCCGGCGACACGCAGGTTCAGAATGCCCGCCTTTTCGATGTAATAGGAGGCTCGGGAAATTTCGACCACCATGGCGTCGGCTTCGCCCATCGAAACCTTCATCAGCCCGCTCAGTTCGTCCGGAACGGGATAAGGATCAAGATCGGGAAACTCCCTTTTCAAATATTCGTGCACCGCACTGCCCTTGGACGCTGCCACACGCCATCCTTTCATCTTCATCAGGCTGGCGCCGCCCATGCGGTCCTTGCGCACCACGATCATATTGGGCAGTTCGATGTACGGTTCGGTAAACAGAAGGTATTGCAGCCGCTCCGGCGTCTGCTGGGCTGCAAAGATCATGTCGATCCGGCGCACTTTGGCCGCCTGGATGACCTCGCTCCAGGTGGAAAAGGGAACCAGCTTGAAAGCGCATCCAAGCTTGCGCTCCATGAGGCGGATATAGTCGATGCAAAGTCCCTTGTACTGCCCTTCACTGTTCAGTACCTGCGGAGGAATCACCGTAATGCCGATGCGGATCAGCCCCTCATGCTGCGCCAGCCAGCGCATCTCCTGAGACGTAAGCAAGGCTCCTTCTCCGGATGCCGCCGGGCCCTCCGGGCCTCGAACTGCCGGAGTCTTCCCCATCGGTTCAGCCTGCTGCGCAAGGGACGATGCGCCCAGACCGGATGCAGCCGTCATCCAGAGCAGCAGAGCCAGTGCAGGCAGGCAAATCGCTTTCACCCGATGCCAAGCGGCCAATCCGGTGACGCAATTCTTCTTGAATTTATTGGATATCATGGCCCCCGGTTGTCAAGCCTTCCATCTTCACCCCTAACGCGGCGGGTTGGTCTGTCGTTTCAATAGTAACATGTATCGCCGATCCCTTTTCGACAGTCATTTCTACCGACTCACCTTGCGACGGCGTGGAACCGGCTGCCGCCAATTCGTACCAGTGCAATAGCAACAGAAGAAGTTCCTCGAAGGTCGACACCGGGTGCCGCAGGTGATTCGTTCAATGATCAGCTATTCCGATTCATTGAAACGAATGTGCTGCAAGAAGTTCACAATTGAAGCTGAATCGGAAGTAAACAAGGAGTAATAGAGACAGTGATTAAAAAGAACGCGGATGACATATTAAACCTATGGATCCCTGGTCGGACAACGTAAACCCCTGATAACAAACTCGCATTATTTACCTGATGGTTTTCTATTATAATCGGCATAAAAATCGAATGCAAGACATACGGACGTTTTCTTAACAAACCATATAGCTGTTGGGGCAAGCGTGCTTTGCATCCCGGAACGCCACTCCGCTGAATTTGGGGGTTTGGCGTTCGGAAATGATCGTTGGAGGGACGCTGCTTGAATCCTGTCTAATAAAACAAGTCCGCCCAACCCTGATGGACATTGACGCGTTTTACCCCTTTGGGCAGCCGGTACCAGTCGTCGATGCGCCCCGGGCCCGTCCCGTAATAGGCTGAAACGGCCCGTAGAACAAGATCCAGCATCTGAGGCCGGATGGGTTGACCGTTCATCTTCAGCGCGGCCAGCTCAAGGCGGCCCGCACCGTCCCTGGTGTGCAAGGTCCCCTTGAAATCAAAATCCAGAACCTTTCCGAAAAGCAGCCCGAGATTCAACTGCTGTGCGTCAAGGCGGAGTCTTCCTTGAACATGGTTGTTCTCCAGCAGATCGAGGTCGAGTTTCCGGACAAGGGATCGCTTCTCCCGCGCCAGGCGATAGATGATGTAGTCGTTCAGTTCCGGTTGGCTCACCTTCGCGTAAAGATCTTCACTGCCTGGTTTTGGTGTATGCCGTTCAATGGTTCTGAGCACGTGCTGGACCTTGAGCGCATTTTTGGTCTTCTGGTCGATTCCGCCCACAACGCCCCCCATGCAGCAGATCATAATGACAACAAAGTGCCAATTCAGATAGTTTCTCATCACGATCGGTTCCATCCATATCGATATTGACGAAAAATGATCAACCCGCATCCGCCGGAACCACCTCCACCAGGCTGCAGTGGAAGGCGCAGGTCTGCCCCCGGTCGGTCAGCCGCTGGCTGGTGAGTTGGTTGGCTCCTTTACCACCGGCCATGAATCTGGGCCAATGAATCCCCTCGGCCACCAGCAGACCGGGCTGCGTGTCGGTCGTCACGCGTGCCTGCAGCCGGCACTCACCCCGGTCGTTGAACACCCGCACCGGATCGCCCTGACCGATGTTGCGCCGCCGGGCATCCAGGGGATGGATCAGTACATTGGCGGGACCGGCCAGGTCCCTGATCGCGGAGATCTCGTTAAAGGCCGAGTTGAGCATCAGGTGATGGGGTGGCGTCATCAGCTCCAGCTTATATTTGTCTCCGCCTTCCGGGTCACGCCATACTTTGCCGCAGGGCAACGGGTCCAGGCCCTGCTTCTGCCAGGTATCGGAAAAAAGCTCCGCTTTGCCCGAGGCAGTGTTGAAGCCGTCAACATAAGGATTGCACGGAATAGTCAGGCGCACCGCCTTTTCCTGCCAGAAAGCCTCATGATCGAACCCTTCCAGGCTGGGATGTTCCTCCTGTAAAAGGCGTTTAACCAACGCCTCCTCCCCGAGGCTGAAGACCGCCTCCCCGTAGCCCATGCGACCGGCCAGTTCCTGGAATATGGACAAATTGCTCCGGCTTTGACCCACAGGGGGAATGACCGGACGGGCCAGGCGCAGATAGTTGTGGCCGTATGCCTTGTAAATATCGGTCATCTCGAAAAAGCTGGCTCCGGGCAGGATGATGTCGGCAAACAGGGCCGTATCGGTCATGAACAGTTCATGCACCACCAGGAACAGGTCATCCCGCCGAAGCCCTTCGAGTACCCGACAGGATTGGGGCGCCACGGCCGCCGGGTTGCTCATATAATTGTAAAGCAGCTTGACGGGCGGGGTATCCAGGCGGGTCAGCGCGTCTCCCAGCTCCACCATGTTCACCACCCGGGTGCCCTCGGGGCACAAATCCGGCCGGGTCAATGATGTGAGGTCCGCCGGTCCGCCGCCCAGGCTGCGGGTGATGCCGGCACCGGGACGTTTAAATGCGCCCACAAGGGCCGGCAAACAGGCGATGGTGCGCATGGCCATGGCCCCGCGCAACTGCCGGGCCGGTCCCCAGCCGGTTCTAATGTACGGAGCCCCGGCGTTGCCGTAGGCCAGGGCCAGTTCCCGGATATCCGCTGCCGGGACACCACAGATTTTTGAAGCTTCTTCCGGCGGATATTCGGCGGCCCGACAGGCCAGCGCCTCAAAGCCCACGGCGTGGCCGGCAAGGTAATCCCGATCCACAAGGTCGTCTTTGATCAGTACCTGCATCATGCCCAGAGCCAGAGCCGCATCGGTTCCGGGCATGGGCATGAGATGCTTGTCCGCCTTTTTGGCGGTGCGGCTGCGGTAGGGATCGATCACCACCACTTTGGCGCCTTTGAGCCTTGCTTTTTTAAAGAACGACCAGGCGTGCACGTTGGTGGTGAGGGTGTTGCTGCCCCAGATAATAATGAGATCCGAATCCACCGCCGATTCGATGTCGGTGCTGGGCCCGGCGCCCAGGGTGGCCTCGAACCCGGCGGTGGCCGCAGGCCCGCAGATGGTGCCCAGGAGCCGGCTGGCCCCCAGCTTGTGAAAAAAAGCCGTACCGGCGTTGCGCTGCACCAGCCCCATGTGCCCGGCATAGAAATAGGGCAGAATGGCCTCCGGGCCGTGATCCGTCGAGACGGCCTCGATCCTGGCCACCACCCGGTCCAGCGCCTCCTCCCAGCCGATGGCTTCGAAGCGGCCCGACCCCTTTGGACCGGTGCGCCTCAAGGGTGTGAGAATCCGCTGCTCGTTGTGCACATGCAGCGGAAAATAGCCGGCTTTTTTGCAGATGAACCCCCGCGTGAACGGATGATCCGGATCCCCCTTGACCCGGGTGATTTTACCGTCCTCCACCTTGACCAGCAGTCCGCAGGTATCCGGACAGTCTTTGGTGCATACCGAAGATTTCCACATGGTTATCTGCTCCTGACTCGGCGAACGCCGGTTACGGGCGGTGCGATCCGGTATTGTCCGCATCGGCATTTATGTACAGTACTATCGATATCGAATCCAAATAATATCATTCGAACATATTAAAACAACCAGACCCTTCAAAAAAATTCAAGCAACCCGACAAGCACCCGATAATAATATTTAAGCATGCAAAGCGGCATGCCCGGGCCGTCCCGGTCGGGGCACTATCGGCACGATAAGCTGGCGCGGCTTGTCCCGGCCGCTAAGCAGACATTGTTATTATATAATAGGTCTGGTGAAACCGCTTGATCCTTCTATCGGTCTGACATATTCACATTCGGAGATTTCACAGTGCCAGATCCTGGAAAAATTGAAGGGCCGAAACTCGACACATTATTTGAATCCCTGATCGCAGACAAGACGATCATTTCCATGCACGTTGCGGGAACCGATTTCCAAAGGTTGACCTGTATCATCGCCGTGGAGCGAACCCCGGACGGCAACCGGCTGCTGGTCGATTGCCCGGAAGGCTTTTCCCGGGCCATCGCCAACAGCGAAACGCTCGACCTGCGGTTCAACTTCAATGGCAGCGACCAGCTGGAATACATCTTCCACACCAGCGGCGGATTCCTCCACGGCAACGAAGTCAAGGTCCCTTTCCCGGATTACGTGGAGCGCCTGCAGCGGCGGAGAAATTTCAGGATCGACACGATGCCCGGCACCCGGCTCTTTATTTCCTCCGGCAAGCTGGAAGGGCGAATCGACCTGATCAATATCAGCCTTGGCGGTGCCTTCGGGCTGCTGGGCAAACATAACCAAAAGGATCCGAACGGGTCACTGCTAAACGTCAACCAACGACTCTACAACCTCCGTATTGTTTTTCCCGCCGATAACATGATGGAAGAAAAATCGGTGATGATTAAAAAGGCGGAAGTGAGAAGAATCGAACGGGACAGGGAGCGAAAGCACTACAAATACGCCTTCGAGTTCCTCATTATTGACAAGGACAATCTCCGGGAACTGACAAATGCCATCTATCACATCCAGCGGCGGTTCCTGCAAAACCGATAGGCGGCTGGATTATAGACAGGTACTATAGTCTCGCACCACGACATCTACTCTTTAATGGTAAATTTCCAGGCGCAGTACCAATGATCCGGGTGCTCGTCCGGCGGGCAGGCGACGCACTCGGTGTCAATTCGGGGGTCGATGGTTTCGGCGAAACTCGGATATTCGACAAGGCCGGCCGATTTGCAAGGATAATCCGGCAGGCCTTTGCGGTTTCGGGCCGTTTGGACACGGCACGATTCCATCCGGAAGATGATGCCGTTTGCATCGATATCTTCGATGGACTGTTGGTTGACCATGGCATATTGGCGGAATTTGAGGGCCGCCTTCAGCGCCTCGATCCCCCCCTTGTCCGGCAGATTCAACAGATGCTTGATCCGGTAGGCTTCGAACGGCGAAAACCGCGTCCAACAGGAATCGTTGCACCGTTTGGCGTCGTTCATCCCGCAGCGTTGCTCCACCGCCTGAAACCAGATGCCGTCATTGGCCAGCCAGTTGACGGCGTTCTTTTCCAGAAGATCCATCAATTCGTCTTTGCCAAGCGCCTGTATGAAAGAGGGGACGCCATCGGTCATCGAAAAACCGAACACCGTGCCCAATCGCGCCAGTTGAATCTTCACGCTCTGCCGCCAAACGTCCTTTTCGATCTCCAATGCCTTTTCCAGACCCATCTGGTGCTGAACCTCGGAAAACCAGAGCCCGTAATGGACGATAATCCGGTGCAGGCTCTCCATGGCCATCGCTTTCAGCAGCGTCTCGTCGCGCTGCGCGAGGTTTTCTTTCATCGTATCCATACGTGTTATCCTTTCGAGGGATGCAGCAGCATGCCATGCATGATATCATGCGCAAAAGGATAGCGCCATGCGTTTCGACGCTATCCTTTTGCGTGTGCAGCAGCTTTTACCTGCGGGCCACCGCTAGGTCGCCTTAGAGGCGGAATCGGCCGCAACCACCTCAGGTGCGGGTTTTTCCGAGAACCGGAACAGCTTTCTTTCCAGGAATACATGGAGCACAATGCCGGTTCCCAATCCCCATGCCGCGCCGTGCATGGCCAGAACGACGGCCATGGTGCCTGCGACTCCCAGCTGGGCGGCGTCTTGGATCTGTTTAAAGGCGGTGATGATGCAAAGGTATCCGGTCACCACCATTGTCAGGGACAAACCGATCGGCAGAAAGGGTTTGAAAAAGCTGACCAGCGGCAGGATAAACAGGGCCAGAAAGCCGGCGATCCAGAAGGTGCCGCTTCCGCTGAATATCGAATCCATGGCCTGACGCCCCTGCCGGAAACGATCCGCCACGGTTGCCGTCACCGCGGTCCATATCGGTCCGGCCAACCCGGGATAGGGGGCCAGAAAGGCGTGCAGCACGTTGCGCAGCCCGGTGACCAGGTGAATCCGGTCCACGTCCGCGTCGACCATTTCATCCGAACGGTTCTCTTTTGATGCGGAATTGACCAGAACGGTGCCGACGATGACATCTCCGAAAGCGATGATGTAGGCAATAATGGCGGTGGGAACCGCTTTGACAAACAGATCCAGACCCGGAAATCCAATCGAGAAGGGAAGGTAGTTCCACATCTCTTTGAAAGCCGGCACAGTAATGCCCAATTCGATCTCCGGCACGGGGTATTCATGGACCAGCATGCCGATCACGATAGCCAGTACCATGGCGGGAACCATGCCGTATTTGCCGAGCAGCCCGGCAATCCTGCTCTTTTCTTTCAGCCTTGAGAACGACACCGAAAAGAGCATATAGAAACAGATCAGCGATCCGAGCCCGATGGCGATCGGCGTTTTGGGAATGCGCCCGCCCAGTTTCAACTCCCCCATGAAGGCCGCGACACCGGCGCCAAGCAAGATGCCGGCTTTAATGGAGGGCGGAACGTTTTTGACGACCTTGCTGCTAAGCCTGGTCAAGCCCAATATGAGGAAAATCGCCGCCACGATGAGCTGCAGGGCCACCAGGGCCTGGATGGCCTCAGGCCCCGGTTCGAATTGCGAGATGAACAGCAGCACCACCGGAATGGCAGGCGTGATCCAGCCCGGCACCATGGGAACGCCCAGAAATGCCGGCATCATAAAACCGATGCCGCAGATGAATACGAACGCCAGGGCGACCTCGTACGACAGGCCCAGGTGTTTTTCCAGCAGGGGAATCATCGCCAGGCTGACCACAAACAGGATCAGGGCCTGGACACATTCCACCCATTCCCAACGGTAATGGATCAACGGCAGCCGGATCTTGAACGGGCCCAACGGCCAACAGGGTTGCTCCTCAGATTGCTTCCGTTTGTATATTGAAAACGACATCGTACCCTCCTTTTTTGGTTCGCAAAGCCCTTTAATTGACCATGCGTTGACGCCCCTTCCACTCTTTCTCACGCAATTTGAATTTTTGAATTTTTCCGGTGGCCGTCTTCGGCAGTTCGCCGAACTCGACCGCTTTGGGCGCCTTGAAGCGCGCCAGATGTTCCTTGCAAAAATCGATAATCGAGGCCGGGTCGGGTGATGTGCCGGGATGCGTCACCACAAAGGCCTTGGGCACTTCACCCCATTTGTCATCCGGAATCGGTATGACGGCGACCTCCATAACATCCGGATGCTTGTACAGCACGCTTTCCACCTCGACCGTGGAGATATTCTCTCCGCCGCTGATGATCACGTCCTTTTTGCGATCCATGATCTGCACGTAGTTATCCGGATGCATGACCGCCAAATCACCGCTGTGAAACCAGCCGCCGGCAAACGCCTCGGCAGTGGCTTCGGGATCTTTGTAGTAACCGAGCATGACATTGTTGCCCCGCATGACAATCTCCCCCATGGTCTTGCCGTCGCGGGGAACGGGCGCCATGGTCACCGGATCCACCACATCCATATGCTCGGCGATGATATAGGGGACGCCCTGCCGCGCTTTGAAATCCGCTTTCGCTTCGCTGCCGAGGCCGTCCCACTTGGCCTGCCACTGGCAGACGCTGTGCGGCCCGAACACTTCGGTCAAACCGTAGGTTTGCGTGATATTAGCCCCGATGTTCTCCATGTTTTGAATAATGGTCGGCGCCGGCGGTGCCCCGGCCGTCATGATCTCCAACCGGCGATCGAGCGTTATCTTGTTCTCCTTGGCATAGACGGACATGCCGATCAACACGGTCGGTGCCGCGCACAGATGGGTCACGCCCTCGGCATCGATGGTCTTGTAGATCTCTTCGGCAAGGACCTTGCGCAGGCAGACATGGGTGGCGCCCACGGCGGTGATGCCCCAGGTGAAACACCACCCGTTGCAGTGAAACATGGGCAACGTCCACAGGTAAACCGATTTGTAGCTGGTGCCGAATTCGATCTGCTCGCCAAGGGCATTGAGGTAGGCGCCGCGGTGATGATACATGACGCCTTTGGGCCTGCCGGTCGTGCCGGAGGTATAATTGATAGTGGCGATATCGTATTCATCGTCGATGGCCAACGGCACCGGGTCGGCCGTGCTTCCAGCCAGCAACGCCTCATACTCCTCGCCGCTGAGCGGCGTCTCATCGCCGGCGTCGCAGATATTGACCAACAGCTCGATGTGGCTCAGCCGATCCAGTACGGGCAGCACCGTGTGCGCAAATTCGTTGTCCACAAACAACGCTTTGGCATCCGAATGGTTGATGATGTATTCGATCTCACCCGGCGAAAGCCGTATGTTGATACTGACCAGGGCCGCTCCGATCATGGGAACGGCATAGTGCGCTTCCAGCATGGGGGGGATATTGGGGCAGATGAACGCGACTTTATCGCCTTTGCCGATGCCCCGCTTTGTCAGAGCGTTTGCGAGTCTGAAGACCCGCTGTTGAAATTGGGCGTAAGTATAGCGCTGCGATCCGTGGATGACGGCGATCTTATCCGGAAATACCGTGGCGCTTCGAAAAAGATAATTGACCGGACTCAGCAAATGGTTGCTGACGGGGTGTGCGGACATGGTGTTCCTCCTTTTGTTTTGAAACCACTTCTAGAATTCGACTGCCGACTACTTGACCTTGCCGATCAGATAGGTGGCAATCGTATTTTTCTGTATCTCTTTGGTGCCTTCGTAAAGCTCGGTGATCTTTGCATCGCGGGCGAACCGCTCCACTTCGTATTCCAGCATATAGCCATAGCCACCGAGCAGTTGGATGGCCTCATCGCAAACCTCCACCGCCGTGCGCGCCGCCGCCATCTTGGCCATCGATGTCAGTTTCGGATCCATGCGGCCCTGGTCGAAATTCCACGCCGCCTTGTAGGTCAACAGCCGGGCCATCTCTATCTTCGTCGCCATATCGGCAAGCTTGTGCTGAGTCGCCTGGAACTGCGCGATTTTCTTTCCGAACTGTTCCCGTGATTTGACATAGGCCAGCGCGCGATCGAAGGCGCCCTGTGCGGTTCCCAGCGCCTGGGCGGCGATAAGGATGCGGCTTTCGTCGAAAAACTCCAGGACCTGGTAAAATCCCCGGTTTTCTTTGCCGATCAGGTTCTCGCGCGGAACGCGCACATCTTTGAAGTTGACTTCCGCCGTGTGCATCATGCGGATGCCCATTTTCGGTCCTACATCGGATGTGCTGACGCCGTCGCGGTCGGCCTCGACCAGAATCAAGCTCAGTCCGCGGTACAGGGGGTCGGCCGCCGGGTCCGTCTGGCACAAGACGCAGTAAAAGCCCGCCAGCGGTCCGCCGTTGGTGATGAAGATCTTGGAGCCGTTGATCACCCACTCGTCGCCGTCCGGCTCCGCAGTCGTATTGACCGATGTGATATCGGAACCATGATCCGGTTCGGTAGAGGCGCCGCATGAGAGCACCCTGCCTTCGGCGACCTGCGGCAGCCAGGTTGCCTTCTGCTCCTCGCTGCCGAAATGGAGCACAATTTCCGACGCAAAATCGGCGAGAATCAGGCAAGCGCCAACGGAGCTGTCGCCCCGACACAACTCTTCGGCGACAAGAATATTTTCCAGGACACCCAGCCCCTGGCCGGAGTATTCCTCGGGAAAATGGATGCCGATCAGTCCGATTTCCGCCGCCTTTTTCCATATTTTTTCCGGGTAGCGATGATTCTCCTCCAACGCCAGAATCTCGTTCTTGTCGAACTCACCCTTGACAAAATCCCTGACGGCCTTTTGGATCTGTTGTTGTTCCTTGTTAAGTGTAAATTCCATGATTTTCTCCTGTGGCGCACTAAAGAATAGATAAAAAAGAAGAGTCTGAATCATATTTATGAAATGCAAGGAGATAAAACAATCGGCCCAAAGCGGAATTTTCTTTTGTGATTAACCTGATGGCCGATAGGTGCGCGAAGTAATACCCGACTAGGCTATGGACCTAGAATCGTGTGGATTTGCAAGAAATTGTTTCAAAAAATGACGCGATTTCTGGAATTTGTGAAGACTATAAAAAGAAACGCAGGAATGACAACAAATTTTCTGTACAAGCAGAGTTCGGATTACCGCCCAAAAACCGATATCGGTTTTAATAGCGATTTATATTTGAAATCATACAATATTTTGTTTGAGCCAAGCCCCAAAAAATTGACATCTGCTACAATAGTGGTATGTAAACACAACTATTTCCGATTACCGTATGACCACAACATATTGTGGAGTCTTAAGATTTGACTTTGTTACGTACGTGGCAAGATGCCACAGGTTGGCAAATTTGTGCGGTAGCTGGTGGCTATCTTGATTCGAACGGGCATCTTCAGGGGCCGCGGCGGGCTATCAGCGGTCCCACTGAAAGATGAGGTTAGTCTCTGTTTTAGCTTATATTAACAGCGTGTTCTTTTCCAATTTTTATAATACAGAATTGTACAAGTTGTTCTATATTGGTCATCGATAAATTACCTAATATGAATTTCTTGTTGTTTATGCCAACTTTTATGTAATAAATCCAATCACCTCCACCTAATCGTGGGTACGTTACACGTTTAAATCTTCCGATTTCATTTACATCTTTCCATTCAAAATACAGATTGGTAAAGGGCATCCTTATTCCAATACCGTAAGTATCTGCAAATACGATTTTTCTTAGATGACGCCAATAATAAAATAAGGGAAAGGTAAAAAAGATCCAAACCAAAAGCCAGATAAATGAGTATGTCAAATTTTCTACAGGAAAAGCTTCATTAATGAAGCCTATTGTAAATAGTACGGCTGGCAAACCAAAAACCAGCAATCCTAAAAAGAAAAACTTTGAAAATTTGGCTTCTATTCTCATGGCATGTATTTTGAGACACGTCGTGGTAGGAATGCCGGTCACCCGACACCCCCCACACAGTCCCGGACGCGCGATTTTCCCGCATCCGGTTCCTCGGTTGTACTCGCTTCAGCTGGCGCGCGCTTTTTGCGCTCCGCTGCAAAAGCCTTGTTATGCTTTTTTCTCAACACAACCTTCATCCCAGTCAGCCCAACCTGGAAAGCTCAATGGCTTGACTTTGTCAATATTTTTTAGGTGTTCTCCCCACTTATTCATTCTTTTTTTCAGGTGGCATCCGAATCTTTCAAGCGACATATATGTAAAGTCCTTGTTTTGAATTTCAGCCGCTAAAAATGGCGGGAGTACAGTGAACCCCATATAGTGAAGTGAAAAGTTAATTGATCTTAACAATACTTCAATTTCACCACCACCTCTACCGTTTGCAGTAAAAGTAGATTCAGGTGCCCCTGATGTAACAGAACAAATGGCACTTTTCTCTCTAAAATAGCCTTTGTCGTATCGCATTTTGCTGGTGTATAGGCCTCCAGCAACAAAAATTCTGTCAAACCAGCCTTTTAGTATAGCCGGCTGCTGATGCCACCACAGCGGAAATTGTAATATGAGCAAATCGCATTTTTCGAGCCGGTGTATTTCACGTTGAACATCTTTAGGAAGAGTGCCGGTTTTATAAGCATTCCTTTGTTCAGAAAGTATATCAAATCGTTTTGTATCAACCCTGTTCTGATAATGCTCATCTCGTTCAACAGGATCGAACCCTTCTGCATATAAATCAGAAACTTCGACACTATGCCCCGCACCTTCAAGTACTTTAACGGCAGTTCTCGTCATTGAACCATTGTTGCCCTGGATGACAATGTATAATTAAAATGTGCAACATATTCTTCTTATTTTGTTGATTTCCTCTAATAGCATAACGGCAGGGCTTTGCGGCGGGCTGTGCGAGTCCGCCAACAGCCCCAGGTTCGCTTTAGCGATAAACATCTTTTCGGTGTCCGACCTTGATTACCCAAACCGTGAGTTCTTTATCTTGTATGGAATAGACGATGCGGTAATGCCCTTGTCTAACACGATAAAGCTCTTCACCCGTGAGTTTTTCGCACCCCATCGGGCGTGGGTCATCCCCTAATTTTTCAACTCTTGATAAGATTCTTTTTAGATCGCTTTTTGGGACTTTTTTTAGATCCTTCCACACGGACTCTTTAAATAGAATCTCATATTCGGCCATCTTTTTTTAGCCTTTTTACCAATTCAGCGAAACTAATCAGCGGTTCATCTGCTCTTTCATCAAATGCGGCAATATCCTCTGCATCCTCTGCAAGAGCTTCCTTAACAGCCTTATTTACAAGTTCAGATATTGATTTTGAGGTTTCTATAGATTTTAATTTCAATGCTTTATGTATAATTGGATCAAAATATACGGTGGCACGTTTTGCGGGTGTTGCCATAATGTCACCTCCTATTTTCTTGTGGCATTATAGCGCTTTGACGTTATGACGTCAATAAATCATTGTATGAAATCGAACGTATTCCTCAGCCGCTAGGGAACCGAGTCGGCTGAAGAAAATGGTTATCTTTGCATTATTATTCTTGAAATAATTTCCAGCGCTCATCTTCCTTTTTTAATATCAGTTTCGTAAACTCCGAAACACCCCATATGTGTTTCCTGTGTTTTGGTGTTTCAAATGAGACAGCCGCCACATTTGTTTTGATTAGTCTGATGTACACTTCTTTCGGAGACTCCATAATCTGGTCTCCATCCTTAAGTTTAACTTTTCCATCATTCCAGATATTTGCAGCAAGTTTTTTAGATAATGATTCACAAAAGCCTTGCCGAAAAAAGTTAAAAACATCATTGTATGACGTAAATTCATTCTGAGCATCAAAAATCATACCTTCAAGACCGAATGCGAACATTTCGGCTGCCATCATTTCACTCAATAGGTCGTCATCATTTTCTGTTTCAGCTTTGCTTGCTGAAGCAGCGTATATCAATAATAGGAAAACAAAAAAGATTGGGAATGTTTTCTTGATCATTTTTACCTCTTCCGATCCCATGGGGTAGTTTATTCCTTGACATCGGAAGGCCATATAGATGTTCTGCACCTTATTGCGTCCATTTAAATGAAAGCTTACGGTTGGATTGGGCGCAATCGCGCAAATACAGATTGATTAAATTTTGATAGGGAATCCCGGTTTCAGCAGCCATATTCTTAAAATAATCAATTACGTCGACACCGATGCGGATGGTCACCTGTTTTTTTAAATACTTTGCATAAGGGTTTCGGCGTCCTTTCATTTTGTCAAAATCATATTCCTTTCTCATCATAACCTCCTGAAATAAACGCCTTGTTCCTTTTTAGTTGCCTTCCTCGCTGAAATAATACGAAATCATCTATTTTTCTTTAGCAAAGCTTCAAATGATACTTTTGCATCCGGGGAAAATTTATGAAATTTTTTTAACTTATCACAAGGTGCCTCATCACAAGTTGAACAATTTTCAACCGATTTTGCGATACTACACTTTCTCACTTCACATGTATTGCAAAAACCGATGAGCCTGCCCTCCGAAGAAAGACATCCATCACAATTGATTTCCTCAGGTTTGAAATATAGCCCAAATTTTTCTGCTATTCGCTTTACTGCCTTTCCCCTTGCAATATCATCGTCATTTTGAGTGGCTATGAATTGGGGGCACCTTGTGCAAACAAGGCCACAATATGCTATCATCTCTTTCATTGCATTTTACCTTTCTGAGTTGTTATTTTCTGACAGGCATATTCCAAACTGCGCGATGAGATCATTCCGCGTGAATAACCATAGAGCACAATTTTTAACAACAATTTCGGATCGATCGATTTTTTCCCCTGTTACACCGTTATTATACCGAGCATCGAAAACACTCATGTCTAATCGCTCTTCAACGATGTAGTGAATTGCATGCTCTAAGGTGCCGGGCTCTAATTGATCTTCTAAAAAGATTGGTTCAATGACTGACTGTTTGTAATCGTAGGGTTGATGCTTTGCCATTGTAGGCCTCTTCGGTGGGATATCCCTAGGATTACTGAATGTTACATATCACAGCCTGTCCATTTTTTGCACCAGAAAAGTAGTAAAATTATACTTTTTCGACAGGCTCAACGAAAAGCTGTCGGGCGGCATGGTCCTCGCCGTCCCGACCAGCGTCATGTTCGGCTCTATTTTCCTATTACGGCTGATTGATAAGTTGCAAGGAGTTCTGCGTCATCGATTGAGCCATGGTGGTGCGTTTGTCGCCATTTGTTGCCAACCTTCCGAAATATTCTGCTGGTTCGAATAGCCAAGTCAACTCGATCTTTGCCCAACTGAAAAAATCCCCTCTCCCTTCCCACTGCGTAGAATACCTCACCGTGCTCGTGAATGGTATAATCGTAATATTCAACATACACCTTTGCTGGTCCGTTGAATATTTTCTCGTAGACGCCTGAAATTTCATCCCAACCGCGTTTGATATCGCCCAAGGGGTTGTCCATGGCAATATCCTCGGATTGTACCCAATTGTTGGACATTTCCTCCAGGTCATTCGAGTTAAATGCGTGGTAAAATTGAACGAGTGCTTTGTATGGCGTTGAAAGATCTCCTTGGTCTTCGTTTCCGGTAATCGGTATCTGGGTTGGTTCAATCATATTGTACTCCTATTTGAAGTCGAACGACCGTCTTCAGTGGCCGCGACGGGCTATCAGCGGTCCATTCTGAAAGACGATGTTATATCTCTACTGTTCTTTTAATATTTCATAACCTTCTGCCACCATACTTGGAATGAACTCTGTAATTTCGTATTCTGCAATATCGGCCTGAAAAAATGGGTCATTTTCTAAAATTGCTTCCAGATCATTTTTTGTTTTAACATTGGATAAAATAACCCCACCTGTTCTTGGAATCTTCCTCCCTGACGCAATGAAGTTCCCTTTGGCATATTCCTGTTTCAAATAGACGACATGAGCATCGAGATGATTGTCAACTTCTTCCAGTTCACATTTATAATTTAAGGATACAATGAACATCCATTCTCCTTTTCAGTGATATAACTAGTTTATTCTAGGACCGGCTCGGTTAGAACCAGTTTTGTTGGAAAAAACGCTTACAGTATTTTTAGTCTCAATCGGCCCCACTTTCAAAAAAACATTTCTTTGTATTTCAAGTGCTTAGTTATTATCAAATTTCAACCAACACCTTAGTGATTACTAATATGTGCCGATCAGCTACTAATTCTAGCGTTTCTAGACAAAATACAAATAATTTCAGTCTGATTTAGCAGACACACTTTAAATACTATATATAGTGTTTATATATTAAATTATCCACAATATATAGATTGATACGCTTTTTTGGAGGACCAAGCCTTCGATGACTTTGGTAACTTTTTGATATCTAAGCATATTGTTAGCAAGGCACGAGCATCGTACTACATAAATTGGGTAACCCTGTGCCTGCAATGCTCAAGAAAAAGCTCTGGAGATGAGCTGACCTCATCCCAGATAGACCAGTTTCTTAATAAACTGTCTAAAACAAAAGAGCAATGGCAAGTTGATCAAGCCGCCTTGTCCATAAGGATCTATCAGTACCATGCTAAATCCAAAAGTCGTCCCATCCGTCATGACACCGTTGATCATAAACATCAGTGGCGATTTGTTGCCGATGAAATGAGAAACATGCTGCGCTTGAAACAAATGGCGCTGGCAACCGAGCGCAACTATTTATCCTGGCTGCGGCGGTTTTATAAATTTGTAAATGGTCAGTCGCCATTTAGCCTGGACAGCACCCATGTAAAGAACTTGTTGACCCACCAGGCAGTGGTCCGCAAGATATCCAAATCAACCCAAAATCAAGCGTTCAGCGCATTGCTGTTCTTTTTCCGTTATGTGCTTGAAAAAGATATCGATGAATTAAACGATGTGGTCAGATCTCCGAGGAGCAAAAGACTGCCGATTGTATTGACTCAATCTGAGGTCGAAAGGTTATTTTTTCATTTAAAGGGCGTCTATCACAACATCTAGTGCTTTGCCTTTCATGTTTAAAACCAGTGATACGGTTCGATGTAACTCAACTTGAAAAGACCCTCCATCAGTATCTGATAACTATTGGCTATGTATGCTTACACATCCTGCCGATGATGGACATCACTTCGGTGAGCTGCGCGAACCGACAGAATCAGCTACCGGTCATCTTCTATCTATAAAATGTTCTTGCGTTGTCAATTGGTCATTGACGTCGCTTCATAAGCATTGGTCCGGGTTTTTGCACCGTTGCCGTTCACATGCGGGTTTTTTTCGACCAGTGAACGGCAAAATGGACCAGTTCGGTGTAGTGCTTCAGTTTGAGCTTGGTCTTGATATTCTCCCGGTAGGTTCCGATGGTTTTATGCGACAGGTGCATCCGGTCGGCAATCTCTTTGGTGGAAAGACCGTTGCCGATCAGACGAAACACTTCGAGCTCGCGGTTGGTCAGCGAATCCAAGGCCGATGTATCATCTCGATCCACCTTCCTGAAAACGAGACGCGCAAACACTTTTTCCTTTACATTGTCACTGGCATAAAGGTTTCCCGCCAGAATATGGCGGATGGCCTCGACCACCACATTGATCGCTTCCTGTTTCATCACATAGCCGCGGGCGCCGGCCACGATGGCCCGTTCCGCATAAAGAGATTCATCATACATGGAGAGCACCAGCATCGGCAGCCCGGGACTGTTCCGATTGATCTCCTGAACCAGTTCGATACCGTCGCTGTCCTTCAGGGAAATATCGACAATCAGAAAATTCGGCTGTAGTGTTTCGATGGCCTTCATGGCGCCTTTGGCGGTCTCTTCGCTGCCCACCACAAGCAGGTCATCTTCCTTGTTGATCAGCTGCGTCATGCCGAGGCAGAACACAGGATGGTCGTCGACAAGCAGGATTCTGGTTGGGGCAGTGGTTGCTTTTTCTTTCATGATGCTAATCTGGCTCGCCGGTCTCGTCCGGACGCTTCAATTGAATTCGAACGGTGGTACCGTGTTGGGGCGTTGTATCGACGCTGATGACCGCTCCGATTAACTTTGCACGATATTCCATGATTTGCAAACCGATTCCGTCCGTGGAGCGGGTGACATCCAAACCACAACCATCGTCGGAAACCGATAGATGCAGGGTCTCCCCCGCTTTGGACAGCTCAATCACAATCCGGCCTGCATCGGCATGTTTGACAGCGTTGGCCACGGCCTCCTGAGCGATAAAATAGAGATGAGTGGCCAGCGAACCGCCACTCAACTCAATCGATTCATCGCCTTTGAACACACAGGCGGTGTCCGCCGTGGAGGCGGTCCGGGAGGCCAGATCATCCAGAGCCAGATAGAGCCCCTGGGAAACCAGATGAGCAGGGAACAACCCCCTGGCAAGGGCCCGCGTTTTGTCGATCGCATCTTCGATCAATGCCTGAATCTGTTTTGCAAGCTCAACCTGCCCTGACGACTCCTCCTGTAAATTGGATCCCAATACGCTGCACAACCCCTGGATGCCGATCAGATGGGGCCCCAGGTCGTCATGCAGGTCCCTGCCGAAATTCTGGCGTTCTCTTTCAGAAATGTCCATGATCCGCCGGCGCAATCGCTTCGAATTGGTGATATCCCGCAGAATAATGACACTGCCGGCCAATTGCCCCTGCTTGTCCCGGTAAGTGTCGCCACTGATGGTGACCGGCACGATATCCCCTTTTTTATTGAAACGGCGCGTCTCCACCGAGGTCAATGTCTCTCCTGACAACGCTTTTTCAATCATCTGCTGCGTTTCAGGCCAGTTTTCAAGTGGTACGAAATGATCCATCTTGCGGCCGATGCATTCATCCAGAGTCCAGCCGAAAACGCGCGTAAAGGCCGGATTGAAAAACAACACCTCGCCTTTCATATTGTACACCACGATGGGGTCGGGAGCCGCCTCCATCACCGACCGATAGCGCCCTTCGCTTTCCCGCAGGGCGGCTTCGACCTGCCGTCTGTGATTGATCTCGTCCTTCAGATCGGCGCTGTAGACCTCCAGTTGTGACATAAAATTGTTGAAATAGGCGGCCAGCTGGCCGAGCTCGTCTTTTGAATCCCACGTCATCCGCTGGGCAAAATCGGCTTCGCCGATGCGATTGAAATGGCCCATCAAACGCCTCAGCGGCCTGGTAATCGTAGCGCCGATAAAATGAGCCAACAGGACGATCAGGACCAACGTGACCGCCACCGTGGCCAGCATGATGTTTCGAATGGTTGTCAGGGGACGATAGAATTCTTCGAGATAGCTCGAAGAGGCCACAACCCAATCGTATTCGGGGATATAATTGAAGATGACCAGCTTGTCCCGCTGCTTCTTTTCATTAGGATTTTTCCAGGGATAACTGATCTTACCCTTTTTCCTGGAAATCATTTCCTGCAGGTACGCAACCGGCTGTGACCTTTCCTCCAGCACGTTGACACCTTCCAATACCGGATGAATGATTGCCGTACCGGTGCGGTCGATCACAAAGGAGTAACCTGTTTCACCAAAACGAAGGTCCAGTATGCTCGCCTTGAAATCATCGACATTTACAAGATCCTTGAACTCCCTGCGGTAGGATGTCACCGATATAATCCAGTCCCATGGTTCAAAGTAGGTCATGTACAGCGCCTTGGGGCGAAAGTCCTTTTCCCCCGGATTCTTCCACTGATAATTGAGATACCCCTCTTTGAGCTGTACTTGACGCCGGACAAATTCGTGATGGGCAACGCTGATATTGATCAATTCGTCTTCCGGATGGATCAGCACAACACCAGAGCTGTCCAGGCAGTAAGTATACCCGGACTTGCCGATGGTTTGATTCAAATAGAGTTCGGCCGTCAGTTGCTTTGCTTCTTCTTCGGAAATGACGCCGCTTTGGAACTGTCGGTAATAATACTGGGCGATTTCGCGGTTTTTCTCGGCAATGGCGCGAAGACGATTCTTGATGGAAACATCGGCGGCGGTTCGCACCATATTCAATATGGACTGTGTCGTATTTTCGAGCTCATTTTCAATATTTTGCGTAATGGTCTTTTGAATCGAGAAATACAAAAGAACGCTGCACAGACACAAAGAGATTGTGAAAACAAGCGAATAATAGAGCAACAGCTTAAACCGTATGGAAAAGTCTTTGAACATGGTGTGTCACCAATCAAGTGGGTTGTCACCATGGCGCTTCGGCCATAATGGTTATTTGTCAGCAATGGTAGAAATGCAGCGGGATACAGGAAAACAGTTGCCGAACATCGGAACAGCTGTTGGGCAGGTCTGGCAGCAAACGAATTCAGGTGTCAATCCGGAATAAATGGAAGCAATATATCACAAATGCGTCCTTGTTTGGCGTAATACTGTAAAATAAACGGACGATCCCGGACCAAACTTTTTCCCTGAAAAATCGATATTGAGATGTAACCAATCAGGAAAAACGGAGTCTAATAAGGCATATGATGGGGTGCGTCTCAGTGAAGAGACGCCAACCTTATTCGGAAACAGCTCGGCGAAAAAGGACAGCGACATGAAGATTCGTAAGATCACATCATTAACAGCCTCTTTATCGTTTGTTCTGGTGGTTCTCACCAGTGTGATACTGTACATCGTGCCCCAGGGCAGGGTGGCCTATTGGGCGGATTGGCATCTGCTGGGACTGACCAAAACCGACTGGGGCAATATCCATATCAACTTGGGCCTGCTGTTCCTGATATCACTGTTTTTGCACATCTATTATAACTGGAAAGCGCTCATTTCGTATCTCAAGAACAAAACGAAACAAGTCAAAGTGTTTACGCCTGATTTTAATGTGGCTTTGGCCATTACGCTTTTCGTGGCGGCCGGCACCTACCTGATGGTTCCGCCCCTGAGCTGGGTCATGTCGCTGAACGATCATTTCAAGGATTCCGGTGCCGAAAAATACGGAGAACCCCCCTATGGGCATGCCGAACTTTCCTCATTGAAAACCTTTGCCGACAAAATGAACCTGGATCTGGAAAAGAGCATGAAACTGCTCAACCGGGCCGGCTATGCCGTAACGGACAGTGCGGTGACGCTTGTAACCATCAGTGAGCAGAATGAAATTCCGCCACAACAGGTATATGAAATCATCAAACCGGCCGCCCTGACCACTGCCGAACCATCGAAAAGCGACACAGCCCTGCCGGAGTCGCCCCGGCCGGGAACCGGCAATCTGACGCTGGCCGACTTTTGCACCCAATACGGTTTGAACAACAAATGGATGGTCCGCGAACTGAAAAAAGTGTCGATTCAGGCCTCGGAAGAGCTGACGTTGAAAATGATCGCCGAACAGAACAGCCTCAGTCCCATTGATTTATATGAGCGGATAAAAGATATCATCAAAAGTTAACGAGAGCTGTGCTTTCGTTTTCCGATAATGATGCCCCCATCCGGATTGGATCGATCATGATTGCCGTCCTGCTGTGTGCGGGCTACGCCACCCGTCTTTACCCGTTGACCCGAGCCGTCCCCAAACCGCTGCTGCCGGTGGCGGACAGGCCGATTATCGATTATCTGGTCGACCAGATCGACGAACTGCCGGAAATGGACTGCCTGCATATCGTGACAAATAATAGGTTCTACCGCCACTTCTGCAAATGGGCCGAACAACGCCCATCGTCGGGTATTCCCATCCGGCTCCATAATGACGGCACCGATTGCAATGCCAATCGCTTGGGCGCGGTGGCGGATTTGCATGTCGTGCTGAAACGGATCGATGTTGTCCCTCCCATGCTGGTCGCCGCGGGAGACAATATTTTCCGCTTCCCCATCAAACGCATCTGGCAGCGGTTTTTATCGGAAGATCGTCACATGGTTATGGCCCTGCCCCTCACCGACCGGAAAAAGCTTCAACGAACCGGCGTTCTGAAAATTGATAAAGGGGGGCGGGTATTGAGGCTCTATGAGAAGCCCAGCGCACCTTGTTCACCATGGAGCTGTCCGCCGCTCTATTTGTTGCGGCCCACCGCGTTCAGACATCTTGAGGACCTCGTCGCCTCCGGGGCTGCACCGGATGCACCGGGTCATTTCATCGACTATCTGTGCCGCCGCGAACCGGTATTGGCCAGGAAGGTGAGCGCTTCGCGGCTGGATATCGGCGATGCCGACGCCTACCGCGATGCGGATCAACGCCTTCGCCGGGAACCGCTGTTCGATTGATTGGTTGTCAGTTCCAATAGCCGCTCGTCTTCAGATTCTTGGGATTCAAGAAGCAGTTTGATCTCTTTTTGATGTCGCACGTGTGCTTCCCTTTTGCCGAAACATCAAACACCGGCCCTTCCACCAGCGTCTTGCCGACGATCCGATTGGCTCTCGTGGTTTGATTGAGAATAAACAGAATCCGATCCGAAGCGATCGGATCGATGCTTGAAGCATACCATCCGTCCATAGCACCCTCCCCCCTGGGTTTAATCCCTGAACGCCGATGAACGTCGTTGTTGAATGACCTGTAAATACAACCCGCATTGTTACTATAGAGGGCAATACGGAATAAAGCTGTGATATAGATCACGAAATGATAAAAATTCTGGAATGCGCCTCGGATGATCAGACATCCTGAATTCATCCGCGTTTATGACCAAGCTTTACTGAATGCGGCTGTAAAGCGTTATCGATTCAGGATCGCGCACCACATCAAAGGCGTCCGCAAAGATCGGCAAATAGGGGCTTTCGGTGGCGGGCCGGCCGTTGATGGTTTCCACGGTGACGTGACGCCGCGGCTGGAAGCGGCGATTGAGCAGATGGTGAAGAAACCCGAGACCGGCGCTCAGATCGGGATCATCGGCAGCGATGCTGAAATCGATGGCTCGTCCCTTGCGCCGGGAGGTCACGATCAGTTCGGCGCCGCGATAGACCAGGTGGTTGGATTCGATGCGGCGGGGCAAACGGTAGGGCAGCTCCTGCAGGCCCAGGCCGCACATCGACGCCGGATCGACGGCGTTGAGCCAATAGATCGGCTGCGGATCGGCATCATGCTGCAGCAGCGGCAGCCATTGCGGCGCGATGAACTGCAGGCCGCTGATGCCCCTGAAAAAGCATCCCGAATGGATCTCACCGGAAAGATCCATCAGACGCAGGGTGCGCAGCAAAGCGCCCCAGCGCAGCATGGGCAATTCGCGGACCAGCAGTTCGCGAAACAGGATGCCGTAGCGGTTCAATAGCAGCCGGATGCGGTCTTTGCGGCGTTCCTGTTGAGAGAGCAGGTCGTCCTCAAGTTCCGGATAGTTGATCTTGAACCAATTGCCGGCCTGGGGCAGCGCAGCTTTCCAGCGCGAGAACGCGCCACGCGCAGCGCTCCGCTTCGATCGCACACCGGTGCGCACGCGTTTATCCATCCTCGGCGGTTTGAAGCCCGTGGCCAGGCCCTGTCTGACGGCGGCGAACGAATCATTTGAGTATACGCCCTGCCAGACACCTTCCCACAATTGCCGGCTGGCGTCTGCCGGAGAGATACCGCTTAATTTCAGCAGCGTGCCGAAATCGAAGCGACCGGCCGAGGCGAGAAGCTCGTCCAGACCCGTTTGCGCCGTCACTGGCAACTGATGCCCATCGGCCTCATCCTTGCTTTGGGCAGACGATCCGGACGGCGCCAGCAGATCGAGGTCGGGTTCGAAACAAAAGGTCAGCTGCCGCTTCGGGCGGCCCAGCCATGTCAGATCGGTGGTCTGCATGAGCGAATCGAGCCAGGCCGGATCGTATGCCGGCATGCGCGCCGGAAAGATTTCGCCTTCCCACAGATGCGCCGCCAGCAAGCAGCCGCTCATCTGTTCGCCGATATCCATCAACCACTCCACCGGATCTCGGCGGTCGGCAGGGCCGCTTGTCAATCCCTGCACCCGGGCCAGGAACGGAGCCAGGGCCTCGCAGGGCCGGGGATCCACCACCGGCTGTGCGGCGCGCCGCTCCAGGCGCAACAGCATCTCAAAGTTGCGGGCGTCGCAGTAGCAGGTATCGGCCCGGTTCTTGATCAGCGGCCCGAAGATCAATCGCTGGTCATCCACCAGCAGATCCAGACAATTGACCGCCCGGGCCGTTTCAAGCCCCAATGTGTCGGCGATAAACGCTGCCGGCAGGGGGCCGTAAAATTGCAGCCATTCGCTCAACAGCCACTCAAGGTCCGGTTCAGGCGCCTCCGCGTCACCGTCATCCTCCGCCGGAACACCATTTGCCGGGGCCATTCCGGCACCGGCGGCGTCCGGCACCAACGGATCAATGGCAACGGTGGCGTCGGCGTGCGGCAGGGCCGCCAAAACAGAGGGCAGCATCTCGTGGGCGACGATGAGCGTTTCCCCGGCCTCCGGCAGGCGCAGACGCACCACCCTGGAAGCCGTTGTGCGAATCAGCGCGTCGTTGTTCCGGTTGCTCTCGCGTGCGATCAGATCGAGCAGCGCCTGCCATTCTTTATTCGGAATCAGCAGGCGCTCTTTGACCCACTCCACCAGGTCATCGCTCTCTGTGGGGAGATATCCGGCCAGCAGCCGCAAACTTTTTTGCTCAAATGTCGCGACAACGGCCTGCGACACCGCCGGCCTCAAGGCCGGACTGTGGACGATCTCGTGCAACAGGTCGCCGCTGAGCTGCGAGGGCTGCTGATCGCCCGGAGTGTCGTCCATGTACATGTATTTGTTGATCTGGCTCCAGGCCATTTGACGGGACATGGGGCTGGCCCGGTCGGAATGGACCTCGGACCAGGCGATGGTGCCGGCCTCCAGTTCGGCCAGCAGGCTGCGCAGCCGTTCCAGATCGAACTCGTCCTGCAGGCAGGTGCGCCACGTTTCGAGAAGGATCGGAAAATCGTCGTATTGACGCACTGCGTTGAACAGCTTCTGCGATCGCAGCCGGCTCATCCACAGGGGCATGCGCTTTTTGAAGTTCGGCCGGGTCAGCAGCAGCGCCCGCCCGGCACACTCTCTGAAACGGGCGCCGAAAATACCGGAGGTCTCCAGGCGTTTGCGAAGCAGATCATCCAGGTTCCGGCTGTTGACCAGAGCCAGGATGTCAGCCGCGTTGACCGCTTCCGGCAGCAGCAACGCGATGGCGTCATTGCCGGCAAAGATCTCCAGGCGCTGACCGTATCTCTCATACCAGGCTGCATCCAGCGCCAGCGCCAGCGGCTGATTGACCTTGCCGCCCCACAGATTGAGCAGAACCACCTGGTTGCCCGGAGCCGCGCCGGGGGCGGAATGGACGAACTCCACCACTATGTGGTGGCGGTGGGGCAGCGGACCGCTGAAGGCCTCTTTCTGGCTTGCCAGAAATTGGAGCAGCGCACGGGCGGCGGACGGCTCCATATGGCAGCGCTGCCGCATCTGCTCCTGCCAGGCGCGGTCCGTCATCAACCGGTCGGCTTCCTGCAAAAACTCCAGGATCTTTTCCGAAAAATGCCAGTCGCGCTGAAACGCCTCACCCTTCCAGAAAGGCGTCTCCAGGGCCTGCGGATGACCGGGGAGCACCAATACCTCGCCGGCCGTAATCTTTTCGATCCGCCATTTCTGGGCTCCCAGGTTGAATGTCTGCCCCACCTTGGCCTCCCACACAAACTCTTCGTCCAACTCGCCGATGTGCGCTCCGGTCCGGGCGTGGCGCAGATGAAAGTAGCCGCGGTCGGGAATCACGCCGCCCGAAAGATAGACCGCCATCAACGCCCCCTTGCGGGCCTTGACCGTATTGGCGATGCTGTCGACGGCCACTCGCGGTTTCAGATCGCGCAGCCGCGACATCGCATATTTTCCGGCCAGCATCTGAAGCACCAGGTCGAACTGCCGGCGCGGCAGGTCCCGATAAGGGTGGCTGGTTTTAAGGTGATAATACAGCTCGTCCACATCCCAGGTGTCGACACCGGTCATGGCGACGATGACCTGGGCCAGTACATCCAGGGGCGCGTGCACCGGATGTCTGGGCTCGATCGCCTGTTCGGGCAGATGCTGCGCCAACACGGCCGCCTCCAGAAAATCGCGGGCATGGGTGGGGTAGAGGCTGCCGCGGCTGATCCGTCCCACCTGGTGACCGGCGCGGCCGATGCGCTGGATGGCGGCGGAGAGCGACGGCGGCGACTGCACCAGCAACACTTCATCCAGAGGACCGATATCGATGCCCAGTTCCAGGGAGTTGGTGGCCACGATGGCCTTGAGCCGGCCGCTCTTGAGATGGGACTCCACGGCCTGGCGGATTTCACGCGACAGGGAACCGTGATGGGCATAGGCCATCGGATCGGCCTCGTTGCGATTGATCTTCAGGACCAGCTTCTCGCACAGGCGCCGATTGTTGACAAACACCAGGGTGGACCGGTTGTGTCCGATCCTGGCTTTAAACGCCTCAACCAGCGCATCCCAGAGCGATTCGCCGCTGGGGTGCGTGGCCGCAAGGGGATAGCGCACCATGATGTCATACTGCTTGGCGGTGCGTGAAGCGGCGATGGCGACGGATCGTTTCACATATTCCGGTGCCGCTGCAGCCCCCGAGCGTTGATAGCCTCCGATAAAATCGGCCACCGTCTCCAGCGGATTGACCGTGGCGGACAGGGCGATGCGCTGGAACTCCCCGGCCAGCAGCACCAACCGCTCCACCGCCGTCATCAGGTAGGTGCCGCGCTTGGAATCGAAGACCGCATGGATCTCATCCAGGATCACGGTGCGCACGGTGCTCAACATGGTACGCGCCTGGGGAGACGCCAACAGCAGGTTGAGGCTTTCCGGCGTCGTGATCAATATTTCCGGTGGCCGCCGCAGCATCTGCCGCCGCTCGGCAAAAGGCGTATCGCCGGAGCGCGTCAACACCCGGATATCCGGCATCTGCCGCCCCGCCCGCTTGAAGCAGGCCCGAAGCTCCTCAAGCGGTTGCAGCAAATTTCGCCGAATATCATTGTTCAAGGCCTTGAGCGGCGAGACGTACAAGACCCGGGTGCGGCCCGACGGCAGGCGGGCCGTGGCCAGTTCATCGACGGCCCATAAAAATGCGGTCAAGGTCTTTCCGCTGCCGGTGGGAGCCGTCACCAGCACATGCCGCTGCGCCTGGATATGGTCCCAGGCCGCAGACTGAATATCGGTGGGCCGTTGGTAGCGATCGCGAAACCATTGGGCAATGACCGGATGAAATCGGCTCAGCGGATTTATGGCTGTATTGTCTGTATTCATCATTAACAATTTACCTGGGCTTCTGGATTCGCGTATATAGCCGGCATCAAATTGGAGCCCACATATGATGGCACAAATCGGGTGTCAGCGTCTATGGATTCCTGAACCGGATTGACGTACCGGGTCGTGGCTGCTCCCGTTTCATGGAGCAGCCTTTTTTTGCACCTGACAGGTTGTGTTCGAATCATCTTTCACTTTCCGGTTTTCAAAAGCTTTGCTATGAATAATGCCAACGTCCGTTTCAGAAGCGGGAATTCGCTTTACCAACTTTTTAAACATGGTTAAGCTAAAGATATCGGGTCATGACGCCAATAATGGATAAGACCGGAATAACCATTGCGACAAGCTCAATGGTACACCCTTTGCGTGAGTTTCTGTTACGCTGAAAGCTAAAGCAGCTCGTCAGTGCCTGTCAATCGTTCGGTCCGTTCGAACCGGTATCGAAATAGAAAAATGAAAAAAAGAGCGCCCACATATCCTGATAGTACTGCCAATAGGGGACCAGGGGAGTTTGAAGCCGGGACGGCCCGTGACGATAAACTCGCACAGGAGCCCGCCCACACCGAAACCCGGCTCGCTGCCGCCATCGAAAATTGCAACCATCTGGAACAACAGCTGAAAAAGATGGCGGAGGAGAATCGTGTTCTCCAGCGTATCATCGATGATAATCCCTGCGTGACCATTTCATGGCAGGCCCGGGAAGGCTGGCCGGTCGATTTCGTCAGCGATAACGTCCGCCGTTTCGGCTACACCCCCGAAGATTTCTATTCCGGTCGCCTGCAATTTGCCGATATCATCCACCCCGAGGACCGGCAGCATATCAGCCTCAAGCTGTTCGATGACCGCCGGAGTCTAGCAGATGACAAATCCATTCTGAGTTATCGCATCGTTCACTCCGACGGGCACAAGGCCTGGATCGATCATCATATCTGGATAAGGCGCACACCGGACGGCAAAATGACGCATCTGGGGGGGGCGCTGCTCGATATTACCGATCAAAAATCGGCTGAGATGGCATTGACGGAATCGGAATCCCAATTCCGCAACCTGACCGAAAAGTCGTTGGTCGGTGTCTATATTATCCAAGACGGCCTGTTCAGATACTGCAACCCAAAGTTCGCGGAAATGTACGGCTATCGCCCCGATGAAATCATTGACAAACTCGGTCCAAGCGATCTCTCGGCACCTGAAGACAGAGCCATGGTGACTGAAAATGTCAAAAAACGCATCAGAGGTGAGGCCGAATCGATCCATTACGAACTGCGAGGCCTTTCCCGGGACAAGCGCATCATCAACTCCGAAGTGTTCGGCAGTCGGATCCAGTATAACAAAAAACCGGCCGTCATCGGGTCCGTACTTGATATCACCGCTCGCAAACAGGTGGAGAAGGATCTGCGACTGACGCAATATGCCATGGATCATAGCGCCACGGCTATTTTACGGATCGATCCTGATGCCGGGATCACGTACGCCAACCAGGCGGCCAGCCAGCATCTGGGCTATACCGAAAAAGAGCTGACGGCCATGTCCATCCCGGATATCGATCCGTTGTGGACCAGGGAGTTCTGGTACCGTCAGGGGCTGCCCATGTTGCGCAGGAAACGGGTCAACCGTTTTGAAACCGAACATATCCGCAAGGACGGCACACGCTACCCTGTGGACGTCGTTTGTTATCTGGCCAAGTATGAGGATACTGAGCAATACTATGCCTTCTTTTCGGATATCAGTGATCGCAAAAGGGCTGAAGCCGAAATCCGCAAACACCGTGAGCACCTGGAGGAGCTTGTCGAGGAACGAACCCTGGAATTGACGGTCGCCAAAGAGCAGGCTGAAGTGGCCAACCGGACCAAAAGCAAGTTCCTGGCCAACATGAGCCATGAGATCCGAACGCCTTTGAACGGAGTCATCGGTATGCTCCATCTGCTGCAGGATACCGATCTGACACCCGAGCAAAAAGATTACGCCGATACCGCCGCTTCCAGCGCGAGTGCTTTACTTAATATCATCAACGATGTTCTTGACTTTTCAAAAATCGAAGCCGGAAAACTGGACTTTGAATACATTGGCTTCGACCTCCGCAAGCTGATGGAAGATCTGACGGAAATGCTGGATCTTCAGGCCTCGGAGAAAGGGCTCGACCTGACGTGCTTTGTGGAACCCCAAACGCCGAAACAGCTTTTTGGAGACCCCTGGCGTCTGCGTCAGGTGTTGCTGAACCTGGCCTCGAACGCCTTGAAATTCACCGCAAAAGGTGAAGTCAACATCCGGGCAACGGTCAAAGACCAATCACCGACCGATGTCGAGATCCACTTTTCGGTCATCGACACCGGCATCGGGGTACCGGTATTTTTAACGAAACAGCTTTTCAAGCCGTTCTCACAGGGAGACAGTTCCACCACACGAAAATTCGGCGGCACCGGACTTGGCCTGGCCATTTGCAGAAATCTCGTCAATCTGATGGGCGGGCAAATCGGCGTGGAGCGCCTGCCGGAGCAAGGTTCCAGATTCTGGTTTACGGCGCGCCTGGGCCGTCCGGAGCCGGTCCGGGTTCATGAGGACCCGGGTGAATCCCCCGGCCGTATTGTCGACAAGCAGATTCTCGTCGTGGACAACAGTGCCGCCAGGCGTGAGATTCTCACAGCCTACCTCACGGCATACGGCTGCCATGCAAGGCTGGCCGCAGGTGCATCTGAAGCCCTTGAGTCGATCCGTCAGGCCGGCGATACACATCGTCCGATCGATCTGGTCATGATCGATGCCGACATGCTGTCGATGGGAGGCGAGGAACTGGTCCGGGCCATCAGGACCCACCCCCAACTGCCGGCCGCGTCCAAGATGATGCTGATGACACGGGGACGGGGCAAAACTCAGGGTATCGCACGGGAAGAGGGATTCGACGCCATCGGTTGCAGGCCCATCAAATGGTCTGGCCTGAGGAATTCCCTGGTGTCGGTGCTCTCCCCCCGGAAACGAGAATCTTCGGCGGAAGATGAGGCTGAGCAGGCCACACATGCGCCGGCAGACGCGCAAGGGCCGTTGAAGGGCCGGATCCTGCTGGCCGAGGACAATCCGATCAACCGCAAACTGGTGCTTAATGTTCTGGAAAAGCTGGGCTATGCCGCAGATGCCGTGACCACCGGTCGCTCCGCACTCGAGGTGCTGGCCCATCGGCATTACGACCTGATCCTCATGGATGTTCAGATGCCGGAGATGGATGGCCTGGAAACCACGCGTTCCATTCGCAGCCGTGAGCTGGAAGAGATGCGCGTTGATACGGATGTACGGCGCGACGAGCGGAAGAAGCTCGAACGAAAAACACCACACCCCGCTGCTGACACGCTGATCGAACAGTCCGCCGGCCGAAACTTACACAACAGGATCCCCATCATCGCCATGACGGCGCATGCCATGTCAGGTGATCGGGAAAGATGTCTCGCTGCCGGTATGGACGATTACATCTCAAAACCGATCGATCCTGAAATCATGGCCGCCAAGATCGCCCACTGGCTGCGTCAAACCTTCAATCCTTGATGACATTGCAGAACAATCCGATTGTTCAGGTGAATCCCCGCTCACTTTCCAGGAGGAGCGGCCATCGTCTGGGTCGAACTCGATTCTTTGTCCAGATAAGCACTGATTTCGAAATGAACATTTTCCAGCTCGCTCTCCAACAACGCCAAAGCCTGTTTCCGATCGGCCTCATTGCCGGTAATGGCCTTTTCAGCTTCGGCGGCAACTTGGGAAAGCGCCATGGCGCCTATTGAGGCGGCCGAACCTTTTAAGCTGTGAGCCGTCCGTTGTGCGGACACGATGTCTCCAGCGGCCAGGTAGTTGGTAATTGCTTCGGGAGATTTGCCGAACTCAGGCATAAAATGCTTAACAACCTTAAGGTAAATATGCTCGCGTCCTCCCAGCCGCTTGAGAGCACCGGGCACATCCAGAACAGCCAGATCATGGGATGGTTCGCTGACCTGTCTTTTTTTCACTGTGTCCTTTCTCTTCTTTTGGGGTGATACCCACTGAAGCAACACCTGTCGCAGCTGATGCTCATCAATGGGTTTGGAGATATAATCGTCCATGCCGGCAGCCAGACACCTCTCTTTCTCGCCTTTCAAGGCATGGGCCGTCACGGCGATGACCGGAATGCGCCCCGGTCGAGCTGACGGCTGATGTCCGGAGTCTGATGAATCAACAGCTTTTCCGACGTCGAACATTGAACCTCGAACCTTGAACTCCCAGGCGCGGATGCGCCGGGTGGCCTCGTAGCCGTCCATGACCGGCATCTGGATGTCCATGAGTATGGCATCGAAATACCCTCTTGGCGCATCGGTCACCTTTTGCACGGCGCTCCGACCGTCTTCCGCGGTCTCCACCACCGGTCCCGCTTCCGCCAACAGGGCCACGACCACGTCACGGTTTAAGGTGCTGTCTTCCACCACCAGCACCCGACGTCCGGCCAGGGATGGATAGTCCACAGCACGTCTGGCATGAACGCGGGGTAAGAGAGCCTCTGTCCTGCCGAAGATTTCCATGATGGTGTTGAACAACTGTGTATGTTTGACGGGTTTCAACAAACAGGTGTCCACAGGCGCCATGTCGACGCGCTCCTGCATTCGCTCAAGACCAAAGGCCGTGACCATAAAGATAATCGGCGTTTGTCGCTCCCGGTTTGCGAATCGCCGCTGCCGATGCTCCAATTCACGAATGCGCCTGGCCGTCTCGATGCCGTCCATGCCGGGCAGTTTCCAGTTCAACAGCACCAGTCGATAGGGCGATTCGACACCGGCGTTGAGGAATTGTTCGAGAGCCTTCTCACCGCTGTGGACGGACGATACATCGAATGCAAACGATTTAAGCATATCTTCCAGCAACTGTCCGACCGTCTCGCTCTCCTCCACTACCAGCGTCTTTAATCCATGAAGGTCGGCGGGAATGCCGAATCGCGGTTTATCCTTCTGCCGGGACCCCAGCAGAACCGTGAAATAAAATGTGCTGCCTTTGCCCGGTGAGCTTTCGGCCCAAATTCGGCCGTCCATCAATTCCACCAGACGCTTGCAGATGGCCAGCCCCAATCCGGTGCCCTCATGTTCACGGGTCAGGGAGCTGTCGGCCTGGACAAAGGGATCGAACAATGTGGGTAGTATATCGGCGGCAATGCCCGCGCCGGTATCGCTGACCCGGAACTTGAGAACCACCAGCTCGCTGAATGCTTGGTTTTTCTCCACCAATTCCACCCCCACAAAGATCTCACCCCTGGCAGTGAACTTGATGGCATTTTCGATCAAGTTGGTCAGCACCTGGTTCAGCCGTCCGGCATCGCCTTTAAGCATTCTGGGCACATCCGGCGCCGTGGAAAAGAGCAGTTCGATATCCTTTCGACTCACTCTGCTGCTGAACAGATCAGCCAGATACTCAAACATCTGGCTCAAATCGAAAACGGAGGGGGTCAGGGCCAGCTGGCCGGCCTCCACTTTGGAAAAATCGAGAACGTCATTAATCACCTGCATCAGATTGTTGGAGGCCAACAGCACCTTTTCCAGATAATCGCGCTGATCGCCTGTCAAATCGGTTTTGAGCATTACCTGGGTCAGGCCGGTCACCGCATTTAAGGGCGTGCGTATTTCGTGGCTCATACGGGCCAGAAATTCACTCTTGGCCCGGTTTGCCCCCTCGGCCTGCTCCTTGGCGCTTTCCAGCGCATTGGCATGGGCCGCCACCGTGGAGATCATGGCGTTGAAGCCCTGCTGGATGGCTCCCAGTTCATCAGCGGGGATGGGTCCGTAGGAAGGGGTCAGGTTCCCCTGTTCGGCCTGTTTGATGTTGCCGACGATGGCGTCGATGCGCTGCCGGAACGTTCCGGCCGTCAAGGTGGACAGGATCATCACCACGCATAAAATCAATAGAAAAAAGGCCAGGACCAATTTCAGGTAAAAATTTCGGGAAGCGAAAAGTTCGTCTTCGGCCACCGAAAGAACGATGACCCAATCCCAATATGAGGCGGTCTGGGACACTCCAAAATAGTAGTCGCCGTCATGGTCGAATCGAAAGGTCTCGCTCGTTTTGTCGATAATCTGCTCGATGGGAACGGCAACCGTTTGCACGTTGCTGCTGCCGCTTTGCATAACGGTCTCCCCTTGCCGGGTAAACACATAGAGCCGGCCGGTTTGACCGAAATTGTAATTTGCCAGCACGCCGAGCAGTCGCTGCTTTTCGGCCTCGACGTAGCTTTCCAGATTCAACAGTCCGGCCCTTTCGAGTTCGCTGTGACTGTGCCGGATGTTCAAATCGATATGGGTCAGCTCTCTTGAAAGCATGCTTGTGCTGTCGGCGATAATAATCTGATTGATGGTCAAATAGCCGGCGACCACCAACGGCAACGCAGTCCCCACCACGATGAAGAGAATAAACAGATTGGTTTTTTGTTTGATCTTCATTCGATGATTTCCGCCCGGCTGTAAACGGCACGGTCGATAACCACACCGAGTTTTTTCACGTACCGAAGATTCAGAAAAAGCTTGCCTTGTTTGTTTTGCGTGATCGGGATATCCCCGGGGCGCTCACCGTCGATGATGCGCAAGGCCGTGGCCGCCGCCCACGCACCGTGCTCTTCGGAGAAAATGGCGTATCCGATCATGGCATAGGACATCCCGAGTGAATAGTATACGACGGTGGGAATTTCGGCGTGCTGCAGCGCGAATTGAGTAAAACCCTTTTCATCCCATCCGACAATGCCGGTCGGAGAGCCGATGATGAACATGTCCACCTCTTCCTGGAGACGAAGATAGAAATCCTTCCACTCCGCATAGGTGTCCGCCATATACACCCTGTGGAACTGCACACCCAGTTTTTCCGTTGCATATTGCACCAGGTATTTGCTTGTGAGGGTGTTCGCCACCAAATATCCTTCGCGATCTCCCCGGGCATAGGGACGCAACAGTTGAAAAGCGATGTCGTGGCGCTCGATCTCCTCCATTCCGGTCACATTGCGATAGGGAAACCCGTATCTGGAGCTGTCGCCGTTAACGCCGCAAAACACAAAGGGCAGATCGGCATTTTTATAAAACGGCATGATCAGGTACTGAGAGGCATTGTCATCCGAGGCGATCACCACATCCGGCGCAAAGGTGTCGATCACCTGCCTGGCCTTGAGAGCGGCCACTTTTTTTTCGGCCTCGGATCGTTTTCGCTTGGTGTCCATGAAATGGACTTTCAACTCAATCTCCGTATGTCTCAAACCGTCGCGAATGCCCCTCTCGATGCCCTGGCTCCAGGTTTCCCCGGCATGGTAGGAATTTACATACAGAATCTTTTTGCCGGGATAGGGATTGAGAATTTCCGCCCGTTTGAACACGGCCGGATCGAAAGTGATGCCCAGCCGCTTGGCGAGGCGCAAGTTGATGACCAGGTTGCCCTGCCGGTTTTGCGCCATGGGTATGGCCGACGGCGGCGTGCCGCGCAGAATGTCAAGGGCGGCCCCGGCAGCCCATCTGCCCTGCTCCTGGGGAATGCGCATGTATCCCATCAATGTGAATTTTTTGACCCAGGGAATGGTGGCGCCTGTGGGTATGCGTGTGTGCCGGGCCGCAAAATGGATGAAGTCATTTTCGTCCCAGCCGGAAAGGCCCTGGGGATTGCCGATAATCAGGAAATCGACTTCATCCTGGAGCTCTAGAAAACGATCCTTCCAATCGTGATACGTCATCACATAATATGTTTTATCGTAAGGTTTTCCCAGGATCCTGGCGTGGTATACGTTGTCTTTCTCGGAAGTCGTTCCCCCGATGGCCAGAAATCCGATCCGTTCGCCTGCGGCCAGCTGACGCAACTGCGCCACCAAAGGTTCGATCAACTCTACTTCCACCATACCGGTGGCATTGGCGTAAGGATATCCATAGATACTCGCATCCCAGTTCACGCCGCAGAATACAACGGGCAGGTCGCTGTCTCGATAATAGGGCTGGATCAGATATTTCGAGGCATTATCGTCGGATGCAATCACCACGTCCGGCCGGTAGCTTTCGATCAGGGCTTTGGCCTGCATCGCCGCCTGTCGCTTGAACGGTTCGGATTGGTTGCGTTTGGTATCCATCCTGAAGATGCGCAACTCGGCCGCTGTCTCGTCCAGCACGCTTCGGACACCCTCGATGACCCCGTCGCTCCAATCATATCCGGAGTGGTAGGAATCGATAAATAAAACCTTCTTACCGGCCACATCACCGCCAAAACCGGTCACCGCAAGCAAACACACCCCCAATAAGGATAATGCTATTTTATCCTTAAATTTTATCTTGATCTCTCCTTTCACATCACTGCCTCGGAATCCGGGTGGTCGCAATGTCTGAACCCTGATTCCAGGTTTTGCAGCAAGACCATCGGTTGTCATCAACCGAGCCCAAGGTTTGCCCGCCGGTCATAAATGACATTTATTTCCGGACCAGGCACCGGGCGCTCCGCAAGAACGGTGATGATTCAAGCACTGGTTTGCAACAGCCTGAGTTCAATGACGGATGGGGATAAGCAGAACATTCGAACAGCATGATGCGTGGCAATGGGGAAGAGCCGAAACCATTTTCAGCAGCACGTATGTTACAAGGCAATTTACCACGATACCGTTCAAACAGCAATATTGGTGTGGTGATATAGGTTGACCCTAAAGGGATATGGGGCTCCCCATCGGCCGCCCTCCCCTTTCAGGCCGGGCGAAACCAAATCGGACCTGTATCCCCGAACAGGGGATACAGGTCCGAAAACAATTGACCGACAGTTTGCACCCGGACGCGTCGTCTTCGACCGCCGTGCAAATCGGGTCAGCTGAAATATGTCTCCCGGTGCTGGATACGGCTTTCCTTGAATTCGCTGTAAACCAGCGCCAAACGTTCATTGGCGACCCGCATGGCCGCATCCTTCTCCTCGTCATCATGATCGGTGTTATAACAGGCGAAACAGCGATGGCACTGGTAGGTCTCGTCCGCTGTTTTGGCTGTAAATTCACCGCTTAAATAAGTGCGGGCCTTTTCGGTATGTGCAAAATGCTCAACGGCAGGAATCAGCTCCAACGCGATGTCGACCGTAATGGATTTGCCGGATTTGGCCATGGCGGTCAGTTCGGGAACGGACAATTGGACCGGCCCCTCTTCCCTGAGTGTTTCAAATTTGACTATCATATCCTCTAAAGTAAACAGGGTTTCGGCAACATCAAAGCCGCCCGTTTGAAGCGCGTGGTAGTCGCGCAGCAGGTACCGATTGGCGATCTTCACGGCCTGGGACACATGAGTGCACAGGTTGTTGGGGCACCCCCGTGCATAGCATTTCCTGAAGGCGAACGCCCTTCCATCGATGGTTCCGGAGTACCTGGCTAAAAAAATATAGGCCTTGAACGGATAGCGGCGATGTCGGAATTCGGCGGGCAGGATGTCAAATGCGATGTCAAGGCAAACATCGGCTCCGTCAGCCTTGACATCGATCAAATCGGCAATACGCCGGGGAAAACGGGCGATGGATGATGTTTCCATAGTCAAACCTTTTTATTGGCTGTTTGATGAGCCGGTCCTGCACCTGGCCTAATAGACAAAAACGGCTTTTGACTCGGTCGCTTCGATATTCAGCGCTCCGGCTGCCGTTGTTTGCGCACCGGCCACAAGCTCGCTTTTTTCATCAATATGGCGCTCTTTGATGCAGGGGACGCAGACCCATAGCTTTCCGCCCAATTCGATAAAATCGCTGAGCAGTTTTTTCATGGTAGGAAATCCGCCTGAAGGCGGCATCTTTTCCACGTAGCCTTTGTGCGCCAGATAGACGCCGTTGCCTTGCAGGCAGATGGTCGCCTGAATGTCCATCGCCAGCGCCGCATTGGCCATCACAAAAGGCATGGCGGCCTTTTCCGGGTTTTCAGCGGCGGTTGTTCCGATGTACAGAATTTTTTCAGCTTGCGCATCACTCATTGGTTTGTTCCTTTCCATTGACGTTCGTTGTTTTCTGTTTTTTCGATAAACACATTCGGCCGATGGCCGCGCTACGCTTTCATTGCACGGGCCTTGACTTTCACCAAATAGAGAACCAGCGGCCGGTAAAGTTGATGGGTCCATTTGGCAAAGGGCACTTCGATCACCAGCATGGGGACGGCTATCATCATGTGTATGACGTAGAGAATATAAGTAGTCATGGGCAGTTCCATCATCCGTCCGAGATGGATCAGAATACCGCTGAAGGTGGTCAACCAGAGCAGAATCAGAAACGCCCAGTCGGATGAATGGGAATGTCCGTATACCGTTTTGCTTTTCTTCAGTCGCCCCCAGATGGCTACCGTGGTGCCGTACAAAATGGCGAAGGTGGCATAGTAGCCCAACAGCCGGACCGGATGCCATAAGGCGTAAATTTCGTCTCTTTGAAACCAGCGGATCCCCACCACCACCAGCAAAAACACAGTGGAGTATCCGGTCATGATCAACAAGTGGTTGATCCATTGAAACCGCTGGCTTGGTGTGTCGCAGGCCTTGAATTGCTTCTGGGTGAAAAACTGGACAATGAACTCTTTGGCTTCTCTGATATAGATCCGCGCGGGAATGCCTTTTATCAGACGGTTGGGAAACTGCTGCTTTTCGGAAAAGGAGAGTTCCGGGTACTGCGCAGGATCCCCTATGACCCCATTAAACAATCGATAGGCATTGGTCAGCAGGAAAAAGGAGAGCAGCGCCAGCATGATCACATCCAGAATTTCAATGACCGTGTTCGGTGCGAATACGTTCAACGCCACGCGATCGGTCAGCATGGGGCCGTGGAAGAAATAGAATCCAAGACCCACCAGGACGGCCATCGCCAGGATCGACACGACTTCGAAAAGAGTCGATGTGTAGAACAGGCGGGAGATTCCGGTCCAGTCGTAAAGGGATGTCAGGTATCGGCGCAGGCCCATCATGACTTCGCCGGGATTGGCCTGGCGCGGACAAGTGTCGCTGCAATCCCCACAGTAGTAACACATCCAGGGCTCCGGGCTTTCCATCAGCTTGTCTTTCAGCCCCAGCTGAAGGTAACGAATGGATTTGCGCGGAAATGGAACGGATTCCGAAGAGAGCGAGCAGATCGCCGTGCAATTGCCGCAATTAAAACAGGTTGCGGCGTCCTTGACACCAAATGCTTCGAGTTTTTGAAGCAGTTCCGGGTTGACTTCTGACAGCATTGCCTTTCTCCCAAGTTCGTATCCAATTATAAACACCATTACGCCCTCCCCCTAAAAAGGGAGGGATTGAAGTTGAATAATGCAATCACTATATTTTTCTCCCCTCCGGGGGGAGGTCAAAACACGACAAATTCCTCTCCCTCTCAAGGCGAGAGGCCAAAGCACGATAAATTCCTCTCCCCCTCAAGGCGAGAGGTCAAAGCACGATCAATTCCTCTCCCCCTCAGGGGGAGAGGTGAGGTGAGGGGGTGGTCTTCTGGAAGATTCACCCTAACCCTCTCCCTCAAGGGAGAGGGGAAAAATGAATGGACAATCGTTCATTTGCCAGCCGATCAAGGAATCGATCTTGTTATGTTTGGCAGTCATTGTCACGCCGGCGGCTTGCCTTAACCAGCCAGGCCGTACTTGAAATAATCGCCGTCCTTCTCGCCTTCGACCACTTCGCCGTATTTTTTCATTGCCGCCACAAAGAGCAGGACCTTGTCGGTGTCCATCCCCAGCGCCCGGGAGATCTCCGGAATGGTTTGCGGTTCATCCGCGATTTGATCACGGATGGCCTTGAGGATTTGATTGTTTTCCTTGATGGACTTGCGCGCGCGGGCGATGGCCGCTTTGCGCGATTCGCGCAATGCTTTCATTGTTGCTTTATCGATCGATTGGCCCATGATGACTCCTGTTCACTGGATTTGCAAGCGCCGCCGGCTCATGCCGCGACAATGGCATCCACCATCTCTTCGTATTGCTTGAGCGTCCACCCCTTGATGTCGATGGCCTCTTCCGGGCACTCGGCCACACAGATGCCGCAGCCTGTACACAAGGCCGGGTTGATCCGGGCGACCTTATCCTCCATGGTGACGGCACCCTCCACCGGACAGACGGCCTTGCAGTTGCCATGGCCGCCGCACATCTTATCATCGACTTCGGCTACATAGGGATCCAGCTCCACAAACCCCTTGCCCAGCAGCGTGGCGGCTTTGGCCGCGGCTGCCTGCGCCGCTGCGCAGGCCTCACCGATATCCATTGGGGCCTGGCAGGTTCCTGCCAGCAGGATTCCGGTGTTGGCCACTTCAACCGGGCGCAGCTTGGGATGCACCTCCTGGAGAAAGCGATCCATACCTGTCGGCAGCTTCATCATCTCCACCAGGGACGGGATGGGCCGGGCCTCCATGCCCACCGCCAGCACCACCAGGTCCACATCGGCCGACAACTCCTCACCGAAGGTCAACGAATCTTTGACCCGGATGCGCAATGGATAAGACCCACCGGCATTGGACTCGACGACAGGGGGGGCGTCCGGTTCGAAGCGGAAGAAAAGGACATTGTCTTCCGAAGCTTTTTCATAATAGGCCTCATGGCCGCGGCCGTATGTACGGATATCGCGGTAGTAATCCAGTACACGGGTCTGTGGATGCCGTTCGCGGATCTCCACCGCCGTTCGCAAGACGGCGCTGCAGCAGGTGCGAGAGCAGTATTCGTTTAGGGCTCCATCGGCCGCCGGTTCGTGAATGCCGGGAATTTGACGACTGCCCACACAATGGATAAAGGCCAGGCGTCTGATGGTGCGCCCTTTGATCGTGAGGGACCGGCCCTTTGAAGGGCTTTTGGCGGTTTCCTCGATAAATTCAGGCAGGGTCATGACCTCGGAATGTTTCAGAAATCCGTATTCGTCGTGGCCGGGCGTATACGGCTTGAAGCCGGTCGCCATGATCACCGCGCCGGTCTGAATGGTGAATGTCGGCTCTCCTTTGAATGTCGTATGAGGGGGGTAGCCGTATAAGGCAGCGCAGGTCCCGGCGGCGATGTCGTCTGCGCAGGTACGGGATGTGTTCACCTTCAGGGTCAAGGTGAAGTTGCCCACGTAGCCTTCGAAACCGGTCACTTCGGCGCAGGTCAGCACACCGATCCGGTCATCGTTATCCACGGCTTCGGCCAGGGTGCGCACGACCGATTCGGCACTGGCCCCGGTGGGGTAAAGCGTTGTCAGTTTGGCCGTGCGGCCGCCTAAAAAGGGTGTTCTTTCGATCAACGTGACGCGTATCCCCCTGCGTGACAGATCCAGAGACGCCCGCATGCCGGCCACACCGGCGCCGATGACCGTGACATGGTTATGGGCCTCCACCCGCACTGGCTCCAGGGGCTCCAGCTCTCGGGCTTTGGCAACGGCAGCCGCCACCAGCGCGGTGGCCTTGGCCGTAGCCTTCTCTCCGTGATGGACCCAACTGACCTGCTCGCGGATATTGGCATGTTCGTACAGGTAGGGATTCATCCGGGCACGCTTGATGGCCCCGCGAAAGGTGATCTCATGCAGACTGGGGGCGCAAGAGGCGACAACCACACGGTTGATCCTGCCGCTCGCGATATCTTCCTGGATCAGCTCCTGGCCCGGGTCGGAACACATGAAGGCGTTGGTGTGAGAGACCTGAACGCCCTCCAGGTGCTTCGCATTTTCAGCTAAGCGGGCAACATCCACATGATCGGAAATGTTGCCGCCGCAATGGCAGATATAGACGCCCACCCTTTTTTCTTCCCGTCCCTCTTTGTCTTTCTCCGATGTCATTCTATTGCTCCTGCATTACAACCAATGGATCCCTTGGTGATGTCTTCAAAACCACTTCTATAAAGCAAACGCTTGTCATGCCGCTTCCGGCCCCTGAAAGCGCTTCAAGTAGTTGGATGCTTCAATGGCGGCGGCACCGGCCTCCGCAATGGCATCCACGATGTCCTTGGGTCCCGTGGCCACGCCGGCCGCGAACACGCCGTCCATGGCCGTGACCGTAGGCTGGATCTGCGGCATGGTGCACTGAATGAAACGATCGTCGGATATCGGCAAATCGCAGACGCCCGCCGGATTCCAGTGAGGTACCATTCCCAGGGAAAGCACAACGAGATCATGTTCGCGGGTGGACAGGCGACCGTCTTCTTCCTGAGCCTCATATCGCAGTTCGACGTTCTGGTCTGCGCCTTGGGATAGTCTGGCAACCTTGCCTTTGACAAACTCGATACCCATGGCTTTGGCGTTCTGGAAAAACTGCTCATAGCCTTTGCCGAATGCACGGATGTCCATATAATAAATGGTAATGTCGGCCAGCGGCAGGGCGCCGGACAGCAGCATGGCCTGTTTAATGGCATACATGCAGCATACCCTGGAGCAGTAAGAGACCCCCAGACTCTTGTCCCTTGAGCCGGCGCACTGAACGTAGGCGATCGATTCAGGCTCCTTGCCGTCCGACGGACGGATCATGCGCATATAGGGCCCGTGGGGGGCCAGCAGGCGTTCCATCTGCATGGCGGAGATCACATTGCGGATCCGCCCCTGACCGTACTCCGCTTTTTGGTCCACTGATGTCAGGTTGAAGCCGGTGGCCGTCACCGCCGTTTTGGCGTGAATGGTGAAATCTTCGGGCTGCTGGTCGTAGGCGATGGCATCGGTGGGACAAACCTTGGCGCATCTTCCGCACAACGAGCAGTTTTCCACATCCAGCGTGGCGATCTGCGGTATGGCGTTGGAGAAAGGAATGTGAACCGCTTTGCGCATTGTGAATCCGCCCTGCTCTTCGTCCGGCACGTAAACCGGACAGGCATACTCGCACTGACGGCAGCCAATGCATTTGTCCAGATCAACGTAGCGCGGCCGGCGGGTAATGGCCGCCGCCAGACCGCCGTCGACCCGGCGGTCCAGGGAGATGAGATCGCAATCGGTGAAGATGGCGACCCTTTCATGATGCGCGGCGGCAGCCATTTTCGGCGTCGTAATGCAGCTGGCGCAATCCAGAGTGGGAAAAACCTTGGAAAGCCGAATCATCTTGCCGCCGATGGTGGCATCTTTTTCGATAACGGCCACAAAAAAGTCCTGGTCTGCCAAATCCAGCGCCGCCTGCAGCCCGGCAATGCCTCCGCCGACGACAATGGCATCATATTCAAGTGTTCGTTTGGTTTGCATAGGGAATCCTAAGGTTATGCCACCTTCTTGAATTGGGGCGGTCCCAGCTCCTGAACCAGGGTGTTCATGTCGTTGACCTCTTTGAGAAAAGCCCGGTTGCACACGGTACAGATGGCGGTCAGCCGCAGCCGGCGGATATCGATGTCATCGGCCTTCATCAACTGGTAGACCTTGTCGATCCGTTTGGCCAGCGCATGGTAGGCGCCTTCATAGGGGCATTCTTCTCCGCAGGACATGATGATGATACCGCTGATGCCCTTGCGAAAACAGTCCATGTAAAACGTCTCCGGAAACAGGGCCGGTGCGCGAACCCGCAAGATATAGGTATTGGCCGGATAGCTCGAGTGCACCTGACCCACGGAGTTGGCCCCCGGATAAGCGCAGGCCTCGGTCGCCAGAATCAGTATTTTACCTTCCTTGGAATGGGCTGACACGGTGAACTCCGGTTATTTGTTTCTGCGGACAAAGTGTTTGTCGTACCCGTCGGCTTCAAGAACGCCCAGGTATTCGTGGCCCACTTTGTTGGACCAGGCCGGGATGTCGGTGCGGGTGCCGGAATCGTTGGAGTAGATCTCCAGGACTTCACCCACCCTGACCTTGCCGATGCCCTTCTTGGCTTCCAGAAGGGGGCCGGGGCAGGCGCTGCCGCGGGCATCGACGGTGCTGGCTACTTCAATGCTGTTCAGATCGGTTGCTGTCATGACATGTCTCCTTTGGTTTGTCGGTGTTCACATTATCTATTTTTTTAAACCGCAGCCTATAATCAGAGCTGTCGGCACTCATGGCCTCGGTTCCGATCAGTTCGAATTTAAACGCCGGGAGGACACTCATGAGATCCGGAATGATATCTTCTTCGACACCTGAGATCTCCATGGTTTCACCGGTTTTCATGCATTTGAGCTGGTTGACGATTTGCAGCAGGCAAAATGGAACGATCGCTTCGCTTAGATCGATGGTATACATAATCTTCAAGCGGGTCTGTTAGGGGTTTATAAACAGTTTTATCCAAGAGCAAACACAGTGCCAGAACAGCGTAAAAAGGGGCCGGCGGCCGTTGGACCGAAAAGTCGGGCTCATATCCGCATGTTAGGCCTTCGGGCGGAGCTGTATGTGAAAAAACACGGAGGATGGACAAAACGATGTTGCGCAAGGGGTGTTCAAGTGTTAAGTTTGTGAACAATTTAATTGTAAACTTATTGGACAGATTGAACAGATGCACAACCAGGATTTAAATCAATATTGGAAGACCGTGGTTGACACGATCCAGGACGGCGTCATGATCGTTGCCCCGGACGGCATCATTATTTCGGTCAACCGCGGGTTCGAAGCGATCACCGGGTACACCCGCAAAGAGGTGCAGGGCAAGTCGTGCGACCTGCTGAACTGCAATTCCTGCGAAATCGCCCGCAACCAGGTGGATTGCCATTACTGCGTTATGTTCAAACGGGGCAAACTGCGCCGGCAGCGCTGTATTATTCAACGCAAGAGCGGTCGGCCGGTGCATATCATCAAAAACGCATCCGTACTGGTGAACAGCGAGGGCGAGATAATCGGAGCGGTGGAAACCATGACCGACATCACCAGCCTGGTGGACCAGGAGATACAGATCGAGACCTTTCGTCGGGAGTTGGACGGCGAAGACCGATTCTATGGCATGGTCGGCGTTTCGGCCAACATCCAGAAAGTGTTTGAGCTCATCGACAATGCCTCCCATTCCGATGCCCCGGTAATTATTTACGGCGAAAGCGGCACCGGCAAGGAACTTGTCGCCAAGGCAATTCACGAGAGCGGGCTGCGAAGCAATAAACCCTATATTAAGGTCAATTGCGCCGCCCTGAACGAATCACTGCTAGAAAGCGAACTGTTCGGACACGTCAAGGGCGCATTCACAGGGGCCCATCGAGGACGTGAAGGCAGGTTTGAGGCGGCTGCCGGCGGCGATATTTTTCTCGATGAAATCGGCGATCTGCCGCTGTCCACCCAGATCAAACTGCTGCGGGTACTGGAAGAAAAAGTGGTCGAGCGGGTGGGCGATCACCAATCCATCAAAGTGGATGTGCGTGTCATCTCCGCCACCAACCGGAACTTGCCCGATCTGATCGCCAAAGGCGCCTTCCGTGAAGATTTTTTCTATCGCATCAACGTGATTCCCATCAACGTCCCCCCCTTGAGGAAACGGGTCGAGGACATCCCGTTGCTGGCCCGCTCCTTTTTCAACAAGATTCAGCTTAAAAGCCGCAAACAGATCGATGGAATTTCCAATGAGGCTATGGAACTGCTTGTGCAATATCGATGGCCCGGCAACATCCGAGAATTAAAAAGCGCCTTTGAATTTGCATTCGTCTCCTGCAGCCGGGGCATGATCGAGCCGCAGCACCTGCCCCACAACATCCTGGCCGACCATCATCCATCGTCAGACGCAAACGCGGCGGCCCCGCCCATCGATCTGGATGCCATCAAGAAGCAACGCCTGGTCCAGGCCCTTGAATCGAGCAAAGGCAACCGATCCGAAGCGGCCCGTCTGCTGGGGATATCCAGGACCAGCGTATGGAACCAGATGAAAAAATACGGAATAGAAGCTTGAATGGCGCCGCCACTTCGGTTTCCACAGGTGGGTGTACGATGGATTGGCATGACTGTTGCTAAAATTAATCAACTGATCAGCATTACAGTCTACCTCCATAAGACATGATTGCTGCGTTCATTCCTTTAATCCCCAGCCCGGGGCATCAGCACCTCCGGGCCGGGGATTTTATTTTCGACCCTCTCAATTTCCCAAGCCGGACCCAGACGAAAAAAAGAATCGCCGTCCAGCGACTGATCAGGCAGGACCACCCGTTGGCGCTGTACAACGGTGCCATGCCTCCTTGTTGCCCGATCGTCCGTCTTTCTCGGCAGACCGCCGCAGGGATGACGGTGCCGGCATGGTGTTTCAACCATAGGCGGTTCCAGCATGTGCGTGGAAACCCCGGCATGGCTCGTCGGTTGCCGGCAGCTTGCCGGCGCGGAAAAAGGATGTCCAGGATATGACGGGTTTCAACAATTTTGCCGAGGGTTGCATCACAACCGGCACAATAGGTGACGATTTGTCTCCCGCGTGCCTCCTCAGCCCTTCGGCGGCCCCAGGTTTCGGCCAGTTCCGGAGCGGTACAACTCACAGAGGCGCCTTCCCCGCAGCAGAATGTTGTGGCGCCGTGATGGACCATCTCTTCGATATGAAACCCCCGTGCGGACAGCAGTGCTCTGACGGCCGCTTGAACGGGCTCATCGAACCGCAATGCACACGGATCGTGTACGGTTACGGTTTGGCGTGAGTCAATCCGCACCGGCCTGCTTTCAGCGGCTAATGCTTCATACACCGTCTCCACCATGAGATCGCCGCCGTGGGTCTTGAACACTTTGTGGCAGCTCGGACAAGCCGTCAGCACGCGCCGGATTCCGTTGGACAGGAGATAGCGGCGCATTTCCCCAAAGACATTTTCGAAAAAATCGCTGCGGCCCATGTCGTGGGACGGTTTGGTGCAACAGTCCAGCACCATTCCCAGGCTGGGTGTTCGCCTCTGCAGCACGGTATAAAGGTCGAGTACCGTTTGCGGACGGGTCGCCGACAGGGCGCATCCCGGGAACAGGACGGTGCTGCAGCCTTTAGGCAGTGCGTAGTAAGTCAATCGGGGAGATATGCCGCGCTTTTCGAACCCAAGATACACGCAGGACGAGGCAACGCCGCTGCGGTGGCGTCGGTTGGATTCGCGCCGCATTTCCAGAAACATCTCGGCCGGTTTCAACGAATGGGGGCAAACTGCTGAGCACATGCCGCACAGGCTGCACTCGAACGCCGGGGCACCCTGCAAGAAGCCACGGTCGACAACCATCCTGGCAATATGGCCCGGTGTACCGTGCTTCTGAAGAAAGGCGCACTCTTTCACGCAATGTCTGCAATGAACACAATCTATTGCTATGCCGCCTGTTTTTTCTTGCATAGCTCCCGCTTCCTGAAAAGGCGGTCCGGCAACATGGTGATCTGGTCGGGACGTCATAGCTCCACAGGTCCTTTCAATGCCAACGATCAACTTCTGAATCAACCCAACGGTATGAGCAAGACTCATACCGGCTGCTGTTTACCCGGCTGTCGGTTCTAAGATAATATGGCATGACATTTGCTTTGTCAGTACAAGATTTAATGAACGCCAATCAATTAATGTACTCGCTTTAGGAAGGAACAACCATGTCAGAGCACATAGAGGTCATCGATACAATGTTTCAAGTCACACCCCTGGCCACCCAGCATATGGCGAGATATTTCGAAGGCAGGGAAATTTCCCCTGTTCGCATTTTTTATCATTTCGGAGGTTGAGGCCCGCCGTCTTTTGCCATGGTTCTGGATGAACCTAATGACACCGACGAAATCTTTGAAGTTGACGGATTCACCTATCTGGTAAACAGACAAATGCTGACCGAAGTGCAGCCGATCACTGTCGATTTTAAGACAATAGGGTTCCGTATCACTGGAAAGTCAGCCAAACGAGACAGCCGAGGCCAATGTTGGGGATTACCTTGAATTTTTTCGAACAGCACTTATCGTTATAAAATTCGGTCGAGTGGAGTAAGACAACGCGACCCGTCAGACACCCCTCTCCCGGCATTTTGAAAAGATAAGCCAAGCTATTGTATTCATAAACCGAAATCGCTCCAGGCAAACCCGGTACGTGTTTGGTATATTGAGGAGGAACGAGGTATGGGAAACTGCATCCGCCATCCGGAACAAGAAACCCCTTACATCTGCATGAAGCACCAGATCTATCTGTGCGAGGAGTGCCTCGAGTGCAGGGATCCTGACATTTATTGCGAATTCAGACCGGAGTGCCCCATTTTGCTCATGAGCAATAGAAAGGCGGAGCTGGATCGCGAAGAAAAAGAACAGGCGGCGGAACTCCAGTCCGCTTTTCAGGTCCATTTCAACCCTGACGGAAAAACGGTCCGCGCCGCCCGGGGTGCCACGCTGCTCGAGGCGGCCCGGCTGGCCGATGTGCATATCAATGCCTCCTGCAACGGCAAAGGCGCGTGCGGCAAATGCAAGCTGATGGTCACCGCCGGCACAACGGAGAACCCGCCGACCCCCCTGTTGAGCGACACCGAAAAGGAAAAAGGGTATATCCTGGCCTGCCAAAGCAAGGTGGAACAAGATGTCACCGTCGAAATCCCTGCCGAGATCCTGGCGCGCAAGCTCAAAGTGGCCGGTATGGGCCGGGAGGCCACCGAACGGCTCAAGGGGCTTGTGCAGGATATCGAGCCCATGCTCAAGGAGATCCCGCTGGAGCTGTCGCCGCCCACGATTGACGATTCGGTGAGCGACCTGGACCGGCTCAATCGCGGCTTGAAAAAGACCGGCTGCGATGTGACCAGGATGAATGTGGGCATCAGGGTGATGCGGCAATTGGCCGATGCGGTGCGCGACGAGGATTGGAAAATGACGGCGTCGGTCATTCGCCGCAAGTGCTCCAACGAAATCCTCGAGGTCCGACCGGGAAACGGAAGCATATCGCCGTTCGGCCTGGCGATCGATCTGGGCACCACCACCGTTGTGGTCTACCTGGTCGACATGCTCGATGGACAAATTGTGGCGGCCGCATCGGGTCACAACCTGCAGGCCGAGTGCGGCGATGATGTGATCAACCGGATCGTGTGCGCCGAAAAGGACGGCGTCAAAAAACTGAGCCGTATGGTGCTGAAAACCATCAACGGCCTGATCGGCGACGTGCTGGACAGTGCCGGCATCGATGCCTCGCAAGTGAAAAATGTGGTCATCTCCGGCAACACCACCATGGCCCATCTTCTGCTGAAAATCGAGCCGCGCTATATCCGGCGCGAACCCTATATTCCCACGGTGACCGAATTTCCCATTCTCAAAGCCGGCGAGATAGGCATCAAAACCAACCCGATCGCCGCGGTGTTCACCATGCCCGGACCGGCCAGCTACGTGGGCGGTGATATTGTCGCCGGGGTGCTGTACACCGGCTTGCACCGGGAGCAACCGCTGACCCTTTTCATCGATGTGGGCACCAACGGCGAGATCGTGCTTGGAAACGAGGAGTGGCTGATGACCGCCGCCTGCAGCGCCGGCCCGGCGTTTGAGGGCGGGGGCATCCGCTGGGGCATGCGCGCCGAAGAGGGGGCCGTCGAAAAAGTCGCCATCGATCCGGGAACCTTTGAGCCGGTCTGGTCCACGGTGGGCGACCAGCCGCCCCGGGGCATCTGCGGCTCGGCCATGATCGATCTGATATCCGGGTTGCTTAGTGCCGGCATCATCGATCGCAGCGGCAGATTTCAAGCCGATATCAACCATCCGCGCATCGGAACCATCAAGGATGACCCGGTATACATTCTGGTGCCTGCCGACCAGACCCCCATGAACGAAGATATTATATTCAGCGAATCGGACATTAAAAACCTGATCTACAGCAAAGGGGCCATTTACTCCGGCTTTACAACTCTGCTCAACGAGGCGGGCATCGACTTTCCCATGATCGACCGGGTCATCATCGCCGGTGGATTCGGTCAGTATCTGGACATTGAAAAGGCGGTCGGCATCGGCCTGCTGCCGGATATCGATCGCGCCAAGTTCACCTACACGGGCAACAGTTCCATTGCCGGGGCCTACATGGCGCTGCTCTCAAGCGCGTGCCGTCAAGAGGCATCTCAGATCAGCAGCGCCATGACCTATATCGATTTTTCCAGCAACAGCCGCTATATGGACGAATTTACGTCGGCCCTGTTTTTGCCCCATACGAACTTGGGCAT
>JBNKKC010000030.1:0-10880 GCA_050291625.1 Desulfobacteraceae bacterium
TCGGCGTTATGCGGGATAAAATGGACCGGCGGTTAATGATCGTACAATCGCAAGCGACTGATGCGCCTGGGTATCCAGGTGTCAGGCCTTAAATACCAACCCTCAACAACGAAAGCATGGAGTCCAGTTGCTTCAATCCGAAAGGCTTGAAAAGCCACCCGTCCACCCTCTGTGAGGCCATCATTTCGTGGCAATCGTCCTTATGACGACCCGTCATGATGATCGTTTTGATCTCATGCGCGTTCTTTTTGATCGTTTGGGCCAGATGGTAACCATTCATATCCGGCATCTCCAAATCCGTGATCAATAATGCGTAGGGGCCGGTGATTAGTTTATTCATCACTTCAGGTTGCCTTTGGGCGGTTTCCACCTCTTCGAATCCGAGCATCGCAAGCAGGCGGGCCACATATTCTAGAATCGTCCGGTCATCATCAACCACTAAACAGCGGAAGCCGGCAATAAGTTTCGCATTCATGTCTATTCTCCTAAGTCTGAAACTTTTTTTCCATTCGTTTCCGGACGCATGGCGAATCGGGCATCAGGTGTTCCCAGGGAAAAGCCGCCGATAGCGTCGACCACCGGCTTCAACATATCGTAAGGGGCCTGATCTTTAGCCGGGCCACCAAGGTAATAGACCCACCCGTTTGATTTGGCCGCCATCCGTTCGATGCCGTTTCTGCCGAGTTCATCCCAATTGTAAGCGACAATGAAGTGCTCAATATCAAGGCTCATAAGAATCGTCGCCGCCGCGGGAGTTACATAGGAGCCCAATGTCGAAACCACGACCGGTTTGTCCTGGTCTTGGAGCAGGCTGTAGAAGGCAAAATAATCAAAGATGCCCTCCACCAGAATAATTGTCCGGTATAGTCGGATATGCCGCGCTGCCTTTTCAATGCCGTAAAGCCACGCTCTATCGGAAAGGGGAACTTCTCTGCGCTGTTGTTTGAGCCAGCGAACGCCCCTATCGCCCGGGCATCTGCCGACCAATCCGGTCACGCAGACATCTGAATCATAAATTGGAAACACGATCCGTCCGGCTAAAATATCACCGTAATTTCTTGAAAACGGATATTTGCGTCTGAAATCGATCTGCCGGCAATAGTAGCCATATCCAGTGATACTGTTGTCGTTCAGCAATCCGGCCAAGCCGGCATCCGTGAAGGCATTGAAGATCTCGTTATTCTTTTCAAAGCGTGGTAGGAAGCTGTCTACCAGCGCCCGGCCTCGGTACTGTTCATCACTATACGGCGGGGAATAGCCGATGTTGAACTTGCTTATTGCGTCTTTTCCGACACCCCGGCGGGCAAGATAATCCCAAATGGGCTTGAACCGGTTTTTATTCGAAATCAAAAGGTCATTGTAAAAGTTGGCGGCCTCTTCCAACACGGCAACATTTTTTTGATCAAGCTTCATCGGTTCGACAAAACCAACCGAATCATCGGGCTCCGGTGTCTCATCAGGTTCAGGAATACAGGAGCTCCTGCCGGTATCAAACTTGAAATCCGCCACACCCAGATGCTTAGCCCAAACCTGCTGTGCCTTTCTGAACCGATATTTCTTACGCAGCATAATCAGGTCATAAATATCCCAATCACCTTTGCATGCACCGAAGCAATGGAACCGGACCTCATCATCCTTATTGACATACACCATGAAACTGTTTTCGGTGTCGGCGTGGAAAGGGCATAGGCCGTTGTACCGATCCTTTTTAACTTTAGTGAAACGAATACCAAACAACGTTTCAGCATAGTGGATGATGATATCGATGGTCGCCACCGGTTTTATTTCCTGGTAAGTTTTCATTGTTTAATCAGATTAAAAACAATTTTATTCAATGCCATCTCCCTTTTCCTCGCTTTCAGAAGTTTTTCGGGATGGCTGAACAGGTGATGAAGACGCTATTCCGGGTACCGCCGCCGCCAGCATCTGTCTTAGCTCTTCACCCTGAACGCTTTCCTTCTGCGAAAGAAGACGGGCCAAATCATCAAGGACTGTTCGCCGTTCCGAAAGAATCTTGCGCACGCGCTGGTGGGCTTCATCGACAAACCGTTTGATCTCGTCATCAATTTGCGCGGCTTTGGTTTCGCTGTAGTTTTTGCCGGAGGAAAAGCTTTCCGGCAGAAACATCGCCTGGCGCGGACGCTCATAGCTCACCAGCCCCAGAGAATCGCTCATGCCGTATTCCGTGACCATGGCCCGGGCGATGTCGGAGGCCCGTTGCAGATCGTTCTGCGCCCCGGTGGAGATTTCATTGAAAACCAGCTCCTCTGCCACCCGGCCACCCAAAAGAACAGCCAGGCGGTCGATCAACTCCGAGCGCGTTAATAAATAACGGTCCTCCGTGGGCTGCTGTTGGGTGTATCCGAGCGCCGCAATTCCGCGGGGAATGATCGATATTTTATGAACAGGATCGGCATGCTCGACAGATTCGGCCACAATGGCATGTCCGGATTCATGAAAGGCGACAATTTCTTTTTCCTGAGCATTCATCACCCGGGTTTTTTTCTGCAGACCCGCGACCACCCGGTCGATGGCCTCGTCGAAATCGACCGACTCCACGGTTTCTTTATCGTTGCGGGCAGCCAGCAGCGCGGCTTCATTGATGATGTTGGCCAGGTCCGCACCCACAAAGCCCGGGGTGCGGCCGGCGATCTGGCGCAGATCGACTTCGGGTCCCAGTTCCACATTCCTGGAATGGATTTTAAGGATGGCTTCCCGTCCGTTGATATCCGGACGATCCACCAGGACCTGCCGGTCCAATCGACCGGGACGCAGCAAAGCCGGGTCCAGGATTTCCGGCCGGTTGGTGGCGGCCATGATGATGACGCCTTTATTGGTATCAAAGCCATCCATCTCCACCAGGAGCTGGTTCAGGGTTTGCTCCCGCTCGTCATGTCCGCCCATCACATTCATCCCCCGGGCTTTGCCCAGCGCGTCCAGTTCATCGATGAAGATGATACAGGGTGCTTGTGCCGCAGCCTGCGAGAACAGATCGCGAACGCGGGCCGCGCCAACGCCGACGAACATCTCCACGAATTCGGACCCACTGATGGAAAAGAATGGCACCTTGGCTTCCCCGGCCACGGCCCGGGCCAGAAGGGTTTTGCCAGTTCCCGGCGGGCCGACCAGCAGCACCCCCTTGGGGATTCTGCCGCCCAATTTCTGGAATTTTTCCGGTGTCTTGAGAAATTCGACCACTTCCTCAAGTTCTTCCCTGGCCTCATCTATTCCGGCCACATCGGCAAAAGAGACCTTGGTGTCGCTTTCCGCGAAAATTTTGGCCTTGCTTTTGGAAAAAGACATGACCCCCATTCCCGTCCCCATCTTTTTCACGGCAAACCGCCAGATCAGGAAAAAAATGCCGAGGGGCAGAACCCATGATAGGATGCTACTCAGAAATCTATTTTCATACCGTCCCGAATACCTGATTTTTCGTTCATCCAGTTCCTTCACCAGGTCCGGATCATTCACCCGAACGGTGGTAAACGCTCTTTTGGGCGATCCTGCCAGCGTACCTTTGATATTTTCAGATCCGATGATCAATTCGCCCGCGATTCCCTGGTCGACATACTGTTTAAATTGACTATAGGAGATCGTCTCTGTTTTTGAAGAAAACAACACCGGTTGCAGATAAGAAAATAGAATCATGGCGAATACAAAATACCAGACACTGAAACGCTTCTTGCCCGGCAACCCGGTCTGTTTTTTCGAATGATTATCGCCGCCGAGGAACGAACGCAGCTTGTTCATCAAATCTTCTATCGGGCTTTTATTTCCGTTTAAGGCCATATTCGTTCACCTTTTCAATGCCATATTGAATACCATCAAGTCTCATTGAATTGTTGCTCCCCTTGCTCAAAGAATATGCAACTCGCATATCTTCCGGTAATGGTAGCCGTAGATAGCCAGGGTAACCGCCAGCGGAAACAGCCTGGGTCTGCGCGCCAGGGTCCACGTTAACAGCCGCCAGTACTGGAACCTTTCTTTCCCTAAAACGCCCAGCCGCAGGCAAGCGCGCCAAAACGCGAGGATTCGCTGCCAATCAGTGGGAGTGGTCGCCGCCGGTCCCTTGAGTTCCTTTAAAATGCGTCTAACCCTCTGGTAATATTTACGGGGCGAGTAGATCTGTCGCATGATGGCGCGGTACCCATCGATCAGCTTGTCCAGTCCCATGGCCGGGATGATATTGGTGCGGCCATCCACATTGTCGCCGGAAAACTCCTCGGATACTCGATGTTCCGATGCAAGGCGCTTAAACAAGCGGGTTCCCGGAGGGGCCTGGAGCATGCCCACCATGGCCGTTACAATGCCGCTTTGCTGAATGAAATCGATCTGGCGCTGAAAAATCGAAGGCGGATCACTGTCGAAGCCCACGATGAAGCCGCCCATCACCTGCAATCCGGAGCGGTGAATTTTTTTGACATTTTGGAGCAAGTCCCTGTTTTTATTGTGCGTCTTGCAGCATTCGGTGAGGCTGTCCGCATCCGGGGTCTCTATGCCGATAAAAACGGAATCGAATCCGGCCTCGGCCATCATTTCCATGAGTTCTGAGTCATCGGCGAGGTTGATCGATGCTTCGGTAAAAAAGACGCATCCTTTTTTGTCCTTACGCCATTTGATCAGGGCCGGAAGCAAATGCTCCTTAAGGGAACGTTTGTTGCCGATAAAATTGTCGTCCACGAAAAAGATATTGCCGCGCCAACCCGCCTGGTAAATTGCGTCCAGTTCAGCAACTATTTGTTGCGGCGTTTTGTTGCGCGGCGCGCGTCCGAAAAGTGACGTAATGTTGCAGAACTCGCAATTGAATGGGCATCCTCTGGAGTACTGAATATTCAACGATGCATAGCGACGGGTATCAATCAAGCCCCACAACGGGATAGGGCTGCAGCGTATTTTGGGATATTCTTTTGCCCGGTAGAGTTGTTTCGGGCACCCGTTTTTCAGATCCGTAAGAAATGCCGGCAGGGTGGCCTCTGCTTCGTCCAAAACCAAGTGATCCACCTGCCCGAAATCGTATGGCTGCGCTGTGAAAAGCGGCCCGCCAGCGACAATTTTCAAGCCCTTGGCCTTGCACCGGTCGATGACATGAACGGCCGACTTGCGCTGAACCGCCATTGCGCTGATAAAGGCCATGTCGGCCCAAGCCATATCGTCGTCGCCAAGAGCGTCCACGTTCAGGTCGACAAGACGCATTTGAAATTGCTTTGGGAGCAGGGCCGCGACCGTGATCAGGCCAAGCGGCGGAAAGGCCGATTTTTTTCCGACGAAACGCAGAGCGTACGAAAAAGACCAAAACGTATCGGGGAATTTGGGGTAAATAAGGAGAATGTTCATTTGATAAGGCTCCTTTTCCCGTCGGGGGGAGATTTATTTGATTCTTTATGGTCTCTGATCGAAAAAACGGCATTCATTCCCTCTGAAAGGGAAACCGTGTAAATCTGAATATCCAATGCTTCACATAAAAGCGCTTTGGTTCCCAACAAAATGCTGAAGCGACGAGACGCGATATGCTGATCCAGCTCTTCACGGGTTTTCCACTCCTCCAGCAGACAGAAACGGTTTTTGTCTTTGGTATCGCAGAATACGCCATAGCTTATGCACCCTGCCTCCTTTTCCGTCGGCTCGATCATGGAGAGAAGGGTTTGCGTCATTTCCAGTTGTTTACCTGGGATGACGTTCATCGTGATTTTAATGACAATCATTATGGTAACCTCCCTGAAATGCCGACCTTTTCCATTAACCCACGATTTCGAGCAAGGTTCGTTTTTTTTGCCTTAGCCGAAACGGCGCTCAATAAAGTCCGCAACGCACCGGCTGTTCTGCCCTGTTTACCGATGACCTTGCCGATATCTGCTTTTGCGACGGTGAGTTCCAGTATTGAGGTGTTCATGCCGCCGACTTCGCTTACGGATACCAATTCCGGCTCATCAACCAATGCTTGTGCAATAATTTCGATCATTTCTTTCACGGTGTAACTCCTGTTGCAGCTTGAACTCAGATGGACGGCATGGCTGATCGCCGTCTTCACTACGATACAATCGGAAAAGCTTATAAGTGCCCTTCAATATAAAAAACCAAATCGGGGCTTTTCTATGTTATTGTTAAGATCAAACTTCATGCCAAATCTTAACTATTGGATTTTTATACTGCATCGTGCTGATTTATAAGGGGAACAAACATAGAGAATGCTCACGGGCGATTATAGTTACTTGTGGGAACTGGGTCACATTTAACCAACGGTCATATATGACCCTTTCAGGGGGGCGAGGGAAAATAGAAGGACAACAGGGAAAAAAGGAGAAAAAGCTAACCAATCATCGGCAAGGCATATCAAGAATTTGGGTTCATCACAGTGAAGCGTACATATAATTGAAAACTGTTGAAATTCTATTAACTTTTCGTACATCGCATTAAAGATATTAATCAGCAGTAAGCACAAGGTACACCGTCATTGTTGTATGTCGCGTCTGTCTCACGAATCATTGAGTATTGCCTTTGGTTTCATCAAGAAATTTTCGAATTGTTTTCGCAAGATCAGCCTTCACAATTGGTTTCTACGCAAACGCTTTGATGCCTATTTTGGAAGATGTTTCTTCTGATATTTTTTTACTGCAGCCAGTGCAGAGAATGATCTGAACACATACCGTTGAAGAGCTGGCCGCAGCCACAGGCTTGATCTTTCCGCCTTCGATCAGAAGCCAAATGTGTGCAGAAGTGGTATCGTCCGTCCGTTAATTTGGGATTGGTTTTGATCAGGTATAATCTGTTTAGGCTCCCGGCCTTCGCTTAAAGGCAGGATATGGAAGAGACATAAATGGGTAAAACCTTGTAGTGAATTAGGTGCAAACGTTTTTTCTATTCAGCCATCTTGCTGGAAAGAAATTTAATAATATCCCGTCTTGTGATAATGCCCTTCAATATGCCCCCGGATGTAATGGGAACGCGTCTAAAATTGTTATCGTATAGACATTTAATAATAGACATCAAATCCTCATTTTCATTGAAAGCGACAATTTCCGTGGACATGAAATTTTCAACTCTTTTACCTTTAATTTTACCACTATAAAGGACTTTGAGAACATCTTTTTCCGTAACCATGCCGATCAGTTGATCATCTTCATCAATTACAGGCAAACCGGTAATTCGGTTTTGTACGAGAAGACGGATAACTTTTCCCAGCTTTGTATTCTTTGTTACGGCTATTATATCATCAATCATAATATCTTTTGCTACTATCATTTTACCTTTTCTCCCTGAGCAGAAATCTAAAAACAACCGGAAATATAAATCTTTAAAAAGCACCGCCCACAAGATATTGTAACCCTATGAGCCTATACTATAATAATGATTACACACCAATATCGATAGCTTTGTCAATTTCAATATGTCGATCTAGAAGAAATATTATATGATTTCAAACAAATCGAACCGTATCACAACAGAGTCAAATATGCATTTTCGTTGAAGCTATATGTAACTGTAATGAAAAGCTTTGGGCAACATGGTCCTATTCGCTGTCCCAAACAGCATAGTCTATGGCAATTTATTTTCTAATGCCTCATAAGCAACATTATATAGACTAGGGCGGCCATGGCATTTGACACCACATTGAGTTTCAGTCGATGGAACTTGATAAAAAACAACATCAGATAGTAGCGAAGGTTTATGGATGATTTCGCCTTGATCATTTTTTGAAAGTGGAACCTGCCACAGTCCACCTCCACTCATTCCTTCAAAACTTTGTGGGGCAAAAGGCCGAGCACCAAAGCTTACAGGGAAGTCAAAATAATCGTGCTTTCCTTTTATTACTTGTTGATCTGGACTTCCAGCATTGCTGTAGTTATAAAAACCTATAACCATACAATAGCCAGCCCTTCCAGGCTCTTCGACAGTCTTTTCGTCTATGAAGCCGTTGGCTATCTAAAAACCATCTCGAAGGTGTAAAGGTCGTTCGAGCATTTGCTTTCGTCTATGATCTAAATTGTAAAAGGTCTTTTTTGCCCCCGATAGTACCCGCGATAGATGGTCCTAAAATAACAGCCCCCAAATCAGGACCTTCTGACTTTTTAGTACCTTGCTCAATCTTTAAGTATGAAAAACCCTGGATGTTAACCGTTTGCTGTTGCACTGAGCGTGAAAGAATTAGACCTTATCGGCCTTTTTTAGAAAAGGCCTTTAAAACATGGTTTGCAATTAAAATAGCAACAATAAGATGTAATAATACCCAAAGATGCCGGTCACGGATTATGCTGATGATACTATATCCATCGAGTTCTGCCGCACGCTGAGCACGCTCATAGTAGTAACGCCCAGTATTGAAATCCTGAACTATCTCGGCCAATTTTTCTTGATATTGATATGCTGTGTACTGCCAAAAAAATATCTCTCGTGCTGTTTCCGTGCCCATATCGCACCAAAAAGACCGATTAAGCGGGGCAAAGCAGGCGTTGCTACTGAATTTGGTGTCAAGATCTCAGTCAGTGCCGTTGATGGCTGTTGCTTTTTAGATCGATTGAACTGGGATGCGCATAACGAATCGGCCGATCTGATCGAACAGGCGAAAGCATACCGAGATCGGTTTGGATGTTATCCCGCCTCAATCCATGCCAACAAATTTTATCGCATCCGGGAAAACATAAAGTTTTGCAAAAAACATGGCATTCGTTTGTCCGGGCCGGCCTTGGGTTGGCCGCCTTCAAAGATCGAAGAGCGCAAAGCTGCCCAGAAACAAGTGCGCCAAGATGAGCTTTATCGCATCCCGATTGAAGGAAAATTTGGACAAGGCAAACGTCGGTTCAGTTTGTCAAAGATCATGAGCAAGCTGGACTGCACATCCGAGACAGCAATCGCAGTAGCATTTTTGGTGATGAATTTTGAGAAGTGACTCACGAGCCTTCTTTTTTCTTTATGTTTACTTCTGCAAAGGTTCAGTTCAATGGGAAATGACCACATGGAAGGCCCTCAGGCATCATTAAATGCCTATCAATTTGCAGTTACAGGGACCAAATAGGACCTAAAGCATTGTGGTAAGAGGTTGACGCTAATTGTTCAGGAAGCCCTATGATTTCTGATTTCTTAACTTAGCGTCGTTGAAGCGATCGATTTGTTAAGAACAATGAAAAGAGTATTCCAATGACCGCGACGATTGATATCTGCCCGATTGCCAGGTTGAAATTGCCTGAGCGCGATATCGTGACACCCCCCAGATACAAGCCGACGGCACCCCCAAAAGACCCGAGCCCGAACCACCACCCTATCATTCTCCCTGCAATTTCAGAAGAATAATTCATTACTACAAAAGCATTGAGCGACGGCAGCATAAACGGTACCCCCCCTCCGGCGATCATTAATACAACCACCAGCAGGAGGCTGTTCCCCGATACGAAGGGGATGAGGATCAAGGGGGTGAATGCCGCAGAAAGAAGAAAGCCTGCTATCGCCGCAACTTTCGCGTTCCCTTTGGCTATTTTATCGAAAAAGATCCCTCCCGATATCACCGCAAAGGCCCCTACAATGGTGACTGCAATGGAGAGCCGACCTGCCGACGATGGGCCCAGCCCGATGCCTAAGGGAGCCGATGCAGCCAAATAGGGGGGAATCAGATTGTAGAGACAGATTAAACACCAGAAATAACAGAACACAACGATGGTCCCGATCCAAGTGATCGGATAAGTGAGTGCACTGAAAAAGCGGCTCCTGTCCGAAGAAGTACCGGAAGCAGAAGATGGACCGGAAGCAGAAGATGGAATAGATTGCTCCGATGGAACCGGGGATTTTTTTCTTGTTAATACAAGGGCCAAAGCCAGCGCCAGCCAGCCGGGAAGGCCCAACAGGAAAACGGTCTTTTCCCAGCGCTGTGTCAACCCAAGAACGATGGGAGAGGTAAAAACGCCGACAGCGGAACCGATGGAGATGGCGCTGCTCAGAATTCCGCTGGCAATGCCTTGTTCCCTGACCGGAAACCAATTCGTGAGGATGGGTCCAATCGTGGTAAGAACAAAACCGACGGCCGCTCCCTGGACCAGTCGGGACAAAAACACGGCATGATAATTGTCGCCTATCCAAAATACGATAAGGGTCGGCAGTGACGAGCAGATCATTCCCAAAGCAACTGCAACCGTCAGTCCCAGCTTGTCGCAGACGACCCCTCCCCACATCAGTACGAAAGATGCAGCCAAACCGAATCCCATCAGCAGATTTGTCGCCTGCCCCATGCCAACCTGCAATTGTTTTGAAACGACTTCCAGGATGGGGGTATAGACAATCATGTTAATGTATATGGAACACAAGCCAAAACATACCGTGAATAATATCACCCACCGATAAGCGATCGTCTGCCCGTTGATCATCATTAGCCTCCGTTTTCTTACTAAATTTTTCCCCTACCGTTGATAAACGATGACGCCGTTTAAAATGGTCATGTCTGTCTCGATATCCGCAATCGTATGGGCATCAACCGTAAGAATATCTTCGGCAAGGATGCAGAAATCGGCGACTTTCCCGATTTCGATAGAGCCTTTGACTGTCTCCATGTGATACCAGCATGGCAAGACCTATCAGTAAACACCCCCCTGAGTACGTTATAAAAACACTCTCCAGGGTCCCAAGGCCCCGATCGATAAGGCTCAACAGCTGGGCCTGGATTGAGATGGCTGCACCTCCGATCGCCGCTATCAGAATAACCCATACGGTACTGTTCATCTGATTTTTTCCTTCATTTGCCTTCTGCCGGGAAAGTTGAAGAATGCGGCTCATCTATATTAGTGTCCATTCAGAAATAGTAGATTGTGGTCCAGATCTCCCGCTAATGAGCAGACGGGATAAAAAGGCCGCAGCGAGGTTGACACCGCCCCGAAAAAGCCGGGATGTTCCACAGGCGT
>JBNKKC010000031.1:0-23955 GCA_050291625.1 Desulfobacteraceae bacterium
CGCCAACCCCTTCAAACCGTTATGCTTGGTGATCGCTGCGGTTAATGTCGTCTTGCCATGATCAATGTGACCGATGGTCCCAACATTGACATGCGGCTTTGTCCTCTCAAACTTTTCCTTCGCCATCTCGTCCTCCCGTGAAGAATACGTCGATTAACGTTTTTTTTATTTTCGTTCCTTTAAAGGCCGCACAACCGCTGCCTTGTTGATCAGCAATGACAGCCGAAAAAAACTTGAATGGAGCCCACGACCGGAATTGAACCGGTGGACCTCTTCCTTACCAAGGAAGCGCTCTACCGACTGAGCTACGTGGGCTTGTTTTCGTTTCCGGATGGTTTCTGCTCGGCAGCCATGCGAGGACCGGAACAAAGCGTGGAGCGGGAGACGAGGCTCGAACTCGCGACATTCAGCTTGGAAGGCTGAAGCTCTACCAACTGAGCTACTCCCGCTAAAATATATACCTTTTCGCTTTGTTCAAAAGCCCCGCATTCGCACAATTCCCGCCGGTGCTGGCGCGACAATTACAGTGTGCATTGCCTATGCTGGAAGCCATGTAGTCTAAAGCGACTCCAAAAACGGATATCTCCTACATCAACTCTAAATTACGAATGGTGGTGGGGGGAGGATTCGAACCTCCGAAGGCTTCGCCGACAGATTTACAGTCTGTTCCCTTTGGCCGCTCGGGAACCCCACCTCGGGCAACTACTGGAGCCAGCGGAGGGACTCGAACCCCCGACCCACTGATTACAAATCAGTAGCTCTACCAGCTGAGCTACGCTGGCAACAGCCATATAAGCCGTTGATTATATTAAAGATCTAATATTTTATGGCCCTGGCGAACCAAGGGCCAATTAAAAAGATATTTTTTATCCATCTCTTGGAAAAAATACAACCACGTTATGGTATAAAATTCCATGCAAAGCAAGTATTAATCGAAATTATTTTTAAAATAACATTAAAATCTCCGATTATCGTAAATTTTCGATTTATTTATAGCTTTTTTGGTTTTTCAGGCATCTGCCATTCGTTACCTGATAGCTGACAGCCATGTTCCAAATGAAAAAACTAAAGGAATAATTTGCAATGACGATAATAACTTGACAAAAAGGACGTAAATACTGTAATCCTCCTCAACGCGCTGGTGTTCAGCATTTGCACAGTCCAACGACTAAAAACGTCCGAAATACAGGTAATCCACAGCTAATGAACTTTGTGCGTAATAGCAACCATCAGCGTTTAACGGATATTAATTTGATTTCACGTCTTCAATTATATATAGGCATGGCAATCATCGGCTTGTTATGTGGGTGCAGCCACTTTGATCTCACAAATCCCGCTGCCGATCCGTCGGATGCCAAGGCATCTTCCATTTCCGCTGAACCGTCACCCGGCCAATCTACAGGATTCGAAGCCGACAACGCAACTTCAAACAGCGGTCTGGATCCGTCCTTGAAGCCGGACAGTGAAGACGCTGCCCTGGATGCAGAGGCCGAACAGTTCAAACTGGCGGAAGAAGACCCTGGTCAGCCGCTGCTGGACGAGGCCCTCGACTTTTGTGAAGTCGCCCAATCCTTTTGGCAGAAGGGGGAGTTGGAAAACGCACTCGAGGCCCTGGACAAGGCGTATTCCCTCATTCTTGAAGTGGACACCCTGGAAGATGCCAAACTGATTCAGCAAAAAGAGGACCTGCGCTTTCTGATTTCAAAGCGAATCCTGGAGATTTATGCTTCGCGCAACATCGTGGTCAACGGCAGTTACCATGAAATACCCCTGGCCATGAATCGCCATGTCGAAAAAGAACTCAAACGCTTTACCGGCATTGAACGCCAGTTTTTCCAGGAATCCTATCAACGCTCGGGTTTTTACCGGCCCTACATACTCGAGGCTCTGCGAAAAGAGGGCATGCCCGAAGAGCTGTCATGGCTGCCGCTGATTGAAAGCGGTTTCAAGGTTCGTGCCCTGTCGCGGGCGCGAGCGCTGGGCCTCTGGCAGTTTATCCCCTCCACAGGCTACAAGTTCGGCCTCAAACGTAACAGCTATGTGGACGAACGTCTCGACTTCATCAAAGCCACCGATGCCGCGATTGCCTATTTAAAGCAACTTCACAGTATTTTCGGGGACTGGGCCACCGTGCTGGCCGCCTATAACTGCGGCGAAGGCCGCGTACTGAAAGTCATTCGAACGCAAAACATCAATTACCTGGACAACTTCTGGGATCTGTACATGCGTCTGCCGCTGGAAACAGCCCGCTACGTCCCGCGTTTCTATGCCACCCTGCACATCATCCGCGATCCTAAAAAATATGGATTCACCGATTTAGTCGCAGACCCGCCCATGGAATTCGATACGGTCGACATCAACCGGCAGGCCCATTTGAAAAGCATCAGCAAAACCACCGGAATCGACCTTTCGGAACTCCAGGTGCTGAATCCGGAGCTTCGGTATCAGATCCTGCCCGAAGAATCCTATACGCTGCGCGTTCCCATAGGAAGCCAGGAGGCTATAACGGCCAACCTGGAGGCCATCCCCATCACACAATTACCGCAGCGCACCTACGTATGGCACCGTGTCCGTCGCGGAGAGTCATTGTCCACCATCGCCCGGCGCTACCGCACCAGTGTCTCCAAAATCAAATACGCCAACAATCTCAGGAGTTCACTGATCCGGTCCGGCAGAAAGCTCAAGATTCCGCTCCACGGCTATGTCGCCTCCAGAACGCATGCCGTGCAACCGACCACTGTACCGTCTTCCGGCATTCACTATGTGCACAAAGGCGACTCTCTGTGGATCATCGCCAAACGCTACAGCACCACCGTGCAGGAGATACGTTCACTCAACGGCTTGAATACCAACCGCCTGCATATCGGACAACCGCTTAAAATCCCGGGGTTCAAACCCGAACCGTTGCCGGATACCAGCCAGCTGAGCACCTATGCCGTGCAGCGAGGCGACAGCCCTTTCACGATCGCAAAGAAACACAACATGCCCCTGGAACGGCTGCTGCGGATCAACCAACTCACCCCGCGCAGTAAAATCTTCCCGGGTCAGAAGCTGTTCATCGAATGATGAGCCTATCGATAAAGCAAATCGCCGGCGTGCTGCTTTTCCTGCTGATCAGCATGCCTGCCGGTGCCGATATCTACATCTGGACCGATGCGCAAGGCGTCAGGCACTACGCCAACCAGCCACCGGCAAACGGACAGGTTGTTCAGACAGATTCGGAGATCAGACACAATTCAGCGAAGTATGAACAGTGGGATCAGCAGCGCCGCGAGAGTCAGGATAATGCCCTGAAAAGCGGCAGTGCGTCCCAGACAAAGCCATCGGACAAAGCGAACCTCCGCGACACCCCCGGCAGGGTGGTCATGTACACCACGCCAACCTGCGGCTACTGCAAAAGGGCCAGGTCCTTTTTTTCACGGCACAATATCGCTTTTACGGATTATGATATCACGACCGATACCAGCGCCATGGAGCGTTTCAACGCGCTCATGGGCAGGGGCGTTCCCCTGATCTTTGTCGGGGAAAAAAGGATATCGGGATTCAACGAAGCCCTTCTCAAGCGGCTATTCGGCATCGACTGATCGACCCAGACGGACATCACGTCCAAATCACCGGCCCGGTGTCGGCCGGCTCCGACCGGAGTCTGTCAGATCGTCATTCTCAAACCGGTGTAAAGTCGCCCCAGTCTGTCACCCATGACCCCTTTTAAGATCCCGAAGGCCTCATCTCCCGTGCAGTGACCGGTATAGACGACATCCACGCCCGCCCTCAGCAATGCCTGTGCAATTCCCTCGATATCTTGCCTCTTGCCGGCGATGCCGGGTCGCCCGGGCTGAACGGCCAGGTGAAACCCGCCCAGTATGGCTTTGACGGGTTGATCCGTGAATATCCGCCTGATAGAGGCCAGCATGTTGAGAACGCCGTTGTGGCCGCATCCGGTGAAAGCCACCAGACCGTCGGACTCTTGGATGACGAGCATCAGCTCGTGGGTGAAAGGATCCGGAACAAGCTTCTTTCCGGTTTTTTCCAGGAGAAATTTATTGCCCACGGGCTGGGGCAGCCCGTTGTTAAGCTCTGTGACAATGAAAATGTTTTCATGAATAACGGTATGCTCCGCCACAAAATTGATTCGGCCGGCAAAGCGCTGCATCGCGGTTTTATCCAGGCCGATGTATCGGGAAAAACGAAGCGAGCTGCCGACCATCGGGTGGACGGCACGGACCAGCCATGGCGGCAGCTTGGCGCCGATATTGCCATAGTAATCGCCGTCGGCACCGCATTTGACATATACCGGCGCCGTACCATTGGCCGTCAAAAAAGGCTCCAGGCCGCCGCCGTGATCGTAATGGGCATGGGATACGACCGCCGTATCCACCTGGGCGATATCCACGCCCAGGTTTGCGGCGTTGGTCAGAAAGGCTTTTGAAGGGCCCATATCAAACAGCAGGCGATGGCCCTGGGCCTCGATATACAAGGAAAGTCCGTGTTCGGCGACCAGGCTGGAATCCCGGGATGTGTTCTCGATAAGGGTGACGATTTCCACTGGTCCGTACTCCTTTTAATAGAGTGTCTTGGCGTTTATGGTATCGCCGCAAGTGCGCTGACAATCGAGCGTCAGACAGATCCACTGTTCGCCCAGAACGGCCGGGCCGAACGGGCCGTCCGTTCCGGAGCGATAAAGGTGGCCATATCGCCCAGCATCACCTCGAAGCCGGTGAAATCGCTTCGCACCCACGGTGCATAATTGGATCGCACGGTCATGACCGCACACAGCTCCATATCATCCGATCCGTCTTCCAACAGCAACAGGCCCAGATTATACGCGTTGCGGCCCAGGCTTCGATAGAATTTCTGTGCGTTTAGAACGCCCTGCGCCAGGGACAGCCAATGCTGCTCTGACGTCTGCCGTAAAGACGTAACAGCCGGCAGAATCCCCCAGATCTCAAAAAAGCCTTCCGGCGCAAAGGCCGCCAGCCATTGCCAAGGGCCGCTGCTCCCGATCATGCGCTGCCCGACATCCTTCTCATGATCCAGGTAGTCGCTGAACAAACGACGACCGGATTGAGCGCGATGCTCGATCGCGCGGGCTCGCAGACGGCGCTGACGATTTGCCGCGACTCGGTCGGCATGCACCTGAAGGTGGGGATGCAGCAGGGATCCCCCGGCCGAGGGCAGGTGGTTCTGGGTGATGGCCATGTAAACCGCCCGAGGATCGTAATCCAGGACCTTCAACAGGTAGTCGCGGCAGTTGAGCAGGCTGTCCGTGTAAGATTCCGGGGAAGCCGTGCCGATCGGCACAAAGTGCCGGTCATCAAACAGGCTCACGGCCGAATATTGCCCGTACGGAAAGAGGTTGGGAAACAACACCGACGCCTTCCGGATCATGCGTCCCTGCGGGCAGATGTCGGGCATCATCCGAGGCGTCTGTTTATCCAGTTGCGGCCGGCAAAAGGGGCATGACTCACGGGCATCGGCATCAGGCGGCGGTTCGGGCAGATGTTCGGCACCGGGCTCACGCTCCTCGCTGCGGCTGAACGTAATACGGCTGGTGCGGCCCGTAATCGGATGGATGCGGATCTCGATGGGACGCCGGGCGACCCGGCCGTCGGGAAGGCGGATATGTGCTGCAACGGTTTCCTGCTTGAACGCCAGCATAGGTGCTCCGCGGTCATAAGTGCCGAGTAAACAAAACCATGCCGCTGTTCGCCAATCGAGACACAGCAGGCTTCTGTTGCCGTTTGGCCGGCCTGTGCGCCGAATCCACAGCGTTTAAGATCGCCGTTGACCATATCCCTATTTCCATCGTTATGTCAATCAAGGCAACTGTGCCTCAGCAGTTCTGACTGAACATGGTTTATTAAACGCGGTGAATTGGATTCAGTCGGAATTGCCTCCTGCAGCGATTTGCTGGGTATCGGCACGTACGGCCACGTTTATTCCAGCCATGCCGACAGCGGTAATCCCGATAAGTTGCCTGCCGACTGGCTCAGCCAGGCGCAGGCCTGTTCACCGGGAAAAACGCTGGCCATTGCCGAAACAGGCTGAATCGCAGAAAATCTGTTCATCCCAGTTTATGGCAACCTGACAGTGGACGGGTCTGCCGCCTGGCAGGCCGATTATCTGCGCAAGTCGTTTGCCGAAGCCGGTCGTCTGGATGTTGCCTTCATCACCTTTAAACAATGACAAGATCGGACCATTTATCGGAAAGCCTGTAATCAAAGTGATTACAGGCATGCGGCGGTCGGGAAAAATTCAGCCAAGGCTTATTCCTAAACATCTCTTTGGCCATTATGATTATTGAAATCCTTCACCGGTTATACGCTTGGAAGCCTCCGGGCCGACGGCACCCATTACAGTGCGAAAACCGACGTCGCTGAAGCCTTCCCACGGATACCGCAACACGGGTGTCTGCGCTTCACTACCATCAGCCCAAGCGACAACACGGCTGGATGCACCGCCATCGGTTTTCACGCTCAACCATTCTTTGGCTACCTGACGAGCTTCGGCAAGCGACTGGCGGGCGTCCTTACTGAATTCTTTCATCATTTCCACATGAGTATTATAGCCCCCGTCGGTGGGGCTTGCGGGCGATGCATGCTGTGTCTGTGTCTTGCGCGTATCGGCAAATTGTTCCTGCAACAGTTTCCATTCATCGAATGTGGGCAGCCGTTTGCCGTAGTAGTTCGCATATGCTCGGGCGCCCAGCCATGTGATGCGCACCACCGGCTTAGCCGCCCATTCGGCATTCCGAAGCCTGAATCGTCTGTTCTGATGGATAATCTGATCCTCGGGTGCGGAACCGTCTCCGATATAAATCAATATCATGTCCTTGTGTTTGACGAGGTCCTGCTCGACGGTCAGATCGCCAGCCACCTCGTTGAGGAATTCGACGTAATGGTGAAATGTCACCAATGAGGGATCCGAATAGAACTTGTCAGCCGGACGATCTGCCTGGATCAGAGTCATGGTCCGGCCGTCTGCCGACACACGGGAGGGTAGGAGCTCTGACGGACCGGTGTCCACTTTCTGCCGTTGCTCGGGTTCGATGGCTGGAGATACAAAGACTGCGGTCTTTTCGCCTGCACCGCCCATCAGATGGTAGAACGCCATCCCGCCGACCAGGAGTACGCAGAGCACCATTCCCGCCCATATCCAGCGACTGTGAGCCGGCGCTCTGGATGGAGTCTCTTCCCGGGCCGCCCCTTCGGCTTGTGCATCCAGTATGTTTTGGATATCCCTGCGCAACCCGGCCACGCTTTGATAACGCTGCTGATGATTCTCAGCGGTGGCCCGACGGATGACCGCATCCAGGTCCTTAAGTTGCGGCGTCTGGGGGTTATCCAAGGCCGCAGACTTGAACGGCAATTGTTTCGGGTCCATTTTGCCTGCAACGGCTTCGAACAGGATCTTGCCCAGAGCGTAAATGTCGGCGGCAAATCCGGCCCTGCGAAAATCGGCGAACTGTTCCGGCGCCATGTAGGGCCAAGTGCCTTTGACGTCCCATGAATTGGATACGGCGCGCATCTTTATGGAGCGCGCCAGGCCGAAATCGGCGATTTTCGGCGTATCGCCGTCCATCAGCACATTTTCAGGTTTCAGATCGCGATGCACGATGCCATGGGCATGGATGGCCTCGACACCGTTTAGTACCGGGATGAAATACCGGCGCAGCCAGTCATAAAGCATCTGCTCTTCGTCTTCCAGGCCTTCCTCGGACATGGTAAATCGCAATGTTTCGCCGGCAATGTATTCCATGGAGATGTATTCCACGGGAATGGCATGTTCTCTATTGCTGGTTTGCAGTGAGCCATAGTCAAATATCTGCAGAACATTGGGGTGGCGCACCTGAGCCATGGCCTGCACTTCCCGCTGAAAACGCCCGATGGCCATGGCGGCCTCTTCCGGATTATGCTCCATGTCCTGAAGGAATTGATCGGAGATCAGCTTAATGGCCACATCGCGCTTGAGGTTGAGCTGATGAGCGCGGTAAACTTCGCCCATACCGCCTTGGCCGATGCGCTCGATCAACACCCACTTGCCATCGATGATCGTGCCCGTAGACCAACCGCTCGTTTGGTTTGAATCCATATTCATCGATGCCTGCTTAAAAAGGTTCATTGAAGGTCTGTTCTCCCGTTCAACATTGGCTTGCATTATTATTCCAAGCGCGCAAAAGTTCTTTCGCCGATACGCGCCACCGTGATCACGAGAGCAGTGACGTTGTCGCGCGTCTGGTTGGCCAAAGCGCTGTCAACCAGGTTTGCCGCAAGCGAGCCGGCATCGCCGTCACGTTCCATCAAATGGGAAATCCGCCCCTTTGGCAAACAATTGTACAGACCGTCCGTGCATAGTAATAATCGGTCACCGGCCTTAACTCTGTCGACCCGTGCAAGTACATGTTCCAACGGTTCGGCGGTGCCCACGACCTGTGTCAATAAATGTCGCAATGGATGCCTGTCGGCAGTTGTCGGATCGATTTCGCCTTCGGTGATCATCTCCTGAACAAAGGTATGGTCCTTTGTCAGACAACTGAGGCGGCCGCTGCGCCATCGATAAATCCGGCTGTCACCCACATGACCGATAATGCTGTGGCTGTCGGTCAATACCAGGCACGAAAGGGTCGTTCCCATATCCCGCATATCATCTGTCTTGTACGCTTTGAATCGCAGCCCCCGATCAATTCGATAAATGGCGTCAGTTAGCTCGCGACACAACTGCTCGGGGTTCAATTTGCTGTTTGGTTGCGCAAGTTTACGATCGTATCCTTTCAATGCTTCGCAGGCGAATCGGCTGGCGACAGCACCGCCCTTGTGGCCGCCCATGCCGTCCGCCACGGCTATCAGGCATGCTGCCCGGTCCCGGGCGAATGCATCGGACGCCACCCAGAACGCGTCTTCATTGGCGCGACGACCAAATCCGATATGGGTTTTGCAGCCGACACCGAATGTCAAACTGTGCCGGCATGGTTCCAAGCCGTGCCTTTTGTCATCAGCTGCAACATACATGCTTGGCCGTCGGTGCCCGGGTGGAAGATGAACCGGCGGAGAGTATTTCAACGATGGCCGGTGTAAGGCTGCGCCGGGCTGGCTGGCTGCGATCCAACCGAATCAATATCAGGATGGCGATGCCGATGCCGGCTGCCGCACCTGAAACAGCGCCGCTGGTTTGCCGCCATCCGATTTGCTCCGCCCCCCATGCTCCTGATAAAGCGCCGACCATGAGGGCGACAATGGGAAGCAGGTAAAGCAAGGCCGCCCCTTTGTAAAAGCTTCCGGAATTCAATCTGACTTTGACCACATCGCCCGGTAGCGCACCAACGGCATTCGTGGCGCGGCTTTCGAACTTGGAGCCTGCCAGACAGCTTCGGCAGCCGTCGTGGCCGGAATGGCACCCTCCGCAGGCCCCTTTGCGATCTGACAGCACCCGGGCCCATCCGTCCGGTTCGATTCCAGTGATGATTCCTATTTGCTCGGCCATTTTCCGATCCTCCCTGGTCCGGAGTTTCCTTTATTACCGGTCGCCCTGACCCCACCGGCTTATAAACTTAGCCCGCCGGTCGTCGTATCGATGTTCCAGATCCGACATGTCACGGCGCAGCTTTTCGATCCTGGCTCTGTCCGGTGTTTCCTTTTGCCTCTCAGCATCCAGAGCCTGCTTTTTTTCTCTGATTTGGCGGTCCAGCCGCCGCATATCGCTATCATAGGCATCTTTAGCGCGCTGACGGGCGGCTTGACGCCGCTGGACGGAATCCTGATCGTCGTAATGGTTCGATCCCATCCGGTCGTTGCCGTATGAATCCATCATATGTCCGCCGCCCATCATACCGCCACCCATGCCGCCGGCCCACACAAACGTGGCTGTAATCAGAATAGCCGTCATTACTGTCGCAGATGTTAAGGTCCGTTTCATCAAGTACCTCCCTTTGGTTCCGGCCATGGCCTGCACGTGACGTTTCGGATCTTCCGTCAAGTTCCATGGCAATTGGTTTTGCCATTAGAATTGTGCATCATTTATGCCGGGAACCACACTTTTATAACAACCTATTGATATTAATTCAAATCGACCTTCACGTCCTCTTTTATGCTCACGTATTGAAAGAATCCAGCAAGCATACCGGGTAATTAATACTCTATTAATCTATATTGAAACGATAATTCGTGTAAGAAAGTTACAACTTGAACCAATCTCGCAACGATAATTCGGCAATGTATCTGATAATTAACGAAAATCATTTCCGGCACACCAATTGCTTTGAATCATTTACGAGTGCAATGAGAACATTTTCCTCACAAAAAGGAGGCAAGACAATGATGTTCGGCGGTATCTTTTCATGGTTGATTATCGGGCTGTTGATCTATTTTATGTTTTCTCGGAAAGGCGGGATGATGGGATGCTGCGGCGGCCACAATCATCATTCGTCGGAACATACCAACCGCGCAGGTGATCAGGACAAGCATTCAGCGGGGCCGCATGAAGATATTATCGATCTTAAGAAAGAAGACTATCACGTCAGGACCAAAGTATAGTCCGATTAATGACAGCTTCTATTTGGCGTGATATGTGCGGATCGCAAGAAATTGTCATGTAGAATAATGAAGCTCAGATCACTTATCTTCGTTATGATGGTTCTTGTGAGCCATGATGAATAAAACTGAGCAACCAAATCCAAGAAGCACAGCGGTTTCTGTAGGAGGTAAAATGCCATGAAAAGATGATTGCCCAAATTAAACGGATGGATTCTATACTTAAAAAGATCAACAACGTAACTTCATATGAAACCAGCGAATACGCCAACGGCATCAAAATCATCGATATCGATAAGTCCTCAAATAATAACACGATCTGCGAGCTTGCCCGACCTTGCTGCTAAAATGTAGTATTCAGTTCGGCCTTCATGCCGAAATGTCCCCAGCCGCAAAATTTGGTGCAGCTGATGGTGAATTCGCCTTTTTTATCGGCCACGAATTCGATAGTCACCATCTCGTCTTTCGGCAACACACGATCGATTTGATAGGCTTTAATCCCGAAACCATGATCCCGGTCCGTGGCGGTGACCTGCAGAACAACCTTGTCTCCCTGGTTCACCTTTATCGTTCCAGGAGTAAAATCATATTTTGTCGCCGTGATTTGAAACGTTCTGGTTTCCTGCGCATACAGATCGCCGGCACCGGCCAGCAAAACAATCGCTACAAACAAATATATCAATCGATGAAATCGTTTATCCAGCATTGTCGTACCTCCTTATCCCATGTTGCCGGAACGCTCCCGGCGCTTTCACTTGATCTTGGCTCGATAGAGCCTCAAACTGTTGCTCACCACTGATATGCTGCTCATGGCCATGGCCAGGGCCGCAAGAATGGGATGCAGCTGGCGCAGCATCATGGGCAGGGTTTCAATGGGCGCTAAAACACCTGCGGCCACGGGTATCAACACCGCGTTATACACGAATGCCAGGAAGAGGTTCTGCCGCACGGTCCCCATGGTCTTGCGGCTGATGGCGATGGTGCGCGGAATTCCGGCCAAACTGCCGGAGGAGAGGATCACATCGGCAGTCTCGATGGCCACATCGGTGCCGGTTCCGATAGCCAGCCCCACATCCGCCTGGGCCAGGGCCGGGGCATCGTTGATGCCGTCGCCCACCATCCCCACACGGAGGCTTTTGCCTTGAATTTCCTTGACCTTCAGTGATTTTTCGTCCGGTCGCACCTCGGAATAGATATCTTCGATGCCCACTTGCCCGGCGATGGTTCGCGCTGTCTGTGGATTGTCTCCGGTAAGCATCACCACCTGAAGACCTTGATTTTGCAAAGCGGCAATCGCGTCTGCCGATTCAGGCTTCAGAGCGTCGGCCACGGCCAGCAGTCCGGCCAGCCGGTCGTCACAAGTCACCACCATGACGGTTTTGCCCTCTTGCTGCAGTTTTTGAATCGTACTGACGGCATCGGCCAACAGATCGGCCTGAAACCATTTTGGTTTTCCTACCCGCACGTTTTTTTCAAAGACTACGCCTTCCACGCCCAATCCGCCGTGGGCTTTGAAATTGCCCGGGTCGGCCAATGCAATTCCTCGCTTTTTGGCTTCTCGAACGATCGCTTTACCGAGGGGATGTTCGGAACCCTGTTCCACTGATGCCGCCAGTTTCAGCAGGTCGTCTTGAGACGCGGTAACGTCCTGCACTGGAACCAAATCAGCCACCGCCGGTTTTCCCTCGGTGATGGTGCCGGTTTTGTCCAAAACGATGGCGTCCAGTTCGGTGGCTTTTTCCAAAGCCTCGGCCCGTTTAAACAGGATACCCTTTTCAGCGCCTTTTCCGGTTCCTGCCATGATGGCCGTCGGCGTGGCCAGCCCCAAGGCACAGGGGCAGGCAATTACCAGCACGGCCACCAATCGAATCATGGCGGGGACAAATTCGCCGCCGGCCATCCACCAGATACCGAAGGTAGCCAGTGCGATCAGAATGACGGCCGGTACGAATACGGCCGCCACACGGTCGGCCAGGGCCTGGATGGGGGCTTTGCTGCCCTGGGCCTCCTGTACCAGCCGGATGATCTGAGCCAGGGCGGTTTCCCGGCCGACGCGGGTGGCGCGAAACTTTAGCAGTCCTTCGCCGTTGATGGTGCCGCCCACCACGGTATCGCCGGGCGTTTTGTCCACCGGCAAAGGCTCTCCGCTGAGCATGGACTCGTCCACCGCCGATTGACCGTCGGTGACCATGCCGTCCACAGGAATGCGTTCACCCGGTCGCACCACGACGGTCATCTCTTTTTGAACCCGGGCCAGGGGAATCTCTTTCTCCTGTCCGTTTTCAAGGATGAAGGCGGTTTTGGGTTGCAGACCGATGAGTTTGCGGATAGCGCTTCCGGTTTTACCTTTGGTGCGGGCCTCCAGCAGCTTGCCCAGCTTGATCAGGGTGATGATTACCGCTGCGGTCTCAAAATAGACATGCTGCCCCACCGAGGGAAGCAGTAATACGGTCAGGGAGTAAAAATAGGCCACCGATGAGCCCAATGCGATGAGCACGTCCATGTTGGCGCTTTTGTTGCGCAGACTCTTGATACCACCCACATAGTAATCCCATCCGGTGTAGAACTGCACCGGCGTCGCCAGGGCAAGAAAGAGCCAGTTGACCCAGGGCGCATGGCTCCAGGGACCCACCAGGCTGAAATCGCGCAGCATGCTCAGCGCAAACAGCGGCGCGGCGAAGATGACGCCGACGATGAATTTGCGGGTCTGGTCCCTGATCTCGGCCTGCCTGGCCTGCTGTTCGGCATCTTCGGCGTCCTGGGCTCCATCCGGCGCAATGGCGCCGTAGCCGGCTTTCTCAATGGCCGCGACAATATCGTCCACGGTCAAGATGTCGGCCAGATAGTCCACGGCCGCGCGTTCCGTGCCGAAATTGACTGCGGCGTTGACCACGCCGTCCACTTTTTTGTTCAGCGCTCGCTCGATGTTGGCGGCGCAATTGGCGCAGGACATGCCGGTGATGGGCAGTTCAATATGGGCGGCGGGTACGCTGTACCCCGATCGCCGCACACTGGCCACCAGGTCGGTGATGTTCAGCTGCCCGGCATCGAAGCTCACCATGGCCTGCTCTGCGGCAAAGTTGACCGCCGCATCCCGAATGCCGTTGAGTTTATTGAGCCCACGCTCGATATTGGCGGCGCAATTGGCGCAAGTCATACCGGTGATGGGCAGGGTAACGGTCTGTTCATTCATAGCCGCCTCCTTTCGCTCTGTTGTCATTCAAAGAATAGGTATGACGGAACGATCAGGCAACCGGGTATCCGATCGCTTCCAGTTTGGCCCTGATCTGTTCATCGGTGGCCGGTGATTCCAATTCAAGGTTGATGGTCTTTGCCTGGGGATCACCATTGATCTGCTTCACACCTTCCATCTCTTTCAGCTCGTTGGTGATGGTGGCCACGCAATGGCCGCAGGATATATTTGGTATGGAATACGTTCGTTGGGTCATGACTGCCTCCGTTGGTTATCGTTGATTAAAAAGTGATGAAAATTACCTTTGTTAGGGTTCCACCTGCCATGTGAATACCCTTTCGGGGACATCGGCGACATCGCGTATAATTAAGGTGACCGATTTTGCCGACTCCTTTAAGACCGGAAAAATCAGCGTTCCTTTGCGGTGATGACCGCCCGGAGGAGAACCTTTCCATTGATCCGGGCGGTAGGTGCGTCCTTTGTCATCTCGCAATTCCGACACGGCGATCAAATCCTGGTCCAGCTCCACACTGTGGGTGTTGAGGCGGACATCAAACTTGACCGCCTTATCCGGCGCCAAGGCGGTTGGCTTTACGGTCACATACACACCATTGCCGTTGTGTACTGATTTTTCATAGGCCCAGGCAGAAACAGCTGAACCCAATACCATGGCAAGGAACAGGATGCCGATTACCTTTAATGGTCGTTTATTTCGTCTCATAGCTTGCGCTCCTTTTACGTTTTTAAGACTGGGTATTATTGATATGCAGCGCTGTAAGCAAAAATGCCGTTTTTCACCATTAAGCGAAGCATATAACCAATTCCCAACATGTTGGATATGACACCGATGATGAAGAAAACCGTCTGATACTCTACAAGTCCCGCCACGGCTCCGGCAAAAAAGGGCAGACCGAGCGCCGGTAAAATCGCCGCCAGGTAGTGGGAACAGCACAAGGCCATCGCGACGCCGGACATACCTCCCGATGCCGCCATGCCTGAAGCGGCTCCTTTTAAGCGAACACCGGCCATTACGGCACGCATATGGGTAAAAAGCCCTACCTGAACCCCCAGGCCTAAGGCCAGGGCGATGACCCATCCACCATATTCACTGAATTGGTAAGCGGCGTTGGACCAATTCGACGTCAGGGTGATCAGTCCCAGGTAAAAGCCGATGACACTCAATGCCGCAGCCGCGGACCAAACCATGCGGCGTCCGAGCCGGCCGGCCGGCAGTCTGAATGCCGAAGCAGAACTCTCCGGACCGCTACGGTGCGCTGAGTAGCCGGCTGCATCCAGCACCGTGCAGATGGCGGCCACATCGGTTCGCAGAGAATCATATCGCACCTTGGCAGACGATTCGGCAAAGCGCACTTGTGCTTCGATAACGCCATCGACGTTGGTCAAAGCCGTTCGGACTTTTTCAGCACAAGCGCCGCATCTCATTCCTCCAATATGAATCATTGCTTCGGTGGCGTGCTCGGCAGATGCGATTGATCCATAGTCCTTTACCACAGATGAAGCATCGTCATGGTTTGAGCAGCAACCGGATTCAGAGTGCTGGTTGATTACCGAAGGATTGCTTTTCATGATGTACTCCTTTCCGCATCACAGGAGCCGCGATCGGTATGGGACCTTCTAATTCGGGGAAAGAAAGCTGGTACCTGTTTGGCGTAGTTGGCATAAACTTCACCCAACTGGCCGACGGCTTCCGTTTCTTCGCGTTTTGCCAGCCGGACATAGATAAAAACCAGGATGGGAAACATGATCAGGGTCGGCAACGTCGGCCATTGGATCAAAAAGCCCATCATAATGACGATGAAGCCCGCATATTGGGGATGCCGCACAAAGGCATAGGGGCCTCGGCAGGCCAATGCTCCAGTACGTTGGGCCTTGTAGAGGACCCGCCATGCGCTTCCTAACAGAATCAAACCGCCGACGATCAATATATCGCTGATCACATGCAGGGGGCCGACATGGGCGTTGCCGCTCCACCCCAGCAGGGTTTGCAGCAAATGACTGGCGTCGTGGGAGAACCAGTCGATCTCGGGGAAACGGCTGGTCAGCCAACCCGACAACAGGAAAATGGTCAGGGGAAAACCGTACATCTCTGTAAAAAGAGCCACGACGAATGCGCCGAAGCCTCCGAAGGCGCGCCAGTCCCTTCGGGTTTTTGGGCGAAAAAAGCTGAACGCAAAGATCAATATGATTAAGGTATTCACAATGACCAGTTGCCAGTGTCCATATGCAGGTCCGGGATTCATGGTTTGTCTCCTTTTTTAATTTGTTACAGCTCCCCCCAATAAACAGTCATAACCATCTGCCCGCCTGCTTGTTTTGCCCCTGGTTGGATGATCGAGCCAGGGTTGCGGTGGATACTTCTTAATACGCCAGCGCCAGCCCACATCGACAATCTTACCGGGTGTATCAATGGTGTATAGCGCCTCTAAAGCCTTGCGCAGTACGGCGGCTTGCTGATCGATGCGACCCGGCTCACCCATGGGATGACCAAAGGGCCAGCGCAAGAAAATTGATCGCGGGGGTTTGACCTTTTCGGTATAGGGTCGATTGACGGATATGCTGACTGTGGGAATACCGGCCGTCTCAATTATACGTTGGATCAATCCTACGGATTGATGGCAGATGCCTCAGGCCGGAGTCAGCAAAACGGCATCCACTTCAAGTTGTTTGAATATTCTCGTTATTTGCATCGCGGTCTGGTTGATCAGCCTTTTGACATGACCGCCGTCTATATGGCCCATAAGTGAAAAGTGTATGTCAGAGATAGCGCCGATGCATCCTGCCGCATGCATCTCTTTCAGCCGTGTAATAGGAAAAACGACGTTCAAATCCTTGTCGGCATCACTGTGATTGTAATAATCATGCGTAATCTTATAATCGCCTTCAATGGTGTGCGGATCGATAATCCGAAAAGAAGGATCACCATTTGAATCTTCCATGTCGAAAGGTTTCTGTCCGCTATGGTGGATGCCGGCTGTTGTAACCAGGGCAATTTTTGACCTTTCCAGCGATTTCGTTACCGGGGACCATGGTATGGATGTCATCTCCATTGGATTGAACGATGCGACCAGTTTTTCTGATAGCGCAGGCCATTTATCCGCCAGTCGGGATATACCTTGGTGAATTTTCCGTTTTATGGACATGACAACCCCCTAAATCCATTATTGTGATACCCGAATCCTAGTGAGTTTTAATCATTCTTGTCAGCTTGCGGTTATAGCCGGATCAATGACATGCCGGTGGTTGTCCACCGGTAGCCTTGTTCAGCCTGTCAAGATATCGCCGCCAGAAACCTTTTTTCTTCTTTACTGTGTACTTGTTCGGGTTGGCTTCAAATGCCGCCTTGCACGCTTGAGCACAAAAATAAATTTCAACGCCGTTGTAGCAGTATTTCGCAGGTGCCTTGGCAGGATCCACCACCATGTGACACACCGGATCGATGAATTGATGTTTTTTTAAAAGCAGCGCCATAACGCACCTCTCATTGATCTCTATTGGAGATCTTTTCTCATGATTTTATATTCGATTTTGCTAATTTCACCACTGGCGTACCGCTGGTTTAAAATCTTCAAAGCATCTGAGTCGGCCAATGGTTCACCATTATTCTGATCCGCAACACTGCGGCGCGTCATCAAACCTGATACCAGCAGAATAACGGCAGTTAGAAGAACCACCCAAAAAAGAATCATGATGATTCCCATGCCCCCACCTCCCATCATCATATGGCGCGGCATGTTCCAGCTACTGTCGCCATATCCGAAATAGTAATAGTGATTGCAGAGAAACCAGATTCCGGCCGCAATTAATGCGATAGATATTCCCAAGCTAATCAATGTACTGGCTTTTCTGTTCATGGGTGTCTCCTTTTATCACTGCCTTTTTGATTCTCCGGGGCCGGGCCGGTGTCTACCGCTGCCCCGGAGTTTACCGGCAGTTACCAACAATAGCCGCCTCGGAATCTTCGAACTTGATGACCTCCGGGCACCATTTTGTCGATCTTCAGCTCGTGGGCTAATGCTTTTTGATCAAATTGTGCCTGCATTTTAGACAGTTGCTTTTGCAGCTCCATCACTTTACTTTCGTTGGGTTGATTCTTGTCCATTTCGCTGTGCAACGCGATACGCGCGTCGTCAATTTTGCCCCGGAGCTCGCGCGTCTCCTTATAGAAATCGTCTCTGGCTGCATCTATTTTAACGGCATCTTCTTCCGACAGAGAACCCCAGCTACCGTATCCACGCATGTAGGGCCCGTAACCGGGACCGTAGCCCATCATATGGCCACCGCCGTAACCCGGCCCCATCATATCGCCGCCGCCGTAACCCGGCCCCATCATGTGGCCGCCGTATGTGTCCATGCGGCCTTCGTAACCGCCATGCGCAAATGCAATCGCTGCAATTGCGGCGATTAATCCGAATGCCAACAGGCCGATTGTTGTTTTCTTCCGCTTCATTGAAAAATACTCCTTTCATTTTTTGCGTTTAGCTATTCACTAATTCCTTGCTATTTTTTTCTCTCGACATCTCTATATGGCAATCCCTATGCCATGAATATAGATTATTTAAATATGCTTTAATATGCAGTTGGTTTTATTGTGTTATTTAGATGAATGGCCAAATATTGAGGCTGTTTTGGAATGAATTTTGAAGGGCAAAGTGTGTAAAATCGAATCAGCGGATCTGATTTTTAGAATAGGTGTGGGTAAAAATAACCCAGCAATGCAAAAACGTTTTCGAATGCGTCCTTTAATGATCAAGCGCCATAGCTTTTCAGTTTATTGTGCAATGTTTTTCGGGTAATGCCCAACCGTCTCGCCGTTTCACTCTTGTTTCCGCCGCTGGCGTTTAAGGTCGTCAATATGGCCTCTTTCTCAATTTCCTCCAATGAACGATTGCCGTCTATTTCCAAAGGCTTTGAGCTCGTTAAGGCTTGTTGGTCCGGGTAGCTTTGCGCGATACTCAACGGCAACTGGTTCTCCGTGATATGATCGCCGGTCATCAGGACCACCGCACGCTCAATAGCGTTTTCCAACTCCCTGACGTTTCCCGGCCAATGGTATTTGAGAAGCATATCCATGGCGATCGGGGCGAATCCCTTGGCGGATTTTCGATTCTTCTCGGCATATTTTTCCAGAAAATGTTGGGCCAGCAAAGGGATGTCATCCTGGCGCTCATTTAACGGCGGTATCTTTACGGCCATCACATTAAGCCGGTAGAACAGGTCTTCGCGGAACCGGCCTGCGGCGACCTCGGCTTCCAGGTCGCGGTTGGTGGCGGCCACTATTCTGACATCCACCTTCAGTACCTCTTCGCCGCCCACGCGTTGAATTTCCTTTTCTTGCAGAACCCGAAGCAGCTTGGCCTGCATGGTTGCGGATGTCTCTCCGATTTCATCCAAAAAGATGGTCCCGTGATCGGCCTGCATGAATCGGCCTTCGCGGCGTTTGTCCGCGCCTGTAAAAGAGCCCTTTTCGTGCCCGAACAACTCGGATTCGAGAAGTGTCTCGGTGATGGCCGCACAGTTCACAATCACCAGAGGGTGATCCTTTCGGGGGCTGTTATAATGAATTGAGCGTGCAATCAGCTCTTTGCCCGTGCCGCTGGCTCCGGTGATCATCACGGTGGCTTCGGAAGGCGCCACCATGGCGATCATGGCCATCAATTCCTTCATCACCGGACTTTTGCCGATGATATTGCTGATTTCAAAATCTTTGCTCAGCTGCATCTTGAGAAGTTTGTTTTCTTCTCTTAAGCCAGCATGTTCGCAGGCCCTTTCAATGGCCAGTTTCAAGACTTCAAAATCCAGTGGTTTGATCAGATAATCATACGCGCCGGCCTTGAGCGCATCCACAGCCGAGTCTACAGATGAATACGCCGTCATGATGATAACGGGGATGGAAGGATTGTATTCCTTTATTTTTTCCAGCGCCTCGATACCGCTCATTTTAGCCATGCGCACATCCATCAGGACCAGATCGACATATTCGGACCTCACCTTTGCCACAGCAACCTCACCGTCATCACCTGTTGCAACAGTGTAACCCCAGCTGCGGACAATGGTTTTCAGTGTCGTCAGGTGGCCCGGATCGTCGTCGACGATGAGTACCTTGGTTTGTCTTTCCACTTTCATGGCTTTTTCTCTTTTGAGTTATTGGAATGACATGGTATCTGCAGCATAAAGGTGCTTCCCTTGCCGGGAATGCTTTCCACCGAGATGCGCCCATGGTGTGCCTCGACTATTTTGTGAACGATTGCCAGACCCAATCCCGTTCCTTTTCCTTTGGTTGTAAAGTAGGGATTGAAAATCTGGCTGAGGTCGTCCGCCGCAATGCCAAGTCCGGTATCTTCAATGCGAATAAGGACCTGGTTCCGGGCATCCGCCATACACGTCAAAGACATTGTTCCGCCTTGCGGCATCGCTTGAATGGCGTTCAGATAAAGGTTTAATAGACATTGCGTCAGCCGATCCGAATCCACATACACCTGGCATATACGTTCATCGATATCGACATCCACCTGTATGCCTCGATTGACTGTATCCTGCTGGATGAGTTGTAGGGAGCGGGTGATCAAGGGAGCCAAATCGGCGCTTTGGCGCTTTAATTCCGTGGGCTTGGAAAAATCAAGCAACTCGGTAATCACCCGATTCAGTCGATCGACTTCATTGACCATCACGCCGGCAGCGTTTTTGGCCTCGCTGCCATCTTCAAATTGTTCGCCGAAAAAGGTCGCCAGGCCTTTAATGGAGCTCAGCGGGTTGCGGATTTCATGGGCCACGCCGGCAGCCAACCCCCCGATGGCCGCCAATTTTTCCTGTCTTCTGATCTCATCCTGCAACCGATGGACTTCTCCAAGATCCCTTAATATGAGAACATGCCCGACCAATTCTCCAACGGCGTTGATGATACGGGTTGCACTGACACTGAGGGGTACGACGCGGCCACTTGAAAAGGTACACTCCATCTCCTTTTCGGTGATGGCTCGACCGTCTTGTGTTACTTGTTTCAGGCCGCACAATTGGGCGGGCAATAGTGAATCGGGCGTTTTATTTTCAGCCGCGGCAGCACTCAATCCTGTAATGCGTTCTGCGGCTTCGTTGAAAAAGGTTATGTTTCCTTCTCGGCCGGTGGCAATCAGCCCGACAGGCAGGTGGGCTACAACCTCGTCGGCGAAAGCACTCGTATCTTGAAGGGTTCTTTTTGCGGCATGATAGCTGTTCATCCAAAAAAGGGAGATAAAACCACCGAAACCTAACAAGAGAAGAATGACGGACATCATGATGGTGGTACGAATCTCCCCTTGGATCGCCTGTTCAAAAGGGGCAACGTCCAATCCGGCGACGATGAGCAACTGTTGGCGCTTTTGCTGCGTGAACCAGTCATCCGGTGAAACCGGGGGAATTCGATGCCGGTGCATCATCCCGCGCATGTGGCCGCCTTCGCGTCCCGAATTTCTATACAGCGGTCTGAAATGGCGGTGGACTTCGAATACCCGCCCATTGTTGCCGAGGTCGACCAGTTCCCAGTTTTCCTGAAGGTCCGGCCCCAGGTGGACCAGTTTATGACGGCCTGAACGAAACGGTGTGTTGACCTTGGACGCATCGCTATGGGCAACGACTTTGCCATTTTCATCTACGACGGCCATATACGTCACATCCGGCAGCCTTCCGGTTTCTTCCAGCAGCAGTTGTATCTGTTGTCCACCCCACATCATTCCCATCATGCCGGTTCTGGCCCCGGCTTCCACCGCCCGTATCAGGGCTGCTCCCTTAGCTCTGAGTATTTTTGTCATCGAGCGCTTTTCACGATTGGTATTCTGAACGGCAAGCACAATCACCACAACCAATAGAATGAAGGTTGACCCTAAAATGATCCATGGAGATGTTTGCATGCCGGCTCTGAGGTTCTTTTGCTTTTGTTGCTCCATCGGTTATCCTGAGCGCTAAGAATTTCTTAATAGTCCTAAAAATGAAAAACTAAGCAGTGTTGTATATTTTGTAAACACCATATAATATAATGGGTAAAATTTACTCATAAAGTATGTAAGTATCTTAAATTAAATGATGTAATTGACCAATAATTTCCTAATTGAACCCTTTCCCTGATACAATTTGGCCAACCGCGAATATTCTATTCCAATTTTTCTTTTCTATGACAACTGAATGCGGTGGTGCCGCGCAATTTCATCCCGGATCGATGGTTTGACACCGGCCTGTCCCGCGTATTCAGGCCAGTCGTTGACGGCCTCCAGGACTTGATCGATGATCTGTCCGGGCCTGGGAATGCCGATAGACTCTCCGACGGTGACCAGATCACCGTGCGAGAAGCCGTCGCGCTTTCCATTGAGGCTCATTTGGTGCTGGCTGGTCCACACGCCGGCGGGGTTGTGCGCATAGATCACATCAAATGCCGGACTCAATTGCCACCGGCCGTCGCGATCCATCAAAAAGGCGATGTTCTTGGTATGGTCGTCCTGGTTGCGGGCGATGACATTGAACGCCATGCGCCGGTATTGCTGCATGGCGTCCGCTTTGCCGAGCCTGAGCTTGCGCATGACGGTAAATGCCTGCTCATAGCTGTATGCCCCGGGCTGGTTGAAGTCATAGTGCGCCAGACCGCACAGGCTTTGCATGTGAATCTTGCCGTTCTGATCGCGGTCGAAACGCCGCGTCAAGAAATGGGCCCGTCCGTTTTCTTCCAGCAGACGGCACGGCATCATGTGAATCCCTGCCGCTCCGGCCATCAGATGATAGGCATATTCGATGCGGCCATACCCCTTGGGCTCGCCCAATTCGAGATCGCTGACCCCGTCAAATTTCAACACCCAGTAGTCAAACCCTTTGGGTGCATCGGTCTGACCGGACATGACCTTGCCCTGTTGATTGATGGCGATCACGGCCTTGGGGCGGGCTCCGCCGGCGGATGTCCCCACCCGCAAAATATCCAGCAGGGCTTCGGCATTTTCTCTATCCGAGCCGCCGATATCGACATCGAGAGCCATGCGCCGGGAGACGACACTCTGTGCCAGCTCGACCAGTTGGGCGATTTCAACAGACACCGGCCGGTCGAACTGCCGATTGACCGGAGGGGCAAACTCCAGCGCGCCCATGGCGCGCCTGCCGGTGTAGCACAGGCGTTCCACCGGGCTGAAGCTCCCCGGATCCCTGCCGTTTCGAACCAGCCAGGTCTCGATAACCCGGTTGCCGAATTTGTCCGGCAGCGAATCGGCCAGCAGTCCCGGCAGCCCGAGAAAGGTCCGTCTCTCAAGCCCCGGAAACGCATAGATGGCATCGCCCGCCCCGGCCTCGGCCACAGGCATATGGATAGGCGATATATCGAGTCCCGCCCGCAAAAACGAGGGTTCGAACTCAAACACGGCATATCCGTCCCGAGCCAGCCAGGAAACGGCGCCGACATCATTCCCCCACAACCTGACGACGGCAGTTTCGACGCGTTCTACCATGCTGCATCATCCGTTGACCGACGCTGCAGGCGCCTGCCGGAGGCGCGCTGACGCTGCATGCCTCTGCGTCTGGCCAGTTGCAGAGGACTGATGGTGATCTCGGGAACAAAGCGATCCAGATCATCCAGGCTCCCAAGCTCCCTCAACACGGCGATAAGGCTTGTCAACTTTGCCTTGCCCGATTCGAGTGATTTTATCACATTGAGCGACAATGCCGTCGCTTCAGAGAGCTGCTCCTGGGTCACGTTTCGGCGCAATCGCAGCGACCGAACGCGGCTTCCGATCTCATTTGCGATCCCCTGGTCTGTCATCGAGTAATAATCCATAATAGCCTTTTAAACATCTATAAAATCAATATTCAGTGTTTATATCTGTTTATAAGACTATTATAAATTTAATTGTATGCTTGTCAAGTATATAGTTATAATAGATCTAATTAGGTCTATTATAACTAAATAAATCAATTTTAAACCTTTTTGAGCCTATTACATATTTATTTTTCATGAAAGATCGGCCCGACTCTGCGGCAATGGTTGGAAAGAACGGATTTTATTGCGCGGAACTGGTGTTGTGTCCTGCAAACAAGTTCAAAAACGAATGGAGTTCCTCGAACCGGCTCAACCGGCCAACCGGTTCCCGCGTTTCAGATACCGCCGGTCATCGAAGAAATGGTTCTCGCAGGGCGGACCCGTCCCGCTGGTGTTGTGCGGAGGCTCCGCCCCCGCCCTTCCCGCCTACCCCTCGTAGATCACGGCCAGAA
>JBNKKC010000032.1:0-7380 GCA_050291625.1 Desulfobacteraceae bacterium
GCTTTCGCCGGAATGACATCGGCTCCTGATGTCGTCGTTTGGGTCAATTGCGACACAGTCTCTTGCGCCGGAGTGACATCCGTTTTTGAACTTGTTTCTAGTGTTATGCCGGACATCTTTCCCGCGTCGATACTCCTCCCAAGCCGCCTAAATGATAACAATTCATTTTGCGCTGTAAACCGCTTGTAAGATTTGAACCGCGGCCCCTGGTCTGATATAAGCAGGGCATGACACTCGATTTTCCAGAGCCATATGCCGGGGGCGCCTATTTTTTTGACGACGGGTTATCCTTCAAATGCCTTCGTTGCGGTGAGTGCTGCACCGGCGAACCCGGCACCATTTACGTCAGCAGGGATGAGATCGGAGCGATCGCAACGCATCTGTCGACACCGGTGAACGCCTTTCGCGACGCTTACCTTTATCCCTACAAAGACAGTTACAGCATCAAGGAGGACCGCCGGGGACACTGCCTGTTTTACGACCGGGGATGCACCATTTATCCGTTGCGCCCCCACCAGTGCAGGACCTTTCCGTTCTGGTTCTGCAACGTGCGATCGGAATCGCGCTGGCGACGTGTCGCCGATCAATGCCCGGGTGTCGGCCGCGGAAGGCGCTATTCCCGTGATGACATCATGAAAATTGCCCGATCGACCATGCAGATCTGACAGGCGTCGGTTTGATACAGAAATTACTAAAGAAATTTGGCAAATGGCCGTTAAATTATGTGACAATTTGCCGCCGGGCATTACTATACCCGTAAAATAACAACAACTTCGTTTTGGCCGGTTCAGCGTGGAGGGATCTTATGGCCTACAAAATTCTGACAGTCGACGACAGCAAAACCATTCGCATGATCGTAAAAAAAGCATTTACGCCTTACAACTGCGAGATGTACGAGGGTGAAAACGGGGTGGAAGGCCTGGCAATCGCCAATAGAGAAAAACCCGATTTAATCATTCTGGATATCACCATGCCGGTGATGACCGGTATCGAAATGCTGGAAAAGCTCAAATCGGAAAGAGAACTCAAGGATATTCCCGTTATCATGCTGACCGCGGAATCGGGCAAAGACAACGTCATGAAGATCGTCAAGATGGGCGTCCGCGACTACATGGTCAAGCCCTTTAAAGGGGATCAGCTGATCGAGCGCGCCAAAACCATTTTAAAGCTCGCCCCCAAACCCAACTGAAATTGCGCTTACTATGCCCAACCCGACTGAGATCGACGATCCCGGCCTGGCCTGGCCTGCGTTGTCCCGAGGCCGGCTCGTCAAGCGTTACAAGCGGTTTCTGGCGGATGTGCAACTCGATGACGGCACGTTGGTGACCGCTCATTGCGCCAATTCGGGACGCATGACCACCTGCAGCCAGCCGGGGCGTCCGGTTTACCTCTCCTGTCATGACAACCCCCGTCGAAAACACAAGTACACCTGGGAGCTGATTCGCATGCCCAATGCATGGGTCGGCGTCAACACGCTGGTACCCAACCGGCTGGTGGCGCAAACCATTGAAAACGGCAACGTGCCCAAACTGAACGGCTATGACCGGGTGGCCAGGGAGGTCCGTGTCGATTCGCACTCCCGTCTGGACCTGCGGCTCAGCGGCAAGGGGCGCCGGGACTGCTACATCGAGGTAAAAAACTGCACGTTGGTCGAAAACGGCCTGGCCATGTTTCCCGATGCGCCGACGGCTCGGGGGCAAAAGCACCTGGCTGTCCTGGAACAATTGAAGGCGAAGCATGCCAGGGCCGTGATTTTTTTCCTGGTGCAGCGAACAGACGCCCAATTGTTTCAACCCGCCGATCAAATCGATCCGAAATACGGCCGTCTGCTGCGTCGTGCGGCTGAAGCCGGGGTAGAGGTAATGGCTTATGACGTCCGGATCGATCTCAAACGCATCGCCCTTAACAGAGCTCTGCCCGTACGGCTCTGATTCCTTAGAATTCGCGCTAAGACTCATTCCCGGTTCACAATCGGATTCGTCCATTGTTCGGCAGAGCAGTCGCCGGGTTATTTGACTTTATTCGGCGTCTATTATAATTACCGGCATTGATCCGCACGGAATCTGGGACAGCTACCGGTAAACTATGAGCACCAAACCATTTGTCGATACCATCGCCAGTCGCGAAAATCTGATCCGCGTTCTGGACAACTTGAACGAGGGCATCATCGCCCACGATCTGAATCGCCGGATTTATCTGTTCAACGCCGAAGCCGAGCGGGTGACCGGCTTCAGGCGCGACGAAGTCCTGGGCCGTGACTGCCACGAGATTTTCGAAGGCCGGTTTTGCGGCCAGAACTGTTCGTTTCGCGACGGGAAGGCTCTCGAGACCGATCATGCCGAGTATCCTCTGAACATTAGGACCAAAAACGGTGAGCAGCGCCGATTGGCGTTCAGGGCTACCATGGTGCGCGACGATAAAGACGAATGCGTCGGCATGGTCGCCTCGTTTCGCGACATGACCGAACTGCTCAATCTCCGTTATCGCAGCGGTGAGATGACGCGCTTTGACAACATCATTGGCGGCGATGTCAAAATGCGCAGCGTCTATCAGCAGATCACCGATGTCTCGCAATACGACTTTCCGGTTCACCTGTATGGCGAAACCGGAACCGGAAAAGAACTGGTGGCCAACGCCATCCATAACGAAAGTCGGCGCGGAGGGGCGCCGTTCGTGCCGATCAACTGCGGCGCACTACCCGACGGTTTGATCGAAAGCGAGCTGTTCGGCCACGTCAAAGGCGCCTTTTCCGGGGCCATCCGAGACAAAAAGGGCCGTTTTGAGCTGGCGGACGGAGGCACTGTTTTTCTGGACGAAGTGGCCGAGCTAAGCCGCCCCTTGCAAGTCAAACTGCTTCGTTTCCTTCAGGAGGGAAGTTTCGAGAAAGTGGGCGGGGAGCGCACCATCGATGTCAACGTGCGCGTCATCAGCGCCACAAACAAGAATCTGAAGAAAGAAGTTCAACGGGACAATTTCCGGGAAGATCTCTTCTATCGTCTCAACGTGATCCCCATCCACATACCGCCCCTTCGGGAACGACGCAACGACATTCCATTGCTGGTGGATCACTTTCTCGGGCAGGTCGCCCAGCGCAGCGGGCTGGAAATGCCGACCATGAGCGCGGAAGCGTTAAACGTCATGATGGAATATGCCTGGCCGGGAAATGTCCGGGAACTGCAAAATGCCGTCCAATTCGCCATCGTCAAATCAAACAACCAGATCATCGTTTCCGATGATCTTCCCCTGGAACTGCGCCAGGTTAAAGAAAACGCCCTGCGTCGCGGACCCACAAGGAAACTGGCCGCACGCTCTGTCCAGGAAGCTCTCATTAAAACCGGCGGCAACAAAGCCCGCGCCGCCCGCGAGCTGGGCGTCGGCCGCGCCACGCTCTACCGGTTCTTGAGTGAAAATCCGGACGTTGCGGAAGAGGTCTGAAAAAGAGGGGCTCTTAATGGTCACTATACTTCGCGACCATTTTTAACAGTCTGTTTTGACTTTCGTGCGACAGCCCGTGCTCATCCATAAGGCTATCATACGCCTGAAGCTGTGCCTGCATCAAATCATCCAATTTTGTTGCCAAAGAAGATTCCGGAGCCTCATCTATCGCTTTTCTGAGGGTTGGAAGCATTGTGTGAAATGAGCAATAATTGAGAAATCCCAAGCGCAGGTGACGACTGGTGCACTTGTCGCAATACCCATGATTGGGGCAGGTTAATTTAGGACAGGGGCATATTTCCTTGATATCCATCGTGTCATCTCCTTTGTGATAACGTGCCCTCCGGTGTAACGGAACCACCGATTTTCATAACGTTGCGTTTCTGAGGCGGCATAAAGCTTGCCATCCCCGGCACATGCCGGTTTCTGGGTCATGGTCTGATTTCTATCGGTGTTCCGATACTGACGGCCTCCCAGATGTCATCCATGGCACTGTTTGAAACCGCAATGCAGCCGTCTGTCCAATTGAAATTTTGAGTGACCCAGGCAAACCAGCCGAAACCATTTCTCTGGCCATGGATCATGATCAGGCCGCCCGGATTGACGCCGGCCTTTTTTGCGCGCTTTTTATCCTCCTGATTTGGATAGGAAATGTGGATGGCCTTATAAAAAGCGCTATCGCTCTTCTTGTAATCCAGAATGTATACTCCCTCAGGAGTTTTTTCATCACCTTCTTTCAGCTTGTGTCCTTTTGGATTTGCACCGAATGCAGCCTTGAAGGCGCTTATGACTTTTTCATTTCTAATGAGGTACAATTTTGATTCCGACTTGACGACCAGAACCTTATCGGCTTTCTCGGCTCCGAGAGCACTGATCGGGATTAAAAGAATCAGGATAGTGACAACTAGTCTCATTTGTTTACATCGCGCATTGCGGCTCAGGGGCGCCGAGTCTTGTGCCGCGCCGCCTGACGCCGCTAGATGTCAGACCATTATTTCAGCGGCCTTTGCATGTCTAAGCTATATAAACCGCCAGGAAAAACCAGAATAAAATAGCTATGATGATGTTCAGCCACCCTAATAAACGCCCTGAAGCAATGGCCTTTCTTGCTCCAAGAGACGACACTGCTTGCGGTGTCACAAAGGGATATTTGATCAGGGTCAAACCAGAGCCGGCAAAAATTATAAAAACACCTAACGCACCGAAATCAAATTTGATTCTCCAAATTGTGACGATAAGGCCGATACTGATTGAGAGGGCAAGCCCAAAAATATAGTGCCTTGTGTGATTATCGGCATATTTTACAAAATCTCTCAGCTTTTGTTCACAACTTGTATCGCACACCTTCACCCTGTTGGACTTTCCTTTAAAATGCAATTCTACATCTTCCATTCGTGATGTTTCGTTTCCACACCAAAAACATTTTTCCGGCATCAGCGAATTCCTCAGGTTAGAAGCTTCCCGGCCTGACACTTCTGCTCGTCAGGCCTCAGGCGCGAGGGTACCGAGTCGCCCGAAGGCCGTGGTTGGACCGACCGGGGTCATGGTCGCTTACGGCGAGCACCGCTACTCGTCAGTTAAGGGACGCGCCCCTTAACTGCCATTGATTAGATTATAACGCAAAGCGCCCTGGCGCAAGGGAACAGAGTCGGCTGAAAAATCCGATCCTGCGAATTCTGCGTATCATGTGGTTAGCTGCTGATTTTCAAATTTCGTTCATCAAAAACTTCTTTAGCGGCAAACAATCCATTCAATGCTGCCGGGAATCCTGCGTAAACTGCCATTTGAATCATGACTTCAATAATTTCTTGTGGGCTGCAACCAACATTAAGTGCACCATGCACATGCACTTTAAGTTGAGGTGTGGCTGTCCCCATGGCGGTCAAGGCCGCGACTGTAGCTATCTCCCTGGATTTCAAATCTAGTCCAGGACGGCTATAAACGTCTCCAAAGGGAAATTCAATCAGCAGGTCGGCAAAATCTGGTGAAATGTCCTTCAGCGCCTCTACAACCCTTTCACCTTGTTGACCATCAATTTCGGCCAATTTGTTCCAGCCGATCTTATATCTTTCAGATTTCATGATTTCCTCTCAATTATCGCTGAACGCACTGCTCAGGGGCGGCTCGGGTTCAAGCGCCGCCCCATGCCGCAGGATGTTAAACCGATTCATATGGTTAGCAGTTTTTCTTCGCTTGTTAATATCTCTGTGAGCGGGGCTCCCCAATATTTCACTTCGATGTTTAGTTTTTCTAAAGCGTCGGTTACTCCTAATTGATCCGCACATGCCTTGCAGGCCGTTATGTGAACACCCGCGTCCAATGCTTCCCGAACCTTTTTTTGTATGTTGACGTCTTCACTTACCAATTTTGCAGGCGCACCCCAAATAATAAGGGTCACCTTTTGCCACCAACCATGAATGATTGAATTTATAGTATACATAAATACCATTTTTTCGGCTGTGATCAGGTTATCATTGGTCCATAATAGGTAAAGGTGTGTTTTCTTGCTCATCTATTTCACCCTTTTTCAATTTGAGATTGAACGGTTAAGCTCACTGGTTTTCACGGAGCGCAGTTAGATGAAAATCCAGTGAAACGATTTGTCGGCCCATAAATAGCATGGATTTATTACCATATTGACGGCAACAATCTCTTTCGGCTCTTGGCGAATTCAGGATATCCGTCAATTTTAAAAAGCGTTTTTTCTTCTATCATATAAAATGAACCACATCATTAGTGGCGTAAGATCCTTACGTTTCATTGATAAAGTCCTGCTTCTTTCCTTAGAATAACCCCTGAAGATGGCAGAGGGGCTAACGATTTTCTCACCTGACGGTTTGTAGCGGCAGCGAAACACCGGACAGGTGAAGAAAAATGTTGTTTGCCGCCATCTTAATATCACTTTACACCATCAGGGCAGAACCGTAGACCAAGTTCAACAGTTTCGACGTCTAAATCCTTTGGAAATGGTTTGAACGGGGCAGTTCTTTTAATTGCAGAGTAAGCAGAATCATCCAAATCTTTACAGTTAGATTTTTTATGAAAAAAAATATCTTTAACTTCACCATTTGGTAAAATTGAAAATACTATGCTTGTTTGAATATTTCCAATACATTGTGAATTCATGGGATATTCCCAGCTTTTATTTACTTGATATGCAGCTTCAATTCGATATTTGTCGATTGGTTGGGCATCTTCTAAATTGTGGTAACAATTTTTTTTCGATTGATCTAAAGCGCAATTTAAAACAAGCGCAGATAACATCATTAGAGCAAAAATTGCCAAAATCTGTTTTTTAATAATCATACTCGAACTTTCATTTTTTAAATTATCTTGCATATAACAGTGTTGATATATGGAAAAATAAGAGATTCATTTGCATGTATCCACTTTGATTCCCATCCCTGCCTGCCAATCCATTGAACTATTTGCTGAAAATTAGATCAGGTCAATTAATGAACTATTGTTTCATACGGTTGCGCTGTAAATTGCCTTGGAGGGGCCTGATGATTTCTGAAAGCAATTTTCAGACAGACCGAGATCCTCGACTGATGGAGCAGGTAAGGCAAGTTCAAAGATTTCACCTTTATAGATAAGGCATTTGACGGGCTTATTGCAAACGGATTTTACGTCATCATTGATTGCATGACAGCAAAGCGCATGTTGCAGCCATGCGACAAGCCGAAATCGTGGGGGCGGTGAACGTTCTAATTTGACCCGGCAACTTGTCCAAACGATCTGCAGAGCGACTAGATCGCAAGATTGACGTTCAGGCTGATTCTATCTAAACGCAGCGGGGCGGCCGGCGAACCGCTGCTGCGGTGTATTTGGACGGCGGTCAAAGAAGGGGGTGTGCTTCTTAGACCGCCACTTGGCTCCCTCAAACCTCTGCAGTTTTTGAGGTGAGCTTGGTTGTCTTCACCCGTGCGGACGCTGTTAATATCT
>JBNKKC010000033.1:0-17298 GCA_050291625.1 Desulfobacteraceae bacterium
CCATAGTCCGACTATTGCGATCCCCCGATAACGCCGCCCCTGCCCGCCTCAGGCTCCACAGAGGGGTTGAGGCGCCATGCGAGGAGCGATTCCCTCAACTGCGGCCGGTCCGTCCGAACGGCAACCCGAACCGCCTTTTGCGATCCGATCAGCACCACCATCCGGCGGGCCCGGGTCAGGGCGGTGTACAGCAGGTTGCGTTGCAGCATGATATAGTGCTGGGTCACCAGCGGCAGGATGATCACCGGATATTCCGATCCCTGCGATTTATGCACCGAGATGGCATAGGCCAGCGAGAGCTCGTCCAGGTCGGCCTCGTCGTAGGCCACCTGACGATCGTCGTAATCCACCACCCATCGCCCCTGCCGGGGATCGGCATCGCACACCATCCCGATCTCTCCGTTGAACACCTCTTTTTGGTAGTTGTTGCGCAGATGCATCACCTTGTCGCCGACACGATACACGTCGCTCTTGTCCGGCCCCGGGTTGAGCGCCGCCTGCAACCGGCGATTGAGCTGGAGGGTTCCCAACGGCCCCTTGTGCATGGGAGTCAGCACCTGCACATCCCTGACACCGTCCAGTTTCAGTTGATCCGGGATTTTGTGCGCACACAGTTCCAGTATATCGCGGGTGATCTGTTCCGGATCGACGGCCTCGATAAAGGAGAAATCCGACAGCGGTTCATCCAGAGACCGCGGTTTCAGCATCGGCAGTCTGCCTGTGCGCACGAGATGGGCATTGGCGATAATAGGGCTCTCGGCTGCCTGCCGGAACACCTGATCCAAGGCATGGATCTCGAACAGCTTCGCATCGATGAAATCAGCCAGCACCGTTCCGGGCCCCACCGATGGCAGCTGGGAGACATCACCCACCAGGATCAACGCCGCATCATGGGGCAAGGCTTTGATCACATGACCCATGAGCATCAGATCGACCATCGAGGCCTCATCCACAATCAGTGCATCGGTATCCAGAGGATTATCCTGGTCGCGGTCGAATTTGCCGTCGGCGAGGTTGAATCCCAACAGCCGATGGATCGTCGCCGCAGGCCGATCGGTAAGCTCTGCCACGCGTCGGGCGGCCCGGCCGGTAGGGGCCGCCAGAAAGTATCTGCATCCGACGGCATCATAGACGGCGGCAATGGATCGAATGAGCGTGGTCTTTCCGGTTCCAGGCCCCCCGGTAATGACCACCACCCGGTGATCGAACACGCTTTGCAGCACCGCCATCTGAGCGTCCGACAACTTGATTGCCAAACGATGAAATGTGGTCTCCATGATCTGGCGGGGATCTATTTGCGGTAGATCAACCGGCATGGTGGCCATGGCCTGGAGACGCAGAGCGATCTCTGTTTCGGCAAGATAGAGCGGTTTCAGATAGAGCGGACGACCGGGGGCCTGTATATCGCAGATGATCACGCCCTGAGAGCTCAAACTCTCCAGAGCGTTTTGCAGGGTGTGATAGTCGAGTTGAAACATGTCGCTGCAACGCTGATCCAGTTCATCCCTGGGAATAAAAATATGGCCGCGATCATATGCTTCGCCGAGCAGGTGGCGCACACAAGCCTCGGCGCGTTCGCTTTCATCTACAGGCAGATCGGATCGACGAACCACGGCATCGGCGATATAAAAGCCGATGCGTGGGATATCGACCGCCACCCGATAGGGATCGCTCCGCAGAATCTCCAAAGCCTGGCTGCCGTATGTTTTGTAAACACGCGCTGCATACGCGGGTTTGATGTCGTGGTCCTGCAGGAACTGCATCAAGACCCGCAAGGCATGGTGGTCCTGCCAGGCCCGGTGGATTTGTCCGGCCTTTTGCGGGCCGATTCCCTTGACTTCGCACAGTCGGTGGGGTTCCTGCTCGATGACTTGCAGGGTCGAGGCTTTAAAATGGGCGATGAGCCGCTCCGTGGTTTTCGGACCGATGCCTTTTATCAGTCCGGATCCCAGGTAGTGACGAATCTGTTCCACATCCGACGGTAACACGACTTCGAATTCGCTGACGTTGAATTGCTGGCCGTAGCGTGGGTGCGTGGTCCACCGGCCCATCAGGCGCAAGGACTCACCGGCCCGGGGCTCGGGCATATGGCCCAACACCGTCACCAGTTTCTGTGCCTGCCGCGTTCGAAGCCTGGCGATCAGAAAATGGGAATCCCCGCTGCGATAGGTGATGCGCTCGATATGGCCCTCCACTATCTCGACGGAGGCATCTGAAGTGCTATTTCTTTTAGCGCACATAATTCATTTTGAACGTTTCGCCATCTTTTTTATGCAACATCAGGGTTCGAACCGGCCGGCCAGAATCATGTGCGCGGCAGCCCGAAGATCGGCAGCTACGGCATCGGCCCGGATGCCTGCAGAGGCAAGCTCCTGCCGGGCGGATTCGCCGCTTCCGGTTCGAACCAATATGGTGGCGCCGCACCCGGCGTTGCGGCCGCACATCACATCTTTGGCGTTGTCGCCGATCATGACCGTCGACGAAAGATCGATTCCATGGCGCCGGCCGGCCTCTATAATCATTCCGGGCTTCGGTTTTCTGCAACTGCAGTGGTCTTGCGGGCGATGGGGGCAGAAAATGATATCGTGGATCACCCCACCGGCCTGCTGGACGACCTCGCACATGCGATGGTGTATCTGCTCCAGTACGGTCAGGGACACCATCTTCCGGCCGATCACGGACTGGTTGGTGATAATGATCAGATGATATCCGGCACGCGTCAGGTCCGCCAGGGCCTGTACACTTCCCGGCAAGAAAGTGAACTCTTCCCAGCTTTTGATATAGTCCGGCGAATCGGCATTTATCACACCGTCGCGGTCCAGAAATATCACTTTCTTATGCAACATCAGGGTTTATTCTGCCACAATGAAGGTCTCCGGATAACCGCTTTGGACCAGCACCTGCTCATATTGCTCCGCCTCTTTGAGCGTGTGGGCCATTCCGACACGCACCCGGTAAAATGTGCGCCGCCCGTCGAAATAGTCGGTCACATGAGCATTGTTATAGAGCCTGTCCAGTTTTTGCACCAGTCGCCGGGCGTTGGCTTTTTCGGTAAATGCACCCACCTGGAATGTGAAATTTCCCGTGTAATAATCAATGGGCACATAGCGTGTTTTGGCATGTGCATCGGTTTTGGGCGCGGGCACGCCCAGCGCCATCACCCGAACGCGAGCGGTTCCGGGTCCCACAATACCGATCTTTTTGGCTGCGGTGTAGGAAAGATCAATGATCCGACCGCGCACGAAAGGGCCGCGATCGTTGACGCGCACATCCACGCTTTTGCCGTTGCCCAGATTGTGCACGCGCACAAACGTCCCCAACGGCAGCGTCTTGTGGGCGGCGGTCATGGCGAACATGTTGTAGATTTCACCATTGGACGTCTTGCGGCCGTGGAACTTCTCTCCGTACCATGAGGCCAGCCCGGTCTGTTCGAATCCGCGGGCGCTGGAAATGGGCTTGTACCATTGACCGTTCACGCGATAGGGACGTTGATGCCCGGGCAGGGCTTTGGGTGCCGGTTCCGGTGGCGGGCTGTATCGCGGCCGCGCGCAGGTCGCCACGACCAGGCACAGCCCTATCAGCAGGACCAGACAAGCCAGCCGCCACCGGTCGCTGTTGATCGCCCAGCAGCCGCCGCAACTGCGGTCCGTTTTCTGCAATCGGTTTTCTACCATAAGGCTGTTTGAATCATCGAAGATAAGCATCCGGATCGCAGATCATTTGGCAATGGCCAGCCTGAGCACGTCCATCATCTTCTCAGCAAAGTGGAATTTGATCTCTTTCTGGACTTTTTTAGGAATGTCAATCAGATCCTTTTCGTTGCCTTTGGGCATGATAATGGTTTTGATTCCCGCCCGGTGTGCCGCCAGCACCTTCTCTTTGATGCCGCCCACGGGCAGCACCTGGCCGCGCAAGGTAATCTCGCCGGTCATGGCCAGATCCTTGCGCAGTTGTTTGTTGGTCAGCAGCGACACCAGGGCCGTCAACATGGTCACGCCGGCCGAGGGCCCGTCTTTGGGTATGGCGCCTGCCGGCACATGCACATGGATATCATTGGTTGTGTAAAAATCTTCGTCAATCTTCAAGGCTTTGGCGTGCGCGCGGATAAAGCTCAATGCCGCCGTGGCCGACTCTTTCATCACATCCCCCAGCTGACCGGTGAGGGTCAGTCCCTTGCTGCCTTTCATTGAAGTGGCCTCGATAAAAAGCAGATCTCCTCCAACCGGGGTCCAGGCCAGGCCCATGGCGACACCCGGGACGGTCATGCGCGTCTTGGCCTCGGAAGTAAATTTGATGGGGCCTAAGTAGTCAGCAACATCCTCTATTTTGATGGTGGCCTTCTTGATTTTGCCCTCAGCGATCTGGGTGGCCACGCCCCGACAGATCGTGCCGATTTCACGTTCCAGATTACGCAGGCCGGCCTCGCGGGTATATCCGGAAATAATTCTGCGGATGGCGCCAACGGTTACGTTGATCTGCTTGGCCTGCAGGCCGTTTTGGATGCGCTGACGGGGCACCAGAAAGCGTTGGGCGATCTTGACCTTTTCATCCTCGGTGTAGCCCAACAGCTGGATCACCTCCATGCGATCTCTCAACGCCGGGGGTATTGTTTCAAGCACGTTGGCCGTGCAGATGAACATCACCTTGGAAAGGTCAAACGAGACATCCAGGTAATGGTCCGAAAAGGAGTGATTCTGCTCCGGGTCGAGAACCTCCAGCAGGGCCGAGGATGGATCGCCGCGAAAATCGCTGCCCACTTTATCGATTTCATCCATCATAAAGACCGGATTGTTGGAATCGGCCCGGCGCAGTCCCTGTATGATCCGACCTGGCAAAGCGCCCACATAGGTGCGCCGATGCCCGCGGATTTCCGCTTCATCGCGCACGCCGCCAAGAGAGATGCGGTGAAATTTGCGGCCCAATGCGCGGGCGATGGAGGCGCCCAGAGACGTTTTGCCGGTTCCCGGCGGACCGGCGAAACAGAGAATGGGCCCTTTGGAATCCGGTTTGAGTTTGCGTACGGCCAGGTATTCAATAATGCGGCGTTTGGGTTTTTCCAGCCCGAAGTGGTCGTCGTCCAACACCTTGCGGGCCGCCTTGATGTCGAGGTTGTCCTCGGTGCTCTTCCGCCACGGCAGTTCGGTGAGCCAGTCCAGATAGGTGGAGGAAACCGTATATTCGGCCGAGGAAGGGTGCATCTTCGACAACCGGTCCAGTTCACGCTCCGCCTCCTTGACCGCCTCTTCGGTCAGACCGCGTTCGTGAATCTTGGCACGGTATTCATCGACCTCCACGGTCTCATCATCGGTTTCGCCCAGCTCCTCCTTGATGGCCTTCAGCTGCTGACGCAGGTAGTATTCGCGCTGGCGCTTATCCATGTCGCCTTTGACCTGGGATTGGATCTTGTTTCCCAGCTCGAGAATGCTCAACTGGTGGTTGACCATTTTGGTTACCAGCTTGAGACGAGCGGTACAGTCCTGAACCTCGAGAACTTTCTGCTTCTCCTCAGGGCTTGAGTTGATGGTGGAGGCCACCATGTCAGCCAGGGTCCCCGGCTCCTTGATGGAGCTGGACATCTGTTGGATCTCCGGCGGCAAGCCGGGCGACAGCTCGACGATGCGTGCGAATTGTTTGACCAGGTTGGCCATCAGGGCTGCGGTCCGATCATCCGCATGCTCGACATCTTCGATATGATCGACCTCGGCCTGCAGATAGGCTTTGCCATCCACAAACTTTTTGATCTTGAAGCGGCCCAGCCCCTGCACCAGCATTTGAGCGCGATTGTCTTCCGCCTTGGCCATTTTGAGAATCAGGGCGCTGCATCCGACATTGGCAAGGTCGCCGTCCGTGTCGGGCTGAACATTCTCCTGTTTTTTGGATACCACCAGACCGATGATCCGGTCTTTGGACATCGCCTCGTCCACCAGCTTGATCGAATCCTTTTCCATCACCACCAGCGGCAGGACCATTTTGGGAAAGAGCGCCGCATCATACAGCGGCAATATGGGCAGAACAGCGGGAAGATTCTCCGTATCATATTCCACTGAAGGTTTGTTCTCTGTCATGAACGCCTCCTCCTGGGTAGAGCAGCTAATTTCACCTTACGGCTTGATCCTGGAAAATAACGCGCATCGCGTCGTGACGGTCGACCGGGCCTATCCATCCGAAATGGGTATTTTATGGGTCTTATGGGCTTGCTGTTTCGCCATATGGATGGTCAGCAATCCGTCTTTGAACGAGGAAGAGACCACTTCCACATCGATTCGCGCCGGAAGATAAAGAACGCGCTCGAATTTTCCATAACGAATTTCAGCCAGGCGATATGTCCCTTTGGGCTCTTTGGAGGTCTCTTTGCGCGACCCGTGGATGCGCACCGCCTTGGCATTGATCTCCACCTCGAGATTCTCCTTTTCGACACCAGCCAGTTCAGCCCAGATCACCACTTCGGTTGCGGTTTCATACATATCCATCTGGGGAACCCAACCGCAATCCTTGCAGGCAAACATGGGGTTGACCGGCCGGGGCCGGAAAATATCCTGGATCGTTTTTTGGATCTCCGATCCAAAGCGATCGAATTGACCACCAAATCTGATTTTTATGTAATCCATGAGCGGCTCCTGCCTGGCAAGAAAGATATGAATTTTGGTCCTGTCGCTCCGAGCTGCCTCGTCTGTCACCTTGTCGGAATGGATCGGTACAATGGATCGACCCGTCCTGATCTTGCATGACTCACCCGTAATTTTGTAAAATAACATCGTGTTGAACCTTTGTAAAGCGCTGAGAAACAGAGAAAACAGCCTGCATGCCTGGTTCATATAGACCCGCTCTGCTTGAAATCGAAGGATTCTGTACCGCTATCGACCGGTCTGTGGTATTATCCTTACCATCCCATGGTGCCTCGACAGCCCGAAGGCAAAGCGTGGTTCCGATGGAGCGACGGCGCGAGCGCCGCAATCAAATAGCCGACGGCGGCATATCCGGCCGACCGGAAATAAAAAACACCACAGGAGGTGCTACCATGACGGTGGTCAAATGGGATCCGTCAATCAACATCGCCACTTTGCAGGACCGGATCAACCGATTGTTCAGGGACGCCTTTCCTGACCCGCCCGGTCCTGAAGAAGAGATTTCGGAGTGCAATTGGAGCCCCCAGGTGGATATCCTCGAAACGGATGACGGCATTATCATTCAGGCGGATCTTCCCGGTGTAAACAAAGAAGATGTTTCCGTAGAAGTAAAAGAAAACATTCTATCGCTCAAAGGCGTCCGCAAAGAGGAATATACCGTCCCGGATGACAGATATTACCGACGGGAACGCTGCTGCGGCACATTTGCACGCTCGTTTGCCATGCGCACCGTTATCACTCCCAATAAAATCAAAGCCTCATTTAAAAACGGGATTCTTAAAATCGAACTGCCCAAATTCGAGCAGGAACGGCCGAAGAAGATCAATGTAAACATCGACTAGAATCGCTGATAAAGCAGGTTCTCAGGCCCAATATCTGCGTTGGGACGATGCGTATAATCCTCGAAATACAAATGTATTCCTGTGGTTATACACATCGCCCCGCCTTGATCTTGGACCTGAGAACCTGCTTTATCAGCGATTCGAGCGAATTACTGCCACTTATCAATCCACATCTTATTAACTCAACTTTCGGCTTTCGTCACTCCTGTGCAGGAGGTGCCGCCAGCGGGTGGTTTGCGCCATGTCAGCAGCGAATTTTAGTGTCACTTAGTCGCAGCGAAGGAGCAGCGCCCCGCACTGTTTGAGCGCAGCGAGTTTGCGGGGCGCCCGTAGCGCGTCTTAGTGACAGTTAAATGAAGCTGCGTGTGCCGCAAACCACCCACTGGCGGCACCGGCTCATGAAAACCGAAAGTTGAGTTATTAATATTCAGCAACCTCGGCGAACACCGGAGGGGGCAAGCATCCCCCGTTGATAAGGTACTTCCGTAACAACCACCTGCAGTGCAGGTGGTTTCCAGTTTCGGCCAATGGCCGAAACTAGAGCAGGCACGTCAGTGCCTTTCGTTACCGTTGCATACCGGCAACAAATGACCAGCCCGGAGGCGACGTGCGCAGACAAGGCCCTCAGCCAGCGGTGTACCGGCTCATTGCCTATGGCCAGCGCTTATGCAGCCTATGCTCCAGTTCACTTGAAGGAGAGCTGCATTTGGGACTATACAGAACCATAGGTTGGTTTCACCACATCTAAGCGGTTCAATTCAATCGATCTGCAGTCAGCAGTGATTTCATTTGCCCTTTGGCTGTGCTTTGCATAGGATAGCGGTATGCAACCAAATCCGCAACGCCCGTGGATACTGGCCGCTCAGTACTTTTTGTACTTCGGTGTCATGGGCATCCACCTGCCGTTTTTTAATCTTTACTGCTACCAGATCGGCTTCAACGGCTGGCAGATCGGCACGCTGTCGGCTACACGGTCGATCGTGCTGATCGTGTTTTCCATCACCTGGGGCGTGCTGGCCGACCGTTTTCAGAGCCGGCGCCCGATTTACCTGTTCTGCAATTTCGCCAGCGCCGCCTTATGGGGCCTTTTTCTGCTCACCACCGCATTTCACTGGATGCTGGCGATCACCATCCTCTACGGTATTTTTTACGCGCCCTTGATCTCTTTTTTGGAAGCCTTTTCCATGGATATCCTGGGAAAAGGCAAAAAGCGTTACGGCCGTATGCGCGCCTGGGGGTCACTGGCCTTTATCACGGTGGTGCTCGTGCTGGGCCGCATTATCGACATCTATTCGATAAAAATTATACTGAGCATGATCTTCGCCGGATCCTGGGTTCAAGCCATTGTGTCGCTTGGATTTCCCCGCCATCATCCCGACAGGCCCCTGCCCCGGGGAGGAGGCCTCCGGATGATGCTGCGGCCAAAGGTCTTGATCTTTCTTACATGCGCATTCCTGATGCTGGTCAGCCATAGTGCCTATTATGCCTTTTTCTCGATCCATTTGAGCAAGCTAGGTTTTGACAACCTGTTCATCGGTCTGAGCTGGTCGATTGCCGTTGCTGCGGAAATTGTGGTCATGCTTCAATCCGAGCGTATTTTCAGTCGCTTTCGGTATCAATCGGTTCTGGCTTTTTCTTTTATTATTGCCGCGCTGCGTTGGGGCGGCCTGTGGGCCACGGATTCAGCCCTTGGTATTCTGATCCTTCAATTAACGCATGCCATAACCTATGCCACGTTCCACATGGCCAGTATCCTTTACATGGATGCCCTGGCTCCGGAAGGAACAAAAACCATCTGTCAGGCTGTGAACAATGCCGTCACCTACGGCCTGGGGCTGATGGTAGGATTTTTCATCAGCGGCGCGTTGTACGAACAAATCGGTTCCTTTGCCTTGTTTGCCCTCAGCGGAGGATTTGCCCTGATGGGTGGACTCCTGTTTCAAGGGTTTGAATTTTTTAGTAAAAGAGAATAATACCACTCTAATTCAACACGACGCATCCCTTTGGCCTTGCAATCAATGGCCGGCCCTTTTATAAAAATGGGTTCAGCCGGTAATGACGCCGCGGACCCGAAAAGCGCGCCGTAAATCAGACGTGACGCTCTTTCTGTCCGGGCTGCCCGGTATGTTTCCCGGAATCTGAATATTGGTGACATAGTTATGAAGCTCAAATTGATCATTACGGACTCGGCGCTTTTTTTCTGGAGAAATCTGAACCAGATCGCTTTTTTGTGTCTGCCGTGGCTGTTTGCCGGGGCGCTGATCGAATACTTGATCGTCGTAAATCAGGAACCCACCAACGATACGCCGATATATTTTGTAGCATGGGCGTTTAATTTGCTGGTGTACCCGATTTATACGGCGGCTCTCATCCATATGATGGCCCAGCAGGCAGAGGGAAGGCGTCCCGGAAATCAGGAATTATTCGCATTGGCCCTGAAAAGCTGGCAGTCGCTCCTTATTCTGCATTTGCTGGGATCCTTGATGGCGCTGTTCGGCCTGACGCTTCTTGTACTGCCCGGCATTTGGATTATGGTCCGGTTATCATTTTCAGAGTTTTACCTGGTTCTTGAAAATCTGAATCCCATTGAAGCGATTCGGAAAAGCTTTATGGCGACCAGAAAGCATATGTTAACCATTTTTCTGCTTATTCTGGTTTTCTTGTTTCCGGTCGTCGGCTTTTCTTTCATTTTCGGACAGCTGATTGCAGATATCCCGCAGGCCGAAGCCATCATGGCCATCGCCGGAACCATCACATCGTTCTACATGCTGTTTGTGGATGTGCTGATTTTCAGGGTATTCATGTCGGCCTTGAAAGAAGAGCCGGGAGGTCCGGAGGCGTCTGCGCCCGAATAAAGCCAAGTTATTTTATTTGCTCAACTCCAAAATAGTTGGAGCCATAACCGTATGAGCGCAGGCCGATGCATCTACGATAGAACTCCGCTGGCTGAGGGCATGCCGGACTGTGTCTCAATTGACCCAAACGACGAGAATTGGAGCTGACGTCATTCCGGCGAAGGCCGGAATCCAGCTATTCCAATGGCGTACATTTCTGGATGCCGGATCGAGTCCGGCATGACAGAGTAAAAACGTACATTTTCTAAATTATAACACAGCCTCAAGCGCCGGCGGGCTGCAGAGGCTCCCGCCAACAGCCCAACGGGACAGGAAGGCGCCGGAGGTGAAGCTGTATACCGATACCGCGATCCTCCGGGAACGCGGCCTCTGCACCCCTCCGGCGCTTGCCCAGTTAGTGCATTTGGGGTTTTATCACTACATCAATCCGCCGATTCACCGCCCGTCCCGCCGCCGTCTCGTTGGAAACCAGCGGCCTGCTGGAGCCGTAGCCCAGGGCGGATATATAGCTGTTCGGCAGGGTTGCATTGGCGACCAGGTATTGCTTGACCGCCTGTGCCCGGTCATGGGACAGGCGCTGGTTCAACCCCTCGGATCCGGTGCTGTCGGTATGGCCTTCGATGCGAACCTGAGGCTGGCCGAACGTCTTGATCGCCTTCTGAACTTTGGTCAACAGGGCATAGTTGCTCGGAACGATGACGGCCTGGCCCACGGGGAACTGGATTGCCTTGAGCCGAATGATGCATTGCTGCCCCTTTTGGTATACTTCCGCTTCCTGATCGGAAAAATAGCCCTGCACCTGGGTATAGAGGGCGTTGAATTTTTTTTCGGCCGCCAACCGCTCTTTGTCGGTGCGTTCTCTGTAAGTCGATCCCTCAAGGTCGGCGACACGCTGTTGGAGTTTGGCGATTTCGGCCGCCTTGGCTTCCAGCTGGGCGGCGGATGCGGATCGATTCCTCTTGATATCGGAAATGTCTCCTAAAATCTCCTCCTGCTGACCGTCGAACGACATGTTTCTTCGGTCGTTGCCCTTCAACGCCATGCTGGATTGGTGCAGAAAGTCTTCCATCCACAGGGAGATGTCCTCTGGCTCCATTTTGTCCAGTTTTTTGCTCGTACCAGCGATCTGGTACAGGCGCTGGGCGTAAAATTTGGCCTCGCGGACCTTTTGGGAGATGTTTTCCTGGGCGTACCGGTTCTGCGTGATATACTGCTCGGCATCGTCCAGTTTGCTTTGCGCCATCACAAAACTCTTGGGTGCGACCTCGTCCAGATCTCTATCCTTGGCGGACGTCATCATCTTGCGCACTTCGGACAGGGCGTTGGCTTTAATGGCACGCAATTCCAGATCGCGATAGCGATCGTCCACGGATTTCTTGTTTTTGCTCACATATTTGATGTTGTCCTCTTCCACCGCTTCGGTCATCTTACGGAAGTCATTTTCCAGACTGGCGAACTCCTTTTTAAATTGACCGGCGTTGACTTTGATGGCCGCATTGCGGCTTTTGATAACTTCGGGCAGGTGAAACCGGGATTTTTCTGCAAATTTCTGGGCCTGCTCGAGCTGGGCCCTCCCGGAGGCAATGCTTTTCTGTATATCCGCAAGAGCCGTTCCTTCCTTAAACCCCTTTTCTGCCTGGGCATAGGATTGTTGTGCCCGACCGTACCAGGTGGGAGAAAGCGCATCGACCTGATTGGACTTGGCCGATGCCATATCGTTTTGCAGCTTTTTCACCAGATCCATCGGGTTTTCGGATTTATCCACCGGTGCAACCTTCAGCGGCGCTTCGGCACATCCGACGACCAGAAATCCACATGCCAGCAATACAACCATGATTGTGCGGAAATTGATTTTCATGTTTTCACCCTTTCCTCGAAACGCGCTAAGAATCTTGAACAACAAAAGACTGGAGGCACAGAGCCGCAAAGGCCCTTAGCCGCTTGACATCATAATAAAAAAATTACCATCAGACAAGGGCTTGTGGCTGAATGACATTTATGACTCCGTAAGCAGGCTATGGAGCAGCGATCGGCTACCCTATTGGCATCGAAATGGTTTTCAGCCACAAGAGTTTAAAGCGTTAAGTTTTAAGTGTAAAGTTGATGTCGTCAATCGATTTTAATAGCCTGGTATCATACGGAATAGTTTCGCCATGGAAACGGATAGACGATTTTTTCGAGACTGCTGTGCATCGGTATTGATATGGCAGGTGGGGGATGCTGTGCAGCTTAATTGACCATTGAAGGGGTTTGCGGGCTTCTCTCGAGTCCAAAGTCAAGGCGGAATGGGGCGCCCAACCGCAGGAATATTGATAATATTTCGAGGATTGGGCGCCCCATTCCAACGCAGGATTTGGGCTCGAGAGAGCCCCACAAGCCCCTTCAATCGCCGCGGGTGGGGAACAGCAGGTGCCTCACCCACCCAAAAAACGTATTGCCCTGCAAAACCGCCTGCTCCCATTTGACAAATTCGCGCGCCAGGCGGGTGGGATCGGCGTACCAGTCGGCACGGGTGGTAAAACGTTCGTCCGGATCGAGTTGCTTGACCACTGCGGCCGGATTGCCGGCGGCAATGCAGTGGGCGGGAATCGAATCCACCACGATGGCTCCGGCACCGATAATGCTGTTCTGGCCGATGGTAACGCCCTTGCATATGACGGCGCCGTCTCCGACCCAGACATTTTTGCTCAAGTGCACGGCCTCTGCTTTGCCGAACGAGACACGGTCATAAACGCCGTGCCAGTCCGCATCCGTGACATAGACCCCACTGGCCAGCATGCAGTTGTCTTCGATAACGATCTGAACCGCCGAACTGATGCGCACACCCGGGCATATCAGGTTGTAATCGCCGATGTGGATGCCGCCGCCGCCCGATTTTTCGGGCCAGACGGACAAACGGACCTTCTTGTCGATGGTGGCGATCACGGTGGCATACCGACCGACAGTGATGGGGCCGCCGAACAGTTCCACATGCCAGGGCTGCATAAAGGCATGCCCGTTGCCCAGGCTTTCCAGCTGGGGTGCCAGAAAATGCCGGGTATAGAACTTTTGGAACTTCAACCAGGCTTTTTTGATGACATAGGGACGGTGATCTTTGCGCACGGTGTGAGGCCCTCTTAAGTGCCCGACCAGAATCGATGGCTGAACAGGCGGCCGGCAGGTGTTAATTCGAAAAGGGCATCGGCGGCCATCAGGACGACGGCGTTGGTCCAGGAAATTTTCTCTTCGGGCCACAGGACCATGTCGGGAAAGGTAAATCCGCACCAGTAAGTACCGTCGTCAAACTTGAAATCGCTGATCCAGGCGAAAACAATCCGCGCCAGCAGGTGGTTGCCCATCGCAGACAGGGTCAGCACCAGTTCGCTGGACTCTGCAATGGTCACCCAGGGCTGATCGGATACGCAGCGGACGCCCATGTTCTGAATGACAAATTTTTTCCAATACTTATCGATTCTTTGCTGAGCGGCGGGGCCGGTGATCGCACCGCATAAGACCGGGTAGAACCAGTCCATGGAAAACCGCGACTTGGTCATGTTGAAGCGCTGGGGTCGGTGCTGAATGCACGCCTGCAACCGCTCCAGACCCCGCCGCCACTTCTGCTGAGGTCGGCCGACGACCCGCGCAAGCGCCAGGGCGCATCGGAGGCTCAAACAGATGGAGCTGCAGCCGGCCAGCAAGGCCATGGGATCGATTTGCCCCTCGGGATTCAGGGCCCAGTAAATTTCGCCTTCGGCGGTCTGATAGCGCAGTGCAAATTCGATGGCCGCCGCAACAGTGGGCCACATGTATTGCACAAATTCCCTGTCTGCGGTGACCAGGAAATAATGATAGAGACCGACGGCGATATAGGCGGCATGGTGGGTCTGGCGGGTATCGTCGATGACCTTGCCTACCTGGTAAGCGGCCGGCCAGCTGCCGTCGTCGTGCTGGTGCCGGCGCAGCCACTCAAATGCAAGCCGGGCCTGTCCAAGCGCACCACCAATGGTGAGGCCCATGGCGGCTTCCACATGATCCCAGGGATCGGTTTTTTCGCCGGGTGACCAGGGAATCTCGCCATCCGGCTGCTGGATATCGGCGATCAGATTCACCAGAGAGGGTATATTCAACGCCAGATCCTGTCTGGCGACAATAAACGGGCTATGGGAGTCCATGGTTTTTCAGCTCCTTGGTTCGGAATAGTAACAGAGCAGGGCAATGCGCCGGTGGCAGATAGATACTTTCAGGGGGACGATTGTGCAAGGGCTAATTGCGACATCCCGGGTAACGCCGCCGGCGCTTGACAACCTAAATGGATCTTTTTATTTTAGCAGTCGGCAATTTCAGCATGTTCCAATTAAATGACAGGCTTTAAGATAACTGATTTGGCAAGGCTGAACGGAGGATAGACAGTGGAAGAACTAAACCGTCAGATAGAAGCGCATCACGCACTCATCGAACGCATGCGCAATGAAATCGCCAAAGTCATGGTCGGCCAGGAGGCTCTCATCGACGGACTCCTGATGGGCATTTTTACCAAGGGACACATCCTGATCGAGGGGGTGCCCGGTCTGGCTAAAACCAGTGCGGTCAAGGCCCTTGCAGATACGATACAGGCCGATTTCAAACGGATCCAGTTTACACCCGACCTGCTGCCGGCGGACCTGATCGGCACGGAAGTGTATCGGCCCAAAACCGGCGATTTTATCATTAAAAAAGGGCCCTTGTTCAACAATATCATCCTGGCGGACGAAATCAATCGTGCGCCGTCCAAGGTTCAGTCTGCATTGCTGGAGGCCATGCAGGAGCACCAGATCACTATCGGCGAGACCACGTTCCCGCTGCAAGAGCCTTTTCTTGTACTGGCCACACAGAACCCCATCGAGCAGGAGGGAACCTATCCGCTGCCCGAGGCCCAGGTGGACCGCTTCATGTTCAAACTGCTGATCGATTATCCCAGCCCCGCCGAAGAGAAGCAGATCATGCAGCGCATCGGATTCGAAGCCCCTGCAAAGGTTGAAGCGGTTCTGGCGCCAAGCCAGCTCTTGGAGATTCATGGGCTTGTGAACGCGATCTATATGGATGACAAGCTGCGCGACTATATCGTGGACCTGGTTTTCGCCACTCGCAAGCCGTCCGATTTCGGAATCGAAATGGCCGACTATATCCAATACGGCGCCTCTCCCCGTGCGACCATCTTTTTGAGCCTTGCGGCGCGTGCGTATGCTTTTCTGCACGGCAGGGCCTATGTCACGCCGCAGGATGTGAAAACCATTGCGCCCTCGATCCTGCGGCACCGCATCATACCGACCTATGAAGCCGAGGCCGAAGATATCACCACCGACGATCTGATCGTAAAACTATTCGACTCGGTGCCGGTGCCATGATCTTATTCAGCGCAAATCGACAGTCGAGCAATGGAATGGAGCGACCCGGCAGATCCAAAGCGTGACGCCGACCGACGATTCGACCTTTTGACCCATAATGAAAACGCCATGCTGCCTGCGGACATCATCAAGAAGATAAAGAAAGTTCATATTCGCACCGGGCGAACGGTGAACACGCTGATGGCCGGTCAGTACAAGTCGGTCTTCCGCGGTGTCGGCATGGAATTTGAGGAGGTCCGCGAATACTCACCGGGAGATGATGTCAAAAGCATCGACTGGAAAGTGTCGGCCCGCATGGGTCGGCCGTTCGTGAAACGCTATCGGGAAGAGCGCGAATTGATCGTGATGCTGCTGGTCGACCTGAGCGCCTCGGGCCGCTTCGGCACACAGGACCGGATCAAACAGGAAACGGCCGCGGAAACGGCCGCCATCCTGGCCTTTAACGCCATCCGCAACAACGACAAAGTGGGGGCCATCCTGTTTACCGATCAGGTCGAGCGCTACATCCCTCCTAAAAAAGGCAGCGGACATGTATGGCGGGTGATTAAGGAAATCTTTACCCATACGCCCCGGCATAAAGAGACGAATATTTCCGAAGCCGTCGGCTTTCTGGGCCGTGTATGCCGCAAACGTTCGGTGGCCTTCCTGATATCGGACTTTATCCTGCCGCCGTCACAGCCGGTGGTCGATCGCCAGATGCGCTCGACCATGCGCACGCATGAACTGATCAATGTGCTGATCAGCGATCCGGGAGATTTTCAGCTGCCGCCGGGCGGCGTCGTCACGCTGAGGGATCTGGAAAGCGGTGGCTGGATCACTCTGGACGCCTTTCATGAGAAGACCCGCAAGGCGTATGAAATGCGACAGCGCAAGGCGTATCATTCGATCCTGGACCAGATGAGGGGCGGCAATGCGGACTGTATCGAAATCAGCACTCACGGCTCGGCCGCGGATGCCCTGACACGGTACTTCCGCCAGAGGGAGCGGCGCAAGCGATGACCAGCAGTGACGGCAATGCAACGCCGATGACCGATATCCACGACATTAAGCCGCTGTTGAGCATGGGGCCGGATTTACAGTGGCTGTACTGGGTTCTGGGAGCGCTGGCTATCGGCGGTTTGGTCCTGATAGCCTGGTATCTGTGGCGCCGCCGCAACAAAGCCGAGCCGTCGACAGCGGCTCCTCCGCCCGTGCCGCCGCACATCGAGGCCTTCCAGGCGCTGGATGCGCTTGCGGCACAGACGGGCATCAGCGCGAAACAGTATTACTTCGGACTGTCGGCGATCCTGCGGCGTTACCTGGAGCGTCGCTACGGTTTCCCGGCGGCCGAGATGACCACTGAAGAACTGCTGCCCAGACTCGATGGATTGCCGATGGATGCGAATCTTTCCAGGGCTGTGAAAGATTTTTGCCGGTCGGCCGATCCCATCAAATTCGCCGGTGCCGACGCCAGCCGTAACCGGATGCACGACCATATGACGATGGCACGCCGTTTCATCCGGCAAACGACGGCCGAGGAAGAGGCCGCATCGGAAGATGCATCGAAGGACAAGCCGGCCGAGTCGCTGCCGGCCGGCGCCCAGGCGGCCCCAGGCGAACCGGGTCCATCAGC
>JBNKKC010000034.1:0-24110 GCA_050291625.1 Desulfobacteraceae bacterium
ATGGGGCAGTTCAAGCACCTTGCACAGACCGATTTGAACTGCGCATTATGAACAAAAAGTCCAGCATGTATCTGTGGTCCATCGAGTCATGACCCGATTCCATTTTTTTTCATTTGACAGAACCCCATTTATCGTTTATCGTCGATATGCGATTAAAGGAGGGAAGGTGACCGACAACACCGTTCAATGGGAGACCGATATCGATGCGTCCTCCCGTCGGATCGATCCGGATCGGTTGGCCGCGATTTGCAAGGCATTGGCTCATCCGGCACGTATCCGCATCGTGCGACGTCTTAAAAAACTCAACCAGTGTGTCTGCCAAGATCTCGTCGATGCGCTGCCCTTGGCGCAGTCAACCGTCAGTCAGCATTTGAAGATTCTAAAATCTGCCGGAGTGATCAGGGGGGAGATTGAAGGGCCGCGGACTTGCTATTGTCTAAATCCCTTTTTTTTAAAGGAATTTAAATTATTGGTGGAGCAACTACTGCTTATCGAATAACGAGCAATGATGAAAGAAGAAACCAAACAATCCTGCGAATGCGGGAAAGGCGTTCCGTCATCTGAACCCGCTGAATCATCCATGCAAATGTTTCCCATTTACAAGGAACCGGCTGCTTCGGATGCTTGCTGCGGTCAAGCCGCTGATTCCGGCCGCGTCGACGATCCCGATGAGCCATGCTGCGGGCCTCCGGCCGGTCCGCCCAGCAGCCCGGATGAGCGTCCGGGGTATACCATTTGCCATTTTGTCAGCGGTTTTCTGAACACACCTGCAGGGAAGGTACCGCAGATAAAACAGTCGCTCAGCGCCCGTGACCGGTTGGGCTCCCTTGCCGTGCGTCTCTCTCTTGGGCGCGATGATTACAAGGTTGCTCCGGGTCTGTACGCCGTCGGCATGCCGGGATCCGACAGTCCCGTGCTGGTCACGGCAAACTATAAATTGAGTTTCGACCACCTGCGTCGGCATCTGGACGGTCGGAACCTGTGGGTTCTGGTGCTGGACACAAGGGGTATCAATGTCTGGTGCGCCGCCGGTAAAGGAACCTTCGGCACAACCGAACTGGTGCGCCAGGTGCAGCGCACCGGTCTGGCAAACATCGTCCACCACCGAAAATTGATCTTGCCGCAGCTGGGCGCTACCGGCGTTGCAGGGGCCGAAGTTAAACGGGGCTGTGGATTCGAAGTGATCTGGGGACCCATCCTGGCGACGGATATTCCCGCCTTTTTGGATGCCGGCTTTAACGCCACGGAGTCTATGCGACGTGTGACCTTTACGCTCAAAGAGCGCTTGGTGCTGGTTCCGGTGGAACTGTTCATCATCCGCAAACCGCTGGTATGGACCTTGCTGGCAATTTTTCTGATATCAGGGATAGGTGGGCATGTTTTCTCACTGACGTCTGCCTGGGAGCGCGGACTGCTGGCGCTGGCCGCCTGTCTGGCGGGGGTCGTCGCCGGTTGCATCGCAGCTCCGATTTTATTGCCGTGGCTGCCCGGGCGGGCCTTTGCTGTCAAAGGGGTCATTACAGGAGCGGGGCTGGGTGGGCTTTTGCTGGGAGTGCTGCGGGCAAATCCGCATATCGCGCTGATGTCCGCGTCGGCATTGCTTCTGATCGTCGTGGCCGTCAGCTCGTATCTGGCCATGAATTTTACTGGCTCCACGCCGTTTACATCACCGTCCGGAGTTGAAAAAGAGATGCGGCGTGCCATTCCCTTGCAGCTGGCCGCGGTTGTCTTAGCTGCCGGCTTGTGGCTCGGGGCTGCATTTTAGGAAATAAGAGATGAAATCGTTACGCTATCTTGAAGATGTGGTGACATTGACATTGAACGAGCAGCAGTGCGTGGGATGCGGCATCTGCACCCAGGTTTGCCCTCACGGTGTATTGGCGCTCAACGGACGCAAGGCGCACATTGTGGACCGCAACGGCTGCATGGAGTGCGGTGCCTGCGCAAACAATTGCCCCACCGGTGCATTGGGCGTTACGCCGGGAGTCGGGTGTGCCGGGTATATCATCCAGACCTGGATCAAGGGAAAGCAAAACGCCTCCTGCGGAGGGCCCGGATGCTGTTAAGTCCTAGTCGTCGATATGTTCGAACAGTATTTTATGCTCGACCAGCCGCATCTTTTTAATGCGCGCCCGGATGTCTTTTTGGTCGCCGAAAATGTTGACCAGCCGCCAAGTATTATCATCACACGGCTGGACAACGTCCACCGATTGCATAATCAACTGCTCTTTTTCGTCCTCGATGAAATAGGCGTTGGCTTCACACATGCTCTACCACCTCTTTTATTGTTTCGATCGATCGTTCCACCAGGTGCGGCAGGGGTTCTCTGCTCAGGCCGATGATTTCGACCTGTTCCTGCGACAGGGGCAGAAATACTTTTTTAGCCGGACTGGACATAATGGCTTCAGCCATCTTCGGGGTCAGCTCACCCAGCATGGCGTTGGGCCAGGAAATGGCCATGGGGCCGACGATGCAATCAGCCGATTGGACGGTCCGGCAAATGGCGTTTTCGCCGGAAGCTCCCTTGTTGGCGCCCGATTTGAGCATCTGAACGGTTGCGATGGCATTGGTGCCCAAAGCAATGATCTCTATTTGCTCGCCGAATGCCGCCTTCAGGTATTTGACCAGGGTGGCCCCGATACCTCCGCCTTGGCCGTCCACAACGCAAATGCGCGCCGGCATGATTGAACACCTCCGTACAGAATAATAAAAAGCCACGAGGTATTGGTTTTTAAATGAAAATACCAACAGCCTTCATGGCATGTGATTGTCAATCAATATTGAGTCCTGAAAACTTATCTTCAGATAAGGATTTCAAGTACCTCTGGCCTGTTAACTATCTTCTTTTCAGAGCCTTGTCAATCATTTTAGATTTCGCATGCCCTGCTTCAGCCGGTGTTGATCAGACGATCATGTTGTATAAGTCGACCCAATTTGGGTTGTCGCTTTCAATCAATTCCAGTTTCCACTTTCGCTTCCAATTTTTCAGTCAATACGATTCTGGATGCCGGGTCAAGCCCGGCATGACAGAGATGACGCAGAGATGTGATGTTACGATCGACTTCGCGGCAAGGTAACTATTTATCAAGCTCCGCCACGCTCACCGGCGTTCCGCCGGCGACTTTCTTGAGAATAGTTGCATCGCCTATGATTTTCCCGAAAACATTGACGGGGCTGTAGGCCCGTGGTTTTTCTCCGGTGCTGACAGGTGTGGGGCCGAAGAAAATGCACAGCGCACTGCCGGTCGGCCAGTAGGCCAGTGTGCCGACGTCAACTTCTTCCACGGCATCATCGGCAAGCGGCAGAGCGATCGGTATTTCGAAATAGATCTCATCGCCCCAGACATTGGCGTTGCCTTCGATGGGCAGGCCGTCGGCAATCGCACGCGCAGTCGGCGTGTCATTCAATTCGGCGGTCAAGGTGATGTCGCCCGCATTAATGGTAATTTTCATTTGATCCCTGTCGCAATGGATAAAATGGGTTGTCAGTGTTTGAAGCTGCGCTGGCCGGTGTAGACCATGGTCGCCCCGGCTTCATTGCAAGCCTCGATGGATTGGTAATCGTTGTTGGATCCGCCGGGTTGGACGACTGCCGTGATGCCTTCACGCAATCCCACGTCCACACCGTCGCGGAAAGGGAAGAAAGCGTCGCTGACCATTGCGCAGCCGGGCAAGCCGCCTTTTTCTTCGGCAACCTGTGCGTCGATCGCCGCCAGCTTTTCTTTGTCCTCAAGATCATTGTACGCTATGCCGTGGCGGCTGAAACAATAGCGGTCGGCCAGTTTGCGATACGCCTTGTCCCGGGCGATTTGGGCGACCCCGACGCGGTCCTGCTCACCGGTGCCGATGCCGACGGTCACCTGGTCTTTGACATAGATGACCGAATTGGACGTGATGCCCGATTCCACCAGCCAGCCGAACAGCATGTCCTTGTACTCCTGCTCCGTGGGTGTGCGCTGGATTTGGTATGTTTGGTCTTTGTATTCGCAAGTCGCCAGTTTCAGATCGGCTTTGGAGCGCGATACCGGAACGAAGGACCACTGGGCAATCACGCCGCCGTCGATCAGGCTCTTGAATTCGACGCATCGCTGCCCGACGAAGTTTTGCAGCCGTTCGATATTTCGGATACCGATCACCCGCAGATTGGGCTTGGAAGCAAAGATATCCATGACCCCCTCTTCAAAATCAGGCGCCACCACCACTTCGGCATACTGCTGCACAATGGCTTCCGCAGTTGCCTTGTCGACGGTCTGGTTCAAGGCGATGCAGCCGCCGAAGGCGGCCACGCGGTCGGCCAGATTGGCCTTGGTATAGGCATCGGCCAGGCTGCCGGCCTGGGCCGCACCGCAGGGATTGTTGTGTTTGACGATGACCGCAGTGGGCGTACCGCTGAAATAGCGGATGATGTTCAGTGCGTTGTCCGCATCGGTCAGATTGGTTTTGCCGGGGTGTTTGCCCGATTGGAGCAGCTCGATATCGGATACGAGGTATTGCCCCGGTTGAATGGTCCGGGTGTCCCCCAGCACCAGATTCCCGTTGACGAGCTTGTACAGGGCGGCTTCCTGGCCCGGATTTTCGCCGTAGCGCAGCCCTTTCTGCACCTGATCGATGGTCCATACCACTTTTTCATAGAAAAGCGTCTGTCGTTGGGACCCTTCGATAAAGCTGATCTCCATCTGGCTGGGGAAATGATCGTCCATGATGGTGCGGTACATTTTTTTTAGGTCTTCGGCCATGGCATGCTCCTTTGGTCTATCACCGTCGTTTGAATTTTTAGAATGAATAACAGGAGGATACGTTGTCAATGGTCTGTCCTGCCAGGTATTCGGCAATGGCGCGATCATATTCTGCCGTATGTGCAAAGGCTTTGCAAGCCAGTTCGTAACGCAATTCCAGCGTGGTCGCCCCCTGCCGGGCTTCCAGTTCGTCAATCAGGCGCTGGTAGTCGCCCGGATCCACGACGCTGGCCACGCGGATGAAATTCTTGGCGGAGGCCCGGATCATGCACGGCCCTCCGATGTCGATGTTGCCCCGGGCATTTTCCGGGGTGGCGTCCTGCCTGGCGATGGTGGCTTTAAACGGGTAGAGGTTGACCATCACCATGTCGATGGGCACGCCGCCGGTTCGTTCCAGGTCCGACTGGTGCGATGGATTGTAGGTTTCGGTCAGCAGTCCCAGGTAGATTTTAAAATCGAGGGTCTTGACCAGTCCGCCCTGGGTCTCGGGCTGCCCGGTGTACTCCGAAACCTGTGTCAGATGCCGGTCCGCCTCCGTTCCCAGGATCTGCTGAATATGGCTGAAGGTGCCTCCGGTGGAGAAAATGCGGACATTGGGGTTGATTTGCGTCAGGCGGGGGATGATCAGGTCCAGGCCGCTCTTGTCGGAGACGCTGACCAGGACATTGTTGATGGGAACCCGGTTGTCAATCTTGTCAACGATATTGATGCTCATTTCATAACCTCTTCCGTGTTAGGGGTTGTAGCCTACTCAGAAACCTTGTCGCGGCCGGCATACTCGATCAGGAACCGGTCGAAGAAGGCCATCATGAAATCGTGTCGTCCCTGTGCCATGCGGCGACCCGGCTCGGTCATCATCCGATCCTTGATTTTACTGAGCTTGACGACAAATTCGCGGTGGCCGGTATCGTTGATCGAGTAGGGTTCCGCCTCTTCCGGAGCCAGATCCGGGTTGTGAAGGCAGGCCCCCAGTTCGCCGGCAAATTGATAGGCCCGGGCAATACCGATGGCGCCGATGGCGTCCAGCTTATCCGCATCGAACAGGACCCGTGCTTCGATGGTTTGGGGGGCACAATCGTCCCGGTAGCGATGTGCACGAATGCAATGGATGATATTCTGTTTTCGGTCCTCCTCCAACGGCAGCGGGGCAAGCAGCTCCCCGGCAATCCGGGCGCATTTGGCTGCATGGCATACGGATCCGTTGGAATTGTCCTGGAAGGCACGGCCGATATCATGCAGATAGGCCGCCGCTTCCAAAACGACCATATCCGCACCCGATTCAGGTCCGATGCGCAGGCACAGCCTGTGAACCCGAAGGCTGTGCTGCCAGTCATGGCTTCCGAGGGCGCCGGCAAAGGCTTGCTGCGCATGTTGACGAACATCATCGACCAGGCGGCGGGATGCGCTGGTTTCCTTCTCCGCTGTTGCGGTTCGACAATCACGACAGCCGGCGGCGCCATTGCCGGTATCAACAGTGCGCATCAATGAATCGCTCCAATATAAATTTTTGCATATCCGAATATGGCAGCCCGAAGTCAATGTCAAATTCTTATCCGGGCGGGCGGCACATTTTTAAGGATGCCCCGGCCGCCTCTACGGGCCATGGGTGTTTGGCTGAACTTCGTATCACGGGACGGTCGCTGGATCAATCGTACCGTTCGGACGGGTGCTATTTTTGTCCGTGCAGCCCGCCAAGATCCGTGTGGCGAGATTCCAGCAGCCTCCTGATGGTGCGCAGCTCCTTAAAAATCAGATTCAGGTTTCGATTGACATTTTCCAGGGCGGCCGCTTGATTGCTCTGGGTATGGGGACCGGGAGGGCTGTCGATGGCCTCCGTGGTGCTGCCGCCGTCCGGCGTCAGATCCGTTTCGGGCTTTGCCGGCGGACGAATCGGCGTCATGGGCAGCTGTTGCAGATACTGGTTGAATTCCCGCCAGAAGGCAATCAGCTTGCCTGTCTGGTTTTCAGGAGGCTGTTCAGCCAGCAATCGATCACCGACAGTCCGGATGTCTTTGACGATTCTTGATTGGGGGGCGATGTCCGCTAAAGGACGCCTCAGCGCATCCCACCGCTCAACGGCTGCGTCATACGCAATGGATCCCCATAAATTGGTTTTCAATTCCAGACGATTGTGCACCAGATCCCGGAAGCGGATGTAGGCGGTTTGCGCCTGGGCCGGCTTCCGTGTCTGGTTGAGAATCAGATTCACCGGTCGGGTCATTCCATTGCGCACCAGATATGCCAGCCATTCATATGCGGCGGTCAAGGCCGGTGTGTTGGCTGCCGGTACCAGGATGTTTTCGGCAGATGCCATGCAACAGGATGCGGCCGCCGAAGAAATCCCGTCGGCAAGATCCACAATCAGATAGGCATAGTCGTCCTGCGCCGCAATCTCGGCCGCCAGGTTTTCGACGTGCAGGTCGGCAAACTGGCCCAAGGCGTGTCCGTGCCCATGAGCAACGATCATATCAACCGTGTAGATATCACGATGAATGATCCGGCTCAGCGGCAGGCGCCCGGCAATCACATTCGGCCATGTCGCGACCGGCGGCACTTCCCACAACGGCTGCCGGCTGCCTGCGGACAGCAGCGCGGTGCGATGGCCTTTGCTTGTCAGGTAGTGCGCCAGATTAGCGCTGATCAACGACTTTCCGCTTTGACTGCTTCCGCTGGAAATGGTGATGACGGCTGTCATGAACGGTCCTTACGTGTGGTCGGTGTGATCGAGTTGACCTTTCGGCGCATGCAGCGACCGCAATCTATCCCTGTGGAATGAATTGTGGCCCGCCTGCAGGCGACATTATCATAATTGTGTAAAAATATGAATAGGATAATGGGAGCCCCATAGGGATCTGCCGGGTGGCTGCGGGTCGGATCGTTCCATACCTGAAAGAAATATTCCCCCACTTTCTTCCACATCGGTTATTTTCTTTTAAGTAAAAATAATTATTATAAAAATTGGCTTATTCCGATCACTTTTTTCTTGACAGATTTCGAATAATGTACTTAATGTGGATGAAAGTGGTATATTATGGTGTAACAGGTGCGTAATGTTTAGAGGCAGCTACGAACATACCCTCGATGACAAGGGCCGGATTAGCGTGCCCGCGCGGTTTCGGGATGCGATCCGGGCCGGCGGCGGCGAAGCGGTCATGGTGACCCGCATGGATCGCAGCTTGTTTGCATACGCCCTGAACGAATGGAGCAAAATAGAGGATCGAATTATCGCCCTGGCGGAAAAGAGCGAGCATATGCGCAGGTTCCGACGGGTTTTCGTGGGTGGGGCGTTTGAGTGCGTCTTTGATAAGCAGGGCCGGATCCTCATTCCTCCGACATTGCGTGCATATGCACAGTTGGAAAAGGAAATTGTTTTGGTCGGTGTTCTCGACCATTTTGAGATATGGTCGCGCGAAAACTGGGAAAAAGAAAATGAGTTGATGGAAGACGGTATGCAGCAGGAGGAGGTGCGCAGCGAGATCTCCAAGCTAGGGCTTTGATGCAATGACTGTTCGGCATGAGAGCGCCATGTTGCAGGAGGCTGTGGCCAGCCTGGGCTGCCGCCATGGCGGCATTTATGTCGACGGCACTCTTGGCGGAGCCGGTCATGCCCGATCGATTTGCCGGCAGATAATGCCGGACGGCATTTTGATAGGAATCGACAGGGATTCCGATGCCATTGCCAATGCGCGACGCGTCTTGAAACCGTACCAGCCACGCGTACGCCTGTGTCATGGCAATTTTGCCGACCTGCCTGACTTTTTGGCGCAGATGGATATCGATGCCGTCGATGGAATTCTGCTCGACCTTGGTCTTTCTCAGCACCAGCTCGATGCCAGTGGCAGAGGTTTCAGTTTCAAGAAAGACGAGCCGCTGGATATGCGGATGGATATTCGCATGAAAACGAGCGCTCAGGATCTGGTCAACCAGCTTGACGAGGACGCCTTGATCCGTATTTTTAAAGACTACGGCGAGGAGAGATGGTCCAAGCATATTGCCCGTGCCGTGGTCAAAGCGCGATCCAGTCACCCCATCCGCACAACGCGCCAGTTGGTCGAACTGGTGCTATCGGCAGTGCCTCGGGGCGCTGCCGCCCAGCAAAAGATTCATCCGGCAACCCGCGTGTTTATGGCGTTGCGAATTGCCGTCAACCGGGAGTTGGAAAATTTGCGGAACTTTTTGACCGTTGCGCTTGACTTGCTTGTGCCGGGAGGACGGCTGTGCATTTTGTCGTTTCACTCCCTCGAGGACCGCATGGTCAAACACCAGTTTAAGGCATGGGCCACGGCCTGTACCTGTCCGCCCGACCTGCCCCGTTGCATCTGCCAAGGGCGGGCCCGTGTGCGGTTGATCAATAAAAAAGTCATGCGGCCGACACAGCAGGAGGCGGCCCGGAATCCCATGGCACGCAGTACGCGACTGCGCGCCGTGGAACGTCTATAGGAAATTCCCGTAAGGGGATGTGTTCGACCCGCGTCGGCTTTTGAGGATAGGGATTATGGCGGCCAACCGCAAAAAGACAAGCCAATCCGGCAGGCAGATGCCATGGCGCTGGATGTTGATTCTGACGCTGTTTATCGGCGAGCTTTTTTTCTATACATGGTGCCGGGTGCAATGTGTGCAGGTCGGCATCGCGATTTCGTCGCAACGACGCAAGCAGCAGGAACTGGTTACGCTGCAAAACAGTTTGAAAATCGAGCTGGCGCGTTTGAAGTCGCCCGAAATGATTATTCGGGTGGCGAATCAAAAACTGGGGCTGACCATGCCCGCACCGAAGCAAACGATTGTGCTTCCATGAGTGGTAAACCATCAAAATATTGTGCAACACGGGCCGTATTGATCGGCATCATTTTCCTGTTGTGGCTGACGGTGCTGGCAGGGCGCGCCGGCTATCTTCAATTGTATCGCGGTGCATGGCTGACAGACAAAGCTCAGAATCAGTTCACCGAAGAACTCGTCCTCCGTGCCAAGCGAGGAACGATCTACGATACACATCACCAGGCCATGGCCGTCAGCGTGGAGACCACTTCGATTGCCGCTTATCCTCATGCTGTCAAGAACAAGGCGGGGACAGCCTCGAAACTGGCCAAGGTGCTGAAACTGAAACCTCGAGCTGTTCAGCAAAAACTGTCCAGTCGAAAATCGTTTGTCTGGCTGAAACGGCAGGCCTCGCCCAAACAGGTTGCCGCCATACGGAAACTTGATATCGATGGAATCGAATTTTTGCCGGAGCACAGCCGCTTTTATCCCAATACGACCCTGGGGGCGCAGGTGCTGGGGTTTACCGGCATCGACGACCACGGGCTGGAGGGCCTGGAGTTTTTCTACGATCGTGAACTCAAGGGGGCCGAACAGCGGATCACGGTGATCAAGGACGCGTTGGGGCGCGGATTCGATGCCGATCAATTGGCCGGCATCCATCGAGCGGGCAACAATCTGGTGCTGACGTTGGATCGCCATGTCCAGTACATCGCCGAGCAGGTGCTGGCCAAGACGGTGACCAGCCACAAGGCCAGGTCCGGAATGGTGATTGTCATGGTCCCGGAGACCGGGGCGCTGCTGGCGTTAGCCCACTACCCTTTTTTCAACCCAAATGCGTTTGGCCAGTATCATCGGGATGCATGGCGCAACCGTGCCATAACCGATCCATTTGAACCGGGATCGACCATGAAAATTTTCAGTGCGGCCGCGGCGCTGGAAAGCGGGGTCAGCCAAGCCAATACCATTTACTATTGTGAGAACGGGACTTATCCCATCGGCGCGCATACGATTCATGACACCAAGGCCTACGGGTGGCTGTCCCTGCAACAGATTGTAAAATATTCCAGCAATATTGGCGCCGTAAAGGTTATCGAAAAAGTCGGTCCGCAGACCTTGTACGAGAATTTGCTGGGATTCGGGTTCGGCAGCCGAACCGGAATCGATTGTCCGGGAGAGTCCGCGGGCACGCTTTCCCACTTCAAGAGCTGGACGGCGGTGGACACCGGCGCCATCGCCTTCGGTCAGGGCGTATCGGTCACCGGCCTGCAATTGATCTCCGCCGTGGCGGCGCTGGCCAACAACGGCATGATGATGCGACCGCACATCGTGCAGGCCGTTACGGATCACAACGGCCGCCTGCTGCGGACCGTCGAGCCCGTTGCTCAGCGCCAGGTTGTCAGTGCCAAAACGGCACGAACCGTACGTCGGATCATGCGTACGGTGATCACTGAAGGCGGAACCGGCACCATGGCCGACCTTGAGGGATATTCCGTGTGCGGCAAGACTGGAACAGCGCAGAAAATCGATCGAAACGGCACATACGCCCGGGACAGATACGTGGCCTCATTCGTCGGATTCGCTCCGACGGAACGGCCGGCTCTGGCGGCCCTGGTGGTTATCGATGAGCCGCAGGACACATTTTACGGCGGGCTTGTGGCTGCTCCGGCATTTAAAGAGATTATTGAACAGACTCTCGGTTATTTGAACATCGCTCCTGCCGGTGGACGGCAGAAACTGAGAGTCTCTCGGGACATTAGTGGGAACGGATGAAACTATCAACGCTATTAAAGGAAATCAGCGTGGCGGCACGTGTCGTCGAGACATCATCTTCAGACAAGGACCCGGACATTACAGAGGTGTTCTGCAGCGCACAGCAGGTGCGGCCCGGAGGGCTTTTTGTGGCCATCAAGGGGTTCAGCGCCGACGGCCACGATTTTATCGAACAGGCCGTCGGCAACGGAGCCGCAGCGGTGATCTGTGAAAAGCCCGCCCGGTCCGGTGTCGTTACGGTCTGCGTGGACAGCTCCCGCAGGGCTTTGGCCGAAGTGTCGGCAGCATTCTACGGTCATCCCTCAAAATCGATGGTGGTTGTGGGGGTTACCGGCACGAACGGCAAAACGACCACCACCTATTTGGTCGAAAGCATCCTGCAGGCGGCCGGCAAACATCCGGGTATTATCGGCACCATCAACTACCGGTTCGGCGGCACCCTTTTCGACAATCCCGTCACGACACCGGAGTCCCTGGATCTGCAGCGCATCCTGTCTCAGATGCGTGATGCCGGTGTCACGCATGCTGTCATGGAGGTATCGTCTCATGCGCTGGATCTGCATAGAGCCCATGGATGCCATTTCGACGTTGCCGTGTTCACCAACTTTTCCCAGGATCATCTGGATTTCCACAAGGACATGGACAATTACTGGAACGCCAAACAAAGACTGTTTCGGGAACTGCTGCCGGCCTCCGACAGCACCATCAAGCATGCGGTAATCAATATCGATTCGCCCAAAGGGGCCGAACTGGCCGGGCAGATCGACACGCCCTGCTATACCTGCGGCAGCGGCCCTGAACCGGATCTGAAAGCCGTGACGGCGCGTTTCGATCTCAACGGCATCGATGCCCTGATCAAGACGCCTCAGGGAGACATTGTGATCCATTCCCCTCTGGTGGGGCGCCACAATCTGGAGAACATCCTCAGTGCCGTCGGTGTCGGCATTGCCCTGGATGCACCTCTGGATGCCATCGTTGCCGGGATCAACAGCCTGGATAACGTGCCGGGACGCCTGGAACGCGTTCCCAATGAATGCGGGCGATTTATATACGTGGACTATGCCCACACGCCGGACGCCCTGGAAAATGCGCTGCTGGCGCTGCGCGCGCTCACCGTTGACCGCATTATCTGCGTGTTCGGGTGTGGGGGTGATCGCGACCGCGCCAAGCGGCCTAAGATGGGTGCTATCGCCGCCCGCTTGAGCGATTTGGCGATTGTGACATCGGACAACCCCCGCACCGAACCGCCGGATCGTATCATCGACGAAATCGTCGAAGGTGTACGCCAGGTGTCCCAATTGCATTACACCCGGCAATCTCTTGAAAGCGGTTTTCACGGCAAAGGATACGGCATTGTCGAGGACCGCAGAGAAGCCATCGGGCTCAGCGTGCGGGCGTCACGCGCCGGGGATACCATTTTGATCGCAGGCAAGGGACACGAGCCCTATCAGGTCATCGGTCGGGAAAAGCTCCCGTTTGACGACCGTTTGGAGGCGCGAAGCGCAGTAAAGGATCGCCATGCGATGGTCTGTTGATGATCTGGCCCGCGCCACCGGAGGCCAGGTCCTCTACGGCCGCAGTGATCAGATTTTCGAGGGTATCGGGATCGACTCCCGTACCGTGGAGGCCCACATGGTTTTTGTGGCCCTGCGCGGCGAAAACCACGACGGCCATACGTTTATCGACCAGGTTGTGGCCGGGGGCGTCAGGGGGATCGTTGTGGAAAAGGCGGCGCGAACACCCCTCGATCATGATGCCTGGCAGGACCAGGGGGTGACATGCGTGGCCGTGGATAACGCCGTACGCGCGCTTGGCGCCCTGGCCGCCCATCAGCGCAACCGGTTCCGGATACCGGTGGTGGCGATCACCGGGTCGAATGGAAAGACAACGACCCGCCAGATGACCACCCAGGTGATGGAGCAAAAATATCGGGTACTGGCGACTCAGGGAAACCAGAACAATGAGATCGGCCTTCCCCTGACCCTGTTCAACCTGAGCGAGACGCACCAGGCCGTTGTGGTGGAACTGGGGATGAATCACGCGGGCGAAATTGATCGCCTGGGTGCCATATGCCGGCCCAGCATCGGAATGATCACCAATGTCGGGCCTGCCCATCTGGAGTTTTTAGGGAGCATGGAAGCTGTGGCGAGAGCCAAGGAGGAACTGGTGGGACACATCGACATGCAGGGCCACGTCATACTGAATCGGGATGATCCCTACGTGTCCGCCATGGCATCCCGCTCTCCGTGCCCGGCAACCTTTTTCGGCACTCATCCGGAGGCTCAGGTGCGTGCCGAAGCGATTGAAACGAGATCCAGAGGTACGGCGTTTACGATGGTGCTGCCAACCGGGAGGGTACCCGTGCAGTTGAATACCACCGGCCGCTTTATGGTCAGCAATGCCCTGGCCGCCGCCGCCGTCGGGCATCTGGCCGGCATCGAAGGCGGACAGATCAAGGCTGCTCTGGAAGCGTTCCAACCGGTCGGCGGCCGGTTGGAGGCGCTGCAACTGCCAAATAACGTACACGTCATCAATGACACGTACAACGCCAACCCGGCATCCATGGCCGCCGCCTTTGACAGTTTCGCTGAATTGAAAGGGTCGAATCGCGGATACATCGTTCTGGGCGACATGCTGGAACTAGGGGATCAGGCCGCACAATTGCATCGGCGCGTCGGCGAGTTGGCCGTCAAAAGCGGGCCCGCCGGAATTTATGTGTCTGGCGAACATGCCGGCAGCGTTGTGCAAGGCGCGCGCTCGGCCGGAATGTCTGAAAAAAGCTTATTCACCGGCAGCAAAAAGGAGATTGTCGCGGATTTGATTCAACGGCTGGCTGCCGGAGATTGGATATTGATTAAAGGTTCCCGTGGTTCGGCCATGGAGACGGTGGTCGAGGCCATCTGCCGATGGTCCGCGGATGCCTCTGAAAACCAAACGAGCGGCTGATCCTTATGTATATAAAAGCCTTAAAGGAAGCGACCCGATAATGCTGTACCATCTCCTATACCCGTTGCATGTCACTTTTTCGGCGTTGAACGTGTTTCGGTATATCACCTTCCGTACGATATATGCCAGTCTGACCGCCTTTTTGATCTGCTTTCTGTTCGGCCCCTGGATGATCCGGAGGCTGAGTTACATGCAGGTGGGACAGTACATTCGCGATGACGGACCCCAGAGCCATCATGAAAAGGCAGGGACTCCGACGATGGGCGGCGTACTCATCATCTTGTCCGTGGCAGTGGCCACGCTATTGTGGGCTGATCTGACCAATGCTTTCATCTGGATCGTGATGCTGGTTCTGGTGGGATTCGGACTCGTGGGTTTCATGGATGATTATCTCATGCAGGTCAAAAAACGCAGCAAAGGCTTGACCGGTCGCGGAAAACTGATCCTGCAGATATTGCTGGCCCTGCTCACCAGCATACTGGTGGTGCTGTGCGAGGGTTTTACCACACAGGTAACCGTGCCCTTTTTTAAGCAGATCCAGCCCGAACTGGGATGGTGGTATGTTCCCTTTGCGGCCTTCGTGATTGTAGGTGCTTCCAACGCCGTCAACCTGACGGACGGCCTGGACGGCCTGGCCATTGGTCCGGTGATCATCGCCGCCGGGACTTATATGATTCTTGCCTATGTCAGCGGCCACGTCAAGATTGCCGAGTACCTGCAGATCAGCTATGTGGCGCGAAGCGGCGAAGTGGCGGTTTTCTGCGGAGCTCTGGCCGGCGCAGGAATGGGTTTTTTATGGTTTAATGCATACCCGGCCCAGGTCTTCATGGGGGATGTGGGATCGCTGTCGCTGGGAGGCAGCCTCGGTGTCGTGGCGGTCATCATCAAACAGGAGTTTCTGCTGGCATTGGTCGGCGGGCTGTTCGTGATCGAAGCCCTGTCGGTCATTTTTCAGGTCGGCTTTTTTAAAATGACCAAGGGCAAGCGGATTTTTCGAATGGCGCCGCTGCATCACCATTTTGAATTGAAGGGATGGCCGGAACCCAAGGTGATCGTCCGTTTTTGGATTATTGCCATTGCATTGGCTCTGCTGGCGATGAGCACATTGAAACTGAGGTGATCGGCTTTAAGATAATTAATTTGGACGGTGTTATCGGTCGTCGCGGTATGAAAATACAGCCATCTGGCCTTGCCAAATGAATTGTCTTAAAGCCGATCGGTAAAGAACATTGCACAGAGTAGTGAGTATGGATTTTGAGGGCCAACATATCGCAGTTGTCGGGCTGGCACGCTCCGGTCTGGCGGTGGCTCGATTTTTAAGGTCGCGCGGCGCCAGGGTGACCATTACCGATCAGGCGACGGCCAGGGAGTTGGATCATTTCGTCGATCAGGCCCGGCAGCTCGGTGCGGCACTGGAACTGGGCGGCCATCGGGATGCGGTATTTGACGCGGCCGAGCTGATCGTCATCAGTCCGGGAGTACCCCATACCCTGCCGCAGTTGGAAGCCGCACGCCGGCGCGGCGTACCGGTGATCGGCGAGGTGGAGCTGGCATCCCGCTTTATTCAGAAGCCCATTATCGCTGTAACGGGCACCAACGGAAAAACCACGACGACGACATTGCTGGGCAGTATGCTGGCTGCGTCCGGAATGAGCGCTTTCGTCGGCGGGAACATCGGCAACCCCTTGATCGAGATTGTCGACCGAACCGCGGATCTGGATGTGATCGTCGCCGAGATCAGCAGCTTTCAGCTCGATACCGTTGAGACCTTTCGGCCGCATGTGGCCGTGCTGTTGAACATTTCGCCCGATCACCTGGACCGCTACGCAACCCTGGATGAATATGCGGCGTCCAAGGGGCGCATATTCGCCAACCAGGGACCGGAAGATTTCGCCATCTGTCATGGCAACGACAGGCTGGTTCAGCGGCAGTGCCGGAATTCGGCGGCATGCCGGCTCAATTTCTTCTCAAGGCCTTCCGACAACGGTCAGATAGGGCAGGGAGCTATCATCACGCCGCTGCAAATTGCCTATCTGATGCCGGACGGCACACAGGGACGCATCGACTTGGGGCGCACGACCCTGATCGGACCCCATAACCGTGAGAACATCGCAGCCGCCGGTCTGGCTGCCTTGGCCGCCGGAGCCTCTTTGCCGGGCGTACAGGAAGCCTTGGACGGTTTCCAGGCGCCCGCCCATCGCCTTGAACCGATCGGAACGGTGCGCGGCATCCAATTCGTCAATGATTCAAAGGCCACCAACGTGGATGCCGTGATGCGCGCCCTGGAGTGTTTCGACCGCCCGGTGGTTCTGATCATGGGGGGACGAAACAAAGGCTACGATTTCAATACCCTTGACGCACATGTTCGCAGGCACGTCAAAAAACTGATCGTCATCGGTGAGGCCGGAAAGGAGATTCTGAGTGCATTGGGAGACTCGGCCGGTCATGGATCCGAAATGGCGAGCGATCTGGGTCAGGCCGTCCATAAAGCGTTTGATGTCGCACAAGCGGGTGATGTGGTGTTGCTCTCGCCCGCCTGTGCCAGCTTTGACATGTTCGGCAGCTATGCCGAACGAGGGGATAAATTCCGTCAACTGGTTGGAGCATTGACGTGACCAAAGCAGGTGCCGCCAAAAAAATGCCGCAAACGTACGACGTTCACCTGTTGTTCGCCGTATTGTTTTTGGTGGGCATCGGCATTGTCATGGTTTACAGCGCCAGTTCGGCGGTTGCGCTCAAACGCTATGGCAGTGATTTTTACTTTCTTAAAAAACAGGCACTGTTCTCCTTGCTGGGAATTATAGCGCTGGTCCTTTGCAGTCATATACCGTTCCGGATGTATCGATCGCTGACCTATCCGCTGCTGCTGCTGGCCCTGGGACTGCTGGTCGCCGTACTGGTTTCCGGACTCGGCATCACCGCCGGCGGATCAACGCGCTGGCTGCGATTGGGTCCCCTGTCGTTTCAGCCCGCGGAAACGGCTCGATTGGCCCTGATCTTCTACATGGCCTATTCGCTCAGCAAGAAGCAGGAGAGTCTTCGAACCATGAGCATCGGCTTTCTGCCCCATCTGATGATGCTGATGCTTTTTGCGGTGCCGCTGCTGATTCAACCCGATTTCGGATCGGTGGTCATTTTTGGTGTGCTGGTCTGGATCATGATGTTTGTTGCCGGAGTCCCCCTGCGGCATTTACTGGGCACGCTGCTGGCGCTGCTGCCTCTGGCCTATTTTTTAATGATCAACGCGACCTATCGCATCAAGCGGCTGCTGAGTTTCCTCGATCCCTGGCAATACCCGGACGGCGAGGGTTATCAGATCATTCATTCGTTGATGGCCTTCGGTACCGGCGGCTTTTGGGGGACCGGAATCGGCAAGGGGTATCAAAAGCTGTTCTACCTGCCGGAGCCGCATACCGATTTCATCTTTGCCGTGATCGGAGAAGAACTCGGGTTCTGGGGCGTTGTCTTTATTCTTGGGCTTTTCGCCATAGTGATTTGGCGCGGTATCCGGATCGCCTACCAGTGCCAGGACAGTTTCGGCATGCTGGTGGCGACCGGTATCACCACCGCCATTGCGCTGCAGGTGTCGATCAACATAGGTGTCGCGCTGGGCATGCTGCCCACCAAGGGGCTGACGCTTCCGTTTCTCAGCTACGGCGGAACGTCCCTGTTGCTGAATATGGCATGCATCGGAATTTTGATGAACATAGGAGCACGCCGTGACCCAAAAGCGACGACGCGCTGAATCGGATAGAGGCCTGCGTCTGGTGATTGCCGGGGGCGGTACCGGAGGACATCTTTTCCCCGGCATTGCCGTGGCTCAGGCGTTTGCCGATCGCGACGAGCACAACCGGGTGTTGTTTATCAACGCCGGACGATCTTTGGAAAAACGCGTGTTATCCGATCTGGGATGGCCCAGTCAAACCATTGCCATCGAAGGTATCAAGGGGCGCGGCCGCTGGCGACAGCTGGTTGCGGTTTCGAAGATTCCCAAAGCCATTTGGCAATCGGTGCGCATGCTCAAACAGTTTGCTGCCGATGCTGTTCTGGGCGTGGGGGGCTATTCGGCCGGGCCTGTCGTATTTGCCGCTCGGCGGTGCGGTATCGCCACGGCGCTGCATGAGCAAAACCAGTTGCCGGGAGCGACGAATCGTATTCTGGGACGTATGGTGGACCGCATCTATTTGAGCTTTGCCGAGAGCAAAGACTATTTCGTCGCCTCAGCGGTGAAGATAACAGGGAACCCGGTGCGTGATGACATCATAGCGCTGGCCGAGAGCGGCAAAAGCCGCGGTGAGGAAGCGGATCAGTACTTCCACATCCTGGTTATCGGAGGCAGCCAGGGGGCGCATGCCATTAACATGGCGATGATAGAGGCATTACCGCTGCTAACGCAGGGGCAGAACGTGCGGATCACTCACCAGACCGGCGACCAGGATCTCGATCTGGTGAAACAGGCGTATGATCGCATGCAGATCACTGCCGTGGTGCAGCCCTTTTTCACCGATATGGCCGATCTGTACCGGCGGGCCGACTTGATCGTCTGCCGGGCAGGGGCCACCACGGTTGCCGAGATTACGGTCATCGGCAAAGCGGCCCTGTTTATTCCGTTTCCCTATGCCGCCGACGATCATCAAACCCGCAATGCCCAGGCACTGGTCGATGCCGGAGCGGCTGAGATGATCTCCCAGGGCGAGCTGAGCGGCAAGACCCTGGCGAGTGTGATGGACAAACTGTCGAAGGACCGCCGGCAGTTGGCAACAATGGAAACCAACGCGCGAGCTCTGGGGCGACCCGATGCCGCGCAAGAGATTGTGGATGATATCTATGAACTCATCAGGAAAAAGTAAATCTTCTCCGGTAGTGTATTGGTATCGCCCGGCCGTTCGGCAGGTGCGATGCTGGCTGCCCGACATCTCTTTACTTTCTTCAAGAGACAGAGGTGGAGAGATGTCATGCCTGCTCCTTTTTGGCGGCGTGAAAGGTTCGGCCCACATCAGGCTCTCTTCAATTGACGAAGGGAGCTATGGTTTGAATAATGCGTACCCCCTCTGGGAAGAGTGGGATTTCGAGGCGTGATGTTTTAGCTTATGTATCAGAAAAAATACCATATTCACTTCGTTGGTATCGGCGGTATCGGGATGAGCGGTATTGCCGAGCTGCTGCTGAACCTCGGCTATCAAGTGTCCGGGTCAGACCTGCGCCGTACATCCATCACCGACCGGCTGCAGGTTCTGGGCGGCACCATCTTCGAAGGACACCATGGCGATCAGATCGAGGGTGCCGATGTCGTCGTCGTTTCATCGGCCATTGACGACTCCAACCCTGAAGTCAACAGCGCCCTGAAAGCCTCGGTGCCCGTGATTCCGAGAGCCGAAATGCTGGCCGAGTTGATGCGTCTGAAATACAGCATTGCCGTGGCCGGCGCTCACGGGAAGACCTCCACGACATCGCTGGTGGCATCGGTGCTGGCCGCCGGAGGTCTGGACCCCACCGTGGTGATCGGCGGTAAACTGAACAGCATCGGCTCCAACGCTGTACTGGGCCAAGGCGATTACATCGTGGCAGAGGCGGATGAAAGTGATGGATCCTTTTTGAAGTATTCGCCTGCCATCGCAGTGGTGACCAATATCGACCGGGAACATCTCGATTTTTACAAGGATCTGGACGATATTAAAAATGTCTTTTTAGCGTTCATCGACAGAATTCCGTTTTACGGTCTGGTGGTCGTGTGCCTGGATGACGAAGCAATACAGGATTTGATACCCAAAATCCGAAAGCGGATTATTACTTACGGTCTGAGTCCTCAGGCGGACTTGCAGGCTCGCATCATTTCGGCCAAGGGTCCGGCCAGCCGATTTGAGGTGCTGCACCAGGGCAAACCGTTGGGGAAGATAAACCTTAACCTGCCCGGCGATCACAATGTGAAAAATGCACTGGCCAGCGTCGCCATCGGGCTGGAGCTCGGTATCGAATTCAACAAGATCAAGACCGCGTTGGAAAAAGCCGAGGGTGTTCAGCGTCGCCTGGAAGTAAAGGCGCAAGTCAGATCGATGACCATTATCGACGATTACGGGCATCACCCTACGGAGATCAAAACCACGCTGGCGGCTCTGTCGCAGGGCTGGCCGGGGCGTCGCAAGATCGTCGTCTTTCAGCCCCATCGTTACAGTCGGACCAAAGCCCTGTTCGACGACTTTGCACGCAGTTTCTACCTGGCCGACGTGTTACTGGTCATGCCGATCTATGCAGCCAGCGAACAGCCCATCGAGGGTGTGGACAGCCGTCTGTTATGCGACAGCATCCAGGCACATGGCCATAAGGACGTCCATTTTGTCGATGGGAAGCAGGCGGCCGTTGATTTGTTGACCGATATCATATCACCGGAGGATGTGGTGTTGACGCTGGGCGCCGGAGATGTCTACCGGGTCGGCGAGATGCTGTTGGATGCATTCCATGATGGATGAAGGCGCTAAACAGTGGCTGGCGGCCCTGTTGGGTCCGGCTGTGGCGTTCGATGAACCCATGGCTCGTCACACCACGTTTAAGATCGGCGGGCCGGCCGATGCGCTGGCGCAGCCGCAGAATGAATCACAATTGAGGCAACTGGTTCAATGGGCGGGACAAAACAGCATACCGTATCTGATCATGGGCGGCGGAAGCAATCTGCTGGTTCGCGATGGCGGAATCCGCGGACTGGTGATTTGCATGAGCGGTATGGCCGGCGATGTGCAGTGGCGGCAGTCGCCGCCGCAAATCATCGTGACCGCAGGCGCTGGCGTGCCCACCAAGCGGTTGTGTGCCCTGGCGTTGAAACAGGGCTGGGAAGGAATGAACTTTGCGTTGGGTATTCCCGGGACACTGGGCGGTGCCGTCCTGATGAATGCCGGAACCACGCAGGGCAGCATGGCCGATGTGTTGTCGGCGGTGACGCTGATGGCCGGCTCGGGAGAGACGGAGCGCATCGGCCGCGAACGGTTGCAGGCGCAATACCGCGGTCTGCAGTGGCCGCTTCATTTGCAAAGCGGTTTGGGGCCACCGATCGTGTTGACCGCGGAGTTTCGGCTGACCCTGGGGGATCGCGACGCCGTGCGGCGGCAGGCGAGGCAACTGATGCAGGTCCGCGTCCGCAGGCAGCCCGGCTGGCAGCCGAGCGCCGGATGTTTTTTCAAGAATCCCTCGGCACGGATGCCGGCGGGTCGATTGATCGACGAGGCCGGATTGAAAGGTCTGCGCTTCGGCCAGGCGCAGATATCGTCGCGGCATGCGAATTTTATCATCAACCGCGGCAGGGCCACGGCCGGTGATGTGATCGGATTGGCAGAGCAGATACAAAAGAAAGTCAAAGAGACATACGGTATCATACTTCAACCGGAGGTCCGGATCGTTGGGGAAGAAACCAGCAAGAAAGAATCGCTTTAAAAAAGACGTCAAACAGCGCCGGCGCATATGGTCGGGCAGACTGGCGGCCGGGCTCAAACTGGTGTCGCTGATCACCGCCGTCCTGGCGGCCAGTGCGCTGTTTATGGCGGGCTATGCTGCCGTGACGCAATCGGATTACTTTCGAGCCAAAACCATCAGCGTCAGCGGCTGTTCGCGGCTGTCGCAGGAGACCATTATTTCGCAGGCCCAGTTGTCTCCCGGAGATAATCTGCTGGCGGTCAATCTGCAGCTGGTGCGAAAACGATTGCTGGCGCATCCCTGGATAGCTTCGGCGCGTGTCTCGCGGGAGATTCCTGAGACACTCCACATCAATATCGAAGAGCATGCCTGCATGGCCATCGTGGATCTGGGCCGCAAGTTTCTGCTCAATCGGAGCGGTAAAATATTCAAGGAGTATGAACGTGAAGATCCAAGCAAACTGCCGATGGTGACCGGCATCACCTATTCCGATTTAAGCCTGGGGGATGACGCTCAGAGTCAGGCCATGTCCCAGGTGCTCGATGTGCTTCGGATCAGCCGGATTAAAGACAGCATCATTCCTTACCAGGAGATACGGGAGGTGCACTGGGATCCGGAAATGGGCGTCAGCCTGACCATCTGGAACGATAACCGGACGATAAAACTGGGTATCGGGCGATACAAAGTAAAATACAGCCGGTTGGAGCAGTTGTTGCCGCGTTTGAAACAACACCCTGATTGGCGACATTTCAGCATGCTGGATATAAACAATCCGGACAGAATCGTCATGCGGCAGAAGATGAGTTGACAACCACCCGGAAGGGTATGCAAGGAGGACAATGGTGCAGAGCCAGGAAAACATTGTTGTGGGACTCGATATCGGAACGACCAAGATCTGTTGTGTTGTTGGTGAAATCAACGCCAAGGAAGCGAATATCATCGGTATCGGCACCCATCCGTCCGTCGGTTTGCGCAAAGGGGTGGTGGTCAATATCGAATCGACCGTGGAGTCGATTAAAAAAGCCGTTGAAGAGGCCGAGCTGATGGCAGGCTGTGAAATCTCTTCGGTTTATGCCGGTATTGCCGGCGGTCATATTACGGGCTTCAACAGCCGCGGTATCGTAGCCATCAAGGGGCCCGAGATCACGCCCGGAGATGTCGAACGCGTTATCGACGCTGCACGGGCCGTGGCAATCCCCATGGATCGCGAAGTGATTCATGTGCTTCCCCAGGAGTATATCGTTGACGACCAGGCCGGCATACAAAACCCGGTGGGCATGGCCGGCGTGCGGCTGGAAGCCAAGATCCATATCGTCACCGGAGCCGTGACGTCGGCTCACAATATCGTCAAGTGCGCAAACCGGGCCGGCCTCGATGTGTGCGACATTGTGCTGGAATCTCTGGCATCCGGCGAGGCTGTCCTGACCGCTGAGGAGAAGCAGTTGGGGACGGCCCTGCTGGACCTCGGTGGCGGCACGACCGATCTGGCTGTCTTTTCAGGCCAAAATATCAAGCATACGTTCGTGCTGGCCCTGGGCGGCGATAATCTGACCAACGACATCGCCGTTGGATTGCGGGCTCCGCTGGCGGAAGCGGAGAAGATCAAAAAGAAATATGGCAGCTGCCTGGCCGCGGCCATCAACGGCGACGAGGCCATCGAGGTGCCCGGAATGGGCGGCCGGAAGCCGCGGAAGCTTTCACGCCAGATTCTTGGAGAGATTCTTGAGCCGCGCATGGAAGAGATATTTACTTTGATCAAACGCGAGATCTACCGCGCTGAGATGGAGAACTCGGTGTCATCCGGTGTTGTCGTAACCGGCGGCACATCGCTGCTTGAAGGCGTTACAGACATTGCCGAAGCGGTGTTGGGCCTGCCCACCCGTCTGGGCAAGCCGCGCAATATTTTCGGTCTGACCGATGTGGTGAACAATCCAATGTATGCCACCGGTGTGGGGCTGGTGTTGTACGGCGCTCAACGCGAGCCGGAGAAGAAATTTCGTATCCGGGACAAGAATATTTTTAACAGCTTGATCCAGCGCATGAAGCGATGGTTCAAGGAGGTTATTTAAGCTGGGGCTAAAGGGAGAACCTTTTAACATAGTAAAGGGGGAGACATGTTCAGTTACGTAGACGCAGAAAAATCGGCCAAAATCAAGGTGATTGGGGTCGGCGGCGCGGGTGGCAATGCCATCAACAACATGATCGCCAGCAATTTGCAGGGGGTTAAATTCATCGCCGCCAACACCGACATGCAGGCCTTGGATGTATCCAAGGCGGAGGTGAAAATCCAAATCGGAGAACAGCTGACCGAGGGGTTGGGCGCAGGCGCCAATCCGCAAATCGGTCGAGACGCGGCCATCGAGAGCGGCGATATCATCAAAGCCGCGTTGGGTGAAAGCCACATGGTTTTCATTACTGCCGGCTTTGGCGGCGGCACCGGAACCGGTGCTGCGCCGGTGATCGCCGGTCTGTGCAAGGAGATGGGAATCCTGACCGTGGC
>JBNKKC010000035.1:0-26681 GCA_050291625.1 Desulfobacteraceae bacterium
TTCGAGCATATCGCTGCGGCGCCTGTCGATCTAATCCCTTGTCTCGAACGGCTGATCGGAACCTGCGCCGCGGATCGCAAGGTGCCGATATTTCCGGAACAGTCGCCGACCGATCCGGCGGGCCGGACGCAGATCGCCGAGCGGATGCAGCGGCTCGCCGAACGATTGGACCGGAGCAGGCGGGTGGTCGTGGTGTGCGGGACCGACATAACCACCGCTTCAGAGATCGCCCTGGCCGCAGATTTGGTGAAAGCCTTGCGGCAATCGGGCATTGAGGCCAAGCTGTTCTATTCGCTGAGCGGGCCCAATGCCCTGGCGGCCGGGTTGATGACGACGTCGGCGGCCAGCATTCAGGATGTGCTTGACCGGATCGAAAACGGGTCCCTTAAAATCCTGATCGTCGTCGAAAATGACCTGTGGAGCAGTGGTCCTGATCGCGATCGGCTGAATACTGCGCTGGATCAATTGGATCTATTCATCCTGTTGGGCCATCTGGCATCACCCTTGTGCGAGCGGGCCGATCACTTTATTCCCACTCAGACACTGTATGAATCGGGAGGCCATTGGGTCAACCAGGAAGGGCGGCTGCAGGCGGCTCAAGCGGTGATGGCCGCCGGCCAGCCCATCGAGATCACCGGCGGACGGGATCATCCGCCCAGGGTTTTCGATCATCATGTTCCCGGCGGGCGGGCATTGGCGGCCTGGCGGGCGCTTCTGATGCTGACGGCCAGCTCCCGGGCGCCGGCGGAAGGGGATGTCGACGATCGACTGGCCATGGCCATGCAAAGCGTTTATCCTATTCTCGGTTTAGCGGAAGGACTCAAGCCCAACCGCCGGGTTGAACGGCCGGAACGTGGAGGACCCGCTCCCTGGACGGATCAGAAACGCCCGGACACGCCGGGGAGCGATGCGAGCCAGGGTATCGAGGTGCTGCTGGTGGACTTGATCTTCGGAACCGAGGTTCTATCGGCATACAACCCCGCCGTTATGGAGCTCGCCGGGCCGCCCCTGGCGACGGTCCATCCCGATCTGGCCGCAGGACTTGGACTCGACGGACAGAACCGTCTGATAATAGATGCGGGACGTGCCGCGCTGACCATTCGGGTGGGAGTCGACGCGCGCATGGCCCCCGGTGTGATGGTGATTCCCAGGCATACGGCTCTGAATTGGCAGGTATTGGGCGCGACGCGCTTGACCTTGGATGCCGGCCGAATGCGTGTCGCCCCGCCACCGGACGACTCAGGAGGTGATGTGTGAACGTATGGCTGGGCATCCTCATCCTGATCATCAAGCTGGTGGTTATGCTGGGTGTTCTGCTGCTGGCAGCCAGCTATCTGGTATGGCTGGAGCGTAAGTTTTTGGCACGGCTGCAGGTGCGCTACGGGCCCAATCGGGCCGGCCGCTTCGGCCTTCTGCAACCCATTGCCGATGCCGTCAAGCTGCTGACCAAGGAAGACCTGGTGCCGGCCCGGGCCGATCCGTTTATCTTCCGGCTGGCGCCGGCCGTCGTGGCTGTTACCGCACTGCTGATGTTTGCCGTCGTGCCCGTCGGACCGGAGATCACGCTGTTCGGCCACAGGGTCCCCATGGTCATTGCGGATCTCAATATCGGACTGCTGTTCGTATTTGCCCTCTCGTCATTGGGGGTGTACGGCGTGGCGCTGGGCGGCTGGGCCTCCAACTCCAAATTCGCGCTGTTGGGGGGTATCCGCGGCGCTGCCCAGATGGTCAGCTATGAACTGGCGCTGGGTCTGTCTCTGGTGCCGATTGTGATGCTGGCCGGGTCGTTCAGCCTGACCGAAATCGTGGATGCCCAGGCCGGGATGCCCTTTATTGTGCTGCAACCTCTTTCCTTTATTGTCTTCGTGATCAGTGCCATGGCCGAGAGCAAACGCATCCCCTTTGATCTGCCCGAAGCGGAAAATGAGCTGGGCGCAGGGTTTCATACCGAATATAGCGGCATGCGTTTCGGTCTTTTTTTTCTGGGTGAGTATGTGCACATTCAGGTGCTGGGTGCCTTGGTGGCGGTGTTTTATCTCGGGGGATGGAGGGGGCCTGTGCTGCCGCCGGTGATGTGGCTGATGCTTAAGATCTTTTTCGTTGCGCTGATCATGATCTGGATTCGCGGCACCTTGCCGCGCTTGCGCTACGATCAGTTGATGGCCTTGGGGTGGAAGGTGCTGATTCCGGTTTCCCTGATCAATATCCTGCTGACAGGGGCCTTGATTTTATTTTTGGGATAATGGTTTTTGGAGGACGTATTGGGTCACGATCAACATCATCGAACAGACGCCGGCCCGGTGATGCATCTGCCGAAGGCCACTGCCAATTCCGGGTGGGAGGCGCTCAAGGCGCTGGCGCAGGGGTTTGCCACAACCCTCCGGCATATGGGCCGCAAACCGATCACCGAGCAGTACCCGGAGTTCAAGCGGGATCTTCCTCAGCGTACGCGGGCGCGTATTGTGCTGACCCACGATCCGGACGGCCGGGAGCGATGTGTGGCCTGCTATCTTTGCTCGGCCGTTTGTCCGGTAAGCTGTATTTCCATGCAGAGCGCCGAACGGCCGGACGGCCGCCGTTATGCCCGCTGGTTTCGGATCAATTTCGGCCGCTGTATTTACTGCGGTCTGTGTGAAGAGGCCTGCCCCACATCGGCGATCCAGCTGACACCCGATTTTGAGAACATCCGACGTGATATCTTGACGCTTGTGTTTGAGAAAAAAGATCTTCTGGTGGAGGGCTGCGGCAAGGATCCGGAGTACAATTTCTACCGATATGCCGGTGTGGCGACGGATGGGAAAGGCAAAGGGGAGCACGAGAAGGAGAAGAGGCCGGTGGATGTAAAGAGTAATATGCCATGACGACTTATGCCGTTATCTTTTACGCCCTCGCCTCGATGGTGGTGCTGGCGACGGCCATGGCCGTTACACGGCGCAATCTGGTGCATGCGGTGATTTATCTGGTGCTGTCGTTTTTCGGCACGGCCATGTTGTTTTATCTGATGGGCGCGCCGTTTCTGGCTGCACTGGAGGTGATCATCTACGCGGGGGCCATCATGGTGCTGTTTCTGTTTATCATCATGATGATCCGCATTGAAAAGCAGCCGGGGATGTTTCTGCCGGTCCGGCAGCTCGCTCCGGCCCTGCTGATCGGCGCCGCGCTGGTGGGCGGCAGCATTGTACTGCTGAGCCCGGATATCCGGACACGGGAGATGCTTCCCGCGGCGTGGGTGCCGCCCAGGGTGTTTGGCGCCTATCTGTTTCAACATCACTGGCTGACCATCGAGATCGCTTCCATGCTGTTGCTGGTTGCCCTGGTGGGCGCCCTCCTGCTGGGGCGCAGGATTCGCCGTGCGAAAGACATCGTCAAGGAGAAAGCACCATGATCGTTCCGCTGAACCATGTTCTGCTGCTGTCGGCCGTGCTCTTCGCCCTGGGAATGGTCTGCTCGCTCGCCCGGCGCAATCTGGTCATGATCCTTCTGGGGATCGAAATCATGCTGAATGCGGCGGCCCTGGCCTTTGTGGGAGCCGCACTGCACTGGCGGCAGGTGGACGGTCAGGCCGTGGTGCTGTTTGTTCTGGCTGTGGCGGCCACGGAAGTGTCGGTGGGACTGGCTTTAGTGGTGGCCGTCTATCGGCGCACCGGCTCCATCGATCCGGATGTTCAACTGCTTGACTCGCTTGAGAAGAGATTCGACGGGTGACCATGGAACTAGTGTCGTTCAATCAAACCAGCCTGCTAGTCGCCATTAGTGCATTGACGATGCCTTTGGTGGCCTTTGGCGTCATCATGCTGGGCATTCGCAGATATGCCGCATTGTCGGCGACGGTTTCCATCGGCGCCGTGGCAGGGTCGACGACGTCCGCGCTCTATCTGCTGCTGCACCATTGGGATATGTCGGGACCGCTGATCTACCAGACCACCTGGGTGGTGTTTGGACGGATGCAGATCCCGGCAGGTGTCCTGCTGGACCCGGCCAGTCTGCTGATGCTGACGGTGGTGGCGATCATCAGTTTCGCGGTCCAGGTCTACTCGTTGGGATACATGGCCGGCGATCCGGGATTTGGGCGCTATTACGGATGCATGTCCTTGTTTGCCTGGGCCATGATGAGCCTGACGGTCTCCTCCACATTGCTGCAGCTTTACATCTTCTGGGAACTGGTGGGGCTGTCGTCCTATTTGCTGATTGGTTTCTGGTTTGAGAAATTCAGCGCCAGCCAGGCCGGAAAAAAGGCGTTTGTGATGACGCGCCTGGGCGATGTGGCCTTTCTGACAGGCCTGATTCTGATCTGGCTGCAGCTGGGCAATTTGGATATCCCGGCGTTGACCGATCAGGCCTTCGTGTCGTTGCGGCTCTCGCCCGGCACGACCACCCTGGCCGGGTTGCTGATATTCGGCGGGATTGTGGGCAAGAGCGCCCAGTTTCCCCTCTTGACGTGGCTGCCCGACGCCATGGAGGGACCCACACCGGTCAGCGCGCTGCTGCACTCCGCGACTATGGTTGCCGCCGGCGTCTATCTGTTTGTGCGCCTGTTCGGTTTCTTCAGCCTGTCGCCGACGGTCATGACGACCTGTCTGGCCGTCGGCACCATCAGCATGCTGCTGGCATCGACCATGGCCATCGTGGCGCGCGACATCAAGCAGGTATGGGCATACTCCACCATCAGCCAGTTGGGATTCATGCTGATGGGGCTGGGGGCGGGGAGCCTGTTTGCCGGCATGTTTCATCTGGTGACGCATGCCGGGTTCAAGGCCCTGCTCTTTCTGACGGCCGGCGTGTTTATACATCATTACGACAGCAACGATATGTTCGTCATCGGCCGGCTGGGCGGTCGCGGTATAAAAAGCGCCATGATCTGCATGGTTATCGCGGCCGGAGCGCTGTCCGGGCTGCCGCCCCTGTCGGGTTTTTTCAGCAAAGAGCTGATTCTGGGCCGGCTGCTGGAGTTGGCCAATCCGGTCTGGTTTCTGGCCGCTGCATTCGGCGCCTTTTTAACGGCCTATTACACCTTCCGTCTGGTATTCATCATCGCCGTACCGGCCAAAGATCCGACGTTCGAAGCGGATGCCGGACATGCGCAGCACCATGGCACCGGCGGGAACCCGGCGATGACGGTGGTGCTGTGGATCCTGGCGGCAGCGACCCTCTGTCTCGGTTTTTTCCAGGGGATGCTGAAGGCGTTTCTGGTGCGGGCGTTGGGCGCCGGGCAGGCGTCGGCCGTCGCTCATCATGGCTGGCTGCCGATTGCGGCCTGCCTGTTGGCCTTAGCGGCCATTGGCGCGGCCTGGTTCGAATTCGGGCGCAGCGGCAGGCCGCAGACGGGCGTTGTGGAACGCCTGCCGGCTGTGGCCGGATTGTTCGAGCAGCGCTGGTATCTGGACCGGCTATACCGCTATTTGCTCGATACGGTGGTCTATCAAGGGATTTGCCGGTTGTTTGTATGGAATGAGCGCCGCATTATCGATGGTTCGGTCGATGGCCTGGGGATGTGGGCGCGGCTGATGGGACAAACCGCAGCACGACTGCACGCCGTGATGATCCAGTACCGCTTGATGGTCATGTTCGCCGTGGTTGTCCTGCTGGTTCTCTATTTTGGATGGGATGGGGCATGATGGACGTATCGACCGCCGGGTTCCCTTTTTTGACCTGCCTGCTGCTTTGCTGCGGCGTGGGTCTGCTGGTCATTTTGCTGACGCCGGCAAAATATCCGCGTGCCATCAAAATCGAAAGCACCGTGTTCAGCGGGCTGACGCTCGCGATCTCCGTCTACCTTTTCATTGCCTACGATCAGAGCGCGGGCGGGTATCAATTCGCCGAACGGGTCGAGTGGATTCCCTCCCTGGGCGTTGCCTATTTCAACGCCGTGGACGGTTTCAGCACCCCCATGCTGCTGCTCAGCGGGATCGTATTTTTTACGGCCGTACTGACCATGTGGGAGCTGGATCTGCGGGTCAAAGAATTCTTTGCCTTGGTTTTTCTACTGGTTGCCGGGGTCTTCGGTCTTTTCATGAGCCTCGATCTGTTTTTTATTTTCGTATGGTTCGATGTCTCCCTCTTTCCCATGTACCTGCTCATCGCCATATGGGGCAGTACCCGCAAAGAGTACGGGGCCATGAAGCTCACCCTCTATCTGCTGGCCGGTTCGGCCCTGATCCTGCCGGCCATCATCTATTTGGTGGTGATTTCGGGGCTTGGAACGTTTGACCTGCTGGCCTTGATGAATGCGCAGGTCTTTACCGTCGAACAGCAGCGGCTGGCCTTTATTATGTTGTACGTGGGGTTCGGCATCCTGGCGGGCGTTTTCCCCTTCCATACCTGGTCGCCGGTGGGACACGTGGCGGCGCCCACTGCGGTTTCCATGATCCATGCCGGTGTACTGATGAAAATCGGCGCTTTCGGCGTGCTGCGTGTCGGCATGTTCCTATGCCCCCAGGGCTGGCAGTATTGGGCTCAGCTGATGGCCCTGCTGGCAACCTGCGGAATTGTCTATGGCGCACTGGTGGGTTTGCGTCAGACCGATTTAAAGTATGTGATCGGCTACTCCAGCGTCTCGCACATGGGGATTGTCGGACTGGGGCTTTCCACCATGACCCTTGACGGACTCAACGGTGCGGTCTTTCAGATGTTTGCGCACGGCATCATGACGGCCCTGTTTTTTTCATCGGTGGGCCATATCTACGACAGGACCCACACCAAGGCCATTGCCGAACTGGGAGGACTGAGCCGCACCATGCCGCGAGCCGCAGGCTTTTTCATCATCGCCGCGCTGACCGGCATTGGTGTGCCCTGCCTGGCAAGTTTCTGGGGAGAACTGATCGTATTTCTGTCCTGTATCCGGGTGTATCCGGTGCGTGGCGTGCTGGCCGTGTCGGCCCTGGTGGTCAGCGCCTTGTTCATGCTGCGGGTCGTGCAGAAAATATGTTACGGCCCACCGCTGGAAAAGTATGCCGGGCTGTCGGACGTGACCGCCCCCATGGCGGTGCCGCGAGTGATTCTGGTGGCGGTAATCGTCCTGTTCGGATTTTTCCCGGGCCTGTTGTTTGACATGATTCATACTGCCGGCCTTGATTTTATATTAAGGCTTCATCCTTAGGGTTAGGATTCCCATGGCCGTTGTATTGTTTTTACCGGAATTGGCGATGCTGCTGACTGCGGCCGTCTTTCTGGCCGTCTCCTGCACACGGTCCGATGCGCGACGGAACTACCGTATCGCCGTCACGCTGGCGGCTCTATGTCTGGCGGCGTCGCTGGCGGCACTTTCCAATAGCGGTATGTTGTTCAACGGCGCCTATCGCCTGGACCTGTTTTCGCAGCTTTTCAAAATGCTGCTGTGCATCGGGCTGTTTCTGGTGGTCTTTGTATGCGACGACCTGTCGGCGGTGCACCCCAGGCATCATGGGGAGACCTATCTGCTGCTTGCGGTCAGTACGCTTGCCATGATGCTGCTGGTCTCCTGCATGCATCTGCTGACAGTGTTTCTGGCGCTGGAACTCTCCAGCTACTCGCTTTATGTCCTGGTGCTGGCGCACCGCGACAGCCGCCGGGCGATGCATTCGGGGTTGCGCTATTTTCTGGTCGGCGCCAGCGCCTCGGCCATCATGCTGTTTGGACTGGCGCTTGTCTACGGCGCCACGGGAGTCGCTCGTATCGATGCCCTGTCGACGCTCGAGGCCGCCATTTTCGACCAACCGGTCGTGGCCGCCGGCATCCTGCTGACTTTGGGAGGGTTTTTTTTCAAACTGGCCCTTTTTCCATTTCACTTCTGGGCCCCGGACGCCTACGAGGGGGCCCCCAATCAGATCACGGCCTTTATCGCGGCCGTTTCCAAGGTTGCTGCCGTGGCGATCATCATCCGATTTCTGGCGCCTGTCCAGAGCGACCATGCAATGCTGACCAAGGGGCTGATCATGATGGCGGTCGTCTCCATGACCGTGGGAAATCTTGCCGCCATTGCCCAACGTGACTTCAAACGTTTGATGGCATTTTCCAGCGTCGCGCATGCCGGTTATCTTTTGTTGGGGATTCTTTGCATGTCCCGACAAGGGTATGCGGCGGCTGTCTTCTATGCCACCGGCGTGCTGGTGATGAAGTTTACCTGCTTTTTTGTCATGATCAACGTCGCCAAAGACGGACGCAACCTGCAGATTGCCGAACTGGCGGGGCTGCACCGCCGCTCGCCGCTGCTGGCCATGGCACTGATGATGGCTTTGTTCGGTTTGGCCGGGATCCCGCCCACCATCGGGTTTGCCGGAAAGCTTTTGATTTTCACCGCTGCGGTACAGCAGGGATATTTGGCGCTGGTGATCATCGCCATGATCAACGTGGTTGTCTCCCTCTACTACTATCTGCTGGTGCTCAAGGCAGCCTATCTGGATCCTTCTCCGGCTGAGCAGACACCCCTTGCCTTATCTGTTCCAGCTCGTTTGCTGGCGGTATTGCTGGTCGGCGCGATTGTCTTTGCCGGTTTTTATCCTGCCGCGATGCTGGGGCTGGTGCAGGTTGCGGTGGCGAACTTTTAGCATGACATTTCCAGGATCAATCCTATACTATGTAACATCGTTATGCTCGTCATGGTCTTTGAAGCCCCTTTTGATGCAAACCCGCCAACGAAGTGTTGATAAGGGGGAAGCATGCACATTGCGGTTTTGAAAGAGACCTGCCCGGGCGAGTCCCGGGTGGCCATGGTGCCGGCGCTGGTGCCCGCGCTGATCAAGGCTGGTCACAGCCTCGCCATTGAACGTCACGCCGGTGCGGAAGCCGGATATCCGGACGAGCGGTATCGGGACCGGGGGGCCCGTATTGCCACGGACCGCGACGCGTTGATCGAAGAGGCCGATGCCATATTCATGGTGCGCGGTCCCGGCTGCGGGTTGTCGACATTTTGCGAGTCCATCGATCGCTTTAAAAAAGGCCAGCTGCTCATCGGGTTTTTCAATCCCTTGATGGCCGTGGGAGTTATTCGACAGCTAGCCCGCCAGGAGCTCGTCGTTTTTGCCATGGAACTCATCCCGAGGATATCCCGGGCCCAGAGCATGGATGCCCTCTCTTCGATGACCAGTCTGGCCGGGTACAAAGCAATCCTTCTGGCGGCCAACGCACTTCCCAGGATGTTTCCGCTGATGATGACGGCGGCTGGTTCTCTGGCACCGGCAAAGGTGTTTGTGCTGGGCGCCGGTGTCACCGGACTGCAGGCGTGCGCCACAGCCAAGCGTTTGGGGGCCCTTGTATCGGCCTATGATGTGCGGCCGGTGGTGCGCGAACAGGTTGAAAGCGTCGGAGCGCAGTTTATCACTCTGGATTTGCCCTCCCAATCGGCGGAGGATGATCGGGGTTACGCAACCGCCCAGAGCGAGACCTTTCATCTCCGGCAGCAGAGGGAGATGACCAGGGTGATCGCCGGAAGCGATGTGGTCGTCACCACCGCCGGTATCCCGGGGAAAAGGGCTCCGGTACTCATTACCGAAGAGATGGTCAAGGCCATGGCGCCCCATTCGGTCATCGTGGATGCCGTGGCTGAGCTGGGCGGCAATTGCGAGCTGACCGTACCCGGCAAGACGGTAGTCAAACATGGTGTCACCATCATCGGGATCGAGAACCTGCCGGCCACATTGGCTTATCACGCCAGCCAGCTTCTGGCGAAAAACATCGCAACTTTGTTCGACCATTTAACGGATGTAGACGGGCGGCTGATGCTCAACTTAAAAGAAGAGATCACGGCTGAGACGCTGGTTTGCAGGGGAGGGGAGATTGTCAATGCCCGGGTGCTTGAGGCGATGAAAGAATAGAAAATGGAACTTATACTGCTGTTAACCATCTTTGTACTGGCGTTGTTTGTGGGGACCGAGGTGATTACCAAGGTGCCGCCGACGCTGCATACGCCTTTGATGAGCGGGACCAACGCCATCAGCGGGATTATCGTGGTGGGGGCCGTGACGTCCACGAAGACGGGATATCCAACCCTGGCCATCGTACTCGGTGTGGTCGCCATTGTTCTGGCCACCAGCAATGTGGTGGGCGGCTTTCTGGTTACGCATCGCATCTTGAACATGTTTCGCAAACGGAAGTAGTCGATGAGTCATGCAACGGCCAATTTACTCTACTTGATCGCTTCGATCCTGTTTATTCTGGGGCTTAAGGGGTTGACTCATCCGCGTAGCGCCTCTCGCGGCAACCTGCTTGGGGCCGCGGGGATGCTGATAGCGGTGGTCACGGCATTGATCAGCCAGACTGGATTGAATTGGGCGTACATCGTCGGCGGCGTGGTGATCGGCAGTGCTTTGGGTTCGGTGCTTGCCTTGAAAATAGAGATGACCGCCATGCCGCAGCTTGTCGCCCTGTTTAACGGCTTTGGCGGTGGAGCGTCATTGCTGGTCGCGGCGGCCGCTTTCGTATTCCCGTCTCCGGAAACAGGCAATGAGTTGCAGACCGTTATTGCCGCTGCAGTTTCGGCAGTGATCGGAGCAGTGACCTTGCTGGGCAGTTCGGTGGCATTTGCCAAGCTGCAGCGATTGATGCGAAAAAGCTTCGCCTTTCCGGGGCAGAAGATCGTCAATGGCCTTCTGGCGGCAGGGGTCGTTATTTGCGTTGCCACCATGTCGTTTGATCCGCAGCCGGTCTGGATGTGGGTGATGATTGCCCTGGCCTCGGTACTCGGAATTTCCCTGGTCGTTCCCATCGGCGGGGCCGATATGCCGGTGGTGATCGCCGCCTTGAACGCTTACTCCGGCCTGGCGGCGTGTGGTGCCGGATTTGTGCTCGACAACAACGTTCTGATCATATCCGGTTCGTTGGTGGGCGCTTCGGGCATGATTCTGACGCGTATCATGTGCAAGGCCATGAACCGTTCGTTCCGGCGCGTCATTTTCGGCGTAGCCGCATCCGGCGACGACGGCGGACCGGCCGATGATCTTTATGAAGGCAAGATCAAATCCACATCGGCCGATGAAATTGCAATGATTCTGGAATCGGCGCGCACGGTGGTTGTGGCCCCCGGATACGGTATGGCCGTGTCCCAGGCGCAGCATGCCGTGCGGGATTTGGCCAATCTGCTCGAGCAGCGCGACATCGAGGTGGTCTTTGCCATTCATCCGGTAGCCGGCCGGATGCCCGGCCACATGAACGTTCTGCTGGCCGAGGCGGATATTTCCTATGACAAGCTGATGGATTTGGAGAGCGTGAACCCGATGTTCGATCAGACCGACGTGACGATCGTTATCGGCGCCAATGACGTGGTCAATCCCGAAGCCCGCAAAACCGCCGATGGCCCCATCGCCGGCATGCCGATCCTGGATGTGGACCGTTCCAAAACGGTGATCGTCATCAAGCGTTCCCTTAGCCCCGGGTTTGCCGGGATTGCCAACCCGCTGTTTGCCGCCGACCGTACGCTCATGTTTTTTGCAGACGGCAAGCAAGGCGTCAATGAAATCAACCAGGCACTGAAGGAAAGTTAGATTTATCAATTGGAGGCGTTCGATGTATGATGACGGCAAACCGCGATGTGGGTGGATGGGCGACGATTCATTGATGCTGCAATATCATGACCAGGAGTGGGGCGTACCGGTCCACGATGATCAAAAGTGGTTTGAGTTTCTGGTGCTGGATGCCTTCCAGGCCGGGCTCTCCTGGAAAACCGTGCTGCATAAGCGGGAGGCCTTCGGGCGCGTGTTTCATCAATTCGATCCCCGGCGAGTGGCGCGCATGACAGCAGCAGCCATGGAGAAGGCACGGCAGAATCCTGCCATCATTCGGAATCGTTTAAAAATTCAGTCCACGGTAAAAAATGCACAAGCCTTTCTTGATCTGCAGGAAGCGCATGGATCGTTTGATGCATTCATCTGGTCGTTTACACAGGGCCGGGTGATCCACAATCGATGGAAATCGCTTGACCAGATTCCCGCCAACACCAGGTTGTCGGATAAGGTCAGCCGCTCGTTGAAGTCGTCGGGCTTCACCTTTGTGGGCTCAACCATCTGCTATTCGTTTTTACAGGCCGGCGGCATTGTCAATGATCATCTGGTCTCGTGTTTCCGCTATGGCGAACTTTGCCGTTCAGACGGCGCCTGAGTGGAAAAACGAATCTTACTGGGCTATTAGGGCTTGACAAAGCTGCCAAAAAGTGACCCCATATAGATGAACATTCGTTAGAGAAAACGGCCATCTGCCAGTGGATGGTCGTTTGTCGTAATGGCGTGCCGCAACCATACGGCTCGTGTCTGTGACCGCGAACGATACCGGCCAATCCAACGATCGAAACCGAGGGGGTTTTGACATACATCGAAAAGCCGGATGCGGGATGAAACCGGATAAGCAATGACCCCACTAAGCTATTATTCTCCAGATTACCAGACCGCACGCAGACGATTCCGATCGGCCGCAACAGAAGCAAATGCATTGCAGGAGTGTCACAGCTTAATCCCCGAGCAATATGATGAAGACGATTTGAGTATCGACGTCGCCCTGATCGGCAGCGAATGCCCCGATTGGACATTGGTCGTCACTTCGGGGCTGCACGGTGTCGAGGGGTTCTTTGGATCGGCGATTCAATTGGCGCTGCTTGCGCAATTCGGTTCCGGCAGGGTTCTGCCCCGCAATGGCCGGATCGTCCTGGTGCATGCCATCAACCCCTTCGGCTACTGTTTCCTGCGCCGTGTGAACGAAGATAACATCGATTTGAATCGCAATTTTCTTCTGAACGACCAGGAATTCGCAGGGCTGCCCCCAGGCTATGAGCGCTTGAATGATTTTCTCAATCCTCAAACCCCGCCGTCTCTGATGGAACCGTTATGGTTGAAGGTGTTGGGCTTGCTGACCCGGGCTGGTGTGCCGGCGCTTAAGGTTGGAATCGTGTCGGGCCAATACGACTACCCGAAAGGTCTCTTTTTCGGCGGACGAAAGGCGGCCTTGTCAACCTGCGTTGTTCAAGCCAGCTTCAGACGCTGGATAGGCGGTGCGCAGCGCACTGTTCATATCGATTTTCATACCGGTTTAGGCCCTTTCGGCACCTACAAGCTGCTTCTGCCGGCCGATACCAAGGATGTGGAATGGTACCGGGACTGGTACGGTGCTGAATCGGTTGAAGAGACCATGGATGAAAACGGCACGGCCTATCGATCGACCGGAAACATGGGCCGATGGCTGAGCCGGCACTTCAGCGATTTGGATTATCGCTATTTCAATGCGGAGTTTGGCACCTACTCGCTGCTTCGCACCTTGAGGACGCTGCGCAATGAAAACCGGGCCCATTTCTATTCTGCATCTGAATCCGCCGCCCATGGCCGGGCGAAAGCGCAAATTAAAAAGTGTTTCTGCCCCGAATCGAAAAAGTGGCGCATCGCCGCCCACCGGCAAGGATTAGAGCTCGTCGATCGAAGTATTGAGGCCTTGTGTTCGGAGGATGATTAACTTGCTGATTTGACTATTTGACTTGTTTCTTCCTCTCCGCCATGCAGTAAATCCCCCCATACCGCAGCCCCGGAACAAAGCACTTGTTGCATGAGATGCAGTCGGCCGGACGGCGGTCGCCTTGCTCCCATCGGCTCGGCAGATCGGGCTGCCGAATCAACGGCCGGGACATGGCAACGAAATCGATACCGCCGGCAGAGACCGCTTTTTCACAAACCTCATACGAGCGGAACCCGCCCACAACCATCACCGGACATGACACGTTGGCTTTGATTTGCCGCGCCAGTTCAAGATTGTACGCCTCTTTTTCAGGCGCGTCGATTTTTTCGCGGGCAGGCCCCATCGCTCCCGAGGCCGGCGTGCCGGTCGAAATTTCGATGGCGTCGATTCCCGCGGCCTCCAGTTTGATGGCCGCGGTGACCGCATCGGCAAGTTCCAATCCGCCTTCCAGATGATCGGCGGCGTTCAGTTTGATCATGACAGGATAGTTCGGGCCCGTAGCGCGGCGGATTTCAGCCATGACTTCCAACATGAAGCGGCAGCGGTTTTCGATGGTGCCTCCATATTCGTCCGAACGCCGGTTGGTTTTAGGGGAGAGAAATTGGTTGATCAAGTATCCATGGGCGCCGTGCAGTTGCACCGCATCGACTCCCCATTGCATCGCTCTGCCGGCGCTGCAGCCAAATGCCGTCACGATGTCGTCGATTTGTTTTGTCGACAGCTGCGCCGGTTTTTGCCTGTACTGGGGCGTGTTGACGGCCGAAGGCGCCACCGCCTCCAACCCGGTGAGATTCGCATCCGCCTGTCCTCCGGCATGCACCAGTTGAACGGCCAACACGCCGCCGGCATCGTGGACGGCCTGAGACAAACTCCTGACGTCGGCCTCGAATCGATCGGTATGCAGGCCCATTTTGCCGGGCAATTGTCTGCCTTCGGGGCTTACGAACGTGTAGCCGGAAATAATCAGGCCGACACCGCCCCCGGCCAGAGCAGTATAGCATTCCGTCAGCTTATCGGTCGGACGACCGTCCGGGTCGCACATTCCCTCCCAGGTGGCGCTGCGAACCAGTCGATTGCGCAACGGCACATTCCCTATTTTTGCGGGTTCGAATAATGTCGCCATTGTGTTCTCCTTTTCATGGGCGGTTAGGTCTCGGCATCGTTGATATCATATGCGGCATCCATTTGTCTTATCTTTCTAACTTTGACAATGGTAGGGTTGTCCCCTGATTGACAACCCGGCCAACCTATTGTAGCTTTAATTTACGTTTCACTTCTTTAATCGCTGTTCCATCGGCGTCTCATATTGAAAATGACCGGATGCCGTTCCAAAACAGCGATGAACAGCGGGCAGACACCAACAACTGGATTAAAACGTATCGTATTGAGCGAGGCGTATGGATCGCAGAACTTTTCTCAAGATCACCGGCTTGGGAAGTGTCGCTTTTGCAACCGGCTGCACTAAGGAATCAGAGAGCAACCTCTACAGCCTGGTTCAGGCACCCGACGATATGGTTACCGGAAAGGCCGCCTGGTATGCCTCGACCTGCCGGGAATGCCCTGCCGGCTGCGGTGTGCTGGCGAAGAACCGCGACGGTCGAGTCATCAAACTTGAGGGCAACCCGCTGCATCCGGTGAACAGGGGCAAGCTTTGCGCTCGTGGTCAGGCGGCGCTTCAGGCGCTGTACAATCCGGACCGCATTGCCAGCCCCTTGATCAAGGTCAAAGGCCGGCTCGAGCAAATTCCCTTTGAAAAGGCCCTTTCACTTCTCCAGCAGCGCATGTTTGCCGCAGCTGCCGCCGGACCCAATCGTATCGGCATGCTCACCGAAGTCGTGGGCCAGCCGCTGCTGAGGCTTTTTTCCGCCGTATTATCCAGCAACCGATCCAAAGGTCCCCTGGTGTTCGAACCCTTTGCCTTTGAAACATTGAAATACGCTCACCGGCAAATCTTTTCGAAACCGATCCTGCCAAGTTATCGCATCGACCAGTCGGATTTCCTGATCAGTTTCGGCGCCGATTTTCTGGAGACTTGGCTTTCGCCGGTCGAGTATGCAGCCAAATTCAAAGCCATGCATGCCCTTGGCAATGGTCGCAAGGGACGGTTCGTCCATGTGGGTCCCCACCAGACATTGACGGCAGCCAATGCGGATGCCTGGGTCCGTTGCCCGGCGGGCAAGGAAACCGTCGTCCTATTGGGGTTGATCCACGAAGCCTTTGCCGGGGGGCGCGGCAGTGAATTACCGACACCGTTTCGCACAGCTCTGAACCGCTTGGCCGACCACTATCCCCCGGCACGTGTGTCGCAATTGAGCGGTATCCCTGAAGATCGGCTGAAAATGATGGCCGGCCAATTGCTGCAGGCGCGCAAAGCGCTGGTTCTCGGCTCCGCTACAGCATCCACGGGTCCCGAGGCTGCGGCGACCGACCTGGCTGCAGTAATGCTCAATGCGGTTCTGGACCCGTCTTTCTCCCTCTACGATTTCGATCAACGCCATCGCGTGGAGATTGCCCAGCCGCGCAGGGCCATCTATGATTTTCTCAAGCGGGCGGTGCAACATCCGCTCGATTTGCTGATCCTGAACAATGTCAATCCGCTGTTCAATCTTCCGCCCGCGAGCGGTGCGGCCAAAGCGCTGAACAAAGACAATCGGTTCGTGGTCTCGTTGACCAACTTCATGGATGAGACAGCCGCATCATCCGATTTGATCATACCAGTTCAACTGCCGCTGGAGACCTGGGATCTTTACGAGAGCCGGCAGACAATGGCCTCGGTTCTGCAGCCCGCCGTGGGGAAATTGGGCCGGTCGCCCGGCATCGGCGATCTTTTTTTGCAGCTGCTGTCTCCACAGCAGCGGCCGGCATCGGACTATCGGCGCTATCTGGTTGATCAGGCTGGTGTGGAGCGGATGCGGTCACTCGATGACCAATGGCTGAGAATGGTCCAAAAGGGCGGGCGCTTTGAACCGACGAAGCCGGCATACGAACCTGACATCCGCTGGGACCAGCGACCGGGCCTGGCACTCAGCGCCCTTGTCGCAAAAACCGTCGAGCAGAAATCCGAAACCTCGATGATCTATCTGACGCCGTCGCTGCGCCATTACGATGGACGGGGTGCCAACCGTCCGTGGTTGTCCGAAATACCGGATCCCATCAGTCAAGTGGCCTGGCAGAGTCTGGTTTGGATGCATCCGGATATTTTGGCGGAGAAGGGTTGGGCCGATGGCGAGATGATTCGCCTGGCGACGGTTCAAGGTCGAATCGAGATCCCCGTATACGGTCATCCCGGAGTGGAGCGCGGCGCCGCCCTGATTCCGATGGGGCAGGGGCACAGCCAATATGGCCGCTATGCCAAAGATCAAGGCGTCAATCCGATCCTTCTGCTGGATGCTGAAGTGGATGCCGACAGCGGCGCGCCGATATTTGCCGGGAAGGTAACATCCATGGAAAGTGTCGGCCGCAGAGCGGACCTGGCAATGACTTCCGGAAGCCGCACGCAATACGACCGTAAAGTCGCCCTCAGCGTTCCGCTGCAGGATGCATCCGGACCCGCTGAAGGCAAACCGGGACTGGCCATGAACGACTTCCCCCTGACCTTGCCGTTGCCGGAAGGATATGACCCGCATCGCGACATCTACCCTCCCCATGACCACAACACCTATCGATGGGGCATGATCGTCGATCTGGACCGCTGCATCGGTTGCAGCGCCTGTGTAGCGGCCTGTTATGCCGAAAACAATATCGGCGTGGTCGGCGAAGAACAGGTCGTCAACGGGCGCGAAATGGCATGGATGCGCATCGAGCGCTATTACGATTCGCAGGATCCGGCGCAGTTGATCTTTCTGCCCATGATGTGTCAGCACTGCGACAATGCCCCGTGTGAATCGGTCTGCCCGGTCTATGCCCCGCATCATTCCGATGAGGGACTGAACAATCAAGTTTACAACCGCTGTATCGGCACTCGCTTCTGCGCTCAGAACTGCCCGTACAAAGTGCGGCGCTTTAACTGGTTCGACTGGCAGTGGCCCGATCCACTGCCCAAACAGCTCAATCCCAATGTCACCGTGCGCAGCAAAGGTGTCATGGAGAAGTGCTCCTTCTGCGTCCAGCGGATCAAAACGGTTCACGGCGTTGCCAAGGACGAAAATAGAACCATTCGCGACGGTGAGGTGGTTCCGGCATGTGTACAGACATGCCCGACAGACGCTCTGATATTCGGAAATCTGATGGATCCCGCCAGCCGGGTGAGACAACTGACCGATGATCCGAGGGCCTATCAGGTGATGGGCTACTTGAATACCAAACCGGCGGTGATCTATCTGAAAAAGGTCACTCAGAAGCTTTGATCCAAGCCATTATCGGGGATACAACACATATGTCCGCCTTGACCTACCAAAAAGTCGACGATGCCATCATAGAGACCCTGCAACCGGCCGGCAAAACCTATTGGATGGTAGTGGGCCTGCTCTTTATCGGAATTTTGATGGGCGCTGCATGCTGGCTCTACCAGATCTTTGTGGGTATCGGCGTCGGGGGGCAGAACAATCCGGTGCACTGGGGCACCTATCTGATCAATTTTGTGTTCTGGGTAGGTATCGCACACTCAGGCACCCTGATTTCCGCCATTTTGCATCTGTTCCGTGCCGGCTGGCGCAATCCCATCGCGAGGGCTGCGGAAACCATGACCGTATTTGCGGTTTGCACCGCCGGACTCTTTCCGTTTGTTCATCTCGGCCGGGTGTGGATGGTGTACTATATGTTTCCCATACCCAACCAGCGCCTGCTGTGGCCCAATTTCCAGTCTCCGTTGATGTTTGACGTGGTGGCCATCAGCACCTATCTGACCGTCAGCTCGTTGTTCTGGTACACCGGCATGCTGCCGGATCTGGCAACCATCCGCGATCGCGCCAGCGGCGTGCGCCGCAAAATCTTCGCCGTGCTGTCACTCGGCTGGACCGGAGAGTTCGAACAATGGCGGCACCACGCCCGCGGCTATCTCTTCTTTGCGGCCCTGGCCACCCCGCTTGTCATTTCGGTGCACAGCGTCGTTTCCTGGGACTTCGCCCTGGGGGTTGTGCCCGGATGGCACACCACCATCTTTGCTCCCTATTTCGTGGCCGGTGCCATACACAGCGGGCTGGCCATGGTGGTGACGTTGATGATCCCGCTGCGGAAGATCTTCCGGCTGGAGAGCATCATTACCATGCGGGTTCTCGAACAGGTCGCCAAAACCATTGTCTTTACCGGACTGATCGTGGCCTTTGCTTACGGTACCGAGGTTTTTATCGCCTGGTACAGCCATAACATCGTCGAAATGGAGACCTTCTATTGGCGCGCCTTCGGCGACTATGCCGTGGAGTACTGGATTATGGTGAGCTGCAACACGCTCTTCCCATTGCTGTTCCTGTTCAAAAAGATCAGGACGCGGCTGCCCTGGTTGCTGGCGATCTCCCTGCTGGTTAATGTGGGCATGTGGTTTGAGCGGTTTGTCATTATCATCGGCAGCGTGGCCCATGATTTTATCCCTTACGCCTGGGGACTGTATCACATAACGGGGGTCGAATTCGGCATCATGATCGGTAGCTTTTGCCTGTTTTTCTTTTTGTTCGTCCTTTTCGTTAAGCACTTGCCCTCCGTATCGATGACCGAAGTGAAAGAGACATTACATGAAGGAGCGTCGCATGGCCACTGATCGTGTCTCCGTAATGGGGCTTTTTGACTCCGAATCGAAAACGGCCGCCGCCATCCGGGAGCTGCGGGAGTCGTCCTATGACATCGAGCGTGTGCATACGCCCATCCCCAGTCATGTCGTTGCCGATGCCCTGGCGCTGCCCAAGAGCAAAGTGGGCTGGTTTACGCTGCTGGGCGGCATCATCGGTTTTTTCAGCGGATTCGCACTGGCCGCGTTTACGGCCACCCGCTGGAACCTAATCGTCAGCGGAAAGCCCGTTGTCGCGCTGGTGCCGTTTTTTATTGTCGGGTTTGAATTCACGATTCTGTTCGCGGTGTTCGGCAATGTTCTTGGAATCATTTCCCAGGCCAGGCTGCCGCGCTTCAGCGTGTATAAGCGCTACGACTCGCGCTTGACCGGAGACCGGTTCGGCGTGCTGGCCAGTTGCCCGGCGGATAAGCAGAGCGGCCTGCAGCAATTGTTCGAAGCCAAGGGCGCCGAAATCAAGGCGTTTCCATGAAGGAGCAATATACGACGATGGAGAAGAACAATGCCCGGCAAAAACGCCTGACACCCAAATGGTTGACGGTTCTCATCTTTCTTTTGATGATCGTCGGCCTGGCGATTTTCGTTTTTAATGCCGTATCCGGTGACAGGGCCAAAGCATGGCAGGCGTATCTGGTCAATTTTTTGCTGTTCAGCGCCATTGCCCACGGGGCCGTGCTGTTTTCGGCGTTGATGCATGCCACGCGCGCCCGGTGGAGCGGGCCGCTGGCCGATCTGGCCGAATCCTTCAGTGCGTTCTTCCCGGTTTCTTTTGTCCTGCTGTTGCTGCTCTATTTCGGCAAGGAGTATGTCTTTCCCTGGCTCCATCATGATTTGCACGGCAAAGAGGCGTGGCTGAATCTGCCGTTTCTGCTGTCGCGGGATGCGCTCGGCCTGTTGATACTCTACGGTCTCGGCTTTGCCTACCTTTACCACCGCCTTTACTTCAAGATAAACGATCGCGGCGCCAGCGGGATCATCGGCCGGCGCATGCGGCAGCACTGGCAGGTCAAGCCCCCGGAAACCGAGCGATTCAAACGCCGGACGACCCTGTTTGCCATGCTGTACATGCTGGCCTTTGCCCTGGTGCTGTCGCTGCTGGGGTACGATTTGGTCATGGGGGCCGATCCCCACTGGTATTCCACCCTGTTCGGCGCATACAGTTTTGTCAAGGCGGTCTATGTCGGCTTCGGGGCCTTGATTATTACCGCCGCACTCCTGCACATGAGCCGTGCCAATCGTTTCGAACTCGCATCGTCCCAGTTCCATGATATCGGCAAGCTGTTCTTCGGGTTCTGCCTGGTCTGGGCCGACTTCTTCTATGCCCAGTTCGTGGTGATCTGGTACGGCAATATTTCGGAAGAGACAGCCTATATCATCGAGCGCACCATGGCCGCCCCCTGGGGTAATCTGGCCTGGCTGGTGTTCGGGGTTTGTTTCATCGGGCCGTTTTTGATCCTTATCAACAAGAAGATTAAAACCATACCGGCGGCGATGACGGTCATTTGCTCTTTGGTGATCGTCGGTATGTGGTTGGAGCATTTTCTGCTGTTGGCGCCGGCATTGTATCCGGACTCCCATTCCCTGCCGTTGGGTTGGATCGATCTGGGAGTGGCCTTGGGCTTTTTGGGACTCCTTGCGGCCGCAATCACCTTATATGTCGGGCAATTTCCGGAATTGCTTCACGTTCGTGCTGAGGAGGGCCGTTAATGGAGATACTGATTGCGACCACATCGCTTCTGGTCTTTCTTGTGGCCACGATCCTGATCGCGACGCGCGGCCGTCCCATGCGGTTCATCACCGCTTTCGGCGAAAGTTTGAACGCGCTGTGGGCCAACCGGGGGCCTTTGGCATGGGTGGCGGTCTGCACGGTGCTGGCCCTGGGGTTTCTGTACTTTTTCTATATCCCTCCGGGAACCAATGTCGGTCCGGCCCAGCCGATCCCATTCAGCCATCGGCTTCACGCCGGCCATAAAGCGATAGATTGCTATTACTGCCATCCCTACGTGGAGCGCTCCATCCATCCAGGACTGCCGCCGGTTGAAAAATGTCTGCACTGCCATCAGTACATCATCGCCAATCATCCGGAGATCAAAAAGGAGCACAACTATTTCAACACCCGGACGCCCACTCCATGGGTCAAAGTATTTTTGCTGCCGGAGCATGTGGTGTTTAATCACCAGCGTCATATCAAGAAAGAGATCGCCTGCGAGAGCTGCCATGGGCAGGTCAGACAGATGGACCGGTTGAAGGGCATCCGTTTTAAGATGGGTTTTTGTATCGCGTGCCATAAGCAAAAGAAGGTTAATATCGACTGCTGGCTGGCATGTCACAGTTAACACGTGGTGAGTCAATGAACGTTTGGTTTTAAAGGAAGTGGAAATCGAATTGCATCCCGTTGAAACAGTACAGACAGTGTTAAGTGTTAAGTTTTAAGTGTTAAGGGAAGGATTGGGATCGATTTTAAAAAGAACTTTATCAGAACAGTATTTACAGCACGGGAAACTTGGCAATCGATTCCGATGCATCCGGCGGCCGGGATAGCAATTATTTTCCGGTAGACATATGATATTTAAGGAGCTTTATTGGAAGCTGAAATGCAAGCGACAAATGCTACGGCCAAGGGGTTCTGCCTGACTTCCGGGTTCTGGATGATGGTGGCGACCTTTTACGGGCTGTTGGGGGCCACCGAGCTGATGGCCCCGGATTTGACCGAGAATATGGGCGCCATCGTCTTTGGCCGTGTCAGGCCCACCCATATCAATCTGGTGCTGATCGGATTTGTGACACCCGGATTGCTGGGTGCGGCATTCTATTTCATCCCGCGGCTGCTGCGAACCCGGCTGTTCAGCGAAAAACTGGGCGTTGTCACGGTAGTGGCCTGGAATGTGGCCGTCGCCGGCATCGTGGCGACACTGGCCATGGGAAAAACCCAGGGACGGGAATATGCCGAGCTGATCTGGCCCCTGGACATCATGGTAGTGCTGGCTTTTGCGCTGATCTTTTTCAACTTCATCATGACCGTCAAGCAGCGGCGGGAGCCGATCCTTTACGTATCGGTGTGGTACGTGCTGGCCGCAACCATCTTGACGGCCTGCACCTATGCGCTGGGCAATGTCATCTGGAGGCCGGACAGCGGTGCGCTGGTCGGCATCCCGGACGCCATTCTGCTGTGGTTTTACGGGCACAATGTCTTCGGATTGCTCCTAACGCCTCTGTCGGCAGCGGTCACCTACTACGTGATTCCCAGAGCCACCCGAAGTCCGCTTTACAGCCACACGCTTTCCCTGTTGGGCTTCTGGTCTTTGATCGTGGTCTATACCCATATCGGGACCCACCACCTGCTTCAGGTGCCGGTGCCCACCTGGCTCAAGGTCGTTGCCATCGTCGACAGCGTGGCCATGGTCATCCCGGTCATGGCCTTTCTGATCAACATCTGGTACACCGCCAAAGGCAGGCTGGGCGAGATCCATGCGGACGTGGGAGCCAAGTTCGTCTTCACCGGAACCATTATGTACTTTTTCGTCAGCATCCAGGGCAGCATGATGTCTCTGCCCGATGTGCAGCGGGTGACCCACTTCAACAACTGGGTGGTGGCGCATGCCCATATCGGGGTTTTGGGGTTCGCCGGAATGATTGCCCTTGGCGGGATCTACTATGTGTTGCCCAAACTGGCGGGACGGCCCCTTTTCAGCCGTTTTCTGGCGGATTTTCAATACTGGATGATTCTGATCGGCGTGGTGGGATTTACCGTGGTGCTGACCATTGCCGGACTCATTCAGGGCAATGCCTGGATCAACGGCGAAACCGTCTACCGTGTGCTGCCTGAAATCCATATTTACTACGTGGTCCGTGCGGCGCTGGGACTGATTATTTTCTCTTCGGCCGTGCTGGGTTTTTACAATATCATACGCACCCTGTATGCGAAGACGGGAGAGACGGCATGAAAATGACTCCCCTTGCCGTTGTTGTCGGCAGTTTATTGATATTGGCCACCATCGTCTTTGTCGTGGTGCTGCTTCCTTATGTGCACACCAATAAAACACAGCCGTCGGATATATTCAGGCAGCGCACGGACATCGAGGCCGCCGGACGGAAAACATACATCGCCAACGGGTGCGTCTATTGCCACAGTCAGTCGATCCGCTCCGTAGACTGGGGTCTGGGTGCCGAGCGTATCGCGCAGGCCGGCGACTATGTGGCGGATCATCCGATTCTGCTGGGCTCACAGCGCACCGGGCCGGACATCTCCCAGGATGGCGGCGAGCATCCCGATGACTGGCATATCGCCCATTTCATGAATCCGCGCTACACGCGCCCTTTGTCGCTGATGCCCGCTTTCAAGTATCTGGGCGATGAGACGATCAATATGCTGACCCAATATGTGCAGAGCCTTGGATTGAAGGATGCCGACCAGCGCATGAAACGACAGCGGTTGTGGAAGGCCGAATCCATCAAGGCTTACGAGGCGGGACCGGACGCCAATGTCCAATGGCTCAACCGGAATATCCCCCAGGGCTGGCGCGATGTCCCCAATCCATACCCCACGACGCCTGCCGGACTGGCCCGCGGGCATAAGATCTACCAGGATTTTTGCATTGGATGCCACGGACCGGTGGGCGACGGCATGGGGCCGGCGCAGCCGTGGATCTATCCGCCGCCCCTTAATTTCACGATTTTGAAAAACCGTGAAATCAGCGGCGGCATTTTATACTACCAGATCATGAACGGCATCACCGGGACGGCGATGCCCTATTTCAAGCGCGAACTGGAATCGGAAAAGATCTGGGACGTGGGCAACTACGTAGCGGTCTACTTTATCAACGACAGCGACGCCAACACCGAGCCGAGGGGCATCGACGCCGCCTACGAGCCCCTGGAGGAATAGATGTATTTTCCTTACTTTGTTGCTTACATCAGCATCGGTATTACCATCAGTCTGGTGGTCTTTTTCTGGGCTGTTAAAAGCGGCCAGTTCAAGGACCAGCAGCGGGCGCGATTTCTGCCGTTGCGGGATGAACCGGATACCGGACCGGTCAAGGCTTCCCGATTCAACCGCTGGGAAATTTATGGCCTGTTCGTGCTCGCTCTGGCCGGATTGTCCATGAGTGCGACCGTTTTGCTGTATGCGCTCTATTTCAGCAAGTAGCGAGCGATCCGGCGCTTTACCCGTGGCCGCCCGATGTGCATCCGGGCGCGAGAAGGAGAAACCATGAGATTCTTTGGACTGTTAAATTTTCAGCACGTGATGGGCTACGTCTTTCCCACCCTGCTGTTTATGGTGGTGTTCGGGGTGGGGCTGTCCTTTGCCCATTTTCGCGGCAAAGATGATGAGGCGCGCAAAACGGCCATTGCCGGGGAGTTTCCCGATGGCATCCAGGATCGCAACGCCCCCTATCCGCTGGTGATGGTCCTGATCATTGCGGGCGCCTTCATCTGGGGCTTTTTTTACATCCTCATGCATGGTCTGTTGGAGGTGAAGATTTAATATGAGCCACGCCAAAACACATGAGTCGCTGTTGCGGACTTGGGTCTGGATCGCCGTCATGCTCGGCATTATCCTGTTCAAAGGGCTGTTGGCATTTACGGTGGTATCGGATATGGGCCAGCCTACATGGGCCTATCGCCCCGTCCGGGATGTGCCCGCCTCGTCACCCTATGCCACCTATCAACTACTGCCGAATCCGCAGCATGTCCGCGGCGCCAAGGGGGAATAGATGATACGCATTCTATGTGTCGGACTGATTGCCTGCGTGGTCGCCCTGACCGTCTGGGGAGCGCTGACGGTCTACGACACTAATCTGTCCATCGGGCGCATGTGGAACACGCCGGCCATAAAACCCCACGAAAAACCCATACCGATCATGGCCGCAGGTATCGTTCCCTTCGATGGTGGCGAGGCCTTGTATCGTCAGGCGGATCCCGATCAGCTCCAACCCGCATTTGCGTTGGAACAGCAAGCCGTTGTCAGCGCAGGCAAAACCGGATATCAGCGCTTCTGCATCCAATGCCATGGAAAAAACCACGACGGCATGGGAACCGTCGGGCAGAGCTTCGCGCCCCTGCCGGGGGATCTGCGCAGCGAAAAAGTGCAGTCCATGGCGGTGGGGCAGCTCTTTCAAGAGATCAGCTACGGCGTTCCCGGCGGCCGCCAACCCGCTTTGGCCAGCACCATTTCCGTCGAGGATCGGTGGCGGATTGTGGGGTACGTAAAGTCCCTCAACCTCCGCTAAAAGTGGTTTCAAGGTCCCCCCTCAGGCCCAATCTCTGCGTTGGGTAGAGGCGTTTAATCCTCGAAATACGATAAGTATTCCTGCGGTTAAACGCCTCTACCCGCCTTGATCTTGGACCCGAGGGGGGACCTTGAAACCACTTTTTTCATTTCAATCGAAATTGGCGAAAAACGCCGAAGACTCAGAAAGAGAAAGAATTAGCTGCGGTTCAGCGCCTCGCCCCGCCTTCTTGTCCCGCTGAACTTTAGCGGGGGATCTTGGACCCGAGGCAGGCTCTCAGGGCCATTTTGCTTATGCTAATCCAAACTGACGGAAAAAGCTGTATCCTTAAAAATGCTTGATATGTGGATGTTCATACCGCCGGTGTTTTGCGGGACGGTTTGACACCTCGCCCCGGTTTTTCATCCCGCTTTGATAGTGCGGGGCTTGTCCACGCTCTCACTCAAGGAAGTGGGACCTGGTTCTCCTCTGTGCTGGTGGTCAACGCACGATATATTGCTCTCCCCTCCAGGGGGATAGGTCAACGCACGATATATTCCTCTCCCCCCAGGGGGATAGGTCAACGCACGATATATTGCTCTCCCCTCCAGGGGGATAGGTCAACGCACGATATATTCCTCTCCCCCTCAGGGGGATAGGTCAACGCACGATATATTCCTCTCCCCCTCAGGGGGATAGGTCAACGCACGATATATTCCTCTCCCCCTCAGGGGGAGAGGTCAGGTGAGGGGGTGGTGTTTCGCAAAGTCCACTCTCCCCCTTACCCTCTCATTCAAGGAAGAGGGCTTTGAAATCGTACCTGATGAAAAAGGCGTTTTATGGTTTTTTGAACGATACGGCTGCCCCAGATTTACGGCCCCAGACGAGAAAGGCAATATCATTCTCGATATTTGCTATTTTTTAAATAACATTTGTTGATTCACAGACCAAGCAGTCCCCGTCAGATATCTAAAGGACTGCGCACACCCATGCAATTCTTTTGGGCGACGTGGGTATATATCATGGTGGTTTGAATGCTCGCATGGCCTAAAAGCAATTGAATGGTACGAATGTCCTGCCCGCTTTCCAGCAAGTGGGTGGCAAAACTGTGCCTCAACGTACGTACGGTTATGCGCTTCGGGATCTCGGCCTCAATACCGGCCCTTTTAATCGCCTTTTGTATATTGCCCCGGTAAGCATGGTGCCGCCGAACTACACGGGTTACGGGATCAATCGATTCTTTGTGGGATGGAAAGACCCAGAACCAAGCCCATTCAGTCACTGCATTCGGGTACTTTCTTGATAGAGCATTTGGGAGCATAACGCCCCGGGCATTGCGTTTTCGATCC